>NZ_JAUSXS010000001.1:0-762500 GCF_030816195.1 Pseudomonas sp. W4I3 | reverse complement strand
AATAGAAGGCCTGAAGACCGGTTTGCGCGCGCCCCAGGATCAGGGCATGCACGTCATGCGTACCTTCATAGGTATTGACCACCTCCAGGTTGACCAAATGACGCGCCACCCCAAACTCGTCGGAGATACCGTTGCCACCGAGCATGTCTCGAGCCATGCGCGCGATATCCAGGGACTTGCCACATGAGTTGCGCTTCATGATCGAAGTAATCTCAACCGCCGCAGTCCCTTCATCCTTCATCCGCCCAAGACGCAAACAGCCTTGCAGCGCCAGCGTAATCTCGGTCTGCATATCGGCCAGCTTCTTCTGGATCAACTGCGTGGCGGCCAATGGGCGACCAAACTGTTGGCGATCAAGCGTGTACTGACGCGCGGTGTGCCAGCAGAACTCCGCAGCCCCAAGCGCTCCCCAGGAGATGCCGTACCGCGCCGAATTCAGGCAAGTGAAAGGACCTTTCAAGCCACGCACATCCGGGAAGATGTTCTCTTCGGGTACAAATACGTTATCCATCACGATTTCGCCGGTGATAGACGCCCGCAGACCGACCTTGCCGTGAATCGCCGGGGCACTCAGGCCTTTCCAGCCCTTCTCCAGGACAAAACCGCGTATGTCGCCCGCGTCGTCCTTGCCCCACACCACGAACACGTCAGCGATCGGACTGTTGGTGATCCACATCTTCGCGCCCGTCAGGCTGTAGCCGCCATCCACTTTACGTGCACGCGTAATCATCGCGCCTGGGTCCGAGCCGTGGTTGGGCTCGGTGAGGCCGAAGCAGCCGATCCATTCGCCGGAGGCCAACTTCGGCAGGTACTTTTGCTTTTGCGCTTCGGTACCGAATTCGTTGATCGGCACCATCACCAGCGAGGACTGCACACTCATCATCGAGCGATAACCGGAATCGACTCGCTCGACTTCCCGGGCAATCAACCCATAGCTGACGTAGTTCAAACCACTGCCACCGTATTGCTCGGGGATCATCGCACCCAACAAGCCGGTTTCGCCCATCTCGCGGAAGATCGCAGGGTCGGTCTTTTCATGACGGAAAGCTTCAAGCACACGAGGAGCCAACTTGTCCTGAGCAAATTGCTCGGCGCTGTCACGCACCATGCGCTCTTCTTCAGTGAGTTGTTGATCCAGCAGCAGTGGATCGATCCAGTTGAAGCTTGCCTTGCCAGCCATGAATAAGTCCTCACGAAAAGAATCAAACGTCGTGCATGCAGACTAGGCCGGGCCGGTGCAGAGGGCAAACGAGGTTTCTGCAAGAGCTTGTGCTAATTTCTCACTTCGTAACGCCCGATAAGGCCATAAAAAGCGCCTTACCTGTGAGGACTATGTACATGCGCAGAAAAATCCCCAGCACTACCGCGCTGATCAGCTTTGAAGCAGCGGCCCGTCACGAGAGCTTCACCAAGGCGGCGCTGGAGCTTTCCATTACTCAAGGCGCGATCTGTCGACAAATCGCCAGCCTCGAAGAGTTTTTGAGTGTCGAGCTGTTTCGACGCTCGCGGCGCGGGGTAAAGCTGACCGAGGCGGGGCTCTCCTACAGCCGCAGGGTGGCAACGCAACTGGACGCCGTGGAGCGCGACACGCTTTCGATCATGGGCCAGCAGGGCGCGAACGTGATCGAATTGGCGGTGGTACCCACGTTTGGCACCCAATGGCTGATCCCACGCCTGAAAGACTTTCAACAGCAGCACCCGGAAGTAACGGTCAACCTGACGAACCGCACACGCCCCTTCCTGTTTGCCGACACCGACTTCGACGCCGCGATCTATTTCGGCGATGCCGACTGGTCCGGCACGCACTCCCATAGACTCATGGGTGAAAACCCTATCCCCGTATGCAGCCCACGATTGCTCGGCGACCGTGCGCACTTCACCCCTCAGGAAATAGCCGAACTGCCCCTGCTGCAGCAGACAACGCGCCCTTATGCGTGGCGTCAATGGTTCAGCGCCCAGCATCTAAGCATCGCGCGCGACATGACAGGCCCGCGTTACGAGCTATTCTCGATGCTGTCACAGGCGGCAATGCATGACATGGGAATCGCGCTGATCCCACCGTTCCTGATCCAGCGGGAGCTCAAAGACAAGCAACTGGTAATCGCAGGCAAGCAAACCCTGCGCAGCGACAAGGCCTATTACCTGATGATCCCGGAGCGAAAGGTCGAATCTGCTTCGTTACATGCGTTCCGAGACTGGCTGATTGCTCAATCTCAGCGCTACAACCCCAACGTTTAAAGGCGACAAGCCCATTGTTGACCTTGTAGTCAGATAAATTAAGGCCCTACAGATATAATTGAATGTCGCATTTAGACAGACTGTACCGGCTGAACCAAAATAAGGGTGAAGGCCATGATTTGCATGGCTTGTAGCGACTATTACAGGCCAATAACCGACTATTCACAGCGAAGATGGAAAATCCGCCCTCCGAACCTTTAAACCCTTCAAACATATGTATTTAAAAGGGTTATTCCTTGGCATTGCGACAATCAGTCACAGGGTGACTTGTAGTTAATTTTTCGTCACCCGTCATAATCCCTTGAAGGCCGTAAAGTTCGCCTGCAAAATGCCGCGCCCCGCTGTCATTTCAGCGGGATCGTGCTGATCGGCCGCCCCAGCTGCGCCACTCATGGCGCACTGGCCTTTTTACAAAAAGATCAAAAGCAAAAAGATCATGCAGGAGATTTGACGTGCACATTGGTGTTCCTCTCGAAACCCAGACCGGTGAAACGCGGGTGGCTGCCACCCCGGAAACCATCAAGAAGCTGATCGGCCAGGGCCATAAGGTCACTGTACAAAGCGGCGCAGGCATTAAAGCCAGCATCGTCGACAGTGCCTATGAAACGGCAGGCGCAACCATTGGCAGCGCCAACGATGCGTTTGGCGCCGAACTGATCCTCAAGGTGGTTGCCCCCAGCGACAGCGAACTGGCGCTGATCAAAAGCGGCACCGTATTGGTGGGCATGCTCAACCCGTTCAGCAACGAAACTATCGCCAAGCTCGCAGAACGCGGCATCACGGCCTTCGCGCTTGAAGCTGCGCCACGCACCTCGCGGGCCCAGAGCCTGGATGTGCTGTCCTCGCAGGCCAACATCGCCGGCTATAAAGCCGTATTGCTGGCGGCCCATCACTACCCGCGTTTCATGCCGATGCTGATGACCGCCGCAGGCACCGTGAAAGCGGCCCGCGTGCTGATCCTCGGTGCTGGCGTCGCAGGTCTGCAGGCCATCGCAACGGCGAAACGCCTGGGGGCGGTGATCGAAGCTTCTGATGTACGCCCGGCCGTCAAAGAGCAGATTGAATCCCTCGGCGCCAAGTTCGTCGATGTGCCTTACGAAACCGATGAAGAACGTGAATGCGCAGTCGGCGTCGGCGGTTACGCACGCCCGATGCCCACCAGCTGGATGCAACGCCAGGCCCTGGCGGTACATGAGCGCGCCAAGCAAGCCGATATCGTCATCACCACCGCATTGATCCCCGGCCGCAAGGCACCCACGTTGCTCAGCGCCGAAACCGTCGCGCAGATGAAGCCCGGCTCAGTGGTCATTGACCTTGCGGCAGCGCAGGGCGGCAACTGCCCGCTGACGGTCGCCGATCAAGTCGTGGTGGAAAACGGCGTGATCATTTGCGGCCCGACCAATCTGGCCGGCGCCGTGGCAGCCGATGCATCGGCCTTGTATGCGCGCAACCTGCTGGACTTCCTGAAACTGGTGTTCACCAAGGAAGGGCAGTTTGAAATCAACCTCGAAGACGACATCGTCGCCGCGTGCCTGATGTGCCGCGACGGCCAAGTCATCCGCAAAAACGCCTAAGCAGGGATTCAGACGATGGAAGAGCTTATCTCCCCCGGTATCTACAACCTGATCATCTTTGTGCTGGCGATTTATGTCGGTTACCACGTGGTCTGGAACGTGACACCCGCGCTTCACACGCCGTTGATGGCAGTGACCAACGCCATTTCGGCAATCGTGATCGTCGGCGCCATGCTCGCCGCAGCCCTCACGGTGACGCCGCTGGGCAAGACGATGGGCACCCTGGCCGTGGCGCTGGCGGCGGTCAACGTCTTTGGTGGCTTTCTGGTCACCCGGCGCATGCTTGAGATGTTCAAGAAAAAAGCCCCGAAAGTAAAAGAAGAGGCGCCAAAGTAATGAGCATGAACCTCGTCACGACGCTCTACCTGATTGCGTCGATCTGTTTCATCCAAGCCCTCAAGGGCCTCTCGCACCCAACCACTTCGCGGCGCGGCAACCTGTTCGGCATGCTTGGCATGGCGCTGGCAGTGCTCACCACCGTTGGTCTCATCTATAAGCTCGGTGCTGAACTGGCAACCGCCGGTATCGGCTACGTGATCGTCGGCCTGCTGATCGGCGGCACCGCCGGCTCGATCATGGCCAAGCGCGTGGAAATGACCAAGATGCCGGAGCTGGTCGCCTTCATGCACAGCATGATCGGCCTGGCAGCGGTGTTTATCGCCATTGCTGCTGTCGTCGAGCCGCAATCGCTGGGCATCGTCAAACACCTGGGCGACTCGATTCCTGCGGGTAACCGCCTGGAGCTGTTTCTCGGCGCGGCGATTGGTGCAATCACCTTCTCCGGCTCCGTGATCGCCTTCGGCAAGCTGTCGGGCAAATACAAGTTCCGCCTGTTCCAGGGCGCACCGGTACAGTTCGGTGGCCAGCACAAGCTCAATCTGGTGCTGGGCCTGCTGACCCTGGGCCTGGGCCTGACATTCATGTTCACCGGCAACCTCACTGCATTCGCTGTGATGCTGGCACTGGCCTTTGTACTGGGCGTGCTGATCATCATCCCGATCGGCGGCGCCGACATGCCGGTCGTGGTGTCGATGCTCAACAGCTACTCCGGCTGGGCGGCGGCGGGGATTGGCTTCTCGCTGAACAACTCGATGCTGATCATCGCAGGCTCCCTGGTGGGCTCCAGCGGCGCGATCCTCTCGTACATCATGTGCAAGGCCATGAACCGCTCCTTCTTTAATGTACTGCTCGGCGGTTTCGGCAATACGCCTGATGCCGCGGCTGCGACAGGCTCAAAAGAAGCGCGCCCGGTAAAATCCGGCTCGGCCGACGATGCCACCTTCCTGCTGACCAACGCTGACACCGTAATCATCGTGCCGGGCTATGGCCTGGCCGTGGCTCGAGCGCAACACGCGCTCAAGGAGCTGACCGAGAAGCTGACTCACCACGGCGTGACGGTAAAATACGCGATCCACCCCGTGGCGGGCCGTATGCCTGGGCACATGAACGTACTGCTGGCCGAGGCAGAAGTGCCTTACGACCAAGTGTTCGAGATGGAAGACATCAACTCCGAGTTTGGCCAGGCCGACGTGGTACTGGTGCTGGGCGCCAACGATGTGGTCAACCCGGCCGCCAAGAACGATCCGAACTCACCGATCGCCGGCATGCCGATCCTTGAGGCGTTCAAGGCCAAGACCATCATCGTCAACAAGCGCTCGATGGCCAGCGGCTACGCGGGCCTGGATAACGAGTTGTTCTACCTCGACAAGACCATGATGGTCTTCGGCGATGCCAAGAAGGTCATCGAAGACATGGTCAAGGCCGTCGAATAACACTGCGCCAGCGCAATACCCAAAACCCTGGCCTCCCGTAGGCTGGGGTTTTTTGTTACCACGTGAAACCCGACCAAAGGCTCTAAATCGCTGCTCGGCATTCGACCATGGTAGCGGGCCGAAACTTTTTGAAATCACTACACTGCCCACCTTGCTTCCGTAGCCTGAGATGAACATTCATGTACCGTGATCGTATCCGCTTGCCTTCGTTGTTGAACAAGGTCATGAGCGCGGCAGACGCCGCTGCACTGATTGAGGACGGGATGACCGTCGGCATGAGCGGCTTCACCCGTGCCGGTGAAGCCAAGGCCGTCCCCCACGCCCTGGCCGAACGCGCCAAGACTTCGCCGCTGAAAATCACCCTGATGACTGGCGCCAGCCTGGGCAACGACCTGGACAAGCAGCTGACCGAAGCCGGCGTGCTCTCGCGCCGCATGCCATTCCAGGTGGACAGCACGCTGCGAAAGGCGATCAATGCGGGCGAGGTGATGTTTATTGACCAGCACCTGTCGGAAACCGTCGAGCAACTGCGCAACAACCAGCTCAAGTTGCCGGACATCGCAGTGATCGAAGCCGTCGCAATCACCGAGCAGGGGCATATCGTGCCCACCACCTCGGTGGGCAACTCGGCCAGCTTCGCGATTTTCGCCAAGCAAGTGATCGTCGAGATCAACCTCGCGCACAACCCGAACCTGGAAGGGCTGCACGACATTTATATCCCTACCTATCGGCCAACGCGCACACCGATTCCACTGGTAAAAGTCGATGATCGCATCGGCAGCACGGCGATTCCGATCCCGCCCGAAAAGATCGTCGCCATCGTGATCACCAACCAGGCGGATTCCGCGTCCACCGTGACGCCACCCGACGCCGATACCCAAGGCATCGCCAACCACCTGATCAACTTTCTGAAACAGGAAGTAGACGCCGGGCGCATGACCAACAAGCTTGGCCCACTGCAAGCCGGCATTGGCAATATCGCTAACGCGGTAATGTGCGGCTTGATCGACTCGCCGTTCGAAGACTTGACCATGTATTCGGAAGTGCTGCAGGACTCGACCTTCGACTTGATCGACGCTGGCAAGCTGAGCTTTGCCTCCGGCAGCTCGATCACCCTGTCGGAGCGGCGCAATGCCGATGTGTTCGGCAATCTTGAGCACTACAAGGACAAACTGGTGCTGCGCCCGCAGGAGATCTCCAACCACCCTGAAGTGGTTCGTCGCCTGGGCATTATTGGTATCAACACCGCGCTGGAGTTTGATATCTACGGCAACGTCAACTCTACGCATGTCTGCGGCACGCGAATGATGAACGGTATCGGCGGTTCCGGGGACTTTGCACGCAATGCGCACCTGGCGATCTTTGTAACCAAGTCGATTGCCAAAGGCGGCGCCATTTCCAGCGTGGTGCCGATGGTGAGTCATGTGGACCACACCGAGCATGACGTAGACATCCTGGTGACCGAAGTGGGCCTGGCCGACCTGCGTGGCCTGGCGCCACGAGAGCGTGCCCGAGTGATCATCGACAACTGTGTGCACCCGGCGTATCGCGATGCGCTGAACAGTTACTTCGACGCCGCCTGCGCTCTCGGCGGGCATACCCCGCACATCCTGCGCGAAGCACTGAGCTGGCACATTAACCTGGAAGAAACAGGCCACATGCTTAAGGCTTGATCGATACACGACCGGGCTGAGGCAAATACAGTTTTATTGGCCCGGTTGTCCAACCTGCATATTTATCAAAAACTGTACTGCTGTACCGGTCATTTCCTACCGAAATATCCTACTGCCCACCTCAAAATCCCCTATTTCGCACTGTTTAAGTGCAGACAGGTACAGTTGCACCAATTCCGTACCGTACAGCCTCTATAAACAGTTAACTGGCCCCTCACAATACAGGTGAACTGTATCTAGAGAGTCTTGCGTGCGAGGAGGATCATTGGCATCAGTTAAACCACTACCTAATCCCGCCACAAGCGGAAGGATGTCATCATGGAACGTACACTCAGTTCCGAACTGTTCTTCGAAGAAAAAGCTGTCAACACCCAGGCTTCCATGCCTCTGCGCGTTCTCGCCAACCTGATGTTGTGGCAGCGCCGCATCTCCAGCCGCCACCAACTGGCTCGCCTGGATTCGCGTCTGCTGGCTGACGCCGGTATCAGCGAAGCTCAACGCTACGAAGAGCTGAGCAAGCCGTTCTGGCGCTGATTAGCGCTCGCTGGCCCTGACCCGTCGGGTCCACCGCCAGCACTCTGATTTGTCAAAGCAAAGCCCGCCCCGGGTAACCGGAGGCGGGCTTTGTTGTTTCTGGAAGAACGGAATTGGAACAGTCACACTCTCTTCGACCAGTACAGTTTTTATATTTCAACATACAGCCGTAACAGTTATACAACCCGCTTCCGAATGGACAAGCGGTGGCTTAATATCCAGTCACCACGTGGCGAACCTTGTAGATCGGGCGTCAGATGCCCAGTTGCCCAACGTCCGTTTCACTGTGGCCGTTCTGTGCCACCTAATTTGCCCATCTACAGGAGTTATCCCATGTCCCGTCTTCGCCTGCTGTGCACTGCTGCCCTATTGGCTATTGCTGCCAACGCCAATGCGAGCAGCCTGATCGTGACCACCGACTCGATCGTTGGCGCACTGAAAGCCACCTCTGACGCCACGTCCGATGCCACGTCCTCCCTGCGCGACAACAAAGTGGTGCAAGCCGCCCGTGACGACGCCGCCAGCTTCGTTGCCAGCGAAGGCGCCATCCGTGGCGTGAAACTGGAAAGCGCCCTGGCACAGATCCGCCAACAAGCGCCGCAGTTGAACACCGCCACCGACGCTCAATTGGCCCAGGCGATCCTGGCGATCTAACCCAGGCGCAAGCAGGCAGAGCCAGTCACTGCACTGGCTCTCACCCGGTCATTGCGCTAGCCTTGGCGCTCGTTTTCAATTGTCGAGTCCCATGGCTTTTTCAAACCGCCTGTTGATTGTTCCTTTCATGTTCTGCGCCTGCTGGGCACCGTTGGCTTCGGCCTTCGACGTCTCCATTCAGAGCACCGTTGTCAGCGTGTACGCCACCAGCAAGGTGACCTCTGCGCCGTTCGACAACAAGTTGGTACGGCTTGCCAAGGATGACGCTGCCGCTTTCGTTGCCACTGACGGCCAATGGCGAGGCGCACGCTTGGAGTCCGCACTGGATTATCTGCGCCGCACCCAGCCAAAACTTCATGCAGGCGACCTTGAACTGGCGCAAGCAATTCTCGTCCAATAATCATCTTTGTATGTCCCTCTTGTATTGGAGTCACCCCATGCGTAGCCCGTTGATCGTCGCCGCCCTCGGCCTGCTGGTTCTGGCTGATGTCGCCCAGGCGCAAACCCTGAAGGCCACCAGCAACATCGTCGTCCGTGCATCTGCGCGCACCATTGACTTCACCTCGGACACCACCACCTCTATCCGCGACTCCAAGATCGTGCGCGAAGCCCACGATGATGCCGCCAGTTTCGTCGCCACCAACGGCGAGATCCGTGGTGCGCAGCTCGAAGCAGCCTTCGACACCTTGCGCACCCGCGTGCCAGAAGCCCGTGATGCCAGTGACCAGACGCTCGCCGAAGCTATCCTCGCTCTGTGAGGCGAATCAAAGCCTGGCTCTTGGCCGGAGCTGTGTTGCTGTGCGCCGACGCAGCCCAGGCCAGCCTGCAACTGCGGCTCAAGACCGAGGGTCTGAGCCAGGCCGAACAGCAGGCCAGCCAGGCGTTGCTCGATGAAGCGCTGGGCGCCTTGCCGCCGCGTTTCATCGAGCAGTTGGACCGCCGTATCGACGTCGGCTGGACCGACAAAATGCCTGAGAACGCTTATGGCCAGGCATCGCTGGTGTCTGAACTAGACCTCAACCGAAACCTGCTCGCCAGCCTGACCGACGGCAGCGCCGCCACCCAGAAAACCAATCGTCCTCACGGCACCGTGCGCCGGGAAATGCTCGCCACTGTGCTGCATGAACTGACCCACATCTATGACCGTGCGCGCCTGTGGTCCAAGGACGAGCGTGCGCTGATCCAGCGATGCAGCCGCCAGAACAGCATCACCGGTTTGATTGGCTTGCCCGACCAGTGCCGCGGCCAGAATGACCGTCGTTTCACGTTGAGTGACGATCCACGCCTGCTGGACCTCGCCGGCTGGCCGCAATACGTCGGCCGTCGCGGCGAACGTGAACAGCACAACAATCAGGTAGCTCGCAGCCCGGACATCTACGAAACCACCAGCCCGCTGGAATTCGTTGCGGTCAACATGGAGTACTTCCTCCTCGACCCCAGCTACGCCTGCCGCCGTCCCGCGCTGGCGCGCTATTACAAGGAACACTTCGGCTGGGCGCCGCCCGGGCAGGATACCTGCGGCAAGACCTACGCTTTCTTGAACGCAGGCAATGATTTCGCCAAAACACCGTTGGGCCAGATCGACCCGGAACGGGTGTACGAAATCGACTACCTGCTCGCCGAAGCCAATCAGAACCTGGTGAGTCGCTGGGGCCATAGCATGCTGCGCCTGGTGATCTGCGCGCCCGGCCGCCCTCGCGGGCCAGACTGCCGGCTGGACCTGGATCAACACCTTGTCTTGTCCTACCGCGCCTTCGTCGGTGACGTACAGCTATCGAGCTGGGATGGCCTGGTGGGCAAATACCCGTCACGGCTGTTCGTTTTGCCGCTGGCCCAGGTCATCGACGAATACACCAAGACTGAACTGCGTGGCCTGGCGTCGGTGCCGCTGAAGCTCAACCGCCAGGAAATCAACGACACGGTCGAACATGCCGCCGAGATGCACTGGAGCTACGACGGCAATTACTTCTTTATCTCCAACAATTGCGCGGTAGAAAGCTTGAAACTGTTGCGCAGTGGCAGCGCCAACCCACAGTTGACAGGCCTGGACAACATCACCCCCAACGGCTTGCTGGAAGTGCTCAGCGCGCGCGGGCTGGCCGACACCAGCGTACTCAATGACAAGCGCGAGGCGTTGCGCCTGGGTTACCACTTCGACTCGTTCCGCGAACGCTATCAGGCGATGTTCGATGTGCTGCGCAAACGTCTGCCGATCAAGCAGACCCAGGTTGAAGACTGGCTGTCGCTGGATGCACAGGAACGCCGTCAATGGTTCAGCCAGGCCGACTTGCGCACCAGCGCCGCCTTGCTGCTGCTGGAACAAGCCAGCTACCGCAAACAGTTAATGCTTGCCCAAGACGAAGTCAAACAGCGTTACCTCAATGCGCGCGAGCTGAAAAACGGCGGGATGGAAAAGGCCAACAACACCTTGCAGCAAATTCTCGCCAACAGCGGCTTCCTCAGTCGCCCGGCCGAGCTGCTCGACAGTGGCGGCTATGGCCTGCCGCAACCGTCGGAAGCCAAACGGTTGGAATCGGAAAGTGCCGAACGCCAGAAGCAACTGCAATCGCTGACCGGCGACCTGGATAAAGAGGTGAGGGCGCTGCTCGATCCTTCCCGCGCCGCCGAGATTGCCGCCTGCGAAGCCAACCTCAAGCAAATGGGTGAACACCTGCGGGCGCTGCACAAGGCGGCAGGCGGCCTCGAGCTGCCTTGAAAATTCAGCGGTACACAAAACCGAATTGTGGGAGGGGGCTTGCCCCCTCCCACATTTGTATCGGCAACAGCCTAATGACCGAGTGTCATCTGTTTTCTCAGCGAAAGCTGGCTGAAAGCTTACCCGTCTAGGATCACCTCCACTGTCGGCAATAGACCGACTGTTAACAACAACAATGGTGATCTCCGATGTCCGCCCGTACCCGCCTGTTTGCCCCAACTCCACCCGTACGCCTCGTGCCTTTCGTTCTGCGCTGACCCCACCCGGTCCGCCATTCCCTAGCCGCGCTACGCCTGGAGTATTCCTATGCTGACTTTCCTTGGCTTCGCCATGGTCATCACGTTCATGTTCCTGATCATGACCAAGCGCCTGTCCGCGCTGATCGCCTTGATCATCGTGCCCATCCTGTTCGCGCTGTTCGGCGGCTTCGCGCCGAAGATCGGCCCGATGATGCTCGAAGGCATCACCAAGCTCGCGCCGACCGGCGTGATGCTGATGTTCGCCATCCTCTACTTTGCCCTGATGATCGACTCCGGCCTGTTCGACCCGGCCGTGCGCAAGATCCTCAAGATGGTCAAGGGCGACCCGTTGAAAGTGTCGGTCGGCACCGCCGTGCTGGCGTTGGTGGTGTCCCTGGACGGTGACGGCGCCACTACGTACATGATCTGCGTCGCCGCCATGCTGCCGCTGTACCAGCGCATCGGCATGAGCCCGCGGATCATGGCCGGCTTGATCATTCTTGCCGGTGGCGTGATGAACATGACGCCGTGGGGCGGTCCGACGGCCCGCGCCGCCAGTGCGCTGCATGTCGACCCATCGGATATCTTCGTGCCCATGATCCCGGCGATGGCTGCCGGCGTGGTGGCGATCCTGGCAATTGCCTATATGTACGGCAAGCGCGAGCGTGCGCGCCTGGGCGAACTGCACCTGCAAGGCGACGAGATCGATCACAGCGAAATCAGCGTGTCGCAATTTCCCGACGCCCGCCGTCCGAAGCTGATCTGGTTCAACGGCGCGCTCACGCTGGCCCTGATGTGCACGCTGATCGCCGGCCTGTTGCCGCTGCCGGTGCTGTTCATGGTGGCGTTCAGTATCGCGATGATCGTCAACTACCCGTGCCTGCAACAACAGAAAGACCGCGTCGCGGCCCACGCCGGTAGCGTATTGGCGGTCGTCGGGCTGATCTTCGCCGCAGGCATTTTCACTGGCATCCTGTCGGGCACAGGCATGGTCGATGCCATGTCCAAGAGCCTGCTGGCGGTCATCCCGGAAGCCCTGGGCCCGTACCTGGCGGTGATCACGGCGCTGGTGAGCATGCCGTTTACCTTCTTCATGTCCAACGATGCGTTCTACTATGGCGTACTGCCGGTACTGGCCGAAGCGGCCAGCCACTACGGCATCACCGCAGTGGAAATGGCGCGGGCGTCGATCGTCGGCCAGCCGGTGCATCTGCTCAGCCCGCTGGTACCCTCGACCTACTTGCTGGTTGCCCTGGCGGGTATCGAGTTCGGCGATCATCAGCGCTTCACCCTCAAGTGGGCAGTGCTGGTATGCCTGTGCATAATGTTCGCCGCGTTGCTGATGGGGATTTTTCCGCTGTTCAGCACTCTATAATCTTACCGACTCACTCACCGCGCGGCGCTACAGCTTGCGCGGTCTAACACTTGCACAAAGGAATACACATGGAATGGCTGACCAATCCGGAGATCTGGATTGCCTTCTTCACCCTGACGGCCCTCGAGATCGTGCTGGGCATCGATAACATCATCATGATTTCGATCCTGGTCAGCCGCATGCCCAAGCACATGCAGGCGCGCACCCGGATCTTCGGCCTCGCCCTGGCGATGGTCACGCGTATCCTGTTGCTGCTGTCGATCACCTGGGTCATGCAACTGACCGCCGACTTGTTCGAGGTCTTCGGCCAGGGCATCTCCGGGCGCGATCTGATCCTGTTCTTCGGTGGCCTGTTCCTGCTGTGGAAAAGCTCCCAGGAGATGTACCACGCCCTGGAAGGTGAAGAAGAAAGCCATGACGAGCCCAAAGGCGCCGGTGGCAAGTTCATCTACACCATCATCCAGATCGCGATCATCGACATCGTGTTCTCCCTGGACTCGGTCATCACCGCAGTCGGCATGGTTTCCCACGTGCCGGTGATGGTCGCCGCCATCGTGGTTGCCGTACTGGTGATGATGCTGGCCGCTGGCACCATCAGCGAGTTCATCGACAAGCACCCGTCGCTGAAGATGCTGGCGCTGTCGTTCCTGCTGGTGGTGGGTACCGTGCTGATCGCCGAATCCTTCGACGTGCACGTGCCAAAAGGCTACGTCTACTTCGCCATGGCGTTCTCGCTGGCAGTGGAAGCGATAAACATCAAGATGCGCACCGCCATCGCGAAAAAGAAGAAACAGCAGGATCCGGTGAAACTGCGCTAGAACGCTGCGGGTCAATAAACCTGTAGGGGCGAGCTTGCTCGCGAAGAACGTCAACGATAACGCGCACCGCCTGGTTTAACGCGTTGTCCTTGGCGTCTTCGCGAGCAAACTCGTTCCTGCAGATGACAGTTTTGTTTCAATCCCAAGTTTAGCTATGCGATGCTGGCGCGGAGCCCATTCGCCAACTACAGCTTAAGCACAAGACGTAGAGCGGCACGCGGTAACTTTCCTTCGCTCCTGTTGGAGCGCACCCACACGGGGGGCCGAGCATGCTGACCTTGCTCAATCTGCTTTCCGCCGTGACCCTGCTTATCTGGGGCACGCACATCGTCCGTACCGGCATCCTGCGGGTCTACGGTTCCAACTTGCGCCAAGTCATCGGGCAGAACATGTCCAAACGCTGGCTTGCGTTTGTCGCTGGCATCTTGGTGACAGCCATGGTGCAGAGCAGCAATGCCACAGCGATGCTGGTCACCTCCTTTGTCGGCCAAGGGCTGATGAGCCTTACCCCTGCCTTGGCCACCATGCTCGGTGCCGACGTGGGTACCGCGTTGATGGCGCGGGTGCTGACCCTCGACTTGTCCTGGTTGTCGCCACTGCTGATTTTCCTCGGGGTGATATTTTTCCTGTCGCGCAAACAGACGCGGGCAGGGCAACTCGGCCGGGTCGGGATCGGCCTCGGGCTGATCATCCTGGCACTGCAATTGATCGTCGAAGCCGCCGGGCCGATTACCCATGCTCAGGGCGTCAAAGTCATCTTCGCTTCGCTGACCGGCGACATCTTGCTCGACGCCCTGGTCGGCGCGCTGTTCGCGATGATTTCCTACTCCAGCCTCGCCGCTGTACTGCTGACGGCCACACTGGCCGGTGCCGGCGTGATCGGTTTGCACGTGGCCATCGGCCTGGTGATCGGCGCCAACATCGGCAGCGGCATCCTGGCCTTTCTCAGCACCAGCATGCAAAACACGGCCGGGCGGCAAGTCGCCTTGGGCAGCCTGTTGTACAAATTGATCGGCCTGCTGCTGATCATTCCGGTGCTCGACCCACTCGTACGCTGGATGGACGGCCTGGACTACAGCACTCAGGGCATGGTCATCACCTTTCACCTGCTCTACAACGTCAGCCGTTGCCTGATTCTGTTGCCGACGATTGGCCCGATGGCTCGGCTGTGCGAATGGCTGCTGCCCGAGCGGCCCGAGACCAATGGCAAAGCCAAGCCGCGCCATCTGGACCTGGCCGCGCTGGATACGCCAAGCCTGGCGCTGGCCAACGCCGCCCGCGAAACCCTGCGGCTCGGCGACTTGATCGACAACATGCTCACCTCGATGCAGGAAGTGCTGCGCGGCAAACAAACCGCCATCACCCAGGAAATGCGCAGCCTCAGCGATGACGTCGAGGCGCTCTATAGCGCGATCAAACTTTACCTGGCGCAAATGCCCCGGGAAGACCTGAGTGAACAGGACAATCGACGCTGGGCAGAGATCATTGAGCTGTCGATCAACCTGAAGCTGGCGGGCGACTTGATCGAGCGCATGCTGCGCAAAGTCCAGCAGCAGAAAACCTCGCAACGTCGGCAGTTTTCCGAAGTCGGCCTGGAAGAACTCAGCGACCTGCACAGCCAGTTGATTTCCAACCTGCGCCTGGGCTTGTCGGTATTTCTCAGCGGCGATCCAGAAAGCGCCCGCCAGTTACTGCGCGAGAAACGCCGCTTTCGCGCCCAGGAACGTCGTCTGGCCCACGCCCACGTCAGCCGCTTGCAGCGTAAAATCGTGCAGAGCCTGGAAACCAGCTCGCTGCACTTGGAGCTGATTGCCGACATGAAGCGCTTGAACTCGCTGTTTTGCAGCAGCGCTTATGTGGTGCTGGAAACGTCCGACACCGGCGCACTGTCTGCTGAAGATATTGCCGACATCACCCATTCGCCCTGAACGTAAGCCAGCGAGCGAAGTCAGTTAGCAATGGACCTCGTTCGCCAGGAAGCTTGTTATGCGTCGCCTGATACTCGCCTGCCTGCTGATGGGCTCGGCACACACCTTTGCCTTTGACCGCCTGCAGGTCGAAGGCTACACCTTACCCAACGGCCTGCAACTGCTGCTCAAACCGGGCACCGAGCGCGGGCACGTGGCAATTCGCCTGGTGGTTGGCGTGGGCCTGGACGACTTCAGCTGCGAGCAAAAAGAGCTGCCGCATTTGTTCGAGCACCTGCTGTTCAGCGGGATCGACGGCGGTGGCGAAGGCGAGCTTGAAGACCGCATGCAAGCCCTGGGCGGCGAGTGGAACGCCTACACCAGCAACGCCGACACCACGTTCGTGATCGAGGCGCCCGCGCAAAACCAGCGCAAGGTATTGGACCTGCTGCTGGCAATCATCACCCGCACCCAACTGACCGACGCCAATATCAATGCGGCCAAGCAAGTGGTCGAGCGCGAGGACGGCGGCCATTACTCCCACTTGCAACGCCTGCTGGACCGCCAGGATCTGGGCCACAATGCCAGTAACCAGTTGGCCGTCGAGCTGGGCCTCAAGTGCGCCGAACGCGCCGAGGTCGGCCACCTGACCCGCGATCAGTTGGAGGCACTGCGCAAAAACTGGTACGCGCCGAATAACATGACCCTGATCGTCGTCGGCGACCTGGACAAACTGCTGCCTGCCTACCTCGAGCGCACCTATGGCCAACTCGACCCGGTGGAGCCGAGCGACCACCGGCCATTGCCGCAAATCCAGAACGTCGCTGACAGCCATCGTGACCTGATCCACGGCTGGGTCGGCAACAATGCCAAGCTGCACTGGCTGCTCCCGGAGCCGGTATTGGACGACCAGCATGACGAAACCTACGACCTGCTCAAGGACTACCTCGACTGGGCGTTGTACCGCCAACTGCGCCTCAAGCACGGCTTGTCCTACGGCCCCTGGAGCGAGCGCGAAGTGCTTGGCGGCGTCGGGTTCCTGAGCCTGAACGCTGACCTTGAGCGGGACAACCTCGAGCAAGCCGAACAGGTACTCAAAGACCTCAAGGCACAGTTGCTCAAGGATGGCCTCGACCCGGCGGTATTCGCTCGGCTGCAGCAAGCCGCCATCGCACGCCAGGCCTGGGCGGTACAGGGCAACAGCGCGTTGGCCGACTATTACTGGAGCGCTGCCGGCGAATATGCCGATGGCCGCTTCAGCGATCCGGCCAAACGCATCAAGGCCGTGAGCCTGGCGCAGACCAACCAGGCCATGCGTCAGGTGCTGGCGCAGCCGGGCTACTGGCGCATCGAAAAACCGCTGTTGAGTTATAACGCGCTGAGCGGATTGGGCGCGGGTGTGCTGGGGCTGATCACTCTGATATGGATGGCCGTGCGGTTTTATCGCAAACGCAACGCGTAATGAGGCACCGAACAGCGACCTGAGACGCTATCCTGTCTAGGATTTTTCCCACACCTATTGTGAACCGCCCATGCCGAATTTGCCGCCCCTTATCCAGCGCGTTATAGAACTGATCAAGCGCTACCCAGGGGTGATCGCGCTCGGCGGCTTCATATCCGGTGTGGGCAGTTTCATTCTGGTGGACCGCCAGCAAGGCATGGCCAGCTGGATCGCCGTGATCATGCTGGTGAGCTGGCTGTGGCTGATGCTGGAAAACAGCTTTACCCAGCTGTTCACCAGGCTTTTCAATCGCGAAATACCGGAACCGCTACTGCGCTATGCCACGCAGATGATCCACCAGGAAAGCCTGTTCTTCGTGCTGCCGTTCTTTTTCGTCACCACGGCCTGGAACAGCGGCCAATCGGTGTTCACCGGCCTGCTCGGTGCGGCGGCGCTGGTTTCGATCATCGACCCGCTGTACTACAAGTGGCTGGCGCCCAAGCGGTCACTGTTCCTCGCTCTGCACACGCTGACGTTATTCGCCGCATTGCTGACCGCACTGCCGATCATCCTGCACCTGACCACCGCCGAAAGTTACAAGCTGGCCCTGGGCGTCGCCATGGCCCTGTCGATCCCAAGCCTGGCGGTCAGCCTGCCGCTGCGCAGCGTCAAAGGCTGGGCGATGTTGCTGGGGGTCACGGCCGCGATTGGCTGCGCCGGCTGGCTGCTGCGCAGCTGGGTACCACCTGCCACCCTGTGGATGACCGAAGTGGCCATAAGCACTCAACTCCAAGACCGCACACCGGGCGACGACCTCAAGCAGGTCAGCGCCGCCCAACTGCGCAGCGGCGGGCTGTACGCCTACACCGCCATCAACGCCCCTCGCGGCCTGGATGAACGGATCTATCACGTGTGGAAATTCAACGGCAAGGAAGTCGACCGCATTGCCCTGGATATCCATGGCGGCCGCAAGGAAGGCTACCGCGCCTGGACCCACAAGCAGAACTTCCCGCCGGATTCGGTAGGCCGCTGGCAGGTGCGGGTGCTGACCGAAGACGGGCAAGTCATTGGCGTGCTGCGCTTCAACGTCACCGACTCAGCACAAACGGACAACCCCAAGTAAGCCCGATCGTGCTATTACGTAGCAATTGTGGACAGCCAAACAAGCTCGGAGCTTATGACCTCTCGCACGACAGCCGGCGCGGCCCAACTCGATACGTCCAGCACACCGCCGTTGCTCCGGATTACCGGTGACTGGACGCTTGCCCACTACGCCCGCCTGAAGAAGTTGTCGCATACCCTCGACGGCCAGTACGACGCTGGTGCGCGTATCGACCTCAACGGCCTCGGCGCTTTGGATACGGCCGGCGCTTCGCTGCTGGTGGAGCTGCTGGGGCCCGAACGTATCGAACAGTCCGCCGAGCAGACCGATTGCAGCCTGTCCGCCGCCGACCGGGCACTGCTCAAGACGGTCTACCGTTCGCTCAACGATTTCTGCGTACCGCTTAAAGAACCGGAAGAAGGCGCGGGCATTCAACTGTTGGCGCGCATCGGCCGCGCGGTGGACACGGTCTGGCAAGACGGAATGAAACTGCTGGGCTTCATCGGCCTGATCCTCGAAACCTTCGTGCGCGGCGTCTTTCGGCCCAAACGCTGGCGCCTCACACCGATGGTCGCGCATATCGAACAGACCGGCCTCGATGCCGCGCCTATCGTTGCGCTGCTGACCTTTCTGGTGGGCGCCGTGGTGGCCTTCCTCGGCGCCACCGTGCTCAAGAGCTTCGGCGCGACGATATTCACCGTGGACCTGGTGGCGTTCTCATTTCTGCGGGAATTTGGCGTGTTGCTCACCGCCATCCTGATCGCCGGTCGCACGGCCAGTGCCTTTACCGCACAAATCGGCTCGATGAAGGCCAACGAGGAAATCGACGCGATCCGTACCCTGGGCCTGGACCCGATGGAGCTGCTGGTGCTGCCGCGGGTCCTGGCGCTGCTGGTGGCCTTGCCGATGCTGACGTTCCTGGCGATGCTCTCGGGGATTATTGGCGGCGGCGTGGTGTGTGCGGTGGCGCTGGATATTTCGCCGGCGATGTTCCTGTCGCTGCTGCAATCGGACATCGGCGTGCAGCACTTCCTGGTGGGCATGGTGAAAGCGCCGATCTTCGCGTTCCTGATCGCCGCGATTGGCTGCCTGGAAGGGTTCAAGGTCAGCGGCAGTGCCGAATCAGTCGGCGCGCATACCACCTCAAGCGTGGTGCAATCGATCTTCGTGGTGATCGTGCTGGACGCGGTCGCCGCGATGTTTTTCATGGAGATGGGCTGGTGAGTCGTCTACATCGAGCGCCCACTGAGGCGGTGATCGAGGTGCGTGGCCTGTGCAACCGCTTTGGCAGCCAGAGCGTGCACGAAAACCTCGACCTGGATTTGTACAAGGGTGAGATCCTCGCGGTGGTCGGTGGCTCCGGCAGCGGCAAGTCGGTGTTGCTGCGCAGCATCGTCGGCTTGCGGCGCCCCAGCGAAGGGCAAGTGCGGGTGTTCGGCAAGAACCTGCCGAGCCTGCCCGAGCATGAACGTTCGCTGGTGGAACGCCGCTTCGGCGTGCTGTTCCAGAAGGGCGCGCTGTTTTCTTCCCTGACTGTCACTGAGAACGTCGCCTTGCCGTTGATCGAGCACGCCGGGCTCAGCCGCGCCGATGCCGAGCATTTGGCGGCGGTCAAACTGGCCCTCGCCGGACTGCCGTTGTCGGCGGCCGACAAGTACCCGGCGTCGCTGTCCGGCGGCATGATCAAGCGCGCCGCCCTGGCGCGCGCGCTGGCCCTGGACCCGGACATCCTGTTTCTCGACGAGCCCACCGCCGGCCTCGACCCGATTGGCGCCGCGCAATTCGACCAACTGATCCTGACCCTGCGCGATGCGCTTGGCTTGAGCGTGTTCCTGGTCACCCACGACCTCGACACGCTGTATACCATCACCGACCGCGTGGCGGTGCTGGCGCAAAAGAAAGTGCTGGTGGCCGATGCCATCGATGTCGTCTCGGAAACCGACGACGCCTGGATTCACGAATATTTCCACGGCCCCCGAGGCCGCGCGGCATTGGATGCCGCTCAATCGCTTAACGAGGTATGACATGGAAACCCGAGCCCATCATGTGATGATCGGATTGTTCAGCGTAATTGTGGTGGTCGGCGCGATGCTGTTCGGCCTGTGGCTGGCCAAATCCAGTGTCGACAGCGCCTTTCGCGATTACGAGGTGGTGTTCAACGAAGCGGTCAGCGGCCTGTCCCAGGGCAGTTCGGTGCAGTACAGCGGGATCAAGGTGGGCGACGTCACCAGCCTACGCCTGGACCCCAAGGACCCACGCCGCGTGCTGGCGCGCATCCGTCTGGCCGGGCAGACGCCGATCAAGGAAGACACCCAGGCCAAGCTGGCACTGACCGGCATCACCGGCACCTCGATCATCCAGCTCAGCGGCGGCACCCCGCAGAGCCCGGAACTCAAGGGCAAGGACGGCAACCTGCCGGAAATCATCGCGTCGCCATCGCCTATCGCGCGCCTGCTCAATAACAGCAACGACCTGATGACCAGCATCAACCTGCTGCTGCACAACGCCAACCAGCTGTTCTCCCGAGAAAACGTCGAACGCTTGAGCACCACCTTGGACAACCTGCAGCAAACCACCGGCGCGATCGCAGAACAGCGCGGCGAGATCAAAGTGGTGATGCAGCAATTGATGCAGGTGAGCAAACAGGCTGGCGGCGCGTTGGAACAGACCACCGTGCTGATGCGCAACGCCAACGGCTTGCTCAATGATCAAGGCAAGCAAGCGTTCGGCAGTGCGGAGCAGGCGATGAAGTCTCTTGAGCAAAGCACCGCCACCATCAACACCTTGCTGACCAACAACCAAGACTCAGTGAACAGTGGCATGCAGGGCCTCAATGAGCTGGCGCCGGCCGTGCGCGAACTGCGTGAAACCCTCGGTTCGCTGCGCGCCATCTCGCGTCGCCTGGAAGCCAACCCCAGCGGTTACCTGCTGGGCAGTGACAAGAACAAGGAGTTCACGCCATGAAGCGTGCTTACCAACTGATCGCCCCCGCGGCCTTGGCGCTGATCAGCGCCTGCTCGATCCTGCCCAAGCCGGACCCATCCGACGTGTACCGCCTGGCGTCCGCCCAGCCCGTCAGTCAAGGCGCGCCGGTGAGCTGGTCGTTGCGCGTGACCAAGCCACAGACCAGCGAGTTTCTCGACAGCCCACGCATCGCGGTGGTGCCCAATGGCGACTTGATCAGCAGCTATGCGAACTCGCGCTGGAGCGATCCGGCGCCCGTGCTACTGCGTAATCGCCTGCTGGACGGTTTCCAGCGTGACGGCCGGGTGACGCTGCTGAGTACCGATGAGACCAACCTGCAGGCGGACTATGAACTGGGCGGGCAGTTGCAGGCATTTCAGAGCGAGTACCGTGGCACGGCAGTGGAGGTGGTGGTTCGCCTGGACGCTCGGCTAGTGCGCGGCAGCGATCAGCGCATCATCGCCAGCCGCCGGTTTGAAGTGCGCCAGCCGGTGAGCGATACCAAGGTGCCAGGCGTGGTGGCGGGGTTTGGGCAGGCGGGGGATGCGTTGAACAGGCAGGTGGTGGAGTGGGTGGTCGCGCAAGGCAATGGTGCTTCTAAACACTGATGGCCTCATCGTGGGCAAGCCCCCTCCCACATTTAGATCTGTGAATACAGTCAAAGTGTGGGAGGGGGCTTGCTCCCGATAGCGGTCTGAGGTTAACCAAAGAACCAGTAGCACACCGCAATGGCCGCCACCACACCGGCAAATTCCGCCAGCAACGCACAGCCAACGGCGTGCCTTGCGCGCTGGATGCCCACCGAACCAAAGTACACCGCCAATACATAGAAAGTGGTCTCGGTACTGCCTTGGATGGTCGCCGCCACCAACGCCGGGAAACTGTCCACACCCTGGGTCTGCATGGTCTCGATCAGCATCGCCCGCGCTGCACTGCCGGAAAACGGCTTGACCATCGCTGTCGGCAGCGCGTCGACGAAACGCGTGTCCATGCCGGTCCAGGCCACTACATGGCGGATGCCTTCCAGGCCGAAATCCAGCGCGCCGGAGGCACGCAACACGCCCACCGCACAGAGCATCGCCACCAAATAGGGCAACAGGTTCTTGGCAACGTCAAAGCCTTCCTTGGCGCCTTCGACAAAGGCCTCATACACCTTGACCTTGCGCAACGCGCCGATCACCAGGAACAGCATGATCAAGCCAAACAGCGTGAGGTTGCCCAGGATCGAAGACAGCCCGGCCAGCGCCGTGGCAGACAGGGTCGCCAGCAGTGCCATGAAGCCACCCAGCACCAACGCACCGGGAATCAGGTAGGCCAGCACCACCGGGTCCCACAAGCGCAGGCGCTGCATGACCGCCACCGACAGCAGGCCCACCAGGGTCGAGGCGCTGGTGGCCAGCAGAATCGGCAGGAACACCAGCGTCGGGTCCGCAGCGCCTTGCTGCGCGCGGTACATGAAGATGGTCACGGGCAGCAGCGTCAGCGACGACGCATTGAGCACCAGAAACAGGATCTGTGCGTTGCTGGCCGTGTTGGGAATCGGGTTGAGTTCCTGCAGCGCCTTCATGGCTTTCAGGCCGATGGGCGTGGCGGCGTTGTCCAGACCCAGGCCGTTGGCGGCGAAGTTGAGGGTGATCAGGCCGATGGCCGGGTGGCCGGCGGGCACTTCTGGCATCAAGCGGCGAAACAGCGGGCCCAGAGCCTTGGCCAGCCAATCGACGATTCCGGCTTTTTCGGCGATACGCAGAAAGCCCAGCCACAGGGTCAAGGTGCCGAACAACAGCACCATGACTTCCACCGACAATTTCGCCATGGCGAAAATGCTTTCCACCATCGCCGCAAAAATCCCGGCGTTTCCGCCCACCAGCCATTGCGCCAGTGCTGACACCATTGCCACGACAAAGAAGCCAAGCCACAGGCCATTGAGCATCAGTTAAATCCCCCGAAAGATGGGGCGAATGATAGCGGGGCTGGCAGAAACGACAAACCCCGGAATTACCCGGGGTTTGTGTCAGCCCAATCGTGCGATCAGCCGCGAGTGATCTCGCCGGCCGGCAGCGCCTCTTTGCTGCGCCAGTGCGGAAGCGAATTCCAGTAGCGTTCGCCCTTGGCGTCGTCGTACATGCCTTCCCAGCGGGAGATGACCAGTACAGCCAACGCGTTGCCGATCACGTTCAATGCGGTGCGCGCCATGTCCATCACTCGGTCGACACCCGCGATGAACGCCAAGCCTTCCAGTGGAATGCCCACGCTGCCCAGGGTAGCCAGCAGCACCACGAAGGACACGCCCGGCACACCGGCGATGCCTTTGGAGGTGACCATCAGGGTCAGGACCAACATCAGCTGCTGGCCGATCGACAGGTCGATGCCGTACAGCTGGGCGATAAAGATTGCCGCGATGCTCTGGTACAGGGTCGAACCGTCGAGATTGAACGAGTAGCCGGTCGGCACCACGAAGCTGCAGATCGCCTTGGGCGCGCCGTAGGCTTCCATCTTCTCGATCACCCGCGGCAGCACGGTTTCGGAGCTGGCGGTGGAGTAGGCGAGCACCAGCTCGTCCTTGAAGATGCGGATCAGCCTGAGGATCGAGAAGCCAAACAGGCGGGCGATCATGCCCAGTACCGCAAACGCGAAGAACAGAATCGCGACGTAAACCAGGATCACCAGCTTGGCCAACGGCAGCAGCGAGGCAAAGCCAAAGTTGGCGACGGTCACCGCGATCAGGGCAAATACCCCGATTGGGGCGTACTTCATGATCATGTGGGTGACTTTGAACATGCTCTCGGACACGCCCTGGAACATGGTCACCAATGGCTCGCGCAGCTCCGGCTTGAGGCTCGACAAGCCCAGGCCGAACAGCACCGAGAAGAAAATGATCGGCAACATCTCGCCTCGGGCGACGGCAGCGAAGATATTCGACGGGATCAGGTTGAGGATGGTCTCGATGAACGCATGCTCATGCTGCACTTCGGCGGCGGTCGCCTGGTACTTGGAGATGTCGACGGTACCCAGGGTACTCATGTCGATGCCAGCGCCCGGATGGAACAGGTTGGCCAGCAACAGGCCGACCACAATGGCGATGGTGGTGACGATTTCAAAGTAGAGGATGGTTTTGACGCCGATGCGACCCAGCTTTTTCGCGTCACCAACACCGGCAATGCCAACGATCAGTGAGGAAATCACGATTGGGATGACAATCATCTTGATCAGGCGGATAAAGATATCGCCTGCCGGCTGGAGCACGTTGCTGATCCACCAGGCCTTTTCAGCACTGAAATGGTTGAGCACTGCACCAATTGCGATCCCTAGCACCAAACCGATGAGGATCTGCCAGGCGAGGCTTAGCTTTGCCTTCTTCATGTCATTACCCTTACTTCAAGTGAACTCAAGGCAAATGCGTCAGCTGGACCGCTCGAAAGCGAAAAAGTGTGTGCATCTGCCTCCATGAAAGGTCACCGCAGCTTGGCCGAAATGGCTTACTGGTAGGCGAAAAAAGGCGCAACTATTCCCATGCGAGGGAGCGACGTCTAATGCCGTAAACGCCTACCCTATGCCGAATCGGCATGGCTTTTTTTGAAATTAATTGTCTGAACGGTCAGTTCGAATGCGCCATTTAAGCGGGTGAACCTGCCGTGAAGCTGCCAATTCAGGCTTTACAGAGATATTCGATGAATTCGAATGTTTGGTAAAAATGCCTGCAAAATCCGCCACCTGGCGTCGGAAATAGCCTATGGCGCTGGAAAATTTTTATCGATGGATGGTCGCGCCGACATACCAGGTAATGGTTGGCGAGAGGCAGAAGGAAAATTTCAGACTACGGGCGGCATGACACTGGGCCATGAGAGCGATAAGCCCGTCGCAAGTTCAGCAAGCTTGAGGACTTGTGAACTTGCGTCGCAGCTTTTCACCTGACCCGGCCCTTGCGCAGGCACTCCCTGTACCCGTAGGTCGCGCCGATCCTCATCGATCAGAACAACCCAGCCCCCTGGTCATGCATCGCGCTTGGCGAGCGATGCAAACAGAAAGAAGCGAAAAGGCTTCTTTCTATGGATGCCAGCTCCGTGAGACGGAACCTAGTACCAATTCGGATCTTTCTTGAGCTGCTCCATCAGCAGCTTCTTCATGCCTTCGTCCGGCTTACCGAGGAAACGGTAATCGGCGTGGCGCGTCGGGGACTTGTCCGCCGGCAGGCCGGCCGGGACTTCCACCAACATCGCGTAGGCATCTTCCTTATCGAGGCTGAAGGCTACGATCAGGCGCTTGTTCAGGCAGGTATCTGCCGTTTCACACAGCGGACCGACCAGATACTTATCGCCATCCTCTTCGACAGCGTTCATCTGTTCAGCCGTGCCCGACAGGTTCATCACCCATTCCGGCAGGCGTTCTTCTTTCTTCACCACGCCTTGCCAGGTTTCACGGTACTGCGCATCCGTGCTGAGCAATTCGTTGGCCCGGGATTGACCGTCATTGGCGGCCATCACCAGGCCGCTGCCGCCCAAGAGCACGGCGGCGGCAATGGCTTTGAGGGACAGATGGGTCATATTCAGCCTCGGCCGCGACGACCAAAGAAGAACGAGGCGATGAACATCACCAGGAAAACCACGAACAGAATCTTGGCGATACCCGTAGCGGTGCCTGCGATACCACCGAAGCCCAGGACTGCAGCCACAATGGCGATGATCAGAAACGTGATTGCCCAACTCAACATGGTGATTCTCCTTAAGCTTTCATAAAGGTAACAACGGTGATGCCGTGCAGCCGCTCGGCTTGAGCGACGTTTTGTTGCTTAGAACACCCAGCGTTCTTGAACGGGCAGTTCGGTCAGGGTGGAATCCTGATCTACCACTCTCAGTTGCGGGGCGGTTACATCGCCAGCGGTGCTCGCGACGGAACGGAAATGGGTCTGCGTCATGACAGGGCGTTCGAAGTGCAGGGCTTGCTGCTGACTCTGCTGCCAATGCTGCATTTGCTGGCCGGCGATCAGGGTGACCATCAACGCTAGGCTGGCGAACAGACCTTGCTGCAGGTGCAGCGGCGATATACGCAATTGGCTAAGGCTCTGGCGAGTCATGCTGCTTTCTCCTGCATTCTGATTATTCGTTCATGACGCTCTATGCAGTACCTATTGCAGAGCGCATGCCAGGTTTTTTACAAAATAAAACACCGTTAAATCAATGACTTATAAATGAGCCGTACCTATCCAACACAGCATCCTGCACGATGCCCTCCCCAGGGCCGTGCGAAATGCACGATGGCCAATGGTCAGGGTGGGGGATCGATGGAGGCAGCACGGTTGCCGAACCGGCCAGAAGACATGAAAACGCCACTAGCCCCGCGCTTTTACAGGGCCATGTAGGACGATGTGCAGATAGCTGCACGACATTGCCTTTTATCGAGCAGAATGAACCATGCAACTTGCCCGATTATTCTGGGACTAAAGACCAACATTCATAGTTAAGGAGCGCGGGACAGATGGAATCAGCCAAGGAACTTCAAGGCCGCATTCTTTTAGTGGATGACGAGTCCGCGATCCTCCGCACCTTCCGTTATTGCCTGGAAGATGAAGGCTATACCGTTGCCACCGCCAACAGCGCGGCTCAGGCCGACGCCTTGATGCAACGCCAAGTGTTCGACCTGTGCTTCCTCGACCTGCGACTGGGCGAAGACAATGGCCTGGATGTATTGGCTCAGATGCGTATTCAGGCGCCATGGATGCGTGTAGTGATCGTGACAGCCCACTCCGCCGTGGACACCGCCGTGGACGCAATCCAGGCCGGCGCCGCCGACTATCTGGTCAAGCCCTGCAGTCCCGACCAGTTGCGCCTGGCCACCGCCAAGCAGTTGGAAGTGCGCCAGCTCTCGGCACGATTGGAAGCGCTGGAAGGCGCGGTGCGCCAGCCCAAGGACGGCCTCGATTCTCACAGCCCGGCCATGATGGTGGTGCTGGAAACCGCACGGCAGGTCGCCGGCACCGATGCCAATATCCTGATCCTCGGCGAGTCCGGCACCGGTAAAGGGGAACTGGCGCGGGCCATTCACGGCTGGAGCAAGCGCTCGAAGAAATCCTGCGTGACCATCAACTGCCCATCGTTGACCGCAGAACTGATGGAAAGCGAATTGTTCGGCCACAGCCGCGGGGCATTTACCGGTGCCAGCGAAAGTACCTTGGGCCGGGTTAACCAGGCGGACGGCGGCACGTTGTTTCTTGATGAGATCGGCGACTTTCCGCTCACGTTGCAGCCCAAGTTGCTGCGTTTTATTCAGGATAAGGAGTATGAGCGCGTGGGTGACCCGGTTACCCGCCGCGCTGACGTGCGCATCCTCGCCGCCACCAACCTGAACCTGGAAGACATGGTGCGCGACGGCCGCTTCCGTGAAGACCTGCTCTATCGCCTCAACGTCATCACCCTGCACCTGCCGCCACTGCGCGAGCGCAGTGAAGATATTCTGACCCTGGCCGACCGGTTCCTGGCACGCTTCGTCAAGGAGTACGCCCGCCCGGCGCGCGGTTTCAGCGATCAGGCGCGCGAAGCACTGCTCAACTATCGTTGGCCCGGCAACATCCGTGAACTGCGCAACGTGGTGGAACGCGCCAGCATCATTTGCCCGCAGGAAAAGGTCGAAATCAGCCACCTAGGCATGGCCGAACAACCGACCAACAACGCGCCGCGCATCGGTGCGGCACTGAGCCTGGACGAACTGGAAAAAGCGCACATCGGCGCGGTACTTGCCACCAGCGACACGTTGGACCAAGCAGCTCGCACCCTTGGCATCGACGCATCAACCCTGTATCGCAAACGCAAACAGTACAACTTATGAGCTGTACCTCATGAAGCTCGCGATGAAACTGCGCACCCGGTTATTCCTGAGCATATCAGCGCTGATCACCGTGGCGCTGCTGGGGCTGTTCCTGGGCCTGGTCAGTGTCATGCAGATGGCCAAGACCCAGGAGTCGTTGATTCGCAGCAACTTCGTCACCCTGGATCTGGGCCTCAAGTTGCGCCAGAGCCTGGGCGATCAACTGATCATGATGCTCGAAAAGCGTCCTGATCCCGCTGCCCTGCAAGCTTCCAAGCAGCACTACCTCGACCTGCTGGACCAGGGTGTCGCCCATGAACAACGTGACGGCATTACCCACGGTTTCAGTCAGGCACGCGAGGATTACCAGAACCTGTTGGAGGCCTTTGACCGTTCCCAACAGGAACCACCTGCGCCGGGCAGCAAGGAGAAGCTCACTGAAACCTTCAATACCCTGCGCAATGGGCTGATCGTCCATCACAAACAGGCGTTGGAAAACATCAGCACGAGCGAGCATAGATCCCGCGAACGTGCGCTGTTGATTGCCGCCTTATTGGGGCTGGTAGGCCTCGCGGTGCTGATCATCGGATTCGTGACCGCCCACGGCATCGCCCGACGCTTCGGCGGGCCCATTGAAGCCCTGGCCAAGGCTGCCGACAAAATCGGGCAAGGTGATTTCGAGGTGACATTGCCGATATCGTCGGCGGCGGAAATGAATCAGCTGACCCGACGCTTCGGCATCATGGCTCAAGCGCTGCGTCAGCATCAGGCCACCAATGTCGATGAATTGCTCGCGGGTCAACAGCGATTGCAAGCGGTGCTCGACAGCATTGACGACGGCCTGCTGATGATTGACCGCCAGGGCCACCTTGAGCACCTTAATCCGGTCGCGCAGCGCCAACTGGGTTGGGACGAAGAGCGGCTCGGCCAGGGCCTGAGCGAAGCCCTTGGCCGCCCGGAAATGGATGAACAACTGCAGCTGGTGCTGCGTGGTGGCAATCTGGAACGGGCGCCGGAGGATCTGGAAGTGGAGGTCGAGGGCGAGCTGCGCCTGCTGACGTATAGCCTGACACCGGTCAGCCACACGCAGGGACACATCCTCGGCGCGGTGATGGTGCTGCATGACGTCACCGAGCAGCGTGCCTTTGAGCGGGTGCGCAGCGAGTTCGTGTTGCGAGCCTCCCACGAGCTGCGAACGCCGGTGACAGGCATGCACATGGCCTTCGGCCTGTTCCGCGAACGGGCCAAGTTCCCGGCTGAATCACGTGAAGCGGACCTGCTGGATACGGTGAATGAAGAGATGCAGCGGTTGATGCAGTTGATCAACGACTTGCTCAATTTCTCGCGCTATCAGAACGGCCTGCAGAAACTCACGCTCGGGCCGTGCGACGTCATTGATTTGCTGGAACATGCACGGGCGCGATTTGCCGAGCCGGCGAACGCGCAAAGCATCGAACTGCTGGTGGAGGCTCAATCTGACCTGCCACGCCTGTATGCCGACAAGGCACAGCTGGAGCGCGTGCTCGACAACCTACTGGGTAACGCCCTGCGCCACACCGCCGAGGGCGGGCAAATTCGTCTGCAGGCCCGGCGTCACGGCGAGCGGGTGATTATCAGTGTCGAGGACAACGGCGAAGGTATCGCGTACGGCCAGCAAGGACGCATCTTCGAACCTTTCGTGCAGGTAGGCCGCAAGAAAGGCGGCGCCGGCCTTGGGCTGGCCTTGTGCAAGGAAATCGTGCAATTGCACGGCGGGCGCATGGGCGTGTATTCACGGCCGGGACAGGGAACCCAGTTCTATATGGCTCTGCCTCTGTAGGCGTGTGCTTGTGTGGCGAGGGAGCAAGCTCCCGCTGGGCTGCGCAGCGGCCCCAACTCACGGGCGCTGCGCACTCAAGCGAAAGCAAGCGCCTCGCCACAATGACGTGCCGGCACTCAGCGCTGGTTCAAGACTCGCAGGATCGCCGCACTTTGCGCATCCGGCGTTCCGTCGAACAGCGATGGACGGAAGCGCATCTGGAATGCGGCCAGCACATGACGCGTGGCCACATCCAGCTCACCGGTTTGCGGTGTCTGATAGCCCAGGCGAGCCAGCTCTTCCTGGAACCAGAGAATGCTCGGCAGTTGCGTAGCGTATTGCGCCTGGAATCGAGCCACGGCCTGCGCATCCGGCCAAATCCCAACGCCTTCGTCGGCCAGACGCTTCCAAGGGAACAGCGGACCCGGGTCCAGCTTGCGCAGCGGCGCGATATCGCTGTGCCCAATAATGTTCTTGGGATCGATCCCGTTACGCTTGCTGATGTCCTTGAGCAACTCCACCAGTGACTTTACCTGCGCTTCGGAATACGGGTACCACACCCGCCCGGTCGGGGTATCACTGTAGCCTGGGTTGACGATCTCGATACCGATGGAACTGGAATTGAGCCAGGTGCGCCCCATCCATTCGCTTTCTCCCGCATGCCAGGCGCGCTGGCTTTCATCCACCAGCTTGTAGATGGTGCCTGAGGCATCATCGCCGATCAGGTAGTGGCTGCTGACCTGCCCCTTGGTCAACAGCGCCAGGGAGCGCTCAAGGTTGGTCGAGGTGTAGTGGACCACAACGAACTGCACGCGGTTGTCATGGTTGATCGAAGGATGGCTGGTGTTCAGTCGGGGCCCGCTGGAGCAGCCGGCGAGCAGAAGTACTGCAAAGGCGATAGAGAGAGATTTCATGAGAGAAGGCATACGCAAAGGACGATAATGCAACAGTGTAACGTAACGTCAAATCCTGGGCGGCCAAATCACAAAATGGAACATCTTTTACGCCGCCTGCACCTGGTTACGCCCCGCCGACTTAGCCTTGTAAAGTGCTTCGTCGGCACGCTTGAGCGCAAGGTCACTGCGCTCGCCCGGCTGGAACTGCGCGACCCCCATGGACACCGTGATGGTCACCGGCTCGCCCTTGAAGTGAAACGGGCAAGCCTCGATAGCGGCGCGTAACGCTTCACCCACGGCCAAGGCATCCGCCAGGGCTGAGTCGGGCATCAGCAACACAAATTCTTCGCCGCCGAAGCGCGCGATGAAGTCCGACGGCCGTAGGCGCTTGCTCAGTACAGTGGCAATGATCTTCAGCACTTTGTCGCCAGCCAGGTGCCCGTAGCCGTCATTGATACGCTTGAAGTGGTCGAGGTCCAGCATGGCCAGTGACAGGTTGTTTCCACGCTGATGCCAGGCGTTGACCTCATGATCCAGGCGCTCACTCCAGGCTGCACGGTTGGGCAGGCCGGTGAGGGGATCGATCAACGCCTTCTGGCGCTGTATCTCCAAATGCTCGCGATAGCCCTGGGCTTCCTGCTCCATGTTCGCCACCCGCTCCGCCAGGCCCTGGAGGCGTGCGGCCACTTCCTGTTCGCGTTGATCGCGCTGCTGCCGATGCTCATCCATGGTGCCGAGCAAACCTTCGAGGTGGCTTTCCAGCACCTGCTTCAGGCTGTCCAGATCTGCAGCGTCCTGCACGCTGCTTTGCAGGCCGTCCACCTGTTCGCGGATTTGCGTGTCCAGCTCCAGCGCGGCGGTACGGCTGTCGGCATGGCCCTCGCTGGCCACCTGCAGGTGGCCCTGGAATGCCTCAAGGCGATCATTGAGCTGTTTGAGGTAAGCCTCGAACTCATGCTGGCCGCTGTCGGTGACGGCCAGCATCAGCACTGCCAGGTCATCCAGGATCGGCAGCAACTCGTACCAGTTCAAGCCATGGACAAGGCGCTCGCGCATGGCTTCGGCCTGGGGCCGGTGGCGCTCGGGAAGGGACAGGTCTTCCAGCAGGCCGAGCAAGGTGTCTTCAATATGCTTGGCAACCGAGCTGTAGGAAGGCTCGGGCGAATCGGGCAGGGCGTATAGACCATCCGATTCCAATGCGTCGGGATCAGGCTCTGCGGTATTCAATACCGGCGGGAGCGACAGGCTGCCGATGAGCGTTTCTTCAGGCGTGTCGACTGGGGCTTGCGGCGTTTCGATGAAGGCAGCCAGTGCGCTTTCGGGAGCGGCTTCCTCGACCGGCGCTTCAGGCGCGGCAGGTTCTGGGGTTGCGTCAGGTACCAGCACAGGCGCTGTTTGGGCAGGGGCTTGGAATTCAAACGTTGTGCTGGCTGGCGCTGGCTCTTCGACAGCCACGACGGGCTCAGGCTCTGAGGGGCTCAGTGCTTGCGGCAACGGTGCGAACGCCCGCAAGGCTTGTGTCAGCTCCTCGGACTGGTCCGGCTCTGGAGACTCCGGTGCAGGTGTGGGGGCAACGGGTTTTGCCGCAGGCAGAGGTTCGGGCTCAGGCGCGGGGGTTTCAGTGGAGGCTTCTTTCGCACCAAACAGGCGCTGCAACAATCCAGGCCCGGAGCGCGAGATTTCGCCGTCTGGCTCCAGGTTATGCAGCGCCTGCTCTTGCAGGCTGCTCAACTCGCTGAGCAGCAGCGGTATTTCCCGCGCCTGCCCAACTCGACCGTCGAGCTGCTTGGCGAAGGTTTTCAGGGGGCGCGCCACCTCGCGGGGCAGCGGGAGTTTCTGCAACTGCGCGACCAGCGCGGTGAGGGCAGTACTTATCTGGTCAACCCGGGTTTCGCGGCGCTGCTCCGAATCCAGCACGGCCTTTTCCAGACGCGGCAGCAGTGCGGCGAGGGCCGCATCCATATCGTCTGTACGCACGACATCGCGCATTTCCTTCATGCATTGATCGACAGCGCGGTCAGTACCTTCAGCCGCCAGCGTGCTGCGCACCAGCCCCCGGCGCAGCAGGTCGAGACGGGCGGCCCAGCGGCGCTCGAGCTTGTCTTGCTGCTCGATGCTTTGCAGGTATTTTTCTTTCCAGCGCTGGGCGTCGTCGCTCATGCAAGAGGTCCGCGAGGACCTGGGCTCAACGCGGGTAATGCATCAGCCGTGAGCGAACCCGGCAGACGAATCTCTACCGCGACCGGCAGGTGATCGGAAATGGGCTGCGCCAGAACCTGCACACTTTCCAGCGTGAGGGTCGGGCTGAGCAGGATATGGTCCAGACAGCGCTGCGGACGCCAACTGGGAAACGTGGCTTCGACTTGCGGTGCCAGTAAGCCGAGGTCGCGCAGCGGGGAATTCTGCAGCAGGTCAGTGGCATGGGTGTTCATGTCACCCATCAGCACCTGGTGCTTGTAATTGCCAATCAGGTCGCGCACGTAGGCCAATTGGAGGTTGCGCGTACGCCCGCCGAGGGCCAGGTGCATCATCACCACTACCAACGCTTCCGGACCTTCGCCAAACCGCACAAGGATCGCGCCACGCCCCTTGGGGCCCGGCAACGGATGATCCTCGATGACGGTCGGCTTCAAGCGACTGAGTACACCATTGCTGTGCTGCGCCAGGCGCCCGAGGTTGCGATTGAGTTGCTGGTACCAATAAGGGAAGGCGCCAAGCTGGGCCAAGTGCTCCACCTGATTGATGTAGCCGGAGCGCAGGCTGCCGCCGTCGGCCTCCTGCAAGGCAACCAAGTCGAAGTCGCTGAGCAGGTCGCCGATTTTCTGCAGATTTGTGGTGCGCCCCTTGTGGGGCAGCACGTGCTGCCAGCCACGCGTGAGGTAGTGCCGATATTTCTCGGTACTGTTACCCACCTGGATATTGAAGCTGAGCAGGCGCAGGCGACTGTCTGCCGGCAGACCTGTGGTTTCCAGGTGATGTTCGTTGACCTGCGCGTCATGCAGGCCTACGACGCGTTCGGTACCCCAGCGGCGCATGGCGAGCCCCTTACTTGGCTGCGCGCTCTTTGGCGATCAGCTGGTCGGCAACATTGAGAGTCTCTTCAGGGCCACCGGTGCTACCCAGGTCGAAACGGTACTTGCCGTTGACGATCAGGGTCGGTACGCCTTGTACGCCATACTTCTGCGCGAGTTCCTTGGCCTGTTTGATCTGGCCCTGAATGGCGAAGGAGTTGAAGGTGGCCAGGAATTTGTCCTTGTCGACGCCTTGGGTGGCAACGAAGTCAGCCATTTCGTCTGGCTTGGTCAGGCGCTTGCCTTCTTTCTGGATCGCGTTGAACACCGCGTTGTGAACCTTATGCTCCACACCCATGGCTTCCAGGGTCAGGAACAGTTGGCCGTGGGCATCCCATGGGCCGCCGAACATGGCCGGAATGCGTTTGAAATTCACGTCCTTGGGCAGTTTTTCGGCCCAAGGGTTGATGGTTGGCTCAAAGGCGTAGCAATGCGGGCAGCCGTACCAGAACAGCTCCACCACTTCGATCTTGCCGGGTACCGAAACCGGCACCGGGTTAGCCAATTCGACGTAGGTTTTACCGGCTTCAAGCGGCACGTCGGCAGCCTGTGCGGTCATGCCGAAGAGACTGGCAGTGACGAGAGCGACGCTGAGGATCAGATTACGCATGCTTTACTCCTGGACAAATAAAGTCGCCTCACGCGACCTTTAGGTGTGACAGGTCTACGCGGACATGAGTTCGTTAGTGTAACGGCAGCAGCCACAAAAAAGGGCGGCCTAAGCCACCCTTTTTATGCTTGCATCGCTGGATTAATCGAGCGTTAACGTCGCAGGCTGTCAGTGCAGGCCCTGGATGTAGCTGGAAATTGCCGCAATGTCTTCGTCGCTCAATTTGCGGGCGATGGTGCGCATGGTCATCGCGTCGCCATCGTTGGCCCGGCCGGCTTCTTCCTTGCGGAAGTCGGTCAACTGTTTGGCGATGTAAGTAGCGTGCTGACCACTCAGGTGCGGAAAGCCTGCCGCGGCGTTGCCTGCGCCATTTGGCGAATGGCAGCCGGTACAGGCGGGCAGGCCTTTGTCCAGGTCACCGCCACGAAACAACTTCTCGCCACGGGCGACCAGTTTCGGATCAGCAGCTCCCACGCTGCCTTTCTGACTGGCAAAATAGGCCGCAATATCAGCCATGTCCTGATCGCTGGAGTTGGCCAGCAAACCGGTCATTTCCAGCACCACGCGCTTGCCATCCTTGATGTCGTGCATCTGCTTGGTCAGGTAGCGTTCACCCTGGCCAGCCAGTTTGGGAAAGTTAGGTGCCGGGCTGTTACCGTCCGGTCCGTGGCAAGCACCACACACGGCGGCTTTCGCCTGCCCTGCGGTAGCGTCGCCTGCAGCATGGGCAACACCGGTGATGCCCAAGGTCAACAGCAGACTCACGATCAGTTTGTTCATCAGCTAATCCAACTACGGCTAAGGGTTTAAGAGTTATCTACCGGGTTTACTCACCATCAACTCAAATGATGGCCTGGTAATCCTCAGTACTGCAGTCCATGCACAAACCACGCGGCGGCATTGCCTTGAAACCCCGGGTCACGCGTTGCACCAGCGTGACCACGCAAACTCGGTTGTACAGCGCTTCCGGTTCCTGTGTAGCCTTGTTGCCCTAACGTGCGCTCAGGACACCGAAGCGAGTCACCATCCGGTCATACATCGACCTTTTCAGGGTTTGAGAGCGTTTTGCGTTCTAATGCGCAATGAAGGTCTTTCGCTCCCGTGAACTTCATCCTTCGCTGGGACAAAGCACACACAAAATCTGCGGCATTATATACTGGCGCTACTGAAACGGAAACGACACCGCTTGCCGCACCCTTTTTCGGCACCGCCCACATCGGAAATCTCATGCAACTCAAGAACCCCATCCTCGGCCTGTGCCAACAGTCCACCTTCATGCTCAGCGCCGCCAAAGTGGACCAATGCCCCGATGACGAAGGCTTTGAAGTTGCCTTTGCCGGCCGTTCCAACGCTGGCAAGTCCAGCGCACTGAACACCCTGACCCACGCCAGCCTTGCGCGCACCTCGAAAACCCCAGGTCGCACGCAACTGCTCAATTTCTTCAAGCTAGACGATGATCGGCGTCTGGTCGACCTGCCAGGCTACGGTTATGCAAAAGTTCCTATCCCGCTGAAGCTGCACTGGCAGCGTCACCTGGAGGCTTACCTGGGTGGCCGGGAGAGTTTGAAGGGTTTGATTCTGATGATGGACATCCGTCATCCAATGACCGATTTCGACCTGTTGATGCTCGATTGGGCAGTCGCCAGCGGCATGCCGATGCATATCCTGCTGACCAAGGCCGACAAGCTGACCTACGGCGCGGCCAAGAACACCCTGCTCAAAGTGCAGTCCGAAATCCGTAAGGGCTGGGGCGATGCGATCACTATCCAGCTGTTCTCGGCGCCAAAGCGCATGGGCCTGGAAGACGCCTACACGGTACTGGCCGGCTGGATGGAACTGGCCGACAAGGGCGCGGAAATCGCCGAGTAACTTTTGCGCAGGCAAAAAAAACCCCGGACTTCGTATGGGGAGGGGAAGTTCGGGGTCCAAGTTCCGGACCGCTAGGGCGGGGTCCAGATATCTGCCAACACTTAACACAACATAGGAGCATTGAAGGGCTTCACCACCCATTCAGTAACTCTGAGTGGCGGTTCACAGGTTAAGTTCCGGCAGGTTCAAAAAACACTTGGAAATAACTGACAGCGGTTTCCGTTCTAAAGCGCTTCGCCATCCTCGGTAATGGCGAAGCCGCAGAATCAGTGGGCCTCGTCCCAGTTATCGCCAACACCCACGTCCACCACCAACGGCACGTCCAGCTCAGCCGCGGCGCTCATGTGTTCGCGGATCCTCTCGCTGACCTCTGCGATCAGGTCTTCGCGCACCTCCAGTACCAGTTCGTCGTGCACCTGCAGGATCACCTTGGCGTCCAAGCCCGACTCGGTCAGCCAGTTGTCCACCTTCACCATGGCTTTCTTGATGATGTCCGCTGCCGTGCCCTGCATCGGCGCATTGATTGCGGTGCGTTCGGCCGCCGCGCGTTCCTGAGGCTTGTTGGAGTTGATATCCGGCAAGTACAGACGCCGCCCGAAGAAGGTTTCCACGTAGCCCTGATCCGCCGCCTGGGCACGGGTGCGCTCCATGTACTCACGCACGCCGGGGTAGCGGGCAAAGTACACATCGATATAGGCCTTGGCGGTCTTGGTGTCGACGCCGATGTCCTTGCCAAGCTTCTGGGCACCCATGCCGTAGATCAGGCCGAAGTTGATCGCCTTGGCGCTACGGCGCTGGTTGGACGTGACCTCTGTCAATTCAACCTTGAACACCTCGGCAGCCGTGGCGGTGTGCACGTCCAGGTCGTTGCGAAAGGCGTTCATCAGCCCTTCATCCTTGGACAGGTGCGCCATGATCCGCAGTTCGATCTGCGAATAGTCCGCTGCCAGCAGCTTGTAGCCCTTGGGCGCGACAAACGCCTGGCGAATGCGTCGGCCTTCGGCGGTGCGCACCGGGATGTTCTGCAGGTTCGGATCGCTGGAGGACAGACGCCCGGTCGCCGCCACCGCCTGGTGGTAAGACGTATGAATACGCCCGGTACGTGGGTTGATCTGTTCCGGCAGGCGGTCGGTATAGGTGCTTTTGAGCTTGCTCATGCTGCGGTACTGCATCAGTACCTTGGGCAACGGGAAATCATCCTCGGCCAGTTTGGCCAGCACTTCCTCGGCGGTGGAGGCTTGCCCCTTGCCGGTCTTTTTCAACACCGGCATGCCGAGCTTCTCGTAGAGAATCGCCCCGAGCTGCTTGGGCGAACCCAGGTTGAACTCCTCACCCGCGATCTCGAATGCCTGGCGTTCCAGCTCGACCATCTTGTTGCCCAGCTCGATGCTCTGGATGCCGAGCAGGTCCTTGTCCACCAAGGCGCCCTGACGCTCAATACGCGCCAGCACCGGCACCAGGGGTATCTCGATGTCCGTCAGCACGCTGGCCAGGCTCGGGATCGCCGCCAGCTGCGCATGCAGTTTCTGGTGCAGGCGCAACGTCACATCAGCATCTTCAGCCGCGTACGGGCCGGCTTGCTCGAGGGCGATCTGGTCGAATGTCAGCTGTTTGGCGCCCTTGCCGGCGATGTCCTGGAAGCTGACGGTGTCGTGGTCCAGGTACTTCTTCGCCAGGCTGTCCATGTCATGGCGGGTCGCGGTGGAGTTCAGCACGTAGGATTCGAGCATGGTATCGAACGCGATGCCGCGCACGGTGATGCCCTCTGCAGGGTCGCCACCGATGGCGCAGTTGGCCAGGATATTCATGTCGAACTTGGCGTGCTGGCCGACCTTGAGCTTGGTCGGGTCTTCCAGCAACGGCTTCAACGCCAGCAGCACGGTGTCACGGTCCAACTGCTCCGGCGCGCCGGTATAGGCATGCGCCAGCGGGACATACGCGGCTTCATGAGGCTGCACCGCGAACGAGACCCCAACCAACTGTGCCCGTTGCGCATCAATTCCGGTGGTTTCGGTATCGAAGGCAAACAACGGCGCATCGTTGAGTTTCTTCATCCAGAGATCGAACGTGGCCTGGTCAAGGATGGTGGTGTAGACAGCCTCCACCGGCACCGATATCACCGCCTCGACGGGCGCCTCGGCGACAGGTGCAACCTCGCTTGCCGCCTTGAGTTCGACCCGCTTGGTATCGCGCTGAATCTCGTCGTACCAGCTCTTGAACTCAAGCAGGGTGTACAACTCAAGCAGCTTTTCGCGATCCGGCTCGATCAGGTGCAAGTCGTCCAGGCCGATATCCAGAGGCACGTCGATTTTGATCGTCGCCAGCCGATAGGACAGGAACGCCATTTCCTTGTGTTCTTCCAACTTGGCCGGCAGCGTCTTGGCACCACGAATCGGCAGGGTCGGCACAATGTCCAACTGCTCATACAGTTCTTTGAGGCCGCCATTCACACCCACCAGCAAACCGGAGGCGGTCTTCGGGCCGATGCCTGGAACACCAGGGATGTTGTCGGACGAATCGCCCATCAACGCCAGATAATCGATGATCTGCTCCGGAGCGACGCCGAATTTCTCCTTTACGCCCTCGATGTCCATCGAACTACCGGTCATGGTGTTGACCAAGGTAATGTGCCCATCCACCAGTTGCGCCATGTCCTTGTCGCCAGTGGAGATCACCACCGGACGGTCAGCGGCGGCACTGCTGCGGGCCAGGGTGCCGATCACGTCATCGGCTTCCACGCCTTCGACGCACAGCAACGGGAAGCCCAGGGCGATCACGCTCTGGTGCAGGGGCTCGATCTGCAGGCGCATGTCGTCGGGCATGCTTGGGCGATTGGCCTTGTAATCGGCGAACATTTCATCGCGAAAGGTCCCGCCCTTGGCGTCGAACACCACGGCGAACGGGCTGTCCGGATATTGCTTGCGCAGGCTCTTGAGCATGTTCAGCACGCCCTTGACCGCACCGGTCGGCAGGCCTTTGGAGGTGGTCAGCGGTGGCAGCGCGTGAAAGGCGCGGTACAGATAAGAAGAACCGTCCACCAGGACGAGGGGCGCTTGGCTCATGAGCAGGATCAACCTTTTCGGCGGGTCAGGCGCTAGAATAGCCGGACCAATGAAAACAAAGGGACAAGGTTATCATGCGTACATTCAATCGCCTGCTGTTCACTGGCTTGATTGCACTCGCTCCGATGGCTGCCATGGCGGCAGACGATGCCCCTTCGGCGGATCCGGAAGTAACCATTCGCACGGAAGGCGACAAGACGATCCAGGAGTACCGCCAAAACGGCTTTCTGTACGCCATCAAGGTAACGCCCAAAGGTGCTCCACCGTATTTTCTGGTCCGTGCGGACGGGACCGACGCGAACTTCATCCGCTCTGACCAGCCGGATATGCTGATCCCGTCATGGAAGATCTTCGAATGGAAATGATGTCCTAACTTCAACCGGCGCCGTCCTGAGCGGCGCCCGTAACGGCAGTTTTAACCATGTCTGTGTTTACCCCCCTGGCTCGGCCCGAGCTGGAAACCTTTCTTGCCCCTTACGGGCTCGGCCGCCTGCTTGATTTCCAGGGGATTGCCGCCGGTAGCGAAAACACCAACTTCTTCATCAGCCTGGAACAGGGCGAGTTCGTCCTGACCCTGGTTGAGCGCGGCCCCGTCGCTGAAATGCCGTTCTTCATCGAACTGCTCGACGTGCTCCACGACGCCGACCTGCCCGTTCCCTATGCCCTGCGCACTACCGACGGCGTAGCCCTGCGCACACTGGCCGGCAAACCGGCGCTGCTGCAGCCACGCCTGGCCGGCAAGCACATCAAGGAGGCCAACGCCCAGCATTGCGCCCAGGTCGGCGACCTGCTCGGTCACCTGCACCTGGCGACCCAGGGCGACAAGGTACTGGAGCGCAAGACCGATCGCGGGCTGGATTGGATGCTCAGTGAAGGTGCGCAGCTGATTTCACACTTGAACGACGCACAACAGCGCCTTCTGCAGGATGCCTTGGGCGAGATCGAAGCCCACAAGGCGCAGATCCTGGCGCTGCCACGCGCCAACGTGCACGGCGACCTGTTTCGCGATAACGCGATGTTCGAAGGCACGCATCTGACGGGCCTGATCGATTTCTACAACGCCTGCTCGGGGCCGATGCTGTACGACGTGGCCATCGCCCTGAACGACTGGTGTTCGGATGCCGACGGCGTGATTGACGGGCAGCGCGCCCGTGCGTTGCTGGGCGCTTACGCGGGGCTGCGGCCGTTTACCGCGAAGGAAGCCGAGCTGTGGCCGACCCTGCTGCGTGTGGCGTGCGTGCGGTTCTGGCTGTCACGGCTGATCGCAGCCGAGTCGTTTGCCGGGCAGGATGTGCTTATTCACGACCCCGCCGAGTTCGAGCATCGCCTGTTGCAGCGCCAACAGGTGGCTGTACATCTGCCGTTCGCGCTCTAAAGACCTGCTCAGTCCAAATGTAGGAGCGAGCTTGCTCGCGAAAAACGTCAACGATAACGCGTGCTTTCTGAATGAACGCGGTGCCTGTGAGTTTTTCGCGAGCAAGCTCGCTCCTACAACAAGCCTTAACGCTTGCCCCACATTTAGAGCGATTCCAGGCATCCAGCCAGATCATTGCCCAGCTTTTCCAACACCTGCTCATAACCTTGCGCAGTCGCCGGGGTATAGCCGCCCAGCGCATCCAGTTCGGCCAGCTTCACCGGCAAGCCAGCCACCAGCGTTTCAGCCAAGCGCGGTCGCAACGGCGGCTCGCTGAACACACAGGTCTTGCCCACTTCCTGCAAACGCGTACGCATCGCCGCCACATGCTGCGCCCCCGGCTGCACTTCGGCTGCAACGGCGAACACACCGGCGTGCTTCAAGCCGTAAGCGTCTTCGAAGTAATCAAAGGCTTCGTGAAATACAAAGTAAGGTTTGCCCTCAACGCCCGCCAGGCGCTGCTTCAGGCGCGCATCCAGCGCATCCAGGCGCCCCTCGAACGCCTTCGCGTTGCTCTGATAACGCTCAGCGTTGGCCGGGTCGGCAGCACTGAGGTCAGCCGCCATGCGCGCCGCGATCACCCGTGCGTTCACCGTCGACAACCACAAATGCGCATCCACACTGCCTGGGCGATGGTCGTGATCATGTTCGTCCGCTTCGTCGGCATGCGAGTGGCTATCTTCGCCGAAACGGCGCAGTTTCATACCTGGCAGGTCCTGCACGGCCACCGTTGTCGCCGTACGACCTTTCAACACGCGCGGCAGGAATGTTTCCATGTCCGGCCCGATCCAGTAGAGCAGGTCTACTGACTGCACGCGCCGTACGTCGGATGGGCGCAACGCAAAGTTATGCGGCGACGCACCCGGCGGCAGCAACACCTCCGGAACTGCCACACCGTCCTGCACAGCAGCGGCGATCAGCTGCAGCGGCTTGATGCTGGTGAGCACCTTCACCTCGGCCTGAGCGGCGCCAGCCATGAACAAACTGGTGACAAATACGACAAAAACGGGAAAAAGTCGGGACACGATGACCACTCAATGGCGTAGGAACGGGTAACATAATAACGTCTCTATCAAATATCTGTCGCCGCTCATGCCTATAACACCGCTTGCCAGTCGTCCCCACGATCACTCTCACTGCGTTCACACCGCGTTGTCGGAGGCTGACACCCTGTGTGCGCAGAAGGGTTTGCGCCTGACTGCGCTGCGTCGACGCGTGCTGGAGCTGGTGTGGCAAAGCCACAAGCCTCTGGGCGCTTACGACATCCTCGGTGTGCTCAGCGAACAGGACGGCCGCCGCGCCGCGCCACCCACGGTTTACCGTGCGCTGGACTTCCTGCTGGAAAACGGCCTGGTGCACCGCATCGCCTCGCTCAATGCCTTTGTCGGCTGCAACCACCCGGAGCATGCGCATCAAGGCCAGTTCCTGATTTGCCGCCAGTGCCACGCCGCCATCGAGCTTGAACAAAAAAGCATCAGTGACGCGATCGTTAAAAGCGCCGCCGAGGTGGGTTTCAGCGTCGAAGGGCAAACGGTCGAAGTGGTCGGCCTGTGCTCGGGCTGTCAGGGGGCTTGATGAGCAACGCGCTAATCCGCCTGGAGCAGGTCGGGGTCACGTTCGCCGGGCAAAACGTGCTGGATAACATTGCGTTGAGCGTGGAGCCGGGCCAGATCGTTACCCTGATTGGCCCCAATGGCGCCGGCAAGACCACCCTGGTGCGCGCCGTGCTGGGTCTGCTCAAGCCCGACCGCGGCAGCGTATGGCGCAAGGCCAAATTGCGCGTGGGCTATATGCCGCAGAAGCTGCATGTGGACCCGACACTTCCGCTTTCAGTCCTGCGCTTCCTGCGCCTGGTGCCTGGGGTCGACCGTGCGCGTGCGCAGGCGGCACTCAAGGAAGTCGGCGCCGAACAGGTGATTGACAGCCCGGTGCAGAGCATCTCCGGCGGCGAAATGCAGCGTGTGCTGCTGGCCCGCGCCCTGTTGCGCGAACCGGAACTGCTGGTGCTCGATGAGCCCGTGCAAGGCGTCGATGTCGCCGGCCAAGCCGAGCTGTACAGCCTGATCACCCGTCTGCGCGACCGTCACGGCTGCGGTGTGTTGATGGTCTCCCACGACCTGCACCTGGTGATGAGCACCACCGACCAGGTCGTCTGCCTCAACCGCCACGTGTGCTGTTCCGGCCACCCGGAACAGGTCAGCGGCGACCCGGCGTTTGTCGAACTGTTCGGTAAGAACGCGCAAAGCCTGGCGATCTACCATCACCATCACGACCACGCCCATGATTTGCATGGCGCCGTGGTTGACGATTCCGCCGCACCCCACCCTCACGTTCATGGAGATAGCTGCAAGCATGGCTGATTTTCTGCTCTACGCCCTGCTGGCAGGCTTGGCTCTGGCGTTGGTGGCGGGCCCGTTGGGCTCGTTCGTGGTCTGGCGCCGCATGGCGTACTTTGGCGATACCTTGTCCCATGCCGCGCTGCTCGGCGTGGCCATGGGCTTTCTGCTGGACGTGAGCCCGACCATCGCCGTCACCGTCGGCTGCCTGCTGCTGGCGGTGTTACTGGTGACGCTGCAACAGCGTCAGCCGCTGGCCTCCGACACGCTGCTGGGCATCCTCGCGCCGAGCACCTTGTCCCTGGGCCTGGTGGTGCTGAGCTTCATGCATGAAGTGCGCATCGACCTGATGGCCTACCTGTTTGGCGACCTGCTGGCGATCAGCCCTGCCGATCTTGGGTGGATCCTCGGCGGTAGCGCGGCCGTGCTGGTGTTGCTGGTGAGCCTGTGGCGCCCGCTGCTGGCCATCACCGTGCACGAGGAACTCGCCACGGTTGAAGGTCTGCCCGTGCCCGCCCTGCGCCTGGCGCTGATGCTGTTGATCGCGGTGGTGATCGCTGTCGCGATGAAGATAGTCGGCGTATTGTTGATCACATCGCTGCTTATCATTCCCGCAGCCGCCGCTCAGCGCCATGCTCGCTCGCCGGAGCAGATGGCGATCGGCGCCAGCCTGTTGGGCATGCTGGCAGTGTGTGGAGGCCTCGCGTTATCGTGGTTCAAGGACACGCCGGCCGGGCCGTCGATTGTGGTATCGGCGGCCGCCCTGTTTCTGCTGAGTTTTGTCCTGCCCCGTCGAGGGGTGTAGACTTGCTCGCTTTTTGCGCAAATAGAGAGTCGCAGGAATGAAGCCGTTCACCTTCCGTTATCTGCTCCTTGCCGCATTTTCCCTGCTGCTGGGCGCTTGTCAAAGCACACCGCCTGCCGCTCCCCAAGCGTCGGACCCGCGCGCTGCGGCCATCGCACAGCTGGAACAAAACCTGGCCAGCAGCGAATTGGCCACGGCCGAAGACCAACTCGCCTCGCTGCAAGCCCAATCGCCCAACGATCCGGCGCTTGAGGCGTACCAGCGGCAGTTGGCCGAAGCCTACCTGCAGCGCAGCCAGATCGTGCTGCAAAAGGGTGACGTCAACGCCGCCGCCACGGCCCTGAGCCGTGCCCGCGCACTGATGCCCAAGGCCCCAGCCCTGACTGGCGGCGTCAACAGCGCCATCAGCCATGCGCGCAAAGCCGAGCTGGATCAGGCCGAAGCCGCCCTGAAAGCCGCCGAAGCCAAGCCGGCAGCCAAGGTCATCGACCCGGCCGCGCCGAGCACCACCGTGGCGCTGAACCTCGCGGATGTCGAAGGCATGCGCCATCAGTTGGATGCCATCGCCACCGACGTGGTGAATTACCAGTGCGACGTCAGCATTCAGGTGCCACGCACCCAGGATTACCCTTGGCTGGCCACGTTGCTGACCAAACGGGTGAAGCGCATTGATGCGGGATATGACCTGAAGATTCACCGGCAGATTTTGAAACACATTCCGGCGCAGGTTGTACTGATTCCGCGCAAGGCAGACTAAAAGCATCGGGGGCAAGCCCCCTCCCACATGTTGAACTGTGAATGCAGTCAAGTGTGGGAGGGGGCTTGCCCCCGATGGCGATCTAACAAACAACCAAAAAATTAAGCTGGAATCGCCTTGGCCTTAGGCTCCCGATCCCAAACCCGATGCTGGGCAATCGCCGCAAAGAACGCCTTGAACGCCTTGGCATCCGCGCCCACGATCAACCCCGCATCCGCCTCCAGCTTCAGCAAATCCAACAAAGGCTTCACGTCACTGGCAACCGCAATCGCCTTCAGGTGCTTGTACGCTTCCAGCACGTAATGCAACGCCACGCCGTCGCCGCTCAGCGCCTTCACCGAGTCCTTGCCGCCCGGGATAAACACCGCGTCAAACGCAATGGACGGCATGCCTTCCATCGACGCATCCACCGGCAGGGTCTTGCCATCGGCAGTAGTCACAGGCGCCGAAGTCGGCCCCAGCAACTTGGCATGCGCGCCTTCCACCTCAAGCGCGGCCTTGAGTGCATCAATCGCCGCGCCGTCCACGCCGTTAGCGGCCAGAATCGCGACTTTGCGGGTCTTGATATCGCCGGACAGCAAATTCACCTGGCTCAGTGCTGGCGACGCCTTCAGCGACGTTTCTCGCGCAGGCACGGTGCCTTTGGTCGGCGCCGGCAAGCCCAGGTTCTGCGCCACGCGCTTGGCCAGTTCAAGATCGATGTTAGCCAGGATCTCGTTAACCTGGCGCGCGCGGATAAACTCCCGCTCCACCTTGCCCAATTCAAAGCTGTAGGCCGCGATGATGTGCTCTTTCTCATGGTGGCTCATGCTGTTGAAAAACAGCGTGGCCTGGGAGAAGTGGTCGCCGAACGATTCACTGCGCTCACGCACTTTGTTGGCATCGACGCGCTCGTAGTACGTCTCGAAGCCACCATCGGTCGGGCCAGCAGGGGTTTCCTTCGGCCAGCCGCCATCAATGGAGTTGGGCTCGTAGGCCGCACGCCCCTTGTCGATAACGGTACGGTGTTGAGCGTCGCGCTGGCCGTTGTGGAACGGTACCACTGGACGGTTGATCGGGATCTCGTGAAAGTTCGGCCCGCCCAGTCGGCTGATCTGGGTATCCGTGTAGGAAAACAGACGGCCCTGCAGCAGCGGGTCATTGGTGAAGTCGATACCCGGCACAATGTGGCCTGGGCAGAACGCGACCTGCTCGACTTCAGCGAAGAAGTTGTCCGGGTTGCGGTTGAGTACCATCTTGCCCAGTGGGGTGATCGGCACCAGCTCTTCGGGAATGATTTTGGTCGGGTCGAGCAGGTCGAAGTCAAACTTGTGTTCGTCCTCTTCGGCGACGATCTGAACGCCCAATTCCCACTCGGGATAGTCGCCGCTTTCGATCGATTCCCACAGGTCGCGACGGTGGTAATCGGTATCTTTACCGGCAAGCTTTTGCGCTTCGTCCCACACCAGGGAGCAGGTGCCGACCTTCGGCCGCCAGTGGAACTTGACGAAGCTCGACTTACCCTCGGTATTGATCAGGCGGAAGGTGTGCACGCCAAAACCCTGCATTGCGCGCAGGCTTTTCGGAATCGCTCGGTCAGACATGGCCCAGATCACCATGTGCGCCGACTCCGGCTGCAACGAAACAAAGTCCCAGAACGTATCGTGTGCAGAGCCGCCGGTAGGAATCTCGTTATGCGGTTCAGGTTTTACCGCGTGTACAAAGTCAGGAAACTTGATCGCGTCCTGAATGAAAAACACCGGCATGTTGTTGCCCACCAGGTCGAAGTTGCCTTCGTCGGTGAAAAACTTCACGGCAAAACCGCGCACATCACGCACGGTGTCACCGGAACCACGCGGGCCCTGCACCGTGGAAAAACGCGCGAACACCGGCGTTTTATGTTCTGAAGTGCGTAGGAAACCAGCCTTGGTCAGCGCCGAATGGTCGCCGTAGCTCTGGAAATAGCCATGAGCGCCAGTACCGCGGGCATGCACGATGCGCTCTGGGATGCGCTCATGGTCAAAGTGCGTGATCTTTTCACGCATGATGAAGTCTTCCAGCAGCGAAGGGCCACGGGCGCCGACCTTCAAGGTGTTCTGGTTGTCGGAGATCTTCACGCCCTGGTTGGTGCGCAGGGCCTGGCCGGTCGCATCGGAACGGAATTCTTCCAACGCCTGCAATTTGACGTTGGTGTTGCCTCGGTCCAGGGTATCGGTGCCCGCGAGTTCACTCTTCGGCGGGGTGCCTGGCTTCTTGGTACTCATCAGTCAAAACTCCTAAATCAAAGTGGCCAGGCGGTCCCCAGCTCGTTTGAATGAAGCCCCGGGCACGGCACCCGGGACATCGAATTGCTTAAGTAGTGACTGACAGCGTTATGAGCCGTTCCTTTTTTATGACCTTCGGTCTCGTTATTGCCAAATCGCTGGACCGATACGAAATAAATGCTAAGAAACGTTGGTTGGACAGGCTAAAATGCGCGCCCGGCTAACCGCTGATCCCTTTTCCATGCGCCCCACAAGGTTCGCTACGTGATTGAGTTTCAAAACGTCCATAAAACCTACCGCGTCGCCGGTAAGGATATTCCCGCCCTGCACCCCACCAACCTGCGCGTCGAGAACGGCCAGGTGTTTGGCCTGATTGGCCACTCGGGTGCGGGAAAAAGTACCCTGCTGCGCCTGATCAATCGCCTTGAAGAGCCGAGCGGCGGGCAGATCAGCGTCGACGGTGAAGAAGTCACCGCGCTGAATGCCCACGGCCTGCGCCGTTTCCGTCAGCAGGTCGGCATGATTTTCCAGCACTTCAACCTGCTGGCGTCCAAGACCGTTGCAGACAACGTGGCGCTGCCGCTGACATTGGCCGGCGAATTGTCACGTAAGGAAATCGACCTGCGCGTGGCCGAGCTGCTCGCCCGCGTCGGCCTGTCGGACCACGCCAGGAAGTACCCGGCGCAATTGTCCGGCGGCCAGAAGCAGCGCGTCGGCATCGCCCGCGCCCTGGCAACCAAACCCAAGATTCTGCTGTGCGACGAAGCCACCAGCGCCCTCGACCCGCAAACCACCGCCTCGGTGCTGCAACTGCTGGCCGAAATCAACCGCGAGCTGAAGCTGACCATCGTATTGATCACCCACGAGATGGATGTGATTCGCCGGGTATGCGACCAGGTCGCCGTGATGGACGCCGGCGTGATCGTCGAGCAAGGCTCGGTGGCCGACGTGTTCCTGCACCCCAAGCATCCAACCACCAAGCGCTTCGTCCAGGAAGCCGAACAGGTCGATGAAGGCGAACAGCGCGATGACTTCGCCCACGTACCGGGCCGTATCGTGCGCCTGACCTTCCAGGGTGAAGCGACCTACGCGCCACTGCTGGGTACCGTCGCTCGTGAAACGGGGGTGGACTACAGCATCCTGGCCGGTCGTATCGACCGCATCAAAGACATCCCCTACGGGCAATTGACCCTCGCCGTCACCGGCGGTGACATGGACGCCGCCTTTGCGCGCTTCACCGCCGCAGACGTTCATATGGAGGTGCTGCGCTGATGGACCTGTTCCTGAGTTTTTTCGCCAACATCGACTGGTCCGAAATCTGGCTCGCCACTGGCGATACCATGATTATGCTGTTCGGTTCGCTGTTCTTCACGGTCGTGCTGGGCCTGCCCCTGGGCGTGCTGCTGTTCTTGACCAGCCCACGTCAGTTGTTCGAGCAAAAAGGCTTGTACGCCTTGCTGTCGCTGATCGTGAACATCCTGCGTTCGCTGCCGTTCATCATCCTGCTGATCGTGATGATTCCGTTCACCGTGCTGATCACTGGCACCTCGCTGGGTGTAGCCGGTGCGATTCCGCCGCTGGTCGTCGGCGCCACGCCATTCTTTGCGCGCCTGGTGGAAACCGCCCTGCGTGAAGTGGACCGCGGCATCATCGAGGCCACTCAGTCGATGGGCGCCACGACGCGCCAGATCATCACCAACGCCCTGCTGCCGGAAGCACGCCCCGGCATCTTCGCGGCAATTACCGTGACGGCGATTACACTGGTGTCCTACACGGCGATGGCCGGCGTGGTCGGTGCCGGTGGCCTGGGCGACCTGGCGATCCGTTTCGGTTACCAGCGCTTCCAGACCGATGTGATGGTGGTCACCGTGGTGATGCTGTTGATCCTGGTGCAAATTCTGCAAACCGTCGGCGACAGGCTGGTGGTGCATTTTTCTCGAAAATAACGGCCATGGCCGGCCTGGTGCCGGCAGATGTCCGAACAAGGAGCTTGCTGGATGAAAAAACTACTGGTTGCTTTCGCCGCCGTTGCTGCGTTTTCCGCCCACGCCGAGACCATCACGGTCGCTGCTTCGCCAGTGCCGCATGCGCAGATTCTGGAATTCGTGAAACCTGCGCTGGCCAAGGAAGGCGTGGACCTGCAGGTCAAAGTCTTCACCGACTATGTGCAGCCCAACGTCCAAGTGGCTGAAAAGCGCCTGGACGCCAACTTCTTCCAGCACCAACCGTACCTGGATGAATTCAACAAGGCCAAGGGCACCCACCTGGTGAGCGTCGGCGCCGTGCACCTGGAGCCCCTGGGCGCGTATTCGAGCAAATACAAGAAGCTGGACGAGCTGCCAGACGGCGCCAACGTAGTGATCCCGAACGACGCCACCAACGGCGGCCGCGCCCTGCTGCTGCTGGCCAAGAACGGTCTGATTACCCTGAAGGACCCGACCAACATCCTGTCGACCATCAAGGACATCACCGGTAACACCAAGCACCTGAAGTTCCGTGAGCTGGAAGCTGCCACCCTGCCGCGCGTGCTGACCCAGGTCGACCTGGCGCTGATCAACACCAACTACGCGCTGGAAGCCAAGCTGGACCCGTCCAAGGACGCCCTGGTGATCGAAGGCAGCGACTCGCCTTACGTGAACATCCTGGTGACCCGTGAAGACAACAAGGATTCGGACGCGGTGAAGAAGCTGGTAGCAGCCCTGCACACACCTGAAGTGAAGCAATTTATCGAAGAGAAGTACAAAGGCGCGATCAAGCCGGCGTTCTGATCCAACCCGGTCTCCAAAACGCTGGAGATCAAAAAAATGTGGGAGGGGGCTTGCCCCCGATAGCGCCAGGTCAGTCAACCTCTTCATCGACTGACACTCAGCTATCGGGAGCAAACCCCCTCCCACATTTTGTTTCATGGTGACCGCTATTTGCGCTGCAACAACCCTGGCAACTGCGCCACCAGCTTCTGATTGTTCAACGGCGCGCGGATGAAACCGCGCTGCGTACCGTCCGGCCCGATCAGCGCCAGGTTGCCGCTGTGATCGACGGTGTAGTTGGGCTTGCTGGTATCGGCCGGAATGAACGGGATGCTCACGGCATTCGAGACCTTCTGCACGTCCTGCACGTTGGCGCCGGTCAAACCCTGGAACTGCGGATCGAAATAGCCCAGGTACTGCTTGAGCTGGGTCGGGGTGTCGCGGTTCGGGTCGACGCTGACCAGGATCACTTGCAGCTTGTCCACCGCGTCCTTGGGCAGTTCGCTCTTGATCTGGCGCAGTTGGGCGAGGGTGGTCGGGCAGATATCCGGGCAGAAGGTGTAGCCGAAGAACAGCAGGCTCCACTTGCCCTTCAGCTCATTGACCAACACTGGCTGGCCGTCCTGGTTGGTCATGCTCACCGCCGGCAACTGGCGGCTTTGCGGCAACAGGATAATGCCGGCGTCGATCAGCGCGGTCGGGTCGCCCTGGCCTTTGCCTGAAAGCACCTTGTTGACGGTCAGGCCCATGATCAATGCCACCAGGGCCACGAGGATGAAGACAGTTTTTTGAGTTCGAGTCATAGGTTCAACAGTAGGTAGTGGTCTACGAGCAGGGCGACAAACAGCAACAGCAGGTACCAGATAGAGTACTTGAAGGTGTTGATCGCCGCGTGCGGCTTGCTGCCACGGTACAGCACCCAGGCCCATTGCAGAAAGCGCCCGCCCAATAGCAGCGCACAGCCCAGGTACAGCAGCCCGCTCATGTGGATGACATAGGGCATCAGGCTCACCGCCAGCAGGGCGAAGGTGTAGAGCAGAATATGTACCTTGGTGTAGTGCTCGCCGTGGGTGACCGGCAGCATCGGGATATCGGCCTTGGCGTACTCCTCCTTGCGATGGATGGCCAGCGCCCAGAAGTGCGGCGGCGTCCAGGCAAAGATGATCAGCACCAGCAGCAGCGGCTCGGCGCTTACATGCCCGGTTACGGCCACCCAACCCAACAGCGGCGGTGCGGCCCCGGCCAGGCCGCCGATGACGATGTTCTGCGGCGTCGCGCGCTTAAGGAAACCGGTGTAGATCACCGCATAGCCAAGCAACGAAGCGAGCGTCAGCCATGCCGCCAGCGGGTTGGTGAAGGCCAGCAACAGCGCCAGGCCCGCCACCGCCAGGACCAACGCAAACGCCAATGCCGCAGCCGGCGAAACACGCCCCTCGGCCAACGGCCGTTTGTGCGTGCGCGCCATCACCGCGTCGATGCGCCGATCCACCACATGGTTGACTGCCGCCGCCGCGCCCGCACACAAGGCGATGCCCAGGTTGCCGAACACCAGCACCACCCACGGCACGCCGGCGCGAGTGGCGAGAAACATGCCCACCAGCGAGGTGATCAGCATCAGCACCACCACTTTCGGCTTGGTCAGTTCCAGATAGTCACGCCAGATCGCCTGGCCGTGGCGTGCGCCGATCAAGGACGCCATGGCATCTCTCCTTTAAGGGTGATCAGGCCAGCTGCCGGCTTGCGCGGAATAAAACGCCAGGCGATTGGCCGCAGGTAGCGCACCCGAACCAGGCTGGTGCGCGCGTGGTAGTTGACCAGCACCAGGGTTAACAATAACGCTGCGCCCCCAGCGTTGTGAGCCACCGCCACCGGCAACGGCAAACCGAAAGCCACATTGCTCAGGCCCAGGCTGATTTGCGCCGCCAGGGCGATCAGCAGCAAGCCCGCCAGGCGCGTCATGCCCACGGCGCGCAATTGCCAGGCCAGGCCCAGCAGCACAAGCGTGACCAGCACCGCGCCCACCCGATGGGTGAGGTGAATGGCCGTGCGCGCATCGCTGTCCAACTGGCCGCCCAGGTAATTAGGTCCGATATGCTGGGTCAGGTGGAAGCCATTGGCAAAGTCCGCTGCCGGCCACCATTGGCCGTGACACGTCGGCAGATCGACACAGGCCACCGCCGCATAGTTTGAGCTGACCCAACCGCCCAGCGCAATCTGCCCGATCACCAGCACCAACCCCGCCGTTGCCCAGTACTGCAGGCGCTTGGGCACCACCAGGGCGGGCAGCACGCCGGACAGGCGCAGCGTCAACAGAAACAGCAGGCTCAAGGTGGCAAAGCCGCCCAACAGGTGCCCCGTCACGACTTGCGGCCAAAGCTTGAGCGTCACCGTCCACATGCCAAACGCGGCCTGAGCGCACACCACCGCCAGCACAAACAGCGGCAATTTCACCGGCTGGCCGGGGTCACGCCGGTGGCGCCACGCACGCGCCGCCAACAGCGCGATCAGCAGGGCGAGGGTGCCGGCAAAATAGCGGTGAGTCATCTCGGCCCAGCCCTTGTCGGCTTCCACCGGGGTATCCGGAAAATGCAGCTCGGCATGGGCCAGCTGGGCAGCGCTTTGCGGCACGCTGATAAAGCCGTAGCAACCCGGCCAGTCCGGGCACCCCAGGCCAGCATGGGTCAGGCGGGTGTAGGCGCCGAGCAACACGACGATCAGCGCCAGCAAGGTGGCAAACAACGCGAGGCGAAATCCAGGCTTGGCCATGACGATGCCCTTATCCGATGTTCGACAGTTTCAGCAGCAAACGCAGGTCGTTGAGCAAATCCTTGCCGTTGGTCTTGGCGTCGTAACGCAGCACCAGGTTGCCGTGGGGGTCGACGATCCACAGGTGCGCATCGCCAGGCGCGCCGGCATTGCGGTTGAAGGTCGACAGGTCCAGTGAGTAGCGCTGCAATTGCGGGTACTCGGCCTTGAGCTTCGCGTCGTAGTCGGCGCCGACCGGCTGCGCACTGGCCAGCGCGTGGCTGGCACGGGAGGCATCGCGGCCCAGGCCGATCTGCAGCTGGCGCGCCAGGTACACCAGTTGCTGGCATTCGGCGGCGCAGGCGCCGGGCGCAGTGACCAGCAATTGCCAACGGTCCTCATCGGCCTGCACGCCGATATCGGCGCGGGTCTGGCCGTTACCGATCATTTCACCGTGATAACTGCGGCTGTCTGGCACCCAGAACTGCAGCTTGTACATAAAGGTCGCCAGCACCATCGGGCCGACCACCATCAGCAGGATCAGGATCAACTGCCAGCGGCCTTTACGCCGGTCTGGCGCCTCAGACATGTTGAGTGGATTCATGGCGGCTCCCATGCGGCTTCTCCTTTGCGTTGTGCCATCCGAGGTAGAGGTAAAGCGCCAGCAGCGCCAATGACATGGCAAACCACTGCACCGCATACCCCAGGTGTTTTTCCGGCCCCATGGCGACCACAGGCCAGGTGGTGTCGTACGTGCCGGGGCCCGCTTCGGCGCGCAGCTCGTAGGCGAACCCGTTGCGGCCCAATTCCGCCCACAGGGCGGCGGGATGCAACGCGGTCAACAGACGTGGCCACTGGGCGGTGGCCGGGTCGACATGCAACTGGAAGGTTTCGCCGGGGGCGACGTACACCCAGGCAACCAGATTCACCGGCTGATCCGGGGTGGTGAACGCCGGCGGCGTGCGGCGGTCCGGCCAGGGCAGCCAACCGCGATTGAGCAACAACCACAGGCCGCTGGCCTGGTCGTGGAAGGGTTGCAGCAACTCGACACCGGCCCTGCCGTCGCGCATGCGGTTGTCGAGCCACACGCTGTGTTCGGCATCGAAGCTGCCGCGCAGGTGCACCCGGCGAAAGGTGGGATCGGCACTCGCCTCAAGCTGCTCGCTGCCCATGGGCTCGGCGGCGCGCCGCTCTGCGTAGGTGTCGACCAAGTGCTGCTTTTCCTGGCCGCGCGACAGTTGCCAGAACCCCAGGCCGATCATCAACGGCAGCAGCATCATCACCACCAACGTGGGCGCGATGCCGGGCCGGAAGCGCTGCCAGGCAGTGGCTATACTGGATTTCATTGCCCCCTCCCCCAAAAGCCCGGAGCCTGACCATGCTCAAAGCCGCCATTGCCCTGATGCTGATCGCGTCCGTCGCGAGCCTGTTCAGTGGCTTATTCTTTTTGGTCAGGGACGAGGGCCACTCCAACCGCCTCGTCACCGCCCTGACCGTGCGTGTCGTACTGGCCGCCATCACCGTGGGGCTGATCGCCTGGGGCTTTTTCAGTGGCCAGTTGGTCTCGCATGTGCCGTGGTAGAACGGCTCACAGCACATACACGAAGAAAAACAGCCCGATCCACACCACATCCACGAAGTGCCAATACCAACTGGCCGCCTCGAAACCGAACTGGTGCTCGGCATTGAAATGCCCCTTCACGATGCGCATCAGCATCACAAACAGAATGATTGTGCCGATGGTCACGTGGGCGCCGTGAAACCCCGTGAGCATGAAGAACGTCGCCCCGTACACACCCGAGCCCAGCGTCAAGCCCAATTCTTTATAAGCGTGGATGTACTCCTCGGCCTGGAAGCCGAGAAAACGCCAGGCCCAGCAGCACGGTGATCGCCAGCCAGATCTTCAGCGCGCCGCGATGGCCTTTGCGCAGAGCATGGTGAGCAATGGTGATGGTCACGCTGGAGCTCACCAACAAGATGGTGTTCACCAATGGCAGGCCCCACGGGCTGATGGTGCCTTTGGGCGCCGGGTACAGCTTGGGGTCCGGATTGTTCAGCAAGGGCCAGGCGAACTCGAAATTGGGCCACAGCATGTGCGCGACGCCCTTGGGGCCCTCACCCGCCAGCCATGGCCCCGCCCAGGTGCGCACATAAAACAGCGCGCCGAAGAACGCGATGAAGAACATCACTTCAGAAAAGATGAACCAGGTCATGCCCCAGCGGAACGAGCGGTCCATTTGCGCACTGTACAAACCGGCGCGACTTTCCTTGATCACCGCACCGAACCAGCCGAACAGCATGTAGGCCAGCAACAGGCCGCCGACGAAAAAGATCCAAGGGCCGTGGGATTCCGGGCGCAAGGCCTTAAGGTCGTTGAACCAGACGGCCAGTCCATACACGGTGACCAACAGACCAATCGTGGCAATTATCGGCCATTTGCTTTGCGCTGGTACGTAATACGTATCATGAGTCGACATGTATTCGCTCTCCTGATTGAGCGGGCAAACAGTAGCTAGCCGCCGCTGCGGGCCGCCCCTGGCGGCTGGCGCGCGGTGATATCAAACAGCGTGTACGCCAGGGTCAAATGCTTCACGTCCTTGGGCATCGCGCGATCGACGATGAAGCGCACCGGCATTTCGATACGTTCGCCTGGCTGCAGCACTTGCTGGGTGAAGCAAAAGCACTCGGTCTTGTGGAAATACATCGCCGCTTCAGCTGGAGAAATGCTCGGCACCGCCTGAGCAGTCATCGGTTTGTCGGTCGGGTTGTAAGCGACGAAGAGCATCTCGGTCACCGCACCCGGATTGACCACCACTTCGTCAGCCTTGGCATAGAAATCCCAGACCATATCGATGGCATTGGTGGACAGAAACTGCACCCTTACCTGGCGCGACGGGTCGACAACTTGCTCGCCCTCATACTGCCCGCCCGTCTTGCCGTTGATGCCGAAGGCCTTGCACATCACGTCGTAGATCGGCACCAGGGCAAAGCCGAAGGCGAACATTGCCAGCACCAGGATCAGCAGGCGGGTGACCAGGCGCTTGAGGGGCACGGAGTCAGCCATGACGCCCACCCGATGTGAATGAGGGCCATGTGGGAGGGGGCTTGCTCCCGATAGCGGTCTCCCTGCCGTTAACGATGTCGACTGACACACCGCTATCGGGGGCAAGCCCCCTCCCACAGGGGATCGCGGATAACTTATTCATTTCACCTCCGGCGGCGTGGTGAAGGTGTGGTAAGGCGCGGGCGAGGGCACGCTCCACTCCAGGCCTTCGGCGCCATCCCACGGCTTGGCCGGTGCGGGCGGGCCGCCGCGGATGCACTTGATCACGATAAACAGGAAGAAGATCTGGGTGGCGCCGAACATGAACGCACCAATGGACGAGACCATGTTGAAGTCGGCGAACTGCAGGTTGTAGTCCGGCACCCGACGCGGCATGCCGGCCAGGCCCACGAAGTGCATCGGGAAGAACGCCATGTTCATGCCCACGAAGGACAGCCAAAAGTGCAGCTTGCCCAGGGTTTCGTCATACATGTGACCGGTCCATTTCGGCAGCCAATAGTAGGCGGAGGCGAAGATGCCGAAGATCGCGCCGGGCACCAGTACGTAATGGAAATGCGCCACCACGAAATAGGTGTCGTGGTACTGAAAGTCCGCCGGCGCGATGGCCAGCATCAGCCCCGAGAAACCGCCGATGGTGAACAGAATCACGAAGGCCACCGCAAACAACATCGGCGTCTCAAAGGTCAGCGAGCCTTGCCACATGGTACTGACCCAGTTGAACACCTTGACCCCGGTAGGCACCGCAATCAGCAGGGTGGCGTACATGAAGAACAGTTCGCCCACCAGCGGAATGCCGACCACGAACATATGGTGCGCCCACACGATGAACGACAGGAACGCGATGCTGGCCGTGGCGTAGACCATCGAGGTGTAGCCGAACAACGGTTTGCGCGAAAAGGTCGGGATGATCGAGCTGACGGCGCCGAATGCCGGCAGGATCATGATGTACACCTCAGGGTGGCCAAAGAACCAGAACACGTGCTGGAACAGCACCGGATCACCACCGCCCGACGCGCTGAAAAAGCTGGTGCCGAAGTGGATATCCATCAGCATCATGGTCACGCAACCGGCCAGCACCGGCATCACCGCAATCAGCAGGAACGCGGTGATCAGCCAGGTCCACACGAACAGCGGCATCTTCATCAGGGTCATGCCCGGTGCGCGCAAGTTGAGGATGGTCGCGACCACGTTGATCGCGCCCATGATCGAGCTGATGCCCATCAGGTGGATGGCAAAGATGAAGAAGGTCACGCTTTCCGGCGCATAGGTGGTGGAGAGAGGGGCATAGAACGTCCAGCCGAAATTCGGCCCGCCACCCGGCGTGAACAGGGTCGAGACCAGCAGCAGGAACGCCGCCGGCAGCAGCCAGAAGCTGAAGTTGTTCATGCGCGGCAGGGCCATGTCCGGCGCGCCGATCATCAGCGGGATCATCCAGTTGGCCAGGCCGACAAAGGCCGGCATCACCGCACCGAACACCATGATCAGGCCATGCATGGTGGTCATCTGGTTGAAGAACGCCGGCTGCACAATCTGCAGGCCGGGCTGGAACAGTTCGGCGCGAATCACCATGGCGAACGAACCGCCCAGCAAAAACATGGTGAAGGCAAACCACAGGTACATCGTGCCGATGTCTTTATGGTTGGTGGTCAGCACCCAGCGCATCAACCCTTTGGCGGGGCCGTGGGCGTGGTCGGCGTGGCCATGGTCATCGATCACAGTGCTCATGACCGTTCTCCTGCAAACGAGTGGGCGGGGCGGGTCTGGACGCAGGCAAGGGTGGCTATCATTTGCTTTCTGCCTGTTTGATGGCCAGCACGTCTTTTGGCGTGACCATGTCGCCTTTGTTGTTTCCCCAGGCATTGCGTTCGTAGGTCACGACAGCGGCAATATCGACTTCCGAGAGTTGTTTGCCGAACGCGGCCATCGCGGTACCTGGCTTGCCGTGATACACCAGGTTCAGGTGATCAGCGGCAGGCCCGGTGGCGATCTTCGAGCCCTTGAGCGCCGGGAACATCGGCGGCAGGCCCTGGCCTTCAGCCTGGTGACAGGCCACGCAGGTGGTGTGGTAGACCTTATCGCCGCGGGCCACCAGCTCGTCCAGCGTCCACTCCTTGGAGGTCAGCTCCTTGAGCTTGGCCGCCTCTTGCTTGCGCTCGCCGAGCCAGGTGTCGTAGTCGGCCTTGGACTTGACCTCGACCACAATGGGCATGAACCCGTGGTCCTTGCCGCACAGCTCAGCGCACTGTCCGCGATAGATGCCGGGCTTCTCGATACGGGTCCAGGCCTCGTTGACGAACCCGGGAATGGCGTCGCGCTTGACCGCAAAGGCCGGCACCCACCAGGAGTGGATCACGTCAGCGGCGGTCACCAAAAAGCGCACCTTTGCGCCCACCGGCAGCACCAGCGGCTGGTCGACCTCCAGCAGATAGTGCTCGCCCTTGGTGGCCTGGTTATGGATTTGCTCGGCGGGTGTGGCCAGGTTGCTGAAGAACTCGACGTCCTGACCCAGGTATTTGTAGTGCCATTTCCACTGATAGCCGGTGACCTGGATATCGATATCCGACTCACTGCTGTCGTAGATGTTGATCAGCGTCTTGGTGGCTGGAATGGCCATGGCCACCAGGATCAGCAGCGGCACGACGGTCCAGAGAATTTCCACCGTGGTGCTTTCATGGAACTTGGCCGCCACCTGGCCGGTGGATCGGCGGTGCAGGATCATCGACCAGAACATCGCGCCAAACACGACGATGCCGATCACCACACAGATCCAGAAAATGGTCATGTGCAGGTCAAACACGGCGTGGCTGACTTCAGTGGCCCCTGGCGCCATATTCGTTGTCCAGGCGGCGTGGGCCTGGCCGAATACTGACCACAACAGTAAGCCCATCCAAACGTGTGGATGTCGCGTCATTGCGGGTTCCCCTTTATGTTTCTTGTTATCCCGCCGGTTTGCACCTGCGGCGAAGGGAGCGGCTTCCATACTGCTTACAACCGCCAAGCCTTGCCTGCTTCATGCAGTTGGGCGTCATCAGCTAATTGCGTACAAATCCGAGTATAGACAGCCGTAGCGACCCCGCAATGTGTAGGGGCAAATGAGTGAAAACAGACGGATGGGCCCAATAAAATCGGTTGCGGAATCGTTTATCCGACGAACGATGGCAATCCGATATAACGTCTCCGTATAACCATGAAATAATTATGACAAATGCGTCTTAGGCGCTCGTATAAACGAGCTACCTTATCGTCTCCCTTTTCCTACGCCTGCATGACTGGAGCCTTCATGAACACCGCCGCATTGCGCGAGCAGATTTCCCGTGCCCATCAACACGAAGCCACGACGGGCCAACTGGCCCAGCAACTGGAAAAACAATTGCCGCACCTGCATTCGGCCATTTCCCTGGCCGAGGGTGATCGCAACATTGTCATGACCCGCTTTGTCACCGCGTACATCGACCTCGTCCCCGATTTGCTCGAAGCCGCTAACGACGTAGCTCGCGAAGCCGGGATCGAAAGCCAGATCAAGCCTGTGCTGAAGATTGCCGAACATTTCTTCCTGCAGCCGCCGGCGATTCTGGCGGGCCATGAAGGCCTGGATGGCCTGCTGGACGAGGCCTACCTGGCCCATCGTTTGGTGGAGGAAGTCAACGACCTGTACATCAAGCATTTCGGCCAGCCGCTGATTCCGGCGGATACCACCGTTGCCAACCTGATTGCCCACCAATTGATCGGCGAGAACTTTGCCAATCAACTGGATGAAGCGGTGCACCTGGCGGTGGATGAGATGCTTAACGAAGAGAGCTTTTGCGCTGGAGTCGGTCGAAACCTACCGCGAACAGTTGAAGAGCCCGCACACGGAAGCCGCGTGGAAGCGCTGGCCGTGCCTGTCGCGCCAGCTTGGCGTTGAGCTGGCACTGGATCAGCCGACGTAAATCCTAAATCAGACACAAAACAAATGTGGGAGGGGGCTTGCTCCCGATTACGGTGTATCAGCCAAAGAGATTTCGACTGATCCACCGCTATCGAGGTGTAGAACCGTAGACATCGTTTACATCTGAAACCGGGGACATCGTTTACACTTTTGAGGCCTGGACACGGGTCATACCTCGTCCAAGCCTCCCCAAGGGATAATCACACAAGTACAAATCCCAAACATCCTCGTCAGCTTCTTTGAGCCCTATCCGTTCCCCAGATAGCGCCTCGCTAATAAATACCAACTTGCCGTTCCATTTGATCGATCCGTCCTGTCTGACGCTGCGAACCTTCATTTCCGCGGGATACTCCACATCGGGCAAGCATCCTGGGTAAGGTCGGGTAGACGGTACATACAAATCTCCCGGACGTTTCATACCGAGTGCTTCATGAGGGCGTACGTAATTGAACTCATGCCTGAAGTGCTCCAGCAAAAGCTGCTGCTCGACCAAGTTTTTCCCTAAGGGCAGCTCAAGCTTCAAGCTGCGGTGCATTCGCTCATGGCGACCATTCTGCGCGGGTCTTCCGGGCATGGTGCGCTCCGGATAGATGCCGAGGCGAATCCACCAAACTGCCAGTGTGGACATCCGTGCCAGTCCAGGAGAGGCGAACGGAACCCCGTTGTCCGAACGGATAACTTCTGGCATGCCGTACTCCAGAAAAAGCCTCTCAAATGCTTGTTTTACCGGCTGGGTCTTGATCTTGGGGTGGGCCCTGCATGCCAGAATCAGCCGGGACGCGTGGTCTGTGACGGTCAAGGGGAAGCACATCTGCGCGTTAAGCATCTTGAATTGCCCTTTGTAGTCGGCGCACCACGTCTTGTTAGGTTCGTTGGCCTCTCGCATTTCTGCGTGGGAAATAGTGTGCCGACGCTTGAAGCGTCGCTTGTTGACGAGCCCGAGCCGATCAAGCCATTGGCCTGCTGTACTCGGAGAGGGCCAGGCGACTGAGGGATCTTCAAGCCGTAATAGCTCGAGAAGCTTTTTCGGCCCCCATTTATCGTGAGCCTGCTTCATCGCCATGACGCGGGCCAAGATCTCGTCGTCGGTTTTATTGGGGCTGTTGTGAGGTCGCCGGGACAGTTCGGATAAGGATTTTAAATCACCGTTGTGCCGGGAAATCCATTTGTCGACGGTAGGCCGACTAACGTCAAAGCGACGCGCCAACTGGCTTTTGGTGTAGTTGCCAGAAAGCCAATCGGCGACCAGTCTGATTCGTTGATTCATCGGAGACTCTTGGTTCCAGGGCATGATCAGTTATCTCCTGATCATGCGTATTAACCTGTAAACCATGTCCCCGGTTAGAAATGTAAACGATGTCCCCGGTTTGTACCAGGGCAAGCCCCCTCCCACATTTTGATCCGGTTTGGTCAGGTGGAGGGTGCGGAGCCTATCCCCGTGGTGGTCCTTATCCGACCTTCCAACCGGCGCTTCAACCCACGCGCCTCGATCACCAGTTTCGAGCCCTTGGCCGCATTGGCCCTTCCCCATTCCTCCAGCAGTTCCAGGCAGGAGTGGTCGATATAACTCAGGTTATTGAGCGGCACATGCACGGTGGTTCCCATCGGCACCGTCGACAGCACCTGGGTCAACGCCGGCACTTTCAGGAATGTCGCCGCACCGATCAGTCGCAACTCCATCTCACCGTCCTGAGGCAGATCGATCAGGCTGACTTTCAGCCGCGATGCCTTGAACGCCAGCTTCACCAATGTCAGCCCGAAGCCCACCAGCACACCGGTCAGCAGGTCGGTGAAGATGATCGCCAACGCGGTGGCTGCGTAAGTGAACATCGGCATCCGGCCATAACGCCCCAGTGCCTTGAACGCCTTCACGTCCACCAGCTTGATCCCGGTATACACCAGCACACCCGCCAGGCTCGCCACCGGAATGCTCTGCAGCACGCTCGACAGCAGCAGCACGAAGCCCAGCAGCCACACGCCATGGAACATCGCTGACAAGCGCGTGGTGGCGCCTGCCTGGACGTTGGCCGAGCTGCGCACAATCACGCCGGTCATCGGCAACGCACCCACCAACCCGCAGAGCATGTTGCCCACGCCTTGAGCGGACAGTTCCTTATCGAAATCCGAACGCTGCCCGCTGTGCATGCGGTCAACCGCTGCAGCGGAAAGCAGCGTTTCAGCGCTGGCGATGAACGCGACGGCGAATGCGGCGATCAGCAGCTGCGGGTCAGCCAGGTTGAGCAGGTCGCTGGGGCGCAGCCAATCGATGGCATCGGACAGGTTTTCCGGCACTTCCACACGTTTGACCTGCAACGCCAGCACCAGGCTGGTCACTGTCGCCAGGCCTACGCCCAGCAGAGCCCCTGGCACGAAGCGCAATTTTTGCGGGCGCAATTTATCCCACAGGTACATCACCAGCATCGTCGATAAACCGAGCAATCCCGCCTGCCAGCCAAGCCCGCCGCCAAGGGTGGGAATCGCTTCGATCAATGCCGCCGGGAAGCCCGCCAGGTTGTCCAGCCCCGAAGGTTTGGGCACACCGTCGAGCATCACATGGATCTGCGACAGCACAATCAATACGCCGATACCCGCCAGCATGCCGTACACCACCGCTGGCGCCGTCACTCGGAACCAGCAGCCCAGGCGCAGGCGCCCGGCCGCCAATTGCAGGAACCCCGCCAGCAGCAGGATAGGCCCCAGCATCAGCATGCCGTGCTGGCGCACCAGCTCGAACACCAACACCGCCAACCCCGCGGCAGGGCCACTGACTTGCAGCGGAGAACCCGCCAGCCAGCCCACCACCAGCCCCCCGATGATCCCGGTGATCAAGCCCTTGGCCGGCGGCATGCCGGACGCAATCGCGATGCCCATGCACAAGGGCAGGGCGACCAGAAACACCACCACGGAGGCGAGCAGCTCCCGAGGTAAAACAGCTTTCAATTGAGCAGCACGCATGATGACTCTCCCGAGGCATTCGCCGGGCGCGGTAAAGCCTGGCTGCGTCCATGGCAGCCACCGCTTTACCCGGCAGGGAAGTGTGTTTAGAAGCGCGCTTTAGGCGTCGCGGATGGAATCGGACCTTCGCCGCCCAACGGTCGGAACGCCGACTGGTCTGCGTCGTAGGCTCGGATCTCGCTGGTTTCGATGTTGTAGATCCAACCGTGGATAAACAATTGGCCGTTGGCCATGCGCGATGCCACGGAAGGGTGGGTGCGCAAGTGCTGCAACTGGGCGATGACGTTTTCTTCGGTCAACACCTTCATGCTCTCGCCTTCACTGGCGCAGTCGCAGTTGTCGTGGACCATGGTCTTGGCCACCTCGGCATGCCGCAACCAGGCCTTGACCGTCGGCATCTTCTCGAGGCTGTCGGGATTGAGGACCGCACGCATGGCGCCGCAGTCGGAATGCCCGCACACGATGATGTGCTGCACGCCCAGCGCCAGGACCGCGTACTCGATGGCCGTGGACACACCGCCGTTCATCTGGCCATAGGGCGGCACCACGTTACCCACGTTACGAGTCACGAACAGATCCCCAGGCGAGCTTTGGGTGATCAGTTCAGGCACGATGCGCGAGTCGGCGCAGGTGATGAACATCGCGCGCGGACTCTGAGCCGTGGCCAGTCGCTTGAAAAGCTCTTCCTGCTGGGGGAAGACGTCGTGATGGAAATGCAAAAAGCCGTCTACGATGTGCTGCAGCGCTGCATCGGCGGTTTCCGCCACCTGAGGGGCTGAAGCCGACGCAGCCAACGGCTGTTTATCCTTGTCACTCATGATTCATCCTCTTGATCAATGCAGGGGAAGTGTTCAGGTCAGTTCGACGCCTGGGTAGTGGAATAGTTGGAAAAGCTCCACCGGCCAGGGCGCCGACTCATCAGTCACTCGTTGAACAAGGTACCCACCGAAACTTAACTCAAACTGAATCAACCGCTCTAGATCGCGGGTTTCAGTAATATCAAAACGCGACTATTCCTACAGGGATCTCCCATTTAACCTCTGTAGTCTACAACAATGCCATTTGCCTGCCCGGTGGGCAAAAAGCCGTGCAATCCAGATCGAAGCCTTCACGGCGATTGAGCCCCAGACGTTTGATCGCCTTGCTGAACCGTTGCGCCAGCAAATCGGCAAAAGGCCCTTCGCCGCGCATGCGTACGCCGAAACGGCTGTCGTACACCGCGCCACCGCGCACCTGACGCACCAGGCTCATCACATGCGCCGCGCGTTGCGGGTAATGCGCCGCCAGCCACTCTTCGAACAGCGGCGCCACCTCGAGCGGCAGGCGCAGCATCATGTACGCGGCACTCCGCGCACCTGCGGCATGAGCCTCGGTGAGCAGGCTTTCCAACTCGCTGTCGTTGATCATCGGAATCATCGGAGAGCACAGCACACCCACTGGGATCCCCGCTTCGCGCATCACCCGTATCGCCCGCAACCGCGCCTTGGGCGCCGCCGTGCGCGGCTCCAGGATGCGCTTGAGTTCATCGTCCAGGCTGGTGAGGCTGATCATCACTGCCACGAGGCGTTGCCTGGCCAGCTCGGCGAGCAGGTCCAGGTCGCGCAGAATCAGGGAGCCCTTGGTAATGATGGTCACCGGGTGCCGATAGCGCAGCAGCACTTCCAGGGTTTGCCGGGTGATCCGGTATTCGCGCTCGATGGGCTGGTATGGGTCGGTGTTGGAGCCCAGGTTGATCGGCGCGCACACGTACCCCGGCTTGGACAGCTGCTGCTCCAGCACGTCGGCGGCGTTGCTCTTGGCGATCAGCCTGGTTTCGAAATCCAGCCCCGGCGACATGTCCCAATAAGCGTGGCTGGGCCGCGCATAGCAGTAGATGCAGCCATGCTCGCAGCCACGATACGGGTTGATGGAACGATCGAAGGGCAAGTCCGGCGAGTTATTGCGGGTGATGATGGTCTTGGCCGTTTCGATACGCACTTCGGTGCCCTGGGTAGGCGGCACTTCCTGAAACCAGCCGTCGTCCTCGACCACGCTGACAGTGGGTGCGAAACGGTTATGCAGGTTGGTGGCCGTGCCCCGGCCACGGGGTGGCAGTGCAGTGGTCATGAAAACGCCTCGATACTGTTTTTATATACAGTATCGAGGCGCGAGGTTTATGACCAGTGCCGTTTGGCGGTCAGTGCTTTTGCGTGACCTGCCCCAGATCGTCACCCGAGGTGGTGCGCATGTCGCTCTTGCGCAGGTCGGCCACATCACTGGCACTCACCGGCGCGCCCTGGTTGCCCCAGCTGCTGCGGATGAAACTGACCACGTCCGCCACTTCCTGGTCCGACAAGCGCCAGGCAAATGCCGGCATGGTGAAGGTCGAAGGCGCGGCGTGGGTTGCCGGTAAGGTGCCGCCGTTCAACACGATGTTGATCATCGACGTGGCATCCGCCGTCTGCAGCACCGGGTTGCCCGCCAGTGCCGGGAACACCCGCGTGTAACCGTGCCCATCGGTACGGTGGCAAGCCGCGCAGTTGTCGATATACACCGAGGCGCCCGGCTGGCTGTCATCACCCTTCCACAGCGCCTGGGCCACTTGCTTGTCGTACTGGTGCGGCTGATCCTTGGGGTCCACCGCCGGCAGGCTTTTGAGGTAGCGGGCGATAGCGGTCAGGTCGTCTTGCGACATGTACTGCATGCTATGCACCACCACATCACTCATGCCGCCAAACACAGCACTGCGATCACTGCGCCCGGTCTTGAGGAATTGCACCAACTGCTCCTCGCTCCAACTGCCGAGGCCGTCCTTGTGGTCGCCGCGCAGGCTTTTCGCAATCCAGCCTTCCAACGGCGCGCTGCCGGACAGGAACGCATCACCGTCGGTGGCACTCAGGGCCTTTTCCTGCATGGTCAGGGCACGCGGTGTGTGACACGCACCGCAGTGGCCGAGGCCTTCCACCAGGTAAGCGCCACGGCTGACCACCGGGTCGGCGGCCGCTTGTGCCTGATGCTCTTCAACAGACGGCGCAAACATCCAGCGCCACGCCGCCAGGGGCCAGCGCATGCTTAACGGCCAGGGAATATCGCTGTCCTTGTTCTCCTGGGCCACCGGCTCGACGCCTTTCATGAAATAGGCATACAACGCCTGCATATCGCTGTCGCTGACACGCGCGTAAGACGGGTAGGGCATCGCCGGGTAAAGCGTACTGCCGTTCTTGGCGACACCATGGCGCACGGCCTTGTCGAAGTCTTCGAAGCTGTAGTCGCCAAGGCCGGTCTTGTCCGGCGTGATGTTGGTGGAATAAATCACGCCGATGGGGGTTTCCATCGGCAGGCCGCCGGCGAATGGCTTGCCGCCCTTGGCGGTGTGGCAGGCCACACAGTCACCGGCGCGGGCCAGGTATTCACCTTGCTTGATTAGCTCGGCTTCAGCGCGCGCTCACCGAGCAACTGCTCAACAGCGCCAGAGAGGCGATAACGAGTGCTTTCATGGTCATCGCTCCTTATGCCTGAACCAGCGGGCCGGGGTTTTTCAGGTACTGCTCGCGGATCGCACGGGCCGACCAATAGGTCAGCGCCGCCACCAGCCCGGTAGGGTTGTAGCCCAGTCCTTGTGGGAAAGCGGACGCCCCGGGGACAAACACGTTGTGCACATCCCAGCTCTGCAGGTAGCGGTTCAGCGCGCTGGTTTTCGGGTCGGTGCCCATGATCGCGCCCCCGTTGAGGTGGGTGGTCTGGTACGCCGCGGTATTGAAATGCTCACCGACTTTTTTGCCCAGCACCGCAATGGCCTTGGGGTTCATGGCCTGGGCGACCTTGCCCATTTTCTCCATCATGAAGCGGTTCATCTTGATGTCGTTTTCCTGCCAGTCGAAGGTCATTCGCAATAGCGGCAGGCCGTAGGCATCGCGGTAAACCGGGTCCAGATCCAGGTAATTGCTCCGGTAGGACTGATGGGCACCGTGGGCGTCCATCGACACCTGGTGGGTGTAGTAATCGGCAGTGGCGCGCTTCCACGCGCTGCCCCAGGCCGGCGTGCCCGGCGGGTTGGAAGTGCCGGCAATCGGCCGGCTGCCCGCCTGGTTGACCCACATCGGCGAGCCCCCGACGAAGCCGTGAGGCCCGTGGTCGAAGTTGTCGGCATTGAAATCATCGATGGCCACGCCGTTGCCGCCAGCGCCGATGAAGTTGTTGGTGTGGGTGTCCTTGTCGAAAAACACCTTGATGGTGCCCATGTTCTGGTAGGCAAAGTTGCGCCCCACCACGCCTTCATTCGTAACCGGGTCGTAAGGCTTGCCGATGCCCGACAGCAGCATCAGGCGCACGTTGTGGAACTGGAACGCACCGAGGATCACCAGGTCCGCCGGCTGCTCGCACTCGCGGCCCTGGCCGTCGACATAGGTCACACCGGTGGCTTTCTTCTGAGTGCTGTCGAGATTGACCTTGAGCACATGGGAATTGGGCCGCAGCTCGAAATTCGGCACTTGGCGCAGCGCCGGCAGGATGTTCACGTTCGGCGACGCCTTGGAGTACATGTAGCACACGTAGCCACTGCAAAAACCGCAGAAGTTGCACGGGCCCATCTGCGCGCCATAAGGGTTGGTGTAAGGCCCGGAAGTGTTGGCTGACGGCAGGTTGTAAGGTTTGTAACCCACATCAGCCGCCGCTTTCTGAAACAGCTGCGCGGAGACGGTGTTCTTTTGCGACTCCAGTGGGAACGGGTTCGAGCGATCCGGTGCATACGGGTTACCGCCGCGACCTTCACCCACCAACTGGCCTTTGACGGTCCAGGCCTCGCCGGAGGTGCCGAAGACTTTTTCCGCGTAATCGAAAAACGGCTCCAGCTCTTCGTAGCTGACCCCGAAGTCCTGGATGGTCATGTCCTTGGGGATGAAGTTCTTCCCGTAGCGTTCTTCGTAGTGGCTGCGCATGCGCAGCTCGATGGGATCGACACGAAAATGCACGCCCGACCAGTGCAGACCGGCCCCGCCAACACCATTGCCCGGCAAGAAGGCGCCAAGCTGACGGTTGGGCAGGGCGACGTCATTCACGCTGTGGCGAATGGTCACCGTCTCCTTGGAGATGTCCTGGAAGAGTTTTTTACGCACGCTGTAGGTCAATTCGTCGATGACCTGGGGATAGTTGCCGTCCGGGTAAGTGTCCTGCATCGGGCCGCGCTCAAGCGCGACCACGTTGAGGCCGGCTTCGGTCAGCTCCTTGGCCATGATCGCGCCGGTCCAGCCGAAGCCCACGATCACCGCGTCCACTTTCTTCATGATGGTCGCCACGGTTATGCCCTCTCGCCGCGAATGGAAACTGCCGGGAAGGGGTATTGCTCGTTGCGCTCCACCCAGTCCATGAAATCGGCGCGGGCGCCGGGAAAACCGATCATGGTCCAGCCGACCATGCCTTTATTGCCGCCGTGGATGGGGTCGCAGAAGAAGCCTTCCTTGGTGTTCTGCAGCAACAGGTTGAAGAACATCTTGGCCGGCACCGCCTCGAAATGCGCGCTCACTTCACTGCCACCCGCCTCCAGACGGTGCAACATATCGTCTCGGGTAGCGCTGTCTTGTGCAGCAAAAGCCTTACCGTTGAACGCCTTCGACCATGCATCCGTCGCGGCGATACCGAGGCGATAGATTTCTTTGGGTACCAATTTGCTCTGCCAGCCCATTTCCGGCGCGGCATCGGTGTTGAAGGGGCCTTGCATGAACCACAGCGCGCCACTGGCGTACGGCGTGTTCATTTGACGATCGATGTACTCCGCAGCACCGGCTTCCAGGGCACCTGGGCCCTGGGCATCAGCAGGGATCAAACGCTCGACGGCGGCGTTGATGAACGCCCATTCCTCGGCGGTGAAGTAGGTCGGTTCATACGCCTTGTCGCTGACCGCGGGCTTGGCGGGCGCCGCCTGGGCGGGCTCGGGTGTCGCCATCAGCATCGAACCGCCAAGGCCGGTGCTGGCAACCGTGACCACCGGGATCAAGGTCAAGGATTTGCGCAGAAAGTCACGCCGGGGGTTGTCTTGATCTTGATCAGACATGGGTGCACCTCATCATGTGGTCACGGATTGATCAGCCGCTTCTGGGAGCAGCGTGATGATTTGCCAAGGAATGGATCCAAAAGATAGAACACTCTGGCAAACAATAGTTACAAATGATAGCAGGCTAAGCATTGAGAGGCTGGCCTCGGTGACAAAAACACCGGATCAGAGCCCAAGATTCACGATTCTTTGACGAGCACCTCACGCCTCATTCACCCCCTGGGGACGACTCTGTGCACCATCAACACTGCCCTGGTCGGTCACCTCCTCCATGTTCAAGATTCGATTGCTGCCAGCCCTAGGCTTGGCATTGATGACCCTGTTCGCCAGCGTCGATGCCTACGCGCAGAGCGCCTCCTCGATTCGCTCGCCTGAGTGGGCGCAGCCGGTGAGCGATCAATACAACCTGCACCAGATTACGCCCACGCTCTATCGCAGCGCTTTGCTCGACGGTGACGCCGTGCCGGTGCTGGAAAAATTGAAGATTGGTACGGTGATCAACTTTCTGCCGGAGCCTGATTCGCCCTGGCTGAAGTCATCGGGTATCAAAGAAGTGCAGATCACTTATCACACCAACCATGTCGAAGACTCCGACGTGCTGGCGGCACTGCGGGCCATTCAACAGGCTCAAGCCAACGGCCCGGTGTTGATGCATTGCAAGCACGGCTCTGACCGCACGGGGCTGATGGCCGCGATGTATCGCGTGGTGATCCAAGGATGGAGCAAGGAAGAGGCGCTGAACGAAATGACCCTGGGCGGCTTTGGCAGCAGCAATGGTTTCAAGGACGGCGTTCGCTACATGATGCGGGCCGATGTCGACAAGTTACGCGCAGCCTTGGCGAATGGCGACTGCAGCACCAGCGCGTTTGCGCTGTGCTCGATGAAGAGCTGGATCAGTACAACGGTCAAGGACAGCAAGTGAACGCAACGGCGGGAGCGAGCGTACTCGCTCCCGCTGCCATTCAATCTTTCTTGAGCTTGGGATTGGGGAAGAACTGCACCGCTTGCACCTTCGGGTCCGCCGGTGCTTTCAGTGCCGACGTATTGACCCGCGTACCCAACTCCTTGGGCACCGACAGCCCCTGGTCGTTGAGCGTGTCGGTGTAACCACAGGCCACACACTCGCGGTGCGGCACGCTGTCTTCGGTCCACATCTTGAGCTTGTCCGGCTCGCTGCACGCCGGGCAGACCGCCCCGGCGATAAATTGCTTTTTGGTAATCACAGGCCCTTCACTCATGCTGCCGCGTCCTCACTCAGGCCGCTGTGGCGCAAGAGTGCGTCAATTGACGGCGCACGTCCGCGGAAGTCGACGAACAACACCATCGGCTCCTGAGAACCGCCCCGTGCGAGGATCGCTTCACGGAAGGCACGACCGGTCTGGGCATTGAGCACGCCGTCTTCTTCGAACTTGGAGAAGGCATCCGCCGACAGCACTTCGGCCCACTTGTAGCTGTAATAACCTGCGGCGTAACCGCCAGCGAAGATGTGCGCGAAGCTGTTCGGGAAGCGGTTATAGGCCGGTGGGCGCATCACAGAGACTTCATCGCGCACGCCTTCAAGCACCTGCGCCACACTGCGACCATCGCCATGGGTGGCGTGCAATTCGAAGTCGAACAGCGAGAATTCCAGCTGGCGCACCATCATCAGGCCGGACTGGAAATTTTTCGCCGCAAGCATTTTTTCCAGCAGGTCCTGCGGCAGCGGCTCACCGGTTTCGTAGTGGCCGGAAATCAGCGCCAGGCCTTCAGGCTCCCAGCACCAGTTCTCCATGAACTGGCTCGGCAACTCCACCGCATCCCAGGCCACGCCGTTGATCCCGGACACGCCGGCATGTTCGACGCGGGTCAGCAGGTGGTGCAGGCCATGGCCGAACTCGTGGAACAGGGTGGTCACTTCATCGTGGGTCAGCAGGGCAGGCTTGCCACTGTCGGCCGGGGTGAAGTTGCACACCAGGTTGGCCACCGGGCTCTGCAGCACACCGTCGATTTTGCGGCGACGGTCGCGGGCGCCGTCCATCCAGGCACCGCCACGCTTGTTGGCGCGGGCGTACAGGTCGAAGAAGAAGCGGCCGACGTGCTGGCCGTTTTCCTTGATCTCGAACAGGCGCACGTCCGGATGCCAGGCGTCGAACCCTTTCTGCTCGGCGATTTCGATGCCGTACAGGCGCTGCACGATGGCGAACAGGCCGCTCAGTACCTTGTCGATCGGGAAGTAGGCGCGCAGGGCTTCCTGGGACACGCTGTAGCGCTGCTCGCGCAGTTTTTCGCCGTAGAAACCGCTGTCCCAGCTTTGCAGGTCGGCGCACCCTTGCTCGGCGGCGTAGGCCTTGAGCTGTTGCAGGTCCTGGGTCGCGAACGGTTTGCTGCGCTGGGCCAGGTCGCGCAGGAAACTCAGCACCTGGTCGCTGGACTCGGCCATTTTGGTGGCCAGGCTCAATTCGGCGAACGATGCGTAGCCCAGCAGCTGTGCCAGTTCCTGGCGCAGGTCGAGGATTTGCTCCATCACCGGGCCGTTGTCGTTCTGGCCGGCATTCGGGCCTTGGTCCGACGCGCGTGTGCAGTAGGCCGCGTAGACCTCTTCACGCAGGGCGCGGTCCTGGGCGTAGGTCATTACCGCGTAATAGCTCGGAAATTCCAGGGTGATCAGCCAGCCATCGAGACCTTTGGCCTGAGCGGCCGCAGCCATTTGCGCCTTGGCCGAATCGGTCAGGCCGGCAAGGGTGGCTTCGTCGGTGACGTGCCTGGTCCAGGCCTGGGTGGCGTCCAGCAACTGGTTGGAGAATTTGCTGCCCAGCTCCGACAGCTTGCTTTGCACTTCGGCGTAACGCTTTTGCTGCTCCGGCGGCAAATCAATACCCGAGAGGCGGAAGTCGCGCAGCGAGTGTTCGAGGATGGTTTTCTGTGCCACATCGAAACCGGCGGCCTCCGGGCTGTTGGCCAGGGCTTCGAAGGCCTGGAACAGTTCACGGTTCTGCCCCATCTCGGTGGAATAGGCGCTCAATGCCGGCAGGCACGCCTCATAGGCTTCGCGCAGCTCGGCGCTGTTGCACACGGCGTTGAGGTGGCTGACCGGGCTCCAGGCGGCGCCCAGGCGATCGTTCAGTTCGTCCATGGCCAGAATCAATCCCGCCCATGTCGGATTTTTTCCCTGGCTTTGCAGGATGTCTGCGATAGCTGCACGGTTATCGGCAAGAATCTGTTCGATGGCCGGCTGGACATGCTCGGCACGGATCGCCGAGAACGGCGGCAGGTCGTAGGGCTGCAGAAGAGGATTGTTCGCGCTCACGGTTGGCACCTTGGCTGAAGAAACTGATAAGACAAAGATGGGGCCATCTTAATTACAATCAATGCCCACCGCAGCTATCAGCTAAAGAGAGAGAGGCTATCGTGACCCTTCGCACCTATCAGAACCACACGCCCACCCTGGGCTCCGGGGCTTTTGTCGATGTTTCGGCGGTGGTGATCGGCGATGTCGAAATCGGCGCCGACAGCTCAGTCTGGCCCTTGACGGTGATTCGCGGCGACATGCACCGCATCCGCATCGGTGCACGCACCAGCGTGCAGGACGGCTGCGTGCTGCACATTACCCACGCCGGCCCGTTCAACCCGGACGGTTTCCCGCTGTTGATCGGCGACGACGTGACCATCGCCCATAAAGTCATGCTGCATGGCTGCACCGTGGGCAGCCGCATCCTGATCGGCATGGGCAGCATCGTGATGGACGGCGCCGTGGTGGAGGATGACGTGATCATTGGGGCCGGCAGCCTGGTGCCGCCGGGCAAGATACTCGTCAGCGGCTTTTTGTACGTTGGCAGCCCGGTTAAACAGGTCCGTCCGCTGACCGACAAGGAGCGTGCCTTTTTCACCTACAGCGCGGCGAACTACGTGAAGCTCAAAGACCTGCACATCGCCGAAGGATTCGACCAATGACCTTGCACCACCCCACCGTCCTGTTCGACCTCGACGGCACCCTCACCGACCCGCGCGAGGGCATCACCCGTTCGATCCAGTACGCCCTGGGCAAACTGGGCATCGACGAGCCGGACCTGACCAAACTCGAACACTTCATCGGCCCGCCGTTGTTGCAGGCGTTCATGCAGTTCTACAGCTTTGATGAGGCCAAGGCGTGGGAAGCGGTGAATTTCTATCGCGAGCGCTTCAAGGTGACCGGGCTGTATGAAAACCAGGTGTTCGACGGCGTTATGCCTTTGCTGGAAGAACTGAACAACCAGGGACGTCAGCTGTATGTGGCCACCTCCAAGCCGTGGGAATTCGCCCGTGAGATCGCGCGGCATTTCGACTTTGCCAAGCACTTCAAGGTGATTTACGGCAGCGAGCTGGATGGCACACGCACCAACAAGGTTGAGCTGATCGCCCACTTGGTGCGCGAGGAAGGGCTGGACCCGTCCAGCACCTTGATGATTGGTGATCGCAAGCATGACCTGATCGGCGCGCGCAGCAACGGGCTGGATTCAGCCGCGGTGGGGTATGGGTTTGGCAGCTTTGAAGAGCTGAATGCCGAAGCGCCGACCTGGCACTTTGAAACATTGGCCGAGTTGCACCAGGCGTTTACGGGCCACCGTTAACACGCCACACGGGTTTTCAAGGCCTTCGTCTGCGCACTGGAACATGTGCGGCTGGTGAGCTTGCAGGTTGAGCGGCTACTCCACTTGTCAGCAGGTTTTTCCTTCGCAGATAGTCGGCTTTATTGAGGTGCAAGGCGGCCAACAAAGAAAAATAATGAGCGTTGGCCTCTGCACTGGTGGCCAGTAAAACCCTCTCACTGCGCAGTCCACTCAGATAGGACGACAAGGTGTCCTCGGTGGCCGAACTGCCGCCTTCATCGTGAGTTAAGAGTGCGCTGTGAGTGACTTCATGAATGAAGGTGTGAGCGATTTGCTCCGCGGAAGACCGTTCCAGAAAATCTCGCTGAAAATACATCAGCCGTTTTATGCCTGGCATCGTCAGCCTGCCGGACTCCAACGTGCCTCTGGCTGAAATAGCCTCCACCGTCGTCCTGCCTTCATGGTGCTCCATGACACTTATTCTGTGTAAGTTGTCATGGTAATAACTGACCGCAGACATCGTTTCCCTTAGATTGCTCGCGCCTTGCGTCACCCCAAAAAACAACGCGCTCAACTGATTCAATTCAGTTGCGTTAGCAGGATCATCGAGCGCCGCATACGCTGCATTCAACAGAACAGAAGCTGCCTGCGCCCCTGCCACGAGTTTTTTATAACTGGGCGAGCCTACCCATAATGAATGACGGATTTCATCCGAAACGTTGCGTGCTGCGGCTAAACCCGCCCCGCCCGCAACGAATCCGCCGAATGCAACTGAGGCCCCCACAACGCCCGTCAGCTTGGCCCCTAGCGCAGCAACCCCGCCCAGTACCACACCCTGTGCAGCGCCAACGGATACATTATGCCCAAGGCTTGGCAACCTGCCTCCACCGGCCGAACTCCAGTCGGTGGGCAAGGAGGTAATCATCCCTTGGCGATCAACCCTGTTCATCGGGTTGTTATGCACCATTGTGTATCGATTCAGCCCGTCAATTGTCCCTGCCGGATCCGGGCTGATCCAACGCTGCAACCAGGGGGCGTAGTAACGCAACCCGTAGTAATACAGCCCTGACGCATCGAGTTCCTTGCCACTGTAGCGGCGAGTTTTGTAGCTCGCCTCGATGGCGCCTCTCGCCGCCCACCCTGCAGTACTGCCAAATGGGTAATAACTTTCCTGACTGATCAGCAAGGCCTTTTCATCCAACTCCAGGGTGCTGCTGCCCAAATGATCCGACACGTTGCAGCGAATGCAATTGTTCGCAAGCCCGGAAGGGCGACCTTTTTCCCACTGAAGTATCCGCACGTTGTAGCGACCCACTTCAATATTCAAGACATTCAGCCATTCGCCACTGGCACTGTCGCGCCGTACTTCCAGCCCCGGCAGGTAGCACACCTGAACACGATGAGTGACAGCACGCGCCCGGGATAAGCCATTTTTTATCACCCGCCGGCCGAAGGCATCATAGCCGTACAGCTCTTCATCATTGGCAGCATCCTCACGGACCACCAAGGCAACACTGGCCAGCCGGTTGGACACATCCCAGCTCATGATCTGCCCACGTTCGAGTTGCTGCTGATTTCCATTGAGGTCAAAACCCTTGTCCAGTCCGGGCGACTCGATCAATGGGCTTGTACTCGGCAGACTTTGGTTTCCGAGCGTTGCCACCTTCATTGTTCGCGTGTAGCCGCTGCCACTGCTAGGCACATGTTGCAGCCTTTGCAGATTGCCATCGGCGTCATAGACGTAGGTCCGGGTGTAGTTGCGCCACTGGCTATCATCTGCGGCGCCGAAAGTCGCCCGACTTGGCATTCCCGGTCCCGCACTATTGTGCGCACTCTCCCGTCCACTGGCCCGGACCAGCTGATACAAAGTGTCGTATTCATAGCGGCTGACAGCCCTGACCTGGGCATTGCTCGACCATTGGGTTGGTTGGGCTGCGTCAACAATTTCGACTACATTGCCGACGTGGTCGTAGGTGTATGTCAACTCTTGCAGCAGCTCTTTCCTTGCCCCGCTGCGATAGGTCAATAACCGCTCCAGCCGCTGACTACGTGCGTCGTAGCGCCACTCGCTGAGCACGCCGTTGCCAGCGCGTTGCGTTATCACCTGACCACTGGCGTTGTAGTCGGCCCCTCCGCGATGACCTGACGAGTACCGCTCGACAGGGTGATGCCCACTTCCAGTAGCTCACCGATGCGTCCATAACGACTGTCTTTTACATTGTTTTTTGCATCGACCTGCCCAAGCTCCTCCCCCAGCGCACTGAAGCGCCATGACGTCACGAAGTCTTCTTCCTGCAATAAAGCTTCTCGCTGTGTGGCTTCCAACGGCCAGTTGACCGTCGCAGTCTCCCGAAGAAAACGCTGCCCCTGCTTTAATACATGACCCTGCAGGCCATACTCCGCAAAACGCGTTCTGACGCATTCGCCGTCATGCAACACCAGCCGGCCGCAGCGATTATTCACCGCCTCAGCCGTTGAATTACCGGCATATTCCAACCTTTCTACACATCGCTCAGATGAATCATCGGCCGCTTGCTCATACACCGCCACGGGCCGCAGCGAAGCGTCATAGTTGCACTGACGGTGGGCGCCGCGACCGTCCCACCTGTGCAGCCATTGGCCCGCGCCCCCCAGTAACGTCAAGCGCCAGCCCGCATCCGTGCTATCGCTGTAGATCGGCTGACCGCCAAGGCTGTAGACCGTCACGTGACAGGCTTTTTTCATCCCTTGCGAGTCACTTGCCATCCACTGACGTGACCCGTACTGCTGCACGACGAAACCCGAGGCGTTGAATGCTTGACGGGTAATACGCGCCTCAAGCTCGACCTGGGCAGTCGGTCGGTAATAAGCGACCGTACGCACAGCCAACCCGCGTGGATCGATCGCCGTTAACGTGGGTGTGTTTTGATGCAAGGGTAGAGACATGAGGTAAACCTGACACTGTAAAGGTCAGGAAACTCTAATGACCGCGTCTCAGAGCAGTGCGATACGTAAATATCAGTTGTATCCAGGCGCCTCAGCGGCCATCGCCTCGTGCTCGTCCATCAATTGCCGCAAACGGGCCTTGCGCTCCGGCGCAGCCAAACCTCCCAACACCTGCACCGCCCGATAAAACCTGACCCAATCTGCGCCCTCCTGCCGAAACAAGGCGGCAAACGCCGGCACCCATTGGTCATACAGCCCGAAAGGCAACAGCCGGGCGTTGTTCATCGGCTGGTTGATCCAGGCGTCATAGCGCTTATCATCGCCCCATTGGCTGTCGCGCAGTTGCTGGTAATCGTTGCGCAAACGCTCGAACGCTGCCGCTTTACCCAGCCGCATTGCCTCGGCGGGCAGAGGCTGCGCGTAGAGGTCTTCCAACCGCTTGCGGGTATCGAGAATCAGCCGGATGAACTGATCACGCTGCTGCAACGCTGCATCGCTGACGGGCGCCAGGCCACGGGCGGCTCGCCATTGGCGCGTACCTTCCTGCTCGACGAAGGAGGCGAATGACTCATTGAATTCAGTATCGTCTTTCACATAGAAACGCTGGTGGGCCAGTTCGTGAAAGATCAATGTCGCCAGGCGCTCATCGCCCCAGTTCATCATCGAACTGATGATCGGGTCGTTGAACCAGCCCAACGTGGAATACGCCTCGACGCCGCCAATCGACACGTCCATGCCCTGTTGGCGCAGCAACGCCGCCTCGCCACGCGCTGCGCCCTGGCTGTAATAGCCGCGGTAGGCGACGCAACCGGCGATGGGGAAGCAGTGGTTTTCAGGAGATAGAGAAAATTCCTGCGTGGCGAAGACATTCCAGACCACATAGGGTCGGCCAATATCGGCATAGAGCCGGTAGCTTTGATTATCCGGCAGGTGCAGTTGCTCGCTGGCGAACGTGCGAGCTTTCTGGGATTGGACGAGATGCTCGCGCAACCGTTGCGGTCGGGATGGGTCGGCGATGACCTCGGCCACCGGTTCCCGCGCCCGCAGCAGCTGCCACTGGCCGCTCGCCAACTGGCTGTAATAGCTGACGCTGGAGCAGCCGCTGAGCAGCACAACCATCAGCGCTGGAAGAAAACGTCTGATCATGCCGCGACTGCTCCTGGGTGGTGTGTCCGCCAGACGGATACGCTCGAATTGAATTTGAATTTTCCGCGTGATGGCGTGTTTATACTCAAAATACCTTCTCGCATTGAGTACTTGCCATGCGCCAGTTCCTGTTTCCCGTTGCCGCCCTGTTCCTCAGCGCCTGTACATCGACACCCATCCCACCCGTCGACCCGCAGCAGGCCTGGGTCGACTTCACCACGCCGACACCGGGCGCCAAAATGGTCATGGCGCAACGGCTGGACGGGAAAAACCTCGAGGATGGGCGTTATTTCCAGATGCCACCCGGGCCCCACGAACTGATGGTGCGCTTCGACTTCGAAGTGCCCGCCGGCGGTGGGTTGGGAGGACTCAGCCAGATGATGTATCGAACCTGCTTCATGACCTTGCAGTACGACCGCTTCCAGGCCGGGCAACGCTACGTACTGGAAGGGCGCTCACTGGCCTTCACGCCCAACATCCGCCTGTATGACTCGGCGCGTCAGTTGCTGGCCGAAGAGCGCAGTGTGAACTGCATCTGATCAGTCGTTGTTTTTCTGGTAGAGGATGCGCTTGGTGCCGTTTTCGCACGAGCCGACAATCATGGCGCTGTCGTGGTTCTTGGCTTCTTCGGCAGTGATGATTTCCAGGGTGTAGGACGGGATCGCCTTGGCCTGAATATTCACTTCGATTTCCTTCCTGAGCTCTTCACAATCTTTTGGCGCGGCCACGGCCGAAGTGGCCAATACACCGCAGATGATTGCCAAGGCAAAACGTTTCATGTGTGTAGCTCCCTGAATGCATTCGCACGGATGTGCGGCTAAGGCTGCATAGGCTATAGGACCACATTTATGAAACACGAGTTCTGATTTAACGCAGAACTAAATGTGGGAGGGGGCAAGCCCTAATGCCAGTCAGTTAAGGCTTTTTGTAGGAGCGAGCTTGCTCGCGAAAAACTCACAGGCACCGCGTTTATTCAGGCAGCACGCGTTATCGTTGACGTTTTTCGCGAGCAAGCTCGCTCCTACAGAGTGTACGCTTAACTGACTGGCATTAGGGCAAGCCCCCTCCCACATGGAAGGTGGTCAGTTAACCAGCGTGGCATCCAGAGTGATGGTTGCATTCAACACCTTGGACACCGGGCACCCTTCCTTGGCCTTTTTGCTCAGTTCGTCAAACTGCGCCTGGCTGGCGCCAGGGATCTTGGCTTTCAGAACCAGATGCACCGCGGTGATCGCAAACCCACCGTCGACCTGGTCGAGGGTCACTTCGGCCTGGGTGTCGATGCTGTCAGCCTTGAGGCCGGCATCGCCGAGGATCATGGAAAACGCCATGGAAAAACAGCCGGCGTGGGCCGCACCGATCAGCTCTTCAGGGTTGGTGCCCTTGCCGCCTTCGAAACGGGCCTTGAAACCGTAGGGCGCTTCGCGCATCACACCGGTCTCGGTGGAAATGGAACCCAGGCCGGTCTTCAGATCGCCTTCCCAATGCGCGGATGCCTTTTTAACGATACTCATAGCTTTCTCCTCGAACGGTGGTTTTGCGTCAGTAAGCTTCTGAGGATAGACGCCGTGGCAAAGTTCACCTTGTCGGAAAAATCTACCAATTAAGTAGGAAATTTCACGACTGCTATTGAATCTCGGGTATATGCCCTCATTGCTTGGTACATGCACATGAAGCGGCAGGTTTTGGTTCGTCTAAGAAGCCTGCGCCCCTATCGGAGAAGCAGGCTATGAAATCACTGTCCGACGTAAAATTCTCGACGCTCGACCTGGTGCCCGTGCGCGCCAATGGCAGTCCGGCGCAGTCACTGCGCAATTCCCTGGACCTTGCCCAGCACGTGGAAAAGCTCGGTTATAACCGTTTCTGGGTAGCTGAACACCACAATATGGACGGTATCGCCAGCTCGGCCACGTCGGTGTTGCTCGGCTATCTGGCGGGTGGCACCTCGACTATCCGTGTCGGCTCCGGTGGGGTGATGCTGCCCAACCATGCGCCGCTGGTGATCGCCGAGCAGTTCGGCACCCTGGAAAGCTTGTACCCGGGCCGTATAGACCTGGGCCTGGGCCGTGCGCCCGGCTCCGACCAGATGACTGCCCGCGCTCTGCGCCGTGAACGCTCCGGCAGCGCGGACGACTTTCCTGAAGACGTGGCCGAGCTGATGGCCTACCTCGGCCCACGCACGCCCGATCAACGCGTGATCGCGGTACCAGGCACCGGCACCAACGTACCGGTATGGCTGCTGGGTTCGAGCCTGTTCAGCGCGCAACTGGCCGGTGAACGTGGCTTGCCCTACGCCTTCGCCTCGCATTTCGCACCGCGCCTGATGCATGAAGCGATTCGCGTGTACCGCAATCACTTCAAGCCTTCGGCCGTGCTGGACAAGCCCTACGTCATGCTCGGCATTCCGCTGGTCGCCGCTGACACCGATGAACAAGCCGACTACCTGGCGACCTCGGTGTACCAGCGCATTCTCGCGCTGATGCGTGGGCAAAGCCTGGTGCAGCGCCCACCGGTGAAAACCATGGACGGCCTGTGGCTGCCCCACGAAAAAGAGGCGGTGGGCAGTTTCCTCGGCTTGGCAATGGTGGGGAGCCCGGCGAAAATCCGCGCCAAACTGGAGGTGCTGATCGAACAGACCGGCGCCGATGAACTGATCTTCACCTGTGACCTGTACGAGCATGCCGACCGGATTCATTCCTACGAACTGCTGGCGCAGGTGATGAAGGGCTAAACCGGGGCCGAAAAAAACCGACGCGCCTGTGGCCAGGGGTTTGTTCCCTGGCCACAAGTGCGCCGGTGCATGTCTGCAACACGGGATTATCCGCGCTTGTAGACGATTTCCTTGGTGTCGCCTTCACAGCTACCGACTACCTTGCCATCGACCGCTGCGCCTTTGTCCACCACTTCCAGCGAATAACCCGAAGCGCCCTTGGCGTCGATTTTCGCTGCAATTTCGCTTTTCAGCTCGTCACAAGGCTTGCCCGCCGCCAGGGCCGTGCCTGCGATGCTCAACAAACCTGCCGCTAACAGAAACTTCTTCATCCGATACTTTCCTTGCGCTGGTTGAAAAGAGCGTGCCGACGCTTGAGGCGTCGGCACGTGTTGGGTGTAGCGCAGGTTATGGCAATCGGCCAGCGATCAAAGTTCCACGCGCTCGATCAACTACTGGCGATTCGGAATCCCACCTTGAGCGTGACCTGGAAATGCGCGGCCTTGCCGTCCTCAATATGACCACGGGTTTCGGTCACTTCGAACCACTCCAGATGCTTGATGCTTTTGTTGGCTTCAGCCAGGGCGTTATTGATCGCGTCTTCGATGCTGGTGGTGGAAGAACCTACCAGTTCGACTTTCTTGTAGGTGTGATGATCACTCATGGCGTTTCTCCTGTGGGTCGTCAATCAAGACTAGCAGTGAATATTCGTACTGCTTGAGGCGACCGCTTGGCTACGAAAGTTCAGATTTAATGCACTTTCTGAAACCGCCGCAGTCGGTATCTACACACGCCACTCAATCACTTCAGGAGATGTCCACATGGCCAACACTTCTTTACGCAAAGCGTCGCTGGAAAGCATGGAAGCCGAGATTTCGAGCCTGCTCAAATCCCTTGAGAGCCTTAAGGACGACGCATCCGATGAGTCGCGCAAAACGCTGAAGGCCCTGAAAAGCAATGCCGAGAATGCCCTCAAGCACTCCCGTCACCTGATCAGCGACGCCTATGAAGAAAGCAAAGTCAAAATTCGCGAAACCGGTGTTGCCACCCGAGACTACGCACAAGAGCACCCATGGACCACAGCTGGCGTGGCTGTCGGCGCACTGGGTTTGCTGGCGGCTTACCTGCTGTGCAAACGCGGTGACTAAACCGGTTGGCGCGCCAGCTCAGCCTTGAGCCATTGCGCCAATTGCCCGGCGCGCCCATCCGCGGCGCGCTTGGGTAGCCACAACGCCAGGCGCGCCGGGGTTTCACTGAAGCCCCATGGCGCCACCAGGCGACCCGCTCGCAGGTCCTCTGCCACCAACGGTTCTGGTGCAATGGCCACTCCAAGCCCTGCCACCGCCGCTTCCAGCAAATAATACAAATGCTCAAACCCCTGACCGAGTTTCAGTGCGTCGGGCTCGATCCCGTGTTGCTGCGCCCAACTGGGCCAGGCTTGCGGGCGCGAAGTAGTGTGCAGCAGTGCTTCGCCACTCAGCGCAGCAGCAGGCGCGTTGCGCATGCTTGCGTAGCCGGCAAATCGCGGACTCATCACCGGGCCGATACGCTCGCTGGCCAGTTCATATACCTGCATATCCGCCGGCCACGGTGGCTCGGCGAACACCAGCAGCGCGTCCAGCCCTGGGCGACGCGGGTCCAGATCGCCTTCACCCGCCGACAGGTGCAGACGCAAGTCAGGCAGGTCAGCGTTCAAGCGTCCCAACCGTGGGATAAACCAGCGCGCCAGCAAACTGCCTGAACAGCCGAGTACAAAAGGTGCATCGGCGCTGTTTTGGGTGAGTTCGGCGCACACGTCCCGTAGCCGTTCAAACGCCTCGGCACTGGCATCGCGCAACCTGGTGCCCGCATCTGTGAGTTTAAGGCCGCGACCTTCCTTCACAAAGAGGCTGACCCCCAAGTGTTCTTCCAGCACTTTCAACTGGCGACTGACGGCGCCATGGGTGACGTGCAGTTGCTCGGCAGCCTGGCTTACGCTGCCGAGGCGGGCGGTGGCTTCAAACGCGCGCAGCGCATTGAGCGGCGGAAGGTCTCGGCTCATCTGTGAGTTTTCCTGACAGGTTGCGGCGATCTTATCGGTTTTCAGCCGGCAGCGGCAGGGGTAGAGTGGCCCTCATTGCTTTCTGCACCCATTCTTTCCTGGAGCGTCCCATGACTCAGTCCCAGTCCGATCTGCGCAACGGCCCTGACACCAACGGCCTGTTTGGCGCGTTTGGCGGCCGCTACGTCGCTGAAACCCTGATGCCGTTGATCCTCGAGCTGGCCCGTGAATACGAGGCCGCCAAAATCGATCCGTCGTTCAATGAAGAATTGGCCTACTTCCAGCGCGATTACGTCGGACGTCCAAGCCCGCTGTACTTCGCTGAACGCCTGACTGAGTTCTGCGGCGGCGCCAAGATCTATCTCAAGCGCGAAGAGCTCAACCATACCGGCGCGCACAAGATCAACAATTGCATCGGCCAGATCCTGCTGGCGCGGCGCATGGGCAAGAAACGCATCATCGCCGAGACCGGCGCCGGCATGCACGGCGTGGCCACCGCCACCGTCGCCGCGCGCTTTGGCCTGCAATGCGTGATCTACATGGGCACCACCGACATCGAGCGCCAGCAAGCCAACGTATTTCGCATGAAGTTGCTGGGTGCCGAAGTGATCCCGGTGGTCGCTGGCACCGGCACGCTCAAAGACGCGATGAACGAAGCCCTGCGTGACTGGGTGACCAACGTCGACAGCACGTTCTACCTGATCGGTACCGTGGCCGGCCCGCACCCGTATCCAGCCATGGTGCGCGATTTCCAGGCCGTCATCGGCAAGGAAACCCGCGACCAGCTGCAAGCCCAGGAAGGCCGCCTGCCAGACAGCCTGGTGGCGTGCATCGGTGGCGGCTCCAACGCCATGGGCTTGTTCCACCCGTTTTTGGACGACACCAGCGTCGAGATCATCGGCGTTGAAGCGGCCGGACATGGCATCGAAACCGGCAAACACGCCGCCAGCCTCAACGGCGGGGTGCCCGGTGTATTACACGGCAACCGCACCTTCCTGCTGCAGGACGATGATGGGCAAATCATCGATGCCCACTCGATTTCCGCAGGCCTGGACTACCCCGGCATCGGCCCTGAACACGCCTGGTTGCACGACATCGGCCGCGTCCAGTACACCTCGGTGACGGATGATGAAGCCCTCGAGGCATTCCACAAATGCTGCCGTCTGGAAGGGATTATTCCGGCATTGGAAAGCGCCCACGCCCTGGCCGAAGTGTTCAAGCGTGCACCGGCCTTGCCCAAGGATCACCTGATGGTGATCAACCTGTCCGGCCGTGGCGACAAAGACATGCAGACCGTGATGCACCATATGGAAACCAGCCAGCAGGGGAAACACTGATGAGCCGCCTGCAAACCCGCTTTGCGCAGCTGAAAGAACAAAATCGCGCCGCCCTGGTGACCTTCGTCACCGCCGGCGACCCGGGTTATGACGCCTCGCTGGCTATCCTCAAGGGCCTGCCCGCCGCCGGCGCCGATGTGATTGAGCTGGGCATGCCCTTCACCGACCCGATGGCCGACGGCCCGGCGATCCAGTTGGCCAACATCCGTGCGCTGGAAGCCAAGCAGAACCTGACGAAAACCCTGCAAATGGTCCGCGAGTTCCGCAAGGACAACAACGACACGCCGCTGGTGTTAATGGGTTACTTCAACCCGATCCACAAATACGGCGTGCCGCAGTTTATTGCCGATGCCAAGGAAGCGGGCGTAGATGGCCTGATCGTGGTGGACATGCCGCCCGAGCATAACGGCGAGCTATGCGACCCGGCCCAGGCCGCCGGTATCGACTTTATCCGCCTGACCACGCCGACCACCGACGACGCCCGCCTGCCGACGGTACTCAATGGCAGCTCAGGCTTTGTGTACTACGTGTCGGTGGCTGGCGTGACCGGTGCCGGTGCAGCGACCCTGGAGCATGTCGAAGAGGCCGTGACCCGCCTGCGTCGCCACACCGACCTGCCGATCAGCATTGGCTTCGGTATCCGTACACCCGAACAAGCGGCAGCCATCGCGCGCCTGGCGGACGGTGTAGTGGTAGGTTCTGCGCTGATCGATCACATCGCCAATGCCGGTAGCAACGAGCAAGCCATTGATGGCGTATTGAGCCATTGCGCGGCGCTGGCCGAAGGCGTGCGTAACGCTCGTCGGTAAGCACGCCGGTTCCGATTCCTGACGCTAGGCTTGTGGGTGACATTCCGTCACCCACAAGCACTTCATGCCTATTGCCGTCTAACCGCCTCTGCAAGCCTTGCGCCGTTCTTGCCTCCCGGTCGTTAAGTTAGCTGCATCAGAAGTCATCTTTGGCTCTCAGGAGTACATCATGGCATTTGATCTCATCACGTCTTCGGACCCCCGTCATTCCACCCTGCAGAAGGGCTTCAACCTGCGCTGGCCATTGGGCAATGTGCAGGGCGAGTCTTCGCCCAATGGCGCTGACTTCATCTATATCTGCCACAGTTCGGACGACATCATGGCGGCGGCTGCCCAGGCGCTGTCGCTCGACTCTGGCCGCATTACGGTGCGCAGCGGCGGCCATTGCTACGAAGGCTTTGTCTCCAACAGGATGCCCGGCCACGCCAGCGAGGTGCTGTCGATCCTGGATATCAGCGCGTTGAACCAAGTGGTCTACGATGCCGACGGGAATATTCCTTCGCAGTTGGTAAACGAACGGCCTGAGCGCTACAGCTTCCGCCTGGAGGCGGGTGGGCAGAATTGGGATGCCTACGTCAGCCTGTACAAACTGGCCAACAAAACACTGCCCGGCGGCTCGTGCTATTCGGTGGGCCTGGGCGGGCATATCTGCGGCGGCGGCTATGGGTTGCTGTCACGCAAACACGGCCTGGTGTGCGATTGGCTGCACGGTGTGGATATGTTGGTGCCAAACGCAGAGGGCACCGGCCTGAAACCGGTGCATGTGTCGCGAGACAGCACAGACCCTGACGAGCTGAATCTCTTCGCGGCGTGTTGCGGCGCGGGAGGCGGTCAGTTCGGCATCATCACCAGTTACTACTTCAAGGCATTGCCCGACGCGCCGAAGGAAGTGCTCTGGCTGGTGCTGGAATGGGATTGGTCGCTGCTGACCGAAAAAACCAGGCTCGACGACTTGCTTGTCGCGTACCAGGCCTGGTTCGCCCGCAACCAGGGCAATCCCGACACGTGGGGCTTGGCCACCAAACTTGAGATGCGCCATCAGCACACCGGGAATGTGACCCTGGGCATCCATTACGTCGATCGGGACGGTGGGCTGGCGGACCAGGCACCCTTCGAAGATTTCGTCGCCAGTATGCTGGGTGCCATTGGCCTGCCCGCGACCGAATGCCTGGTGCCGTTTCACGTCGTGCATATGCCAAGCGGCGGCGCCCGCGGACGTACCATCAACGCTTTGCCGGACGCGCTGGCGGCCACACGACGCCTGGATTGGCTGGTGTGCCAGCAAACCTTGAATGGCTCGGGGGACAACCTGCGTGGGCGCTACAAGTCTGCTTACCAAAAGGGTGAATTCACCCCCCAGGTGCTCCAGGCAATCTGGGACACCCTGCACCTGTACGACCCTGATGAACACTTGACCCAAAGCCTGATACAAATCCAGTCGTTTGGCGGGCGTATCAACGAGCCCACACCGGCGGTTCGCCGAGAGTCGTCGGCCTCACAGCGCTCGTCCTATCTGAAGTGGCAACCGCAATGCTATTGGCACGATGCCAGCGAGGCAGCAGACCAGGCCCCCGCCCGCTGGATTCAGGGGCTGTTTTTCCAAGCCTTCGCCAATGATCAGGGGATCCCGCTGAATGACCAGTTCGAGGGTTGTTACATCAACTACCCCGACCTGGACATGACCCATCTGGGCGGCAACCCGGCCAATCCGAAAAACCCGTACTGGTACAAGATTTTCGTCCCCGACCTCATGATCGAAAGCCGCCTGCGCCGCACCAAGCAGCATTGGGACCCGCACAATGTGTTCCGTAACGAGATGTCCGTGCCATAACGTCATAAAAAAGGGCGACCTCAAGGTCGCCCGATGTCACAGCTCGATCCGCTCGACCTTGCCCACCAGCAACACGTAGGAAAGCGCGCCAAGCAACGCCAGCACCGCGATATAGGTTATCGCTGGCGCAAACGAATCACCGCTGGCGAGAAAACCAATCACGATCGGCGTGGCAATGGCCGACAGGTTACCGATGAAGTTGAACACGCCACCGGTCAGCCCCAGCAAACGCGCAGGTGCAAGGGTGGACACCAACGACCAGGTGATCGACGCCAGGCCATTGCCGAAGAACGCGATTGCCAGGAATGCAATGACCCAGGCTGTCGAGTCCACGTAGTTGGCGCCGATGATCGCGGTGGAAATCAGCAGCCCGCCAATGATCGGCAACTTGCGTGCAAAGCCCACCGAGGCGCCCCGGCGAATCAGCCAGTCGGAAAAAATCCCGGAACACAGGACACCGACGAACGCCGCCAAGAAGGGCAGCGAGGCCAGCAGGCCGGACTTGATGAAGTCCATGCCGCGGTATTTCACCAGGTAGGTCGGGAACCAAGTCAGGAAAAACCACAGCGTGGAGTTCAGGCAGAACTGGCCAAGGTAGATGCCCCAGAGTTTGCGCTTGCTCAGCACAATGCCGAGGTCGACCCAACTGAACGGCGTCTTGGCGGCTTTTTCCTGCATGTCCACCAGGCCGCCACCTTCGCGGATCAGCTCGATTTCGGCGGCGTTGACGCCTTTGAAATCTTTCGGCTCGCGGTACACCGCATACCAGATCACCGCCCACAGAATGCCCACGCCACCGGTGACAACGAACACCATGTGCCAGCCGAATGCATGCTGCAGCCAGGCCAGCACGGGCGTAAGAAATGCCAGCCCGACAAACTGCCCGGAGGTGTAGACGCCAATCGCGGTGGCGCGCTCGCGCTCGGGGAACCAGGTGGTCACAACGCGGCTGTTGATCGGATAGGCCGGGGCTTCCAGCGCGCCGACGGCCATGCGCAACACGAACAACGCGATGAAACTGGCGGCAAAGCCCAGCATCACGGTAGCGATGGACCACAGCAGCAGGGCGGCGGTGTAGAGAATGCGCGGCGGAACACGGTCCACCAGCCATCCGCCAGGGATCTGCATCGCGGCGTAGGTCCAGCCGAATGCGGAGAAAATCAGCCCGACATGGACAGGGTCGATGCCCAGTTCGCTGGTCAGCGCAGGGGCGGCAATCGACAGGTTGCTGCGGTCGAGGTAGTTGATCACCACGGTGATGAACAGCAGCACCATGATGAAAAAGCGCTTTCGGCTAGGCGTGACTAAAGAAGCCTGCCCGGTCAAGGATTCAGGTTGCATGGGAGGTGCCTCTTTTTATGTTTATTGAGGTCTGAAACAAGACTGACTGAGGAAACCGGATCAAATGTGGGAGGGGGCTGGCCCCGATAGCGGTGAACCTGCCGCCAACGTGTCGCCTGACACTGCGCTATCGGGAGCAAGCCCCCTCCCACATTTTTTAACCCAGTTGTTTCAGCTGGAAATCACCACTCGGCGAAACTGCCGTCGGCATGGCGCCAGATCGGGTTGCGCCAGCGATGGCCGATGGCCGCGCGCTCAACCACGTATTCCTCGTTGATCTCAATGCCCAGGCCCGGCCCGTTGGGGATCTTTACGAAGCCCTGGTCATAATCGAACACACCCGGGTCACGCACGTAGTCGAGCAGGTCGTTGCTCTCGTTGTAGTGAATGCCCAGGCTTTGCTCCTGGATGAACGCGTTGTAGCAAACGGCATCCAGTTGCAGGCAGGCGGCGAGGGCAATCGGGCCCAGCGGGCAGTGCAGGGCCAGCGCCACATCGTAGGCTTCGGCCATGTTGGCGATCTTGCGGGTCTCGGTGATGCCGCCGGCGTGGGACGCATCCGGTTGGATGATGTCGACATAGCCTTCACTGAGCACGCGCTTGAAGTCCCAGCGCGAGAACAGGCGCTCGCCCAGGGCAATCGGCGTGCTGGTGAGCGGTGCCAGTTCCTTGAGGGCCTCGTAGTTTTCGCTGAGCACCGGTTCTTCAATGAACATCAGCTTGTACGGGTCCAGCTCCTTCATCAGGACCTTGGCCATGGGCTTGTGTACGCGGCCATGGAAGTCAACGCCGATGCCCACGTTGGGCCCGACCGCATCGCGCACCGCAGCGACGTTGGCCAGGGCCAGGTCGACTTTTTCGAAGCTGTCGACGAACTGCAGCTCCTCGGTGCCGTTCATTTTCACCGCAGTGAAACCTCGCGCCACGGCTTCTTTGGCGGCGCGGGCGGTGTCCGCCGGGCGGTCGCCACCGATCCACGAATACACGCGGATCTTGTCACGCACCTGGCCGCCCAGCAGGTCACTGACGGAAACGCCCAGGGCCTTGCCCTTGATGTCCCACAGCGCCTGGTCGATACCGGCGAGGGCGCTCATGTGCACCGCGCCACCGCGGTAGAAACCGCCACGGTAGAGCACGGTCCAGATGTCTTCGATATTGCGTGGGTCTTTGCCGATCAGGTAGTCGGACAATTCTTCGACGGCAGCGGCCACGGTGTGGGCGCGACCTTCAACCACGGGCTCGCCCCAGCCGGTGACGCCCTGGTCGGTTTCGACCTTGAGGAAGCACCAGCGCGGCGGGACGATGAAGGTCGTCAGTTTGGTGATTTTCATCTGTTATCTCTCTTGTAGATGCGGCGCCAGCAGGCGCGAAACTTGAAATCAGCCGAGGGCTTTCCAGGCCGCGACATACGCCTGGGCGCGGCTCGCAACCTGCTCCACGCTCATGCCCGGTTTGAACAGGCCCGAGCCCAGGCCGAAGCCTTTGGCACCGGCGTCGGTGAACACCTGCATGTTGTCCGGGGTAATACCGCCGACCGGCAGCAACAACGTGCCCGCCGGCAATACCGCCAGCCAGGCCTTGATCACCGCCGGGCCCATTTGCTCGGCCGGGAACAGCTTCAATACGTCGGCGCCTTCGGCCAGTGCGGCAAACGCTTCGGTCGGCGTGGCGACGCCCGGCGACAGGTACAAGCCCGCCGCTTTGGCCGCACGCAACACCTTGGCATCGCTGTGGGGCATGACGATCACTTGCCCGCCGGCGGCCTTGACCTGCTCGACCTGCTCGGGTGTCAACACCGTACCGGCACCGATCACGCAATCAGCAGGCAGGCTGTCGCGCAGGGTACGGATGCTGGTGTAGGGATCGGGCGAGTTCAGCGGCACTTCGATCACGCGAAAGCCGGCCTGGTACAACACCTGGCCGACGGCTTCGGCTTCGTCCGGGCGCACACCGCGCAGGATTGCGATCAAACCGTTTTGTGCGAGTGCTGTCTTGAGCATGTCAGGCCTCCGTTACAGGTTGAGTGAGCCCGGCCGCCACGGCCAGTTGCCACAAGCCGCGCTCGCTGGCTTCCTGCGCCAGGCTGACGTGGGCAAAGCCGCAAAGGGCGAGGGCGCGTTGATAGCGGGCGCAGAGGGCGGCGGCGCCGACCAGGATGATCGGCTTGCGTTTCGCGCTGTCGGGTAAACCGGCGAGCTCATGGCCAATCAGCAGGCCGGACAGGTAGTCAGGCTGCTGCTCTGGGGTAAGTTCGGCGGTGAGCCCGAGGGTGCGGGCACTGAAGAGGGTCGAGAGCACGCCGCGTTGGCCGTCTGACGACAGCGCGACACCCACGCCCCGATCGAATGCCTCGGTCTGGAAATGTTCCGATGGTTTCTGGGTACGCCCCAGGATGCTGTGGCTGCTCAATACCGCGAACAGCTCACCGGTCATGAACGTGTCGAAGTGCGTGATACAGCCCTCGACCACCTCGACCCATTTTGAATGGCTGCCCGGCAGGCCGATCAGCACGTCGGTCGCAAGCCCGTGCAGCACGCCGAGCACCTGGGTTTCTTCGCCGCGCATCACATTGGGCAGGCCGACCTGTTCGATCACGCCCGGCACGATATGCACATCGACGCCACGCACGCTGCGCACCTTGTGCAGCGCCTGGCCTAGTCGAGCGACATCGACCGGGGTGGCGCGATAAGCCGCTTCGCTCCAACCCTGGGCACTGCCGACCATGCCGCAGGCGATCACCGGCAGTTCAGGCTGGGCGTCGAGCCAATCGCCACAGGCGGTATCAAAGGCCAATTCGAAACCGTTGCTGCAGCGAACACCGGCGATGTCACGCGGTTCGCTGGGCAAATGCATGATGCCCGACGCCAGTGAGCGTTGTTCCAGCACCACGCCTGCGGGGCCGAGTTTGTAAGCACGAAGGGAGCTTGTTCCCCAATCGAGCGCGATTAATTGCGCCTGCATCGCTTCACCTGAAATGAGTGGGTGCTGAAAAAAGCAGATGGGCGAATATAAACCTATGCCTGGCGAAATCTCAATATATAAATAACAGTCCCACATAATGGGAATACGGCATGAAAAGCCTGACACCTTCTTGGGAAGATGACTATTGCGTCGACGCAAATAGGTTAAAAAATAGACAAATCCAGCGTGCGCATCGCGCCCATCCAGATCGCGTAGTCGGTGTGATCCTTCAAGTCATCGCCCGTTTCGGGATGCAGGAATACCACCAGGCCATTGCGATGCAGCGCCAGCCACGGCAGCACCACGCCAATGTATTCCGGTTCGAACGCCAACTGGCAGCTCCAGTCCGGGTGAGGGCCCACAGGGCGTTCATGCACGCGGCCCATGCGCAGCGGGAAGAGCGCCGCCGCGTCTTCACACAAGGTGCGCGCCTGATCGATCGTACTGGCGTCGAAGTAGATATGGGCGTGATAGCCCTTGATACGTTGCATGACGGACTCCGGATCCACTGTGCGCCGATCCTAGACCGCAATCGACGGCAGGGCCAGCCCGGTCAATGACTGCGCACTGCTGGCCTGCTCCGCCACCAGCCACTCGACAAACCGTTCGACCAACTGCCCGCGACGCTTGCGCTGGGGTTGCACCACGTAATAGCCGAAACGCGAGATCACCGTGTCGCTGATCGGCCGGCACAGCCAGTTCTGCTCCAGCAGATTGTCCACCAAGTGGCGCCAGCCGATGGCGACGCCCTGGCCGGCAATCGCCGCCTGAATCAGCAGGGTGTAATTGTCGAAACGCAATTGCCCAGGCGTGGGCGCGGCGCTGATACCCAGCTCGCGAAAGACACCGGCCCAGTCGAACCACTGGCTGTTGTTTTCCTGGCGCAGGTGCAGCAAGGGATAGTCCGGCAGTGTCTGCACCGTCAGCGGGGCGGTCTGGTTCTTCAGCCACTGCGGGCTGCACACCGGGAACACTTCTTCGTTGAACAGCCACAGGCTGTCGCCCTGCTTGAAGCGCCCCTCACCAAACAGCACCGCCACGTCAATGTCGCTGCGCAGGCTGGCGTGGTTGCGCTCACTGGTCACCAGGCTGACGTCGACCTGCGGGTTGGCCTCATGGAAGCGATGCAGACGCGGCATCAGCCAGTAGGCGGCGAAGGCAAAGTCGGTGGCCACTTGCAGTACTTCGTGCTGGTCCTGCTGGGTGACCGTGCTCAGGCCCAGGTTGATGGTTTGCAGGCCAGCTTGCACCTGTTCGAACAGCAGGGCGCCCGCATCGGTCAATTCGATGCCACGGTAGATGCGATCGAACAAGCGGATCGCCAGTTGTTCTTCCAACCGTTTGATCTGCTGGCTGATCGCTGGCTGGGTGGTGCCCAGCTCCATCGCGGCGGCGGTGAAACTGCGTTGGCGCGCAGCCGCTTCAAACGCGCGCAACAGGTCAAGGGAGAGGTCACCAAGCGCTTCATACATAAGCGGAGCTTATCCTAGACATTGTTTTGCATGGGCTTTACCGCGTTTTCAGTGGGCCGCATGCTCATTGACATAAACACTGCCTATGGAATGCCGAGAAACCATGAAGCGCAAGAACATTCTTTTCATCATGGCCGATCAAATGGCCGCGCCGATGCTGCCGTTCTACGGACCTTCCCCGATCAAGTTACCGAACCTGAGCCGCCTCGCCGAAAACGCTGTGGTGTTCGACGCTGCTTACTGCAACAGCCCACTGTGCGCGCCATCGCGCTTTACCTTGGTCAGCGGCCAGCTGCCGAGCAAGATTGGCGCTTATGACAACGCGGCGGACTTCCCAGCCGATGTGCCCACCTACGCCCACTACCTGCGTCGCCTCGGCTACCGCACCGCGCTGTCGGGCAAGATGCATTTCTGCGGTCCCGACCAGTTGCATGGCTATGAAGAGCGCTTGACCAGCGATATCTACCCGGCCGACTACGGTTGGGCGGTGAACTGGGATGAACCGGATGTGCGCCCCACCTGGTATCACAACATGTCCTCGGTGCTGCAAGCCGGGCCGTGCGTGCGCACCAATCAGCTGGATTTTGACGAAGAGGTGGTGTTCAAGGCCCAGCAATACCTCTTCGATCATATTCGCGAGGGCGGCGAGCAACCGTTCTGCCTGACCGTGTCGATGACCCATCCGCATGATCCGTACACCATTCCCAAGCCGTTCTGGGACCTGTACGACGACCACGACATCCCCTTGCCTGAAACACCAGCGCAGGGTGATCTCGACCCGCATTCCCAGCGTTTGCTCAAGGTCTACGATCTGTGGGACAAACCGCTGCCCGTAAATAAGATCCGCGATGCCCGCCGTGCCTATTTCGGCGCCTGCAGCTACATCGACAGCAACGTCGGCAAGCTGCTGCAAACTCTGGAAGACACCGGGCTGGCCGATGACACCCTGATCATCTTCTCGGGTGACCACGGCGACATGCTGGGCGAACGCGGCCTCTGGTACAAAATGCACTGGTTCGAAATGGCCGCCCGCGTGCCGCTGCTGATCAGCGCACCGGGGCAATTCGCAGCGCGCCGTGTGACCCAGGCCGTCTCGACCGCCGACCTGCTGCCCACCCTGGTGGAATTGGCCGGCGGCGAGCTGGACCCGCGCCTGCCACTGGACGGCCACTCGCTGCTGCCGCACTTGCAAGGCGAGGGCGGGCACGACGAAGTCTTTGGCGAATACATGGCCGAAGGCACCATCAGCCCGCTGATGATGATTCGCCGCGGCGCCTACAAATTCATCTACAGCGAAGACGACCCTTGTCTACTGTTCGATGTGCACAACGACCCGCATGAACGGGAGAACCTCAGCCAGTCACCGGAACACCAGGCACTGTTCGAGGCATTTTTGAACGAGGCGCGGGCCAAATGGGACATCCCGGCGATCCACCAACAGGTGCTCGCCAGCCAACGCCGCCGTCGCCTGGTGTTCGAAGCACTGACCCAGGGCAAGCTCAAGAGCTGGGACCACCAGCCGCTGGTAGACGCCAGTCAGCAGTACATGCGCAACCATATCGACCTCGACGACCTGGAGCGCAAGGCACGTTATCCACAACCCTGCCAAAACCAATAAATACAGAGGGAAGGCCATGCAAAAGTTAACGGTAGTGCTGGGCATTCTGGCGTTGAGCAGCGCCAACGCCTACGCCGACGCCAGTTGTGAAACGGTGAAAATGGCCGATCCCGGCTGGAGCGACATTGCGGCGACCAACGCCATTACCGGCTTCCTGCTGACCGGCATGGGTTACAAGGCCAAGGTCGACACGCTGGCGGTGCCGATTACCTTCGGCGGTCTCAAGGAAGGCCAGGTTGATGTGTTCATGGGCAACTGGATGCCGGCGCAGCAAGGCTTTTATGACAAGTTCGTGGCCAATGGCGATGTGGTGCAACTGGCCAAGAACCTCGACGGCACCGAGTTCACCCTCGCTGTGCCGGACTATGTGTGGGATGCCGGCGTGCATGATTTTGCCGATCTGAATAAATTCGCCGACAAGTTCGACAAGAAGATCTACGGCATCGGCTCCGGCGCACCGGCGAATATCTCGCTGCAGGAGATCATCAAGAAGAATGACTTCGAGCTTGGCCAGTGGAAGCTGATCGAGTCGAGTGAACAGGCGATGCTCGCCGAAGTCTCGCGGGCGGTGAAGAAACAGCGCTTCGTCACCTTCCTCGGCTGGACGCCGCACCCGATGAACGTGCAGTTGAAAATGCACTACCTCAAAGGCGGCGAGCAGTATTTTGGCGACACCGGCAGCGTCTACACCCTGACCCGCAAGGGTTATGCGCAAGCCTGTCCGAATGTGGGGAAACTGCTGACCAACCTGAGTTTTACTCAAGACATGGAGAACAGCATCATGGCTGAAGTGGCGAACAAAAAACTCAGCAATGCCGATGCCGCGAAGGCCTGGATCAAGGCCAATCCTGCGGTGTTGGACAAGTGGCTGGACGGGGTTAAAACCCTGGACGGGCAGGATGCCTTGGCCGCTGTAAAAGCCAAACTCTAAGACACACCACGATCCAAATGTAGGAGGGGGCTTGCCCCCTCCCACAAAGGCCTGTGTGTACTGATAACCTGAGCCCAATCTTCAAATCCGAGCCTGCGATGTCCCGGCCCAACCGCCACACACTGTTCCCCTTCCTCAACTGGCTGCCACGCCAAACCCGCGCCAGCGTCGGTCGCGATGCCATCGTGGGTCTGAGTGGCGCAGTGCTCGCACTGCCGCAGTCGATTGCCTACGCACTGATCGCAGGGCTACCACCGGAATACGGGCTCTACGCGGCGATTGTTCCCGTATTGATCGCTTGCCTGTGGGGCTCGTCATGGCACCTGATCTGCGGCCCTACCGCAGCGATCTCCATCGTGCTCTACGCCAGTGTCAGCCCGCTGGCGGTGCCGGGTACCCAGGATTACATCACTTTGATCCTGCTGCTGACCTTTCTCGCCGGCGTGTTTCAGTGGTTACTGGGCCTGCTGCGTTTCGGCGCGCTGGTCAATTTTGTCTCCCATTCGGTGGTGCTCGGTTTTACCCTCGGTGCCGCCGTGGTAATCGCCCTCGGTCAGGTGCCCAACCTGCTGGGGCTGGACGTTCCGAGCCAGGCCACCGCCATCGACAGCCTGCTGGCGCTGCTCGAGCATGCCGGCGAATGGGACCATGCCTCGCTCGCCCTGGGCTTGGGCACCTTGCTGGTGGGCGTGCTGCTCAAATACCTGATGCCACGCTGGCCGACCCTGTTGATCGCCCTGGCCCTGGGCAGCCTGGCCGCATGGTTGTGCCCAGCGCTGTTCGGGCATGTGGCGCTGGTCAGCTCGTTTGTCGGCAAGCTGCCACCCTTGCGCGCGCTGCCGATGGACCTGGAGACGATCCTGCGTTTGCTACCCAGTGCCGTGGCAGTGGGCATGTTGGGCCTGGTGACCAGCCTGTCGATTGCGCGCTCCCTGTCGGCGCGGTCACAGCAAGTGCTCGACGCGAATCAGGAGGTTCGCGCCCAAGGTTTATCCAACATCATCGGCGGGTTTTTCTCCGGGTATTTGTCGGCGGGTTCCTTCACCCGCTCCGGCCTCAGTTATGAGGCGGGCGCCCGCTCACCACTGGCAGGCGTGTTTTCCGCGCTCTGGGTGGCGCTGTTCGCGCTGTTTGGCGCGGGGTTGATCGCACACATTCCGATCCCCAGCATGGCGGCGAGTATTCTGCTGATCTGTTGGGGGCTGGTGGACCACCGAGCCATCCGTGCGTTATTCCGCGTGAGCCGCGCCGAGTTCGTGGTGATGGGCCTGACGTGCGTCGCCACCTTGCTGCTGGAACTGCAGACGGCGATTTATGCGGGGGTGCTCGCGTCGCTGTTTTTCTACCTCAAGCGCACCTCGCAACCACGGGTTCAGCACTGGCGCGACGGTGACGAGGATGTATTGAGGGTAGGCGGCTCGATCTTTTTTGGCGCCAGCCACTACCTGCAAGTGCGCCTGCAACGCTTGCAGGGCGAGCGGGTGGTGATCGAGTCGCAGCAGATCAACTTCATCGACTACTCCGGGGTGGAGATGCTGCACCAGGAAGCACGGCGGTTGGCGGGGTTGGGGCGCAGCCTGACGTTGCGCGGGGCCCGGCCACAAGTGGTTGAAGAACTGAGGAAACTGGAAGGCGCCGACAACTGCCCCATCCATTTCCAAGACTGAACACGGTCAAAAAACTGGCTCCAACGCCAGTCAGTTAAGCGAGCGAGGTCACTGTAGGAGCGAGCTTGCTCGCGAAAAACGCCCAGGCAACGCGTTCATTCTGGATAAACGCGGTGGCCCTGAGTTCTTCGCGAGCAAGCTCGCTCCTACAAAAAGCAGTGGCATTGGGGCAAGCCCCCTCCCACAGTTTGAATGGCGTCAGGCCAGTTGGCGGCGCAGTTCGGCCAGCACCGGCGCCGAATCCGGGCGCACGCCGCGCCACAGGAAGAACGCTTCCGCTGCTTGCTCCACCAGCATGCCCAAGCCGTCTATCGCTACCGCAGCACCCTGTTCTTCAGCCCAGCGGCAGAACACGGTGGGTTCCTTGGCGTACATCATGTCGTAGCAGACCGTGTTGCCCGGCTCGATCAGGCTCGCGGCAATCGGCGGCATATCGCCTGACAGGCTGGCGGAGGTGGCATTGATGATCACGTCCACCGGCTCACGCAGCCAGTCGAAACCACTGGCAGACACCGGGCCCAGATCGTCGAACAGCTCAGCCAGTACTTCAGCCTTTTCGACGGTGCGGTTGGCGATAATCAGCGAGGCCGGTTTTTCGGCGAGCAGCGGTTCCAGCACCCCGCGTACCGCGCCCCCGGCGCCCAGCAGCAGGATGCGCTTGCCGTGCAGCTTCAGCCCGGCGTTCACCGTGAGATCGCGCACCAGTCCGGCGCCGTCGGTGTTATCGCCCAGCAATGTGCCGTCGGCCAGCTTGCTCAGGGTATTCACCGCACCGGCGCGCCGGGCACGCTCGGTGAGGGTGTTGGCCAGCCGGAAAGCGTCTTCCTTGAACGGCACCGTGACGTTCGCACCACGGCCGTGTTGAAAGAACTCACGGGCGCAGCCGGTGAAATCCTCCAGCGGCGCGAGCAGTGTGCTGTAGTCCAGCTGCTCACCGGTCTGCTCGGCGAACATCCGGTGAATCAACGGCGACTTGCTGTGACCGATGGGGTTGCCGAAGACAACATAACGATCCATCACACCGCCGCCTTGGGCGCGGCAAGGCCGAGCCAGTCCCGGTCCTGAAGAAAATAGTCGGTAAGGCGCGCTTCATCGCTGCCGGCTTCGGCTTTCCAGTCGTAGCTCCAGCGCACCTGGGGCGGCAGCGACATCAGGATCGACTCGGTACGCCCGCCCGATTGCAGGCCAAACAGGGTGCCACGGTCATAGACCAGGTTGAACTCGACGTAGCGGCCCCGGCGGAACTCCTGGAACTGGCGCTGCTGTTCGGTGTAGGCCATCGCCTGGCGGCGTTGCACGATCGGCAGGTAGGCGTCGATGTAGGCATCACCGATGGCGCGGATGAAGGCGAAGCAGGTGTCGAAGCCCCACTCGTTCAAATCATCGAAAAACAGGCCGCCGATGCCACGCGGTTCATTGCGATGCTTGATGTGGAAATAGGTGTCGCACCAGGCTTTGTAGCGCGAGTAGACGTCCGGGCCAAACGGCGCACAAGCCTGCTCGGCCACGCGATGCCAGTGGATGCAATCCTCTTCGTTGGCGTAATACGGCGTGAGGTCAAAGCCGCCACCAAACCACCACACCGGCTCTTCGCCTTCTTTTTCAGCGCTGAAAAAACGCACATTGGCGTGGGACGTCGGCACATGGGGGTTGTGAGGATGAATCACCAGCGACACCCCCAACGCCTCGAAACCGCGACCGGCCAGTTCAGGGCGGTGCGCACTGGCGGACGGTGGCAAGCCGCTGCCGAACACGTGGGAAAAGTTAACGCCGCCTTTTTCGATGACCGAACCGTTTTCAATCACACGGGTGCGACCGCCGCCACCGGCAGGCCGGGTCCAGGCGTCTTCGATAAAGCGCGTGTCCGTCTCGAAGGCTTCCAGGGCGCTGCAAATACGGTCTTGCAGGTCAAGCAGGTAGGCTTTAACAGCCTCGGTGCGGGTAGTCATGGCATCACCTTGAATCGAGCAAAGCTACGCGAGGCCATTGGGCGTCGGCGGCAAATGGGCGCACAGGATACCACCGCACCCGGTGCCGTCGCAGTTGACGAAGATCAAGCTTAGGAGTCCGATAGGGACCTTTGTACAGTCGACCCAAGGAGAAGGTAAATGGCCAAACGTATCCAGTTCAGCGCCCATGGCGGCCCCGAAGTGCTCGAGTATGTGGACTACACGCCAGCGGAGCCTGGCCCACAGCAAGTTCGGGTGCGTAACGAAGCCATTGGCCTGAACTTCATCGACACTTACTTTCGCAGCGGTCTTTACGCACCACCGGCCCTGCCATCGGGGCTGGGCGCCGAGGGCGCCGGTGTGGTCGACGCCGTGGGCAGTGAAGTCAGCCAGTTCAAGGTCGGCGACCGCGTCGCCTATGGCAGCGGCCCGCTGGGCGCCTACGGCCAGTTGCACGTATTGCCCGCCGCCAACCTGGTGCACCTGCCCGACGACATCAGCTTCGAACAGGCTGCTGGCGCCATGCTCAAAGGCCTGACCGTGCAGTACCTGTTGCGCCAGACGTATGAGCTGAAGGGCGGCGAAACCATTCTGTTCCACGCTGCTGCCGGCGGCGTGGGCTCCCTGGCCTGCCAATGGGCCAAGGCGTTGGGCGTCAAGTTGATCGGTACGGTGAGCTCCCCGGAGAAAGCCGCCTTGGCCAAATCCCTGGGCGCCTGGGAAACCATCGATTACAGCAAGGAAAATGTCGCACAACGCGTACTGGAATTGACCGACGGTAAAAAGGTGCCGGTGGTGTATGACGGCGTCGGCAAGGACACCTGGCTGACCTCGCTGGACAGCGTGGCACCGCGTGGGTTGGTGGTGAGCTTCGGTAATGCATCGGGTGCGGTGGACGGGGTGAACCTGGGGATTCTGTCGGCCAAGGGTTCGTTGTACGTCACCCGCCCGACGCTGGCGACCTACGCGAGCAATGCAAAGGATTTGCAGGCGATGGCCGATGACCTGTTCTCGATGATCAAAACCGGCAAGGTGCGCATCGACATCAACCAGCGTTATGCACTGGCGGACGCGGCCAAAGCGCAGACAGAGTTGTCAGCGCGGCGCACGACCGGCTCAACCATTCTGCTGCCTTAAGCAAGTCATCGCGGGCAAGCCCACTCCCACCCTTGACCGAGTTGTCATGACAAACACCGATCAAATGTGGGAGGGGGGCTTGCCCCCGATGGGCGCGACGGGGTCTCAAGACGGTCGCACCACATCCCCCGTCACCAGGTCACGGATCAGGCTCGGGTTCTTGCGCCCACCCAAGGCGCCACCCAGCACAAGGTCAACTTGCCCACGGAAATACTGCTCCACCCGGATCCGCGTGCGCGCCGCCGGGCGGCCCTGGGGGTTGGCCGAGGTGGAAATCAACGGCCCGACCTGGGCGCACAAATCCCGCACCAATGGGTGGTCACTGACCCGCAGCGCCACGGTGTCATGCATACCCGTGACCCATTCCGGCAGCAAGTCCTGGTGGGGCACCAGCCAGGTATTCGGCCCAGGCCAGGTGCTGGCCATGCGCTCGATCCAGGTGTCAGGGAAATCCTCGAACAGGAAGTCGAACTGGCGAATGTTATCCGCTACCAGGATCAGGCCCTTATCCACCGAGCGGTTCTTGATCGCCAGCAGACGGTCCACCGCTTCTTCGTTCCACGGATCGCAGCCCAGGCCCCAGACCGCTTCGGTCGGATAGGCAATCACCGCACCTGCGCGAATTTCTCGTGCGGCTTCCAGCACACGCCACCTGTTGACCATTGTTTACTCTCCGAACTAAAGCTCTGGGCAGTTTACCGATCTTCGTTACAAAACCCAGCTAGAAAAGCTCCCTACACCAGTGCGCACCGCGCTAGCCAGCGCCCGCTTTCACAAATCACTTGGCCCTCCAGTTCCAGCTCGGTAAGGGTCGCCAACACCTGGGACAGCGGCCGGCCACTGGCAATCGCCAGGGCTTCGCTGGTCTGCGGAGCCGCGTGCAGCAAGGCCACCAGCGGATGAACCACCGGCACCGGTGCCGGGCGTGACAACGCCTGCCATCCGCGCAAGCCTTCAAGGATGTGCTCGATGGTTTCCACCAGCACCGCGCCATCGCGGATCAACTGATGACAGCCTTTGGCCCCCGGGTGATGAATGGAACCAGGAATGGCATAGACTTCACGCCCTTGTTCGGCAGCCAGCCGTGCGGTGATCAGCGAACCGCTGGCCGTGCTGGCTTCCACTACCAGAACCCCCAGGGACAAACCGCTGATGATGCGATTGCGCCGTGGAAAGTTGCCGGCCTGGGGCGGGGCATCCAACGGAAACTCGGAAACGACCGCGCTGCCTTGGGCGATCATCGCGTCGGCGAGCTTCTTATGGCGCTGTGGATAAAAATTTTGCAGGCCAGTGCCGAGCACGCCGATGGTGTGACCGCCCACATCCAATGCCGCCTGATGGGCCGCACCATCGATACCCAGCGCGAGGCCGCTGGTGATGACAAAACCAGCGCTTGCCAGGCTACGGGAAAAGGCGGCTGCGGTGTCCATGCCAGGGCGCGAAGCACGACGGCTACCGACCATGGCCAACTGCGGCTTTTCCAGCAGGGTCGGGTCGCCAGCCACGAATAACAGCGGCGGTGCGCCATCGATCTGAGCGAGCAGTGCCGGGTACTCAGGCTGGTCCCACATCAGTAAATGCTGGGCCGGACGGTCCAGCCAGGCCAGCGCCGCACTGGCGCCATCACGGATGTCCGGGGTGCGCCGGGCATCGGCACTGACGGCCGGTAACCCGAGAGAACGCCAAGCACTGGCAGGGGCACTGATGGCTTTGGAAGCAGAGCCGAACGCCTCGATCAACACGCGAAAGCGCTGGGGCCCCAGTTCCGGCAGCCTGTGCAAGCGTAGTCGTGCTTCCAACTCTGCCGGGGAAATTTCATTGCTGTTTATCGGAAACATCTGATCATCCTTGACCGGAACAAGCTGTGGATAACTCTGTTGGTAACTTATTTAGCAGGCTATTTATTGCGCTTGATCGGCCGTCTCGAAACGGTCCATCACCGCCAAGGAGCGTGAGGCGCTGAGGACCAGGCCATAGCTGAGCTTTTCATAGGTGCGAAACACCATCAGGGTGCCGGCTCGAACATCCGGCAGGCTCGTCGGAGCGCCCGTCAGTGCATCGCGCACCGAGGCGCCAGCCCTGATCACGCTCAGCAACTGGCCCTCGACCAATCCATCCCGGCGCCCCCTGTTCAGGGTCACCGCGTCCAGCAGGCCGGCCTGCGATAAGCCCCTGGGGACGTCGATGATGTGCCCTTCAACGAAGGGTGCAGCTGTTGTCGGACTGGCCAGGCTGATGCCAGGTTCGGCGCGAAGCAAACGGTCGCCGGGGCGGATTTCCTGGGTGACTCTTTGCACGGCCAGGGTGGTGAGATCGTCAGCCCGCAGGAAGCGCGCAGTGCCGATGTCGTCGGCGTTGATCCCGAGCAGTTCGTGGGTGTTGGGGTCGGTGTAGGCCTTGCCCCGGCGGAAGATTCCATAGGTCGGCTGGGTCGGGTCCAGGTCGCCTCTGGCATAGATGCGCTCACCATTGGCGCCCAGCACGCGCCCGGCATCGGCGGCGATAATGTAGGGAGCGTTGTCCAGGTCCTTGGGCGATTCGAATATGCGGTTGTGCACCAAAAAAGCCTGGATAGCCTTTTGCGTGATGGCGTCCAGGCGCTGGTCGGGCGGTGGAATCAGCGCCATGGCGACCGGGGCCCATAGCAGCAAGACGAGTAGCGATTTCCTCATGGGGTCAATCTCCTTTATTATGTGCGTTCGCGTGAAACGCCATGGCCTTCGCGGCTTTCGAACGTTTCACACCGGCTGCCTGGGTCCATCCCACCGCCGATTTGCCTCTACCTCACATGTGCAGCAATTACGCTTATGGCTATTTTGAACATCCTCGAATTTCCCGACTCGCGCCTGCGCACGATCGCCAAGCCGGTGGCCGTAGTGGACGACAAGGTTCGTCAGTTGGTCGATGACATGTTTGAAACAATGTATGAAGCCCCGGGCATCGGCCTCGCCGCGACCCAGGTCAACGTGCACCTGCGCGTCGTGGTCATGGACCTGTCTGAAGATCGCAGCGAACCCCGGGTGTACATCAATCCCGAGTTCGAACCGCTGACCGACGAGATGGGCGAATACCAGGAAGGTTGCCTGTCGGTGCCGGAGTTCTACGAGAACGTCGAACGCCCGTTGCGCGTGAAGATCAAGGCGCTGGACCGCGACGGCAAGCCGTTCGAGCTGATTGCCGAAGGCCTGCTGGCGGTGTGTATCCAGCACGAGTGCGACCACCTCAACGGCAAGTTGTTTGTCGATTACCTGTCCACGCTCAAACGTGACCGGATCAAGAAGAAGCTGGAAAAAAAGCATCGCCAGCAAGCTTGATGCCCTCCTTCCAAAGGCTTGCTGCGGCAAGCCTTTTTCTTTTGTGACTGCTTTTAACCGAGAACTCCGATGACCGAGCCACTGCGCATTGTTTTTGCCGGTACCCCCGAATTTGCCGCCGAACACCTCAAGGCGCTGCTTGCCAGCCCTTATGAAATCGTTGCGGTGTACACCCAGCCGGATCGCCCGGCCGGGCGCGGGCAAAAACTGATGCCAAGCCCGGTCAAGCAACTGGCGCTCGAGCACGCTATTCCCGTGCTGCAGCCGCCCACCTTGCGCAACGCCGAGGCCCAGGCTGAGCTGGCCGCATTGAAGCCGGACCTGTTGGTAGTCGTCGCTTACGGCTTGATCCTGCCCCAGGCCGTGCTTGATATCCCGCGTCTGGGCTGCATCAACAGCCACGCGTCGCTGCTGCCACGCTGGCGCGGAGCGGCTCCGATCCAGCGCGCGGTAGAAGCGGGCGACAGCGAAAGCGGCGTGACCGTCATGCGCATGGAAGCAGGCTTGGACACCGGCCCAATGCTGCTCAAAGTCACCACCCCGATCACCGCTCAGGACACCGGCGGCAGCCTGCACGACCGCCTGGCTGAAATGGGGCCGCCCGCCGTCATCCAGGCCATCGCCGGTCTCGCTGCCGGCACCCTGGAAGGCGAAGGGCAGGACGACAGCCTGGCCACCTACGCCCACAAACTGAACAAAGACGAAGCTCGTATTGACTGGAACCGCCCCGGCGTAGAGCTGGAGCGCCTGGTGCGGGCCTTCAACCCTTGGCCTATATGCCACAGCACGCTGAACGGCGAAGCCTTGAAAGTACTCGCTGCCACCCTGGCCGATGGCAAAGGCGCACCCGGCGAAATCATTGGAGCCAGCAAGGACGGCTTGTTGGTCGCCTGCGGTGAACAGGCGTTGTGCCTGACACGTCTGCAACTGCCCGGTGGCAAGGCGCTGAATTTCAGCGATCTGTTCAACAGCCGCCGTGAGAAATTCGCCCCCGGCACGATCCTTGGAGTGACCGCTCAATGAATCCGCGTCTGGCCGCCGCCAAGGCGCTCGCCGCCGTACTCAACGGCAAGGCTTCTCTGAACAGTTCACTGCCTGTCCAGCTGGATAAGGTCGAGGACCGTGATCGCGGTTTCACTCAGGACCTGGCCTTCGGCACCGCGCGTTGGCAGCCGCGGTTGTCGGCGCTGGCGGCCAAGCTGCTGCAAAAACCTTTCAAGGCGGCCGATGCCGATGTTGAAGCGCTGCTGCTGGTCGGCCTTTATCAACTGCTCTACACCCGTGTGCCGGCGCACGCCGCCATCGGTGAGACGGTTGGTTGCGCCGACAAGCTGAAAAAACCCTGGGCCAAGGCCTTGCTCAATGCCGTGCTGCGCCGCGCCCAGCGCGAAAGCGAAGCGCTGCTGGCCGAACTGGAACATGACCCGGTGGTGCGTACCGCGCATCCGCGCTGGCTGCAAAAATCCTTGAAGGCCTTCTGGCCGCAGCAATGGGAAGCGATTTGCGCAGCGAACAATGCGCATCCGCCGATGATCCTGCGGGTCAACCGTCGCCACCACAGCCGCGACGCTTACCTGCAATTGCTCAGCGAGGCCGGCATCAATGCCACGCCGTGCGTGTACAGCATCGACGGCATCGTGCTCGAAGCCGCCGCCGACGTGCGCAGCCTGCCGGGCTTTGCCGATGGCTGGATCAGCGTGCAGGACGAAGCGGCGCAACTGGCCGCCGACCTGCTCGACCTGGCGCCCGGTCAGCGCGTATTGGACGCCTGCTGCGCGCCAGGCGGTAAGACCTGTCACATCCTGGAAGTCGAAAAAGACCTCGCCGGTGTAGTGGCCGTCGACCTGGAAGCCAAACGCCTGGTGCGCGTGCGGGAAAACCTCGCACGCCTGGGATTGAGCGCCGACCTGATCGCCGCCGACGGCCGCGACACCGCCACCTGGTGGGACGGCAAACCGTTCCAGCGCATTCTGCTGGATGCGCCGTGCTCGGCAACCGGCGTGATCCGTCGCCATCCGGATATCAAACTGACCCGCCAAGCCGACGACATCGCCGCCCTGGCCATGCTGCAGGGCGAACTGCTCGACGCGCTGTGGCCAACCCTGGAAGTCGGCGGCGTGCTGCTGTACGCCACCTGTTCCACCTTGCCCACCGAGAACACCGAGGTCATCGAAGCCTTCCTCGCCCGCACTAGCGGCGCTCGGGAACTGGACCTTGCGACCACCGCCGGCATCAAGCAGCCCCACGGCCGCCAATTGCTCGCGCAGGAAGGCGGGCACGACGGCTTCTACTACGCCAAACTGATCAAGATCGCCGCCGCACGCGGCTGAAGGGCTTAAGGGAGTGACCGGATGAAAATCATCATCCTTGGGGCAGGGCAGGTCGGCGGCACGCTGGCTGAGCATTTGGCCAGTGAAGCCAACGACATCACCGTGGTCGACACCGACAGCGAGCGTCTGCGCAACCTGGGCGACCGCCTGGACATCCGCACGGTGCAAGGGCGTGCGTCGTTCCCGACCGTGCTGCGTCAAGCCGGCGCCGACGATGCCGACATGCTCGTCGCGGTCACCAACAGCGACGAGACCAATATGGTCGCCTGCCAGGTCGCCCACACGCTGTTCCACACCCCGACCAAGATCGCCCGCGTCCGCGAAGCGGCCTACCTGACCCGCGCCGGCCTGTTCGACAACGATGCGATTCCGGTGGACGTGCTGATCAGCCCGGAACAGGTGGTCACTCACTACATCAAGCGCCTGATCGAAATCCCGGGTGCCTTGCAGGTAATCGACTTTGCCGAAGGCAAGGCCCAACTGGTCGCGGTAAAGGCCTACTACGGCGGGCCGCTGGTGGGCCAGCAATTGCGCCAACTGCGCGAACACATGCCGAATGTGGAAACCCGCGTCGCGGCGATTTTCCGCCGTGACCGGCCGATCCTGCCCCAGGGCGACACGGTGATCGAAGCCGATGACGAAGTGTTTTTCATCGCGGCCAAGGCGAACATTCGTGCCGTGATGAGCGAAATGCGCCGGCTCGATGAGACGTATAAGCGCATCGTCATCGCGGGCGGCGGGCAGATTGGCGAGCGTCTGGCGGAGGCGATCGAAAGCCGCTACCAGGTGAAGATCATCGAGATGAGCCCCACACGCTGCCGGCATTTGTCCGACACGCTCGACAGCACCGTGGTGCTGCAGGGCAGTGCTTCGGACCGCGACCTGCTGATGGAAGAAAACATCGCCGACGCGGACATCTTCCTGGCGCTGACCAACGATGACGAGGCCAACATCATGTCTTCGCTGCTGGCCAAGCGGCTGGGGGCGAAGAAGGTGATGACCATCATCAACAACCCGGCCTACGTCGATTTGATCCAGGGCGGCGATATCGACATCGCCATCAGCCCGCAACTGGCGACCATCGGTACGTTGCTGGCGCACGTACGCCGTGGCGATATCGTCAGTGTGCACTCCCTGCGCCGTGGCGCGGCGGAGGCCATCGAGGCGATTGCCCATGGCGACTCGAAGTCGAGCAAGGTGATCGGCAGGGCCATCCGCGATATCGGGTTGCCGCCGGGTACTACCATTGGCGCGATCATTCGCGATGAGGAAGTGATTATTGCCCACGACGACACGGTGATCGCTACCGGTGACCATGTGATCTTGTTCCTGGTGGACAAGAAACATATCCGCGATGTGGAGAAGCTGTTCCACGTAGGGTTGAGCTTTTTCTGATCAAGGAGCGACGCGATGCTGGAGTCCCTGGAAAAAATGCTGGCCAAGGGTGTGGACAACTCGCTGCTGCGCTTCGGGTTGGGCAAGGGTTATCTGGACCTGAACGACCACGCCAGGGCGGCGGAGCATTTGCACCGGTGCGTCGAGTTCGATCCGAAGTATTCGGCGGCGTGGAAGTTGTTGGGTAAGGCGCAGCAAGGGCTGGGCGATACAGCAGCAGCGCGCCAGGCGTGGCAGAAGGGCATTGAAGCGGCACAGGCCCATGGCGACAAACAGGCTGAAAAAGAGATGACGGTGTTCCTGAAGAAACTCGACCGCCAGGCCTGAGCAAAACTCAAATGTGGGAGGGGGCTTGCTCCCGATAGCGGTGTATCAGTCAATGCATGGTTGACTGACTACCGCCATCGGGGGCAAGCCCCCTCCCACATTGGTTTTGTGGTGGTCTTGAGTCAGGTGTGAATCAGTACCAGCGCTCTTCACCCGGCGGGCGTTTCTTGAAGCGCTTCATGCTCCACATGTACTGGCTCGGGTAGGCGCCGACATAGCGCTCCACCACCTTGCTCATCGCCGCGCAGGACGTGGCGGTATCGGTGCTGTACATGTCCTCGGGGGCCGCCTCCAGGATCACTTTGTAGCCCGAGCCGTCCGGCAATCGCAGGGCGTGCAGGAACACGCCCACCGCCTTGTGGCCCGCAAGCATGTTCGGCACGAACTTGCTGGTCAGCGCCTGGGTGGCGAAGAACGGCACGAAAATCCCGGCGGACTCAGCCGGTTCGGGGTCGGCAGGGATGCCCACCTGGCCGCCCTTGCGCACTTCCTTGATCACGCTGAGGATGCCCTCCTTGGTGGACGCCGCCACGCGGTTACCCAGCTGCACGCGTTGCTTGCGCAGCAATTCATCAACGGCCTTGAGCTTGGGCGGGCGGTAGAAAATGATCGGTTTGCACTGGCTGCAATAGAAATGGTTCAGCACTTCCCAGTTACCCAGGTGGCTGGTGATGCCCACCACGCCTTTGCCCGATGCCAAGGCCTCGTGCAGCACCTCCAGGCCTTCGACTTCGCGCACCAGGTCGATGGAGCGCTGGGCCGGCCAGATCCACGCGCAGGCGCTTTCGGTCAGGGACTTGCCAATGTCCATCAGGCTGCGTCCCACCAGGCGCTCGCGCTCGGCCGGGTCCATGTCCGGGAAGCATTTGGAAAGGTTGATCCGCACCGTTTCACGGGAGCGGTTGGGGGTTTTCCACATGATCCAGCCGATGGCCGTGCCGACGGCTTGTACGGCGCGCCAGGGCAGCAGCGCAAACAACCGAAGAGCGCCTACCAGCAAGGCGCCTTTAAACTTTTCCACAGGTCACTCCTGATCGTGTGTGGTGCGCAAAGCGCGCATTCTAACCGGCGTTGACCAAGTCCGCGTAACGGTCGCAGTCCTGAGTGTGGTCCATGACCATGCCCGAAGCCTGCATGAACGCGTAGCAGATGGTCGGCCCGACAAAGGTGAAGCCGGCCTTTTTCAAGGCTTTGCTCATCGCTTCAGCCTCGGGGGTAATCGCCGGGACTTCGCTGCGATCCTTGAAGTGATTGACCTTGGGCACGCCGCCCACAAACGACCAGAGCAGAGCCACAGGGTCCTTTAGCGCCAGCCAGGCTGCGGCATTGCGGCGTGTAGCGTTGAGCTTCAGGCGGTTACGCACAATGCCTGGGTCCTGCATCAGCGCCTCGATCTCAGCGTCGGTCAGCTTCGCCAGGCGCTGCGCATCAAAGCCGAACAGGACCTTTCGATAATGCTCGCGTTTACGCAAAACGGTGATCCAGGACAAGCCCGCCTGGAACCCTTCGAGCAAAAGCAACTCGAACAAACCCTGCGCATCGCGCAGCGGCGTTCCCCACTCCTGATCGTGATAAGCCATGTACAGCGGATCTTCAGAACACCAAAAGCAGCGTGGCATAAGGCTCCAGGGAGTGGTGGCGGGGCCGAATCGGGTATACTCCCGCTCTTTAAATCGCAGCCCAAGTAACAGGTGAATTTCGTGAGCCAGCCTACGCCAGCCGTGCGTACCTTCCAAGACTTGATCCTCGCCCTCCAGCAATACTGGGCCGAGCAAGGTTGTGTGGTACTTCAGCCCTACGATATGGAAGTAGGCGCCGGCACTTTCCACACCGCTACATTCCTGCGGGCCATCGGCCCGGAAACCTGGAACGCCGCTTATGTGCAGCCCAGTCGTCGCCCGACTGACGGCCGCTACGGCGAGAACCCGAACCGTCTGCAGCACTACTACCAGTTCCAGGTGGTATTAAAGCCCAACCCGGACAACTTCCAGGAACTGTACCTGGGCTCGCTGAAACATGTCGGCCTGGACCCGCTGGTCCACGACATCCGTTTCGTCGAAGACAACTGGGAGTCGCCGACTCTTGGCGCGTGGGGCCTGGGCTGGGAAGTCTGGCTCAATGGCATGGAAGTGACGCAGTTCACTTACTTCCAACAAGCGGGCGGCATCGAGTGCTACCCGGTGACCGGCGAAATCACCTACGGCCTCGAGCGCCTGGCCATGTACCTGCAGGGCGTGGACTCGGTCTACGACCTGGTATGGGCTGACGGCCCGTTCGGTAAAGTCACCTACGGCGATGTGTTCCACCAGAACGAAGTGGAGCAATCGACCTACAACTTCGAACACGCCAACGTCGACAAGCTGTTCGAACTGTTCGACTTCTATGAAAGCGAAGCCAAGCGCCTGATCGAACTCGACCAGCCGCTGCCGTTGCCGAGCTATGAAATGGTGTTGAAGGCCTCCCATACCTTCAACCTGCTGGATGCGCGCCGTGCTATCTCGGTGACCGCGCGCCAGCAATACATCCTGCGTGTACGCACCCTGGCGCGTTCCGTCGCCCAAGCCTACCTGCTGGCTCGCGCCAAGCTGGGCTTCCCGATGGCAACCCCGGATTTGCGTGATGAAGTGTTGGCTAAGCTGGAGGCTGCACAATGAGTGCTCAAGATTTCCTGGTTGAACTGGGCACCGAAGAGCTGCCACCCAAGGCACTGAACACCCTGGCCGATGCCTTCCTGGCCGGTATCGAAAAAGGCCTGCAGAGCGCCGGCCTGAAGTTCGCCGCAAAGAAGGTCTATGCCGCGCCGCGCCGCCTGGCGGTATTGCTCACGGCGCTGGAAACCCAGCAGCCGGACCGCAACATCAACCTCGACGGCCCGCCGCGTCAGGCCGCGTTCGACGCCGAAGGCAATCCCACTCAAGCGGCACTGGGCTTCGCCAAGAAGTGCGGCGTCGAGCTGAGCGAAATTGACCAGAGCGGCCCGAAACTGCGTTTCAGCCAGGTCATTCCCGGCAAGCCAACGGCCAGCCTGCTGCCGACCATCGTCGAAGATTCCTTGAACGACCTGCCAATCCCCAAGCGCATGCGCTGGGGTGCACGCAAGGAAGAGTTCGTACGTCCGACCCAATGGCTGGTGATGCTGCTCGGTGACCAAGTCATCGATTGCACCATCCTCGCCCAGAAGGCCGGCCGTGACTCGCGTGGTCACCGCTTCCATCATCCAGAGAGCGTGCGCATCACCTCGCCGGCCAACTACCTCGATGACCTGCGCGCCGCCTATGTTCTGGCCGATGCCAATGAACGTCGCGAGCTGATCAGCAAGCGCACCGAAGAGCTGGCGCGCCTGCAGGAAGGCACCGCCATCGTGCCGCCAAGTCTGCTCGACGAAGTGACCGCCCTGGTTGAATGGCCTGTGCCGCTGGTGTGCTCGTTCGAAGAGCGCTTCCTGGATGTGCCGCAAGAAGCGCTGATCACCACCATGCAGGACAACCAGAAGTACTTCTGCCTGCTGGACGTGGACGGCAAGTTGCTGCCGCGCTTTATCACCGTGGCCAACATCGAAAGCAAGGACCCGCAGCAGATCATCGCGGGTAACGAAAAAGTCGTGCGCCCACGCCTGACCGACGCGGAGTTCTTCTTCAAGCAAGACAAGAAGCAGAAGCTCGAAGACTTCAACCTGCGCCTGCAGAACGTGGTGTTCCAGGAAAAACTCGGCAGCGTCTACGACAAGGCCGTGCGCGTTTCCAAGCTGGCGGCCTACATTGCGCCACGCATTGGCGGCGACGCTGCCTGGGCCGCCCGTGCGGGCCTGCTGTCCAAGTGCGACCTGGCCACCGAGATGGTTGGCGAGTTCCCTGAGATGCAAGGCGTGGCCGGTTACTACTACGCCCTCAACGACGGCGAGCCGAACGATGTGGCCCTGGCGCTGAACGAGCAGTACATGCCACGTGGCGCCGGTGCCGAACTGCCAGGCACCCTGACCGGTGCGGCCGTCGCCATCGCCGACAAGCTGGACACGCTGGTAGGTATCTTCGGTATCGGCATGCTGCCCACCGGCAGCAAAGACCCGTATGCCCTGCGCCGTGCGGCCTTGGGCGTGCTGCGCATCCTGATCGACAAGAAGCTGGACCTCGACCTGACCCAGGCCGTGGTGTTCGCAGTCGGCCAGTTCGGCAGCAAGGTCAAGCAAGCCGGCCTGGCCGAGCAAGTGCTGGAGTTCGTGTTCGACCGCCTGCGTGCACGTTACGAAGACGAAGGCGTGGACGTTTCCGTCTACCTGTCGGTTCGTGCGCTGCAACCGGGTTCGGCGCTGGACTTCGATCAACGCGTACAAGCCGTACAGGCGTTCCGCAAGCTGCCGGAAGCCGATGCATTGGCCGCCGTGAACAAGCGTGTATCGAACCTGCTGAGCAAGGCCGACAACCTCGGCACTGCCGAAGTCGACCCAGGCCTGTTTGCCGACGCCAAGGAGTTCTCGCTGAATTCGGCCATCGCCAAGGCCGAAAACGCCGTGAAACCGCTGATCGCCGAGCGTAACTACGCGCAAGCCTTGGCGCGCCTGGCGTCGCTGCGTGAGCCGGTGGATGCGTTCTTCGAAGCGGTGATGATCAATGCCGAGGATGCCGGCGTGCGCAAAAACCGCTACGCCATGCTGGCGCGTCTGCGTGGGCTGTTCATCAATATCGCTGACATTTCCGTACTGGGCTGATCATGTTGAAACTGCTGATTCTCGATCGGGACGGGGTGATCAATTACGACTCCGACGCTTACATCAAGTCGGTGGCGGAATGGATTCCATTGCCCGGTTCGATCGAGGCCATCGCGCAGTTGAGTAAAGCCGGCTGGACCGTGGCAATTGCCACTAACCAGTCCGGCATCGCCCGCGGTTATTACGACATCGCTACGCTGGACGCCATGCACGCGCGCTTGCGCACGCTGGTGGCGGAGCAGGGCGGCGACGTGGGGCTGGTGGTCTACTGCCCCCACGGGCCGGATGAGGGCTGCGATTGCCGCAAACCCAAGCCCGGCATGTTGAAAACTATTGCAGAACATTACAAGGTGCCCTTGGCTGGGATATGGTTCGTCGGGGACAGTCTCGGTGACCTGGAGGCGGCCAAGGCCGTCGACTCTCAGCCAGTTTTGGTAAAAACCGGGAAAGGCGAAAAGACCCAGGCGAAAAACCTGCCGGTAGGCACTTTGATTTTTGACGATCTGGCGGCGGTTGCCGCAGAACTTATTAACAACTAGCCGCCCTCGACTTCCTGACCAAGGATTGTTCGGGAGTGCGCTTTTAACAGGCGGGCCGTGTCCCGCAACGGTAAATGCCGCCATGTCGATCTTGCAGGCCATCAGAACCTTTTTCTTTTACCTGCTGCTGGGCACCAGTTCGTTTCTCTGGTGCACCCTGAGCTTTTTTATTGCACCTTTCCTGCCCTTCAAGGCGCGCTATCGCTTCATCAATGTGTATTGGTGCCGCTGCGCGTTGTGGCTGTCCAAGGTATTCCTGGACATCCGTTTCGAGGTCAAGGGCGCCGAAAACGTCCCGGACCGGCCCTGTGTGATTCTGTCGAACCACCAGAGCACCTGGGAAACGTTCTTTCTCTCGGCGTACTTTTCGCCCCTGAGCCAGGTGCTCAAGCGTGAGCTGCTGTACGTGCCGTTCTTCGGCTGGGCGATGGCGATGCTGCGTCCGATCGCGATCGACCGTGACAATCCGAAGGCGGCGCTCAAGCATGTCGCGAAGAAGGGCGACGAGCTGCTTAAAGATGGCGTTTGGGTGCTGATCTTCCCAGAAGGTACGCGCGTGCCGTTTGGCACCGTAGGCAAGTTCTCACGCGGTGGTACTGCGTTGGCGGTCAACGCCAACCTGCCGGTGTTGCCAATTGCCCATAACGCCGGCAAGTACTGGCCGAAGACCGGCTGGGCGAAACGTGCAGGCACCATTACCGTAGTGATCGGCGAGCCGATGTATGCAGAAGGCGAGGGCCCACGTGCCATTGCCGCATTGAATGACCGTGCCGCTGCATGGAATGAAGCGCAGCAAAGGGCCATGGGTTCATTGCCGCCGGAGCCTGTGGTAGTCGAGACGCCGGAGATTTGAGCTTCTGTGGATAACCTGTGCACGGTTTGTTGGCGAATTGTCCGTTTACGGTCATAACTCTCTGATTTAATTGCATATTTCTGAAGCTCATAAAATCTCGAAAAACGTGCATAAGTTTTTATGGCATAAAAAAACCGGTCCTTGAGACCGGTTTTTTATGCACAGCCGAAAAGCCCGCTTTTCAATCCTCCAACTGGGGCAAATGCAGGATGAACGTCGAGCCCGTGCCCAGCTGACTTTCACAGATAACACGCCCGCGGTGGCGTTCTACGACGGCCTTTACCATCGTCAGGCCCAACCCTAGGCCGTCACTGCCCTGCGCCGAATCGAAGCGCCGATATTGGTTGAACAGCTCCGGCAGATCATCAGGCGCAATCCCCGGCCCCTGGTCGCTGATGCGGCATTCCAGCCATCCTTGCGCGCTGCCGTGGCTTAACGTGACGGTGGTATCGGGCGGCGAATATTTGATCGCATTTTCCAGCACATTGAAGAGCGCACGGGTAAGCAGCGATTGATCGGCATACACCATGCCTTCGTCTGCTTCATCCAGGTCGTGAACCAGGTGAATGTTCTTTAATTGGGCGATGACCGCCACTTGGTCGAAAGCATCCATCACGAGCATGGCGAACAGGGTGGGCTGGAAGTGATAACCGTCAGCCTCGGCCTTGGCCAATTGCACGAAGGACTCAGTGAGGCTCAAAGCGCGTCGGACCTGCTGTTCTATCTGGGCAAAGACTGGCGATTCGCTGCCATGCACGTCCAACAGAGCGAGAATTGCCGAATGCGGTGCTCGCAAGTCATGAGACAGAAAGCGCAGCATGGTTTCGCGGTGCTGCTGGGCTTCACGCTCCTTGCTTAGGTCCGTGAGGCTCAGCAGCCAACCGAGCGCGAAGTCACCTTCCGCCGGAAGCAAGGGCGCGAGCTCCATTCGCAGACTGCGCTGGTGGATGTCACGGAACTCGACTAATTCCAACTCCGAGAGGGCAGGGCGAATGCCGTTATTCAACGGGGGATACCCCAGGTCGGCGAGTTGTTCGATGAAGTTTTCGCTGACCAGATCATTGCCGAATACATCACGGGCGACGCGATTGGCCAACAGGATACGGCCCTGTGGATCGGTAATCAGCGTCGCTACCGGCAGGCATTCCAAACCATCGGCCATAAAGCGCCGGGTATCCCGCGTGCGGCTGACTGCCTGCTCCAGGGCGAAGATACGCCCTTGGAGCACATCGCCTTTGCTTGCGGGTGCGCGGCGGCGCTCTGGCAAGACTTTGGGTTCATTATCCAGCCGAGCCAGTTCCCAGCCGAAGTAGGCGAGGATCACACTCAAGCGCCGCCAGTTCCATATCAGGTAACTGAGCAATAACCCAATCAGACAGGCCGCCGGCGACCACCAGTGTCCAAAGCTCAGCAGCGCCCACGAAATCATTAACGATGTAGCCATGCCGCCAAGCGTCATCCATAACGCATAACGCGGGCGATACAGCAGCAGGCCCAGCAACAACGCCACCAGTGACGTCGCCATCAGCGCCGCCAGCCAACCCGGCAGGTCAACAATGCTGCGACCTTGCAGTAGGCCGTTGAGCACGTTGGCTAGGATCTCGACGCCCGCCGTCGATCCGGTAGAGGAGAGCGGCGTAACGAAACTTTCGCCCATTCCGTAGGCGGTGGCGCCGACCAGAATCAGGCGCCCGCGTAACCATTCGGAGGACACCTCGCCACGCAGTACGCTGGCATAGGACACACTCGCAAAGCGATCATCCGTAGAGGTGAAAGGGACGCGAATTTCGTGCTCCTGATGCCATTGGTGACTTCGGGGCTCTTGGGGCGTACCCGGCATTCCCGATGTTTCCCCATTCAACGCGAATGCCAGCCAGGCCAATTGCGGAAGTGTGCTTCCCGGTGGGCCTTCACGCAGATAGAGACTGCGCACGACACCATCGTTATCCGATTCGACGTTGATATGCCCGATGCCCTTGGCGCACTTGAGCAAGGGCGACAATGACTCTCCAATCTGCCTCGACCCCACGCTGCTATCAGTCACGATGGGCAATACCACATTGCCCGCCCTGCACACGGCCTCGGCCAATCGGTGATCACCCACGCCTTCGCTGGGCTCACTGAAGATCACATCGAACAAGATGCCAGCAGGCTGGGCAGCGCTCAGGCGTTCGATCAAGTCTGCATGCACACTGCGAGGCCAGGGCCATGGGCCGAGTTCTTCCAGGCTTGGCGCGTCAATGGTCACCAGCACAATGCGTGGGTCTACGGGTAACGGTGCCCATTGGCGCAGGCTGTCATAAAGTGGGTTGTTCAACGCCAGGCCCGGACTCAAGGACAGGTAGGCCGTAAAAGGCAACAAAACCAAGCCGATCAACAGCCATTCCCGCACTAGCCCGTGAAACAGCAGCTGCGCCCGGGTGGGCTGGCGCTTTTCAGCCTCGCCCCATAGTTTCACAGGGCCACCGCCACAGGCCTGAAAAAGCAGCAATGATCGTCAGATGAAAGTGTCATAAGCCCCGGTCTCCCTCCAGGTGGCCACGATGAAACGCATCAGAGGTGTTGCAACCAGTGAAGCTTATTTCGGTCTTAGTGGACGACCAAGCGGCCACAATACCGTACATCGATCCTTTTCCTCATAAGCAGGAGCCGGTATCTTTCCTCTAGGGGGCGAGAAGTATCGATAGGTTACTGGCCTTTGATATCAGCGTACCGAGAGATTTGAGCCTCGTTGTATCCCACCATAATTATTCAGATTCAGAGGCTATTATTTGTGCTTGCACAGTGTGCCTCTGATTAAGCTGCCGTATTTTTGCAGGAAGGACCCACTCATGCGTGTCGCAATACTGGATGACGAGCCCGCTGAGTTGAGGCGGGTGGAACAGACACTGCGACAAATTCCCAGCACCTCGGAGCAGTCCTGGTCTCTGCATTGCTTCGAGCGCGGGGAAGACCTGCTACGCCAACTGCGCCGTGAAACCTTCGATTTGTTGATCCTCGACTGGCAACTCCCGGATATCACCGGAATTGCGTTGTTGCGCTGGACACGTGAGCACATGGAGTCACCGCCCGCCGTGATCATGCTCACCAGCCGCGATGCCGAGAGCGATATCGTCATGGCGCTCAACAGTGGAGCGGATGATTACGTCAGCAAACCCTTTCGCCCTAACGAACTCAAAGCTCGCGTAACCGCAGTCCTGCGCAGGCATGGACTGCAAAAGTCCGCCACTAATGAACTCCAAAGCTTCAATGATCTGACCTTCGATGATGCCGAGCTGACGGTCACACGCGCCGGCAAACCGATCAACCTCACCGAACGCGAATACCGCTTGGCCAGCTGCTTGTTTGCCAACCTCGCCCGTCCGCTGTCTCGCGAATATCTGTACGAGCGGTTTTGGAGCCATGAGGAAATGGTCTCGTCTCGGCCGTTGGATACCCATATCTACAGATTGCGTAACAAGCTCGGGCTGACGGCGGATCGAGGATGGCAGTTGCTGACGATTTATGGGTACGGGTATCGATTGGAGAGTGTGGCAGCGTCGGCTGAGAGCTGAAAAAGGATATGTTCCACGTGGAGCATTTATAAAATGCTGAGCAAACATCCATAAAAAAGGCCAACGCTTAGCGTTGGCCTTTTGTTTTTGCCGAGTACCTGATCAGAAATCCAGGTTAGAAACCGCCAACGCGTTGCTCTCAATGAAGTCACGACGAGGCTCGACCGCATCACCCATCAGGGTGTTGAAGATCTGGTCCGCGCCAATAGCGTCTTCGATGGTGACGCGCAGCATGCGACGTTGCGCCGGATCCATCGTGGTTTCCCACAGCTGATCCGGGTTCATTTCACCCAGACCTTTGTATCGCTGAATGGTGTGACGCTTGGTGCTTTCAGCCATCAACCAGTCCAGGGCTTCCTTGAACTCTTTGACCTGCTTCTTGCGTTCGCCACGCTGAATATAAGCGCCGTCATCCAGCAGTGTGCTCAATTGCGCGCCGAGGGTGACGACCGTCTTGTAGTCGTTGCTACCGAAGAAGTCGCGGTTGAAGGTGACGTAGTTCGACAAGCCGTGGGAGATCAGTTCAACCTCCGGCAGCCAAACGTTACGTTCACGGTCTTCGCGCAGGCTGGCTTTGTACACCAGGCCAGACTTCTCCACCGTGCGCAGACGCACTTCGTACTGGGCCAGCCAATCCTGCATGGCGGCGTGATCGCCCAGTTGCTCCAGGCTCACGGCCGGCAGGTAGATGAAGTGCTCGGTCAGCTCCTGAGGGTACAGGCGCGACAAACGCTTGAGCGTTTTCATGACCATGCGGAAGTCGTTAACCAAGCGCTCCAACGCCTCACCGGAGATACCTGGAGCTTCGTCGTTCAAGTGCAGGCTGGCATCTTCCAGGGCCGACTGCGTCATGTACTCTTCCATGGCGTCGTCGTCTTTGATGTACTGCTCTTGCTTCCCCTTTTTCACTTTGTACAACGGCGGCTGGGCGATGTAGATGTAGCCGCGCTCAATCAGTTCAGGCAACTGACGGAAGAAGAACGTCAGCAGCAGGGTACGGATGTGCGAACCGTCGACGTCAGCATCGGTCATGATGATGATGTTGTGATAACGCAGTTTGTCGATGTTGTACTCGTCACGGCCAATACCGCAGCCCAGTGCCGTGATCAAGGTGCCGACTTCCTGTGAGGAAATCATCTTGTCGAAGCGCGCTTTCTCGACGTTGAGGATCTTACCCTTCAACGGCAGGATAGCCTGGGTACGGCGGTTGCGACCCTGCTTGGCGGAACCGCCAGCAGAGTCACCTTCCACCAAGTACAGTTCGGAGAGGGCAGGGTCCTTCTCCTGGCAGTCAGCCAATTTGCCTGGCAGGCCGGCGATGTCCAGCGCGCCTTTACGGCGAGTCATTTCACGGGCTTTGCGCGCCGCTTCACGGGCACGTGCGGCATCGATCATTTTACCGACAACCAGCTTGGCTTCGTTCGGGTTCTCCAGCAGGAAGTCGGAGAAGTATTTGCCCATCTCCTGTTCCACCGCAGTCTTCACTTCGGAAGACACCAGCTTGTCTTTGGTCTGCGAGCTGAACTTGGGATCCGGAACCTTGACCGAAATAATCGCAGTCAGGCCTTCACGGGCATCATCACCGGTGGTGGCGACCTTGTGCTTCTTCGCCAAGCCTTCGGCTTCGATGTAGGTGTTCAGGTTACGCGTCAGTGCGGAACGGAAACCCACCAGGTGAGTACCGCCATCGCGCTGCGGAATGTTGTTGGTGAAGCACAACAGGTTCTCGTTGAAGCTGTCGTTCCACTGCAGGGCGATCTCCACGCCGATGCCGTCTTCACGTTGGATGTTGAAGTGGAACACCTGGTTGACCGCAGTCTTGTTGGTGTTCAAGTATTCAACGAACGCACGCAGGCCGCCTTCGTACTTGAACAGCTCTTCCTTGGCGCTGCGCTCATCCTTGAGGACGATGCCGACACCAGAGTTGAGGAACGACAGTTCACGGATCCGCTTGGCCAGGATGTCCCAGCTGAAGTGGATGTTCTTGAAGGTTTCAGCCGAGGGCTTGAAGTGGATCTGGGTGCCGGTGGTTTCGCTCTCACCGACGATCTTCATCGGTTCCTGTGGCACACCGTGGACATAAGTCTGTTCCCAGATTTTTCCGCTGCGGCGTACGGTCAGCACCAGCTCTTCGGACAGAGCGTTCACTACCGAGACACCTACGCCGTGCAAACCGCCGGAAACTTTATAAGAGTTGTCGTCGAACTTACCGCCGGCGTGGAGCACGGTCATGATGACCTCTGCCGCCGAGACGCCTTCTTCTTTGTGCACATCGACCGGAATACCGCGGCCGTTATCGCGCACGGTAATGGATTCGTCCGGGTGAATGATGATGCTGATGTCGTCGCAGTGACCGGCCAGAGCTTCGTCGATGGAGTTATCGACCACCTCGAAGACCATGTGGTGCAGACCGCTACCATCATCGGTGTCGCCAATGTACATACCGGGACGTTTGCGTACGGCATCCAAACCTTTCAGCACTTTAATGCTGGTCGAGTCGTACGTGTTTTCTTCGCTCATGCCTTCACTCCCGATGGTCGTGGGTCTGGGTGATACGGCCTTGTTCCACGTGGAACAAAGCGACTGGCGTTTCCGTCTGCCAGCCTTCCCTCAATAATTCGTGGTCTACACAGGTGATAAACACTTGGCAGCGTAAGTCTTCCAATAAGCGGCATAGCGCGCGGCGGTGTTGCTCGTCGAGTTCGGACGGCAAATCATCCACCAGATAAATACATTGGCCGCGTCGCGCCTGGCTAACCAGGTGCCCTTGTGCAATACGCAATGCACACACCACCAACTTTTGCTGACCGCGGGACAGGATATCCGCAGCATTATGAGCGCCTAATCGAAGGCGCAAATCAGCGCGTTGGGGTCCGGCCTGGGTATGGCCAATTTGCTGATCACGCTGCAGGGACGTCGCAAGCACTGCACTCAGCTCGCGTTCTTTGTCCCAACCACGGTAATAACTCAGCGTCAGCCCCTCGAGGTCCAACAACTCGCTCAAGGTCTGCTCAAAGACTGGTTTCAAGGCTTTGATATAGGCACGGCGGTATTCATCTATTTCGTCGCTGGCCAGGCACAGTTCCCGGTCCCACGCCGCTTGTGAAGCGGCGTCAAGTGTACCATGCCGCAGCCACGAGTTCCGCTGCCGCAGGGCCTTCTGCAGGCGCTGCCAAGTGGCCATGAAACGCGGTTCCACGTGGAACACTCCCCAGTCGAGGAATTGCCTGCGGATTTTCGGCGCGCCTTCCAACAGGCGAAAGCTGTCGGGGTTGATCAACTGCAATGGCAGAATTTCCGCCAATTGCGCCGCACTGCGCGCATTCTGCCCATCAATGCGAATTTGAAACTCCCCGCCGCGATCACGTGAAATCCCCAGTGCGCTATGCCCACCTTCAGCCAATTCAACTTGGCCAAATACTGTGCACGCCAGTTGCTCGTATTGAATCACCGGTAACAGGCGCGCACTGCGAAATGAACGGGCCAGCCCCAGCAGATGGATGGCTTCCAGCACGCTGGTTTTGCCACTGCCGTTGGCGCCATGGAGAATGTTGATACGAGGGGAAGGGGAGAAGGTCACCGGGTGCAGATTGCGCACCGCGGTGACCGAGACGCGACTGAGGGACATCTAGCTTCTGCTGAGCATGATTACAGGCGCATCGGCATAACAACGTAAGCCGAGTCGTCGTTATCGGATTCTTGTACCAGCGCGCTGCTATTGGAGTCCGACAGAATCAGGCGAACCTGTTCGGTGGTCATCACGCCCAGCACGTCCAGCAGGTAGCTCACGTTGAAGCCGATTTCCAGCGAACCGCCGTTGTAGTCAACGCCAACTTCTTCTTCCGCTTCTTCCTGTTCCGGGTTGTTGGCTTGGATCTTCAACTGACCGTTGGCCAATTGCAGACGAATACCCCGGTACTTCTCGTTGGAGAGAATGGCAGTACGGCTGAACGCTTCACGCAGCGCCTGACGATCGCCGAGTACGAGCTTGTCGCCGCCTTTAGGCAACACACGCTCGTAGTCCGGGAACTTGCCGTCGACCAGCTTGGAAGTGAAGGTGAACTCGCCGGTCGTCGCGCGGATGTGGTGCTGGCCCAGAACGATGCTGACGTTGCCATCTGGCTCGGTGAGCAAGCGCGCCAATTCGAGGATGCCTTTACGCGGCACGATGACCTGGTGACGATCCGGCTGGCCGATATCGGCGCGCATCGAACACATCGCCAAACGGTGGCCGTCAGTCGCAACCGCGCGGATGATGCCTTCGGACACTTCCAGCAGCATGCCGTTAAGGTAGTAGCGCACGTCCTGCTGAGCCATGGCGAAGCTGGTGCGCTCGATCAAACGACGCAGTTTGCTCTGCTCCAGGCTGCAGGTCAGCGAACCCGGGCCTTCTTCCACCGTCGGGAAATCGTTGGCTGGCAACGTGGACAGGGTGAAACGGCTGCGACCGGCTTTGACGACCAGTTTCGATTCGTCGACCTTGATGTCGATCAGCGCGTCGTTCGGCAAGCTTTTGCAGATATCCATCAGCTTGCGCGCCGGCACGGTGATCTCGCCGGGTTCGGCGGGTTCTTCGAGCTGCACGCGGCCAACCAGCTCGACTTCCAGGTCGGTACCGGTCAAGGACAACTGCTGGCCTTCGACCACCAGTAATACGTTGGAAAGCACCGGCAAGGTCTGTCGGCGCTCGACGACGCCTGCGACCAGTTGCAGGGGTTTCAACAGGGCTTCGCGTTGAATGGTGAAATGCATGGTCTAGTCCCTTGCCTTAATAAGCTGCGCTGGTGTCATTACGTAGTCAGTGTACGCAGCAGGTTCTTGTAGTCCTCGCGAATATCCGCGTCGGATTCCTTAAGTTCGTTGATCTTGCGGCACGCGTGCAAAACCGTGGTGTGGTCGCGACCACCAAACACATCGCCGATTTCCGGCAGGCTGTGGTTGGTCAGTTCCTTGGACAGGGCCATGGCCACCTGACGCGGACGCGCTACCGAACGCGAACGGCGCTTGGACAGCAGGTCGGAAATCTTGATCTTGTAGTACTCGGCAACGGTGCGCTGGATGTTATCCACACTCACCAGTTTGTCCTGCAGCGCCAGCAAGTCTTTCAGCGATTCACGAATCAGCTCGATGGTGATGTCGCGCCCCATGAAGTGCGAGTGCGCGATGACTCGCTTGAGTGCGCCTTCCAGTTCACGCACGTTGGAACGGATGCGTTGAGCGATAAAGAATGCGGCATCGTGGGGCAGATCGACCTTGGCCTGGTCGGCCTTTTTCATCAGGATCGCGACGCGGGTCTCCAGCTCAGGTGGCTCTACGGCAACGGTCAAACCCCAGCCGAATCGCGACTTCAGGCGCTCTTCAAGGCCTTCGATCTCTTTTGGATAACGGTCACTGGTCAAGATGACCTGCTGGCCGCCTTCAAGCAGGGCGTTGAACGTGTGGAAAAACTCTTCCTGGGAACGTTCCTTGCGCGCAAAAAATTGAATGTCATCGATCAGCAACGCGTCAACGGAGCGATAGAAACGCTTGAACTCGTTGATAGCGTTGAGTTGCAGGGCTTTGACCATGTCGGCGACGAAGCGCTCCGAGTGCAGGTAGACCACCTTGGCATTCGGGTTCTTCTTTAATAGATGGTTACCCACAGCGTGCATCAAGTGGGTTTTACCCAAGCCAACCCCGCCATAAAGGAACAGTGGGTTGTAACCGTGCTTGGGGTTGTCGGCCACTTGCCAGGCGGCCGCACGGGCCAGTTGGTTGGACTTACCCTCTACGAAATTCTCGAAGGTAAAGGTGCGGTTCAAGTAGCTGGTGTGCTTGAGCGCACCTTCGACCTGCACCGTACGCTGTTCGGCACGCACGGGCGCCTGCTGAGAACTGGCACCGGCCATGGGATCGAAACTGTCGCGCGACGGCTCCTCGTTCTGCGCTGAGTTTTTATGCGCAGAGGATTTGGCGGGCGTCGCTGCGGGAGCGGCAGCCACTGGTGCAGGCTGGGACTGCGATGCAGCGGCAGCCAATGGCGCATTCGGAGCGGCGCGAGGCGCTGAGCTGCGTTTGCTGCCTATTAATAAGGAGAGCACGGGCGCGATGCCGTTGCCATGTTCGTCGAGCAATTCGAGAACGCGGCTCAGGTACTTCTCGTTGACCCAGTCCAGAACAAAACGATTGGGCGCGTAGACACGCAACTCGTCGCCTTCGGCTTCGACCTGTAGCGGACGGATCCAGGTGTTGAATTGCTGGGCAGGCAGCTCATCGCGCAAAAGCTCCACGCACTGCTGCCAAAGTTCCACTGACACGGATATCCCCTAAGTTGAAAGCCGGTGAGGCAAAAACAGCCGCCATTGTAGCGATCAGCCGCCCACTTATCCACATGTAGGTTGCTCACAGAGCAGCCAAAATCAACGTCTTAACCGCAAAAAAGACGACCAGTGGTCAGTGGGTAAGCTCTGTGGATAACCACGCGTAAGCTCGTTGCACAACTGGGGGTGAAAGTCTGTGGGTAACTGGCCTGTGGATAACAACCCATTCCACACACAGCTTATCCGATAGCGCAGCACAGGCAGAGCACCGTTTCTCCCCCGTGTTGTCATCCTCTGTACAGCTTGAAGTATATGGCCTGAAGGCAGTTATCCACAGATTAATGGCTCTCTAGCTTTTATAAGCTTTACAGAAAAGCTTTAAATACCTTCCTTCTTTATTTCTATATCTATGGCATTGCTCATGAGCGGCAGGCGAGCAGAAAAGGGTAGCGTGGCCTCAACAGATCTAATTCAAGGAAAAGCTGGTTGGAAATTGACCTAGAGGCTTGCTTTCTCTAGAATCGCCGGTCTCTTAAAACGGGGGCCATTCCGGCCCGTTGTGGACGAACCAGGTAACAACGCCATGAAACGTACTTTCCAACCAAGCACCATCAAACGCGCCCGTACTCACGGCTTCCGTGCTCGCATGGCTACCAAGAACGGCCGTGCTGTCCTGTCGCGTCGCCGCGCCAAAGGTCGTGCGCGTCTGGCAGTTTGATAATCCGGTACTGGTGGTGAGTCAGGACTTCAGTCGGGAAAAGCGTCTGCTAACCCCCCGGCACTTCAAGGCAGTCTTTGACTCCCCCACCGGCAAGGTTCCGGGGAAAAATCTCCTGCTCCTTGCGCGTAACAACGATCTTGATCACCCCCGTCTCGGGTTGGTGATCGGCAAGAAGAGCGTAAAGCTCTCCGTTGAGCGCAATCGCCTCAAGCGTCTGATGCGCGAATCGTTTCGCCTCCACCAGGAAACTCTGGTTGGTTGGGATATTGTTATCGTCGCGCGCAAAGGCTTGGGGGATGTAGAAAACCCCGAATTGATTCAGCATTTCGGCAAGCTCTGGAAACGTCTGGCGCGTACCCACAAACCAGCACCAGCAGTCAGCACCGAAACTGTAGGGGTAGACAGTACCGATGCGTAAACTGGCCCTCGTTCCGATCCAGTTTTATCGCTATGCCATTAGTCCTCTGATGGCCAGCCACTGTCGCTTCTACCCCAGTTGTTCCTGCTACGCGTTAGAGGCCATAGAAAATCATGGTCTTCTGCGCGGTGGCTGGCTGACCTTTCGTCGTTTAGGTCGCTGTCATCCGTGGAATCCCGGTGGTTATGACCCGGTTCCGCCTATCCCTACCTCCCGTTCTTCTTCGATGGCCGAGTAATCATGGATATTAAACGCACGATCCTGATCGTCGCCCTGGCAATCGTGTCCTACGTCATGGTCCTGAAATGGAACCAAGACTACGGCCAGGCTGCCCTGCCGACTCAGAATGTTGCTACCAATCAGGCTGCGCCGGCTATTCCGGACACCCCGCTGGGTAACAATGCGTCCGCGAGTGCCGATGTTCCCAGCGCGAATGGCGAGACAAGTGCCCCGTTAGAAACGCCAGTGGTCACCAACAAAGATCTCATCCACGTGAAAACGGATGTGCTCGACCTGGCTATCGACCCACAGGGTGGTGATATCGCACAGCTGAAGCTGCCGCTTTATCCACGTCGCCAAGACCACCCGGATGTTCCGTTCCAGCTGTTCGATAACGGCGGTGAACGTACTTATCTGGCACAAAGCGGCCTGACCGGCACTAACGGTCCGGATGCACGTGCTACCGGTCGTCCGATTTATTCGACCGAACAGAAGACTTATCAACTGGCTGATGGCCAGAACCAGTTGAACGTCGACCTGAAATTCAGCCTCGACGGCGTCAATTACATCAAGCGTTTCAGCTTCACCCGTGGTTTGTACGATTTGAAGGTGACTTACCTGATCGACAACACCAGCGATAAAGCCTGGAGCGGCAACCTGTTTGCCCAGCTCAAGCGTGACGCCAGCTCCGATCCTTCCTCCAGCACCGCCACCGGCACCGCGACTTACCTGGGCGCCGCCCTGTGGACAAGTAACGAGCCGTACAAAAAAGTGTCGATGAAAGACATCGACAAGGGCGCGTTGAAGGAAACCGTTCAAGGTGGCTGGGTAGCCTGGCTGCAGCACTACTTCGTGACCGCGTGGATCCCGAACAAGGGTGACGCGAACCTGGTTCAAACCCGCAAGGACAGCCAGGGCAACTACATCATTGGCTTTACTGGCCCGGCGCTGACCGTCGCACCAGGCGCCAAGGCTGAAACCAGCGCTACCCTGTACGCCGGCCCGAAAAGCCAGGCCGTGCTGAAGGAGTTGTCCCCAGGTCTGGAACTGACTGTGGACTACGGCTTCCTGTGGTTCATTGCCCAGCCGATTTTCTGGCTGCTGCAACATATCCACAGCATTGTGGGTAACTGGGGCTTCTCGATCATCTTCCTGACCATGCTGATCAAGGGGATCTTCTTCCCACTGTCAGCCGCCAGCTACAAGTCGATGGCGCGCATGCGTGCCGTCGCGCCGAAACTGGCTGCGCTGAAAGAGCAACATGGTGACGACCGGCAGAAAATGTCGCAGGCCATGATGGAGCTGTACAAGAAAGAGAAGATCAACCCGTTGGGCGGTTGCTTGCCGATTCTGGTGCAGATGCCGGTGTTCCTGTCGCTTTACTGGGTTCTCCTGGAAAGCGTGGAAATGCGCCAGGCGCCGTTCATGCTGTGGATAACTGACCTGTCGATCAAAGACCCGTTCTTTATCCTGCCGATCATCATGGGCGCGACCATGTTCATCCAGCAGCGCCTGAACCCGACTCCGCCGGATCCGATGCAGGCCAAGGTGATGAAAATGATGCCAATCATCTTCACCTTCTTCTTCCTGTGGTTCCCAGCGGGCCTGGTGCTGTACTGGGTAGTCAACAACGTGTTGTCGATCTCCCAACAGTGGTACATCACACGTAAAATCGAAGCGGCTACCAAAAAAGCCGAGGCGTAATTTACTCTGTGGATAACCACTCAAGACGCCCCCTAGTGGGGCGTTTTGCTTTCCGACATTTTAATTCTGGAACATGCTGATGAGCGCTCCTCGTGAAACCATCGCTGCTGTCGCCACCGCTCAAGGTCGCGGCGGTGTCGGTATCGTTCGAATTTCCGGGCCGCTCGCGAGCGTGGCCGCCAAAGCGATCAGCGGGCGCGACCTGAAACCGAGGTATGCCCATTACGGCGCGTTTCTCGATGCGGATGACAGCGTGTTGGACGAGGGCTTGGCCCTGTACTTCCCGGGACCTAACTCTTTCACCGGTGAAGATGTCCTTGAACTGCAGGGACATGGTGGTCCGGTGGTGCTGGATATGCTGCTGCAGCGTTGCCTGCAGTTGGGCTGCCGCCTGGCCCGGCCGGGCGAGTTCAGCGAGCGGGCATTCCTCAACGACAAGCTCGACCTGGCCCAGGCCGAAGCCATTGCCGACCTGATCGAAGCGAGTTCTGCACAAGCTGCGCGCAACGCGTTGCGTTCGTTGCAGGGGGCTTTTTCCTTGCGTGTGCATAACTTGACTGAGCAGTTGATCAGCCTGCGCATCTACGTCGAGGCAGCCATTGATTTTCCGGAAGAGGAAATCGACTTTTTGGCCGATGGCCACGTCCTGGCAATGCTGGATAAAGTCCGTGAGGAGTTATCCACAGTGCTGCGAGAAGCCGGGCAGGGCGCATTGTTGCGCGATGGCATGACCGTGGTGATTGCGGGACGTCCCAACGCCGGTAAATCCAGCCTGCTTAATGCTTTGGCGGGGCGCGAAGCGGCGATCGTTACTGAAATTGCCGGCACCACTCGCGATATTCTGCGCGAACATATCCACATCGACGGCATGCCGTTGCACGTCGTTGATACAGCGGGGTTGCGCGATACCGACGACCAGGTGGAGAAGATCGGCGTGGAGCGCGCGCTCAAAGCCATCGGCGAAGCAGATCGAGTGTTGTTGGTGGTGGACGCAACCGCCCCCGAGGCTGTGGACCCTTTCGCGTTGTGGCCCGAATTCCTCGAACGGCGACCAGACCCGGCCAAAGTCACCTTGATCCGTAACAAGGCCGACCTGACAGGTGAAGCCATCGCCATGGAAACCAGCGAGGATGGCCACGTGACTATCAGCCTCAGTGCCAAATCGGCAGGGGATGGCCTGGAGTTGCTACGTGACCATCTGAAGGCCTGCATGGGCTATGAGCAAACCTCAGAAAGCAGCTTCAGTGCGCGTCGCAGGCATCTGGAGGCGCTTCGCCACGCCAGCGCAGCGCTGGAGCATGGGCGGGCACAGCTGACCCTGGCGGGCGCAGGGGAGCTGCTGGCCGAAGACTTGCGTCAGGCGCAGCAGCTGTTGGGTGAGATTACCGGTGCCTTCAGCTCCGATGATTTGCTGGGGCGAATCTTTTCCAGCTTCTGCATCGGCAAATAGCCAGGCTGTTCGTTACCAGTTGTACGACACCGTACCCAGCAAGGTACGGCTGTCACCCCAATAGCAGCGCCCCGCATCGTTGCAACCGGACACATATTCCTTGTCGAACAGGTTCTTGGCGTTCACATCCACCGACCAGTGCGGGTCGATCTGATAGCCCACCGATGCGTCTACCAACGTGACACTGCCGGCATCCAACTTCCCGTACAGCGTAGGTGCCGTGTAGGAGAAGGTGCTGTCGAAATAACGCACGCCGCCGCCCACGGACAGGCCCTTGAGTTGTCCGTCGAGGAAGCGATACTTGCTCCACACCGACGCTTGGTTGCGCGGGACGCCGGTCATCTGGTGCCCTTCAACCAAGGAAGTGGCGGAATCCTTGGTAATGCGTGCGTCGGTGTAGGTGTAAGCCGCCGTCACATTCAGGTTCGGCGTAAGGTTGCTGTTCACTTCCACTTCCACGCCTTTGGCCCGACTCTCACCTACCTGGCGATAGCTGTTGGTGGTGGCGTCCAGGTAGGTATCGTCCTGTTTGCGCAAGTCGTACACCGACAGCGTCATGGCGGTGTCCCAACCGATTGGCTCGTACTTCACACCCACTTCATATTGGCTGCTGGTGATCGGCTTCAGCGGCGAGCCGGCGTTGGAGATCTGCTGTACCGGGACGAACGCGGTGGAATAGCTGACATACGGCGTCACGCCGTTGTCGAACTGGTACATCACGCCGCCTTGGTAGGTGAACTTGCGGTCGTCGGTGCTGATGTCGCTGGCCTTGTTCACCTTGTCGCGAAAATCGCTGTCGACCCAGTCCTGTCGGCCACCGAGCAAGAACAGCCAGTGGTCGTACTTGCTCTGGATCTGGGCGTAAACGCCTTTCATCTGCTGCTCAAGCAAGGTGTTCTGCACGGCGATTGGCGTGAGCGGGTCCCGCAGGTACACCGGGTTATACACATTGATGGTACCGGCGAAACCCGCATCCCAGTCCTGGCTGAACGAGGTGCGGTCGTAGCTGGCGCCGAACAGCACCGTATTTTCCAGGCCGCCAATCTGGAATTTGCCTTCGAGCTGGTTATCCAGGGAATAGACCATCGACTTGTTGTAGCGATCGTAGGCGGTCATGTTGAGTTGGGTGCCGAAGCCGCGGTTGTTCAGCGCGCTCGGCCAGGTTTCATGGCGGTTGATGCGTGACTGCATGTATCGCGAATTCTGGCGGAACTGCCAATCGTCGTTGAAGCTGTGGCTGAACTCGTAGCCGGTGCTCCAGGATTCGCGCTCGAAAGTATTCCAATCCGGATCGCCGAGCATGGTGTGCTTGGACAGTTTACCGTTGGGATTGCTGAGCAGCGTGCCTGCAGCCGGCAGGCCGAGCTCCAGGTTAGTGTGGTCTTTCTGGTAGTTGGCCAACAGGGTCAGGGTGTTGTAATCGTCGAAATTCAGGGTGAGAGAGGGCGCGATGTAAACACGATCATCCGGTACGTGGTCGGTCTGGGTATCGGATTTGCGGCCAAGCATCACCAGGCGGCCGAGGACGTTGTCACTGTCATTGAGCGGCCCTGAGATATCCACACCGAGTTGGCGTCGGTTGTTTGAGCCATACCCCAATTGCACCTCGCCCTGTGGATTGGCGGTTGGGTGTTTGCTGACCAGATTGACCAAACCGCCCGGGGCGTTTTCACCGTAGAGCAGCGAAGACGGACCGCGGAACACTTCGACGCGCTCCAGGCCATACGGCTCACTGGTGGTGTCGTACCGATTGCCTTGCACGCGTAGTCCGTCTCTGAGCAGACCGTAGCCGTAGTCCGTAGCGTTGAAGCCTCGAATGAAAAAGAGATCGCCTGCCAGCCCGTCACCCGCGGCAAAAGGCGGCGCGAAAATGCCGGGCACATAGCCCAGTACTTCGGTCAGTGTCTGCGATTTCTGGTCCTTGATACGCTGCCCGGTCACCACCGATACGGAACGAGGCGTCTCTGACAGTGGCGTGCTGGTCTTGGTGCCAATGCGGCTGTTCTGCGCTTTGTAGCCTACGTCCCCAGCACTGTCCTGACTCAATCCCGTCTGTTGATAGGCACTCACGGTTGTCGGTGCCAGGGTGAGCGGCCCCGTGGGCACGGCTTGCAAACCATAGCTGCCGGGCGCCTGGGCAACTGCTTGCAAACCAGAGTCTCGTAGCAACAGCACGAAACCTTGATCCACCGAATAATCGCCGTCCAATCCGGGCGTGGTCAGGCGCGAAGTCTGCTCGGGCGAGAAGGACAGAATCACGTTGGCCCTGGCGGCAAACTGGCTTAGCGCTCTGTCCAGTGGGCCGGGAGCGATAGCATAGTGTTGCGTCGTGCTGGCGGCCATGGCAGTTGGGGATAACAACGCACCGCCCGTGGTGGTTAGCAGCAATGCGTAGCTGATGGCATGACAGGAAAGCCGCTGGCGTAGCTTGGAGGGAAGGCACATAGGTCGGTAAGCCCTGAAGGTAGCGTCGTGATTACCTGCAGGGCCGAACCAGGCCAAAAAAAGATAACCCCCTGTGATTATATTTTTGCACTCAACCGATTCGTTTCACCGACACCCAATAGCGCGTGAAGTAGTTCACCTGGATCGGCAGGGTTGCTTGCAGGTTGGCCAGTACCGCATCAGTGGCATCCAGCCGGAACGCGCCTGAAACACGCAGGCGAGCCGAGGCTTGGTCACATTGCAGCAAGCCCGGTCGATAGCGCGCCAATTCATTGATGACGTCGCCCAGTCTGGCGTCGAGCACGACTAATTGGCCGTCGACCCAGGCCGCTTGTGTGCCGCCATAACGCTGGGTAACGCTTATGTGGCGTCGATCAAAATCCGCGCTTTCGCCGGCACCAAGCGTTCGGTTGTGGTCCGGCTCATCAACCGGGGACAGTTTGACCCGGTCTTCCAGAACACCCACTCGAGTGGAATCCGCGAATTGACGCACCGTAAACCGAGTGCCCAGCGCCTCGACGCGACCGTGACGAGTCTCTACATACAAGGGTCTTTGCCCGCCCCGCTTGCCGCTGTGGATAAGTACCTCACCCTCGCGCAGCCGGATCAAGCGCTCGCGCGCGTCGAACACCACATCAATGGCCGTATTGGTATTGAGATCAACCTGCGTGCCATCGACCAGTTCGACTCGTCGTCGTTTACCCACAGGCGTCCGGTAATCCGCCCATACGTTACCCAAGGACGTCTGTTGTTGAATATTCCAGCCCAGATACCCGGTGCCGCCGAGTACCAGCATCCACTTGAGCACTTGGCGGCGTTGTTGCGTGGCGGTCAGTGCGCGGCGTGTGAAGTCCTGGGGCAGGGCGCCGAGGCTGCGCTGAAGCTGCTCCAGTTGGTTCCAGGCAGCCTGATGGGCAGGGTCTCCATTGAGCCATTGTTGCCAGGCCCGACGCTCGGCGGGCGTCGGCGATTGTGCCTGGAACTGCACGTACCAACTGGCAGCCGCCTCGAATGTCTTACGATCGGGCGCCGACATTAAAGACTGGCCATGATCAGTGAACACTCGGTCAAAGTGCGAATCATGTGTTTCTTCACAGTGGTCAACGACACCTGCAATTGATCGGCGATCTGTTGATAAGTCAGGCCTTCGATTTGCGACAGCATGAAGATCCGGCGTGCTCGTTCACCCAAACCAGACAGCGCCTTATCCACAGCCACCAGGGTTTCAATGATGATCGCCTTGTCCTCTTCACTGATGGCAATGGCTTCAGGACGCTCAGCCAGGGTTTGTTTATAAGCCTGCTCAATGGCATGCCGGCGATAGCGATCAATCACAAGACCCCTCGCGATAGTCGCCAGGTAATCCCGTGGTTCGAGAATCTGCACGGCATTCCGTCCACTCAGAATACGCACGAACGTATCGTGGGCTACATCGGCCGCATCGCAGGCGTCATGCAATTTGCCTTTGAGCCACCCTTGCAGCCACGAATGGTGTTGCTCGTAGATGCGCTGCACAGCTGCCGTGTGGGAAGGAGGGGACATAGGCGCGACAAGTGAGTTAATGATAATCGCTATTATTAACTGCCCGCGTGTATTCCCACAATAGATGTCTTGAGGACGAATCAGCATCGATTCCATCGGTCGTTGGACCTTGATTCAGCTTTTTTTCCGAGGTTAAGCCCTGTGAATAACCCTCCTTGTGCCCGGTTGATAACCACGCCTGAAACCTGAGTAAAACCCGCCCTGTGGATAACCATCGCTTTAATCCACAGGCTTAATGCACTTATCCAAGCCGCTCATTGCTACATGGCCACAGACTTTTGAATCTCTGTACACTACGTAGATGAAGGCCTGTAGCAATCTATCCACAGAAAGTAAGCTCAGTATAAATAAACATAAAAACAAAGATTTAATAAATTTCTCTCTTTTAATTTCTATTGTCCCTGATTCATCCACAGCTGGTTAAATCTTGTGCAAAGGGTTCTTTAGGAAGGGCTAAGTCCCTATACTTGCCGCCAAAGCTCTAAAACTCTTTCAACAAACAATTCCTGATTACCTACATAAGCAGGCACGAGGTGCGTGGTGGATTTCCCTTCCCGTTTTGAAGTGATCGTCATCGGCGGCGGTCATGCCGGTACCGAGGCAGCACTGGCGTCAGCACGCATGGGCGTAAAAACCCTGTTGCTGACGCATAACGTGGAAACCCTCGGTGCCATGAGTTGCAACCCTGCCATCGGTGGTATCGGCAAAAGCCATCTCGTCAAGGAAATCGATGCCCTTGGCGGCGTGATGGCCATGGCTACCGACAAAGGTGGTATTCAATTTCGTGTGCTCAACAGCCGTAAAGGTCCGGCCGTACGCGCCACTCGGGCACAAGCTGACCGCATCCTGTACAAGGCCGCGGTGCGCGAAACCCTGGAAAACCAGCCGAACCTGTGGATATTTCAACAGGCAGCGGACGACCTGATTGTCGAGCAAGACCAGGTGCGCGGTGTTGTCACGCAAATGGGTCTGCGTTTCTTCGCAGAATCCGTGGTGTTGACCACTGGTACCTTTCTTGGCGGACTTATCCACATCGGCATGCAGAACTACTCCGGTGGTCGCGCTGGTGATCCGCCCTCGATTGCCTTGGCAAAACGGCTGCGTGAGTTGCCACTGCGTGTCGGCCGCTTGAAAACCGGAACCCCGCCGCGAATTGACGGGCGTTCTGTGGATTTCTCGGTCATGACCGAACAAGCCGGCGATACACCGATCCCGGTCATGTCGTTCATGGGCTCCAAGGAACAGCATCCTAAACAGGTCAGTTGCTGGATCACGCATACCAATGCCCGCACCCACGAAATCATCGCCGCGAACCTCGACCGTTCGCCGATGTATTCCGGGGTAATCGAAGGCATCGGCCCGCGTTATTGCCCGTCGATTGAAGACAAGATCCATCGCTTTGCCGACAAGGAAAGCCATCAGGTCTTCATCGAGCCCGAAGGTTTGACGACCCATGAGCTGTACCCGAACGGGATTTCCACTTCCCTGCCGTTCGACGTGCAAATCCAGATCGTGCAGTCGATTCGCGGCATGGAAAATGCGCATATCGTCCGCCCTGGCTACGCCATCGAGTACGACTACTTCGATCCACGCGACCTGAAGTACAGCCTGGAAACCAAAGTGATCGGCGGTCTTTTCTTCGCCGGGCAAATCAACGGCACCACCGGGTACGAAGAAGCCGGCGCCCAAGGTTTGCTGGCCGGTACCAACGCGGCATTGCGTGCACAGGGCAAAGACAGCTGGTGCCCGCGTCGCGATGAGGCATACATCGGCGTATTGGTCGACGACCTGATCACCCTGGGTACCCAGGAACCGTACCGGATGTTCACGTCGAGGGCGGAATACCGTCTGATCCTGCGCGAAGACAATGCCGATCTGCGCTTGACCGAAAAAGGTCGCGAGCTGGGATTGGTCGATGACGCCCGCTGGGCGGCCTTCTGCAAAAAACGCGAGAGCATCACGCTCGAAGAGCAGCGCCTGAAAAGCACCTGGGTCCGCCCTGGCACAGAGCAGGGTGATGCGATCGCCGAAAAATTCGGCACGCCGCTGACTCACGAATACAACTTGCTGAACTTGCTCTCCCGTCCGGAAATTGACTACGCCGGCCTGGTCGAAGTGTCCGGTGGTGGTGCGGAAGATCCGCAAGTCGCCGAGCAGGTCGAAATCAAGACCAAGTACGCCGGTTACATCGACCGTCAGCAGGACGAGATCGCTCGCCTGCGCGCCAGTGAAGATACCAAGCTGCCTGTGGATATCGACTACACCGGGATTTCCGGGCTGTCGAAGGAAATTCAGAGCAAGCTGGGGATAACTCGGCCGGAAACGCTAGGCCAGGCTTCGCGTATACCGGGTGTCACTCCGGCAGCTATTTCGCTGTTGATGATTCATTTGAAAAAACGCGGCGCGGGCCGTCAGTTGGAGCAAAGCGCTTGAGTTCGTTGGTCACCTCGCAACACGCCGAAGAGTTATCCACAGGTGCACGCCAGTTGGGCGTCGACCTGACCGAAGCCCAGCACGCCTTGCTGATGGGCTACCTGGCCCTGTTGATCAAGTGGAACAAGGCTTACAACCTGACGGCAGTGCGCGATCCGGACGAAATGGTTTCGCGCCATTTGCTCGACAGCTTGAGCGTGATGCCGTTTATCGAGAACGGTCGCTGGCTGGACGTCGGCAGTGGCGGCGGCATGCCTGGCATTCCACTCGCCATCCTGTTCCCAGAATCGCAGGTCACTTGCCTGGACAGCAACGGCAAGAAAACCCGCTTCCTGACCCAGGTCAAACTCGAACTCAAGCTGGACAACCTGCACGTTATCCACAGTCGCGTCGAAAGCTTTACGCCTGAGCAGCCCTTCAACGGAATTGTTTCCCGGGCGTTCAGCAGCATGGAGAACTTCAGCAACTGGACACGCCACCTGGGCGACCGCGACACCCGCTGGCTGGCAATGAAGGGCGTCCATCCAAGCGACGAGCTGTTAGCATTGCCGGCAGACTTCCACCTCGATAGCGAACACGCCTTGGCCGTACCCGGTTGCCAAGGCCAACGCCATCTGCTGATACTGCGCCGCACGGCATGATTGGGAACACAAGCAAGAATGGCTAAGGTATTCGCGATTGCGAACCAGAAAGGTGGCGTGGGCAAAACCACCACCTGCATCAACCTCGCAGCATCCCTGGTCGCGACCAAGCGCCGGGTGCTGTTGATCGATCTCGATCCACAGGGCAACGCCACCATGGGTAGCGGTGTGGATAAACACGGCCTGGAAAACTCGGTCTACGACTTGCTGATCGGCGAGTGCGACCTGGCCCAGGCCATGCACTATTCCGAGCACGGCGGTTATCAACTGCTGCCGGCCAACCGCGACCTGACCGCGGCGGAAGTGGTGTTGCTGGAAATGCAGATGAAAGAAAGCCGTCTGCGCAGCGCCCTGGCGCCGATCCGTGAGAACTACGACTACATCCTGATCGACTGCCCGCCGTCACTGTCGATGCTGACGCTCAACGCGCTGGTGGCCGCCGATGGGGTGATTATCCCCATGCAGTGCGAGTACTACGCATTGGAAGGCTTGAGCGACCTTGTGGATAACATCAAGCGCATCGCCGAACTGCTCAACCCGAAGCTGCAGATCGAAGGTTTGCTGCGGACCATGTTCGATCCGCGCCTGAGCCTGATGAACGATGTTTCCGCGCAGCTCAAGGAACACTTCGGCGACCAGCTCTACGACACGGTGATTCCACGCAATATTCGCCTGGCCGAAGCGCCAAGCTACGGCATGCCGGCGCTGGCCTACGACAAATCGTCCCGTGGCGCCATTGCTTACCTGGCGCTGGCCGGCGAGATGGTGCGTCGCCAACGTCGCAATTCACGCACCGCTGCTGCCCAGCCAACTTAAGGAATCCCCATGGCCGTCAAAAAACGAGGTCTCGGACGTGGACTGGATGCACTCCTGAGTGGTCCGACCGTCACTTCGCTGGAAGAACAAGCGGTGCAGGCCGATGAACGTGAGCTGCAGCATCTGCCCCTGGACCTGATCCAGCGCGGCAAGTACCAGCCGCGCCGGGACATGGACCCGCAGGCACTCGAAGAGCTGGCCAACTCGATCAAGGCCCAGGGCGTGATGCAACCGATCGTGGTGCGCCCGATCGGCGGTGGCCGCTTTGAAATCATCGCCGGCGAGCGCCGCTGGCGCGCCAGTCAGCAGGCCGGCAAGGAAACCATTCCGGCGATGGTGCGCGATGTGCCGGATGAAACCGCTATCGCGATGGCGTTGATCGAAAACATTCAACGTGAAGACCTCAATCCGATCGAGGAAGCGATCGCGCTGCAACGTTTGCAGCAGGAGTTCCAGCTGACCCAGCAACAAGTCGCCGAGGCCGTGGGCAAATCCCGCGTGACCGTGTCCAACTTGCTGCGCTTGATCGCGCTGCCGGAAGTCATCAAGACCATGTTGTCCCATGGCGACCTGGAAATGGGTCATGCCCGTGCTTTGCTCGGTTTGCCGGAAAATCAACAGGTTGAAGGGGCGCGACACGTTGTCGCACGAGGGCTTACCGTTCGTCAGACCGAAGCCTTGGTTCGCCAATGGTTGAGTGGCAAGCCTGCACCGGTTGAAGCCGTCAAACCTGATCCGGATATCGCCCGTCTCGAGCAGCGCCTGGCCGAGCGCCTAGGCTCTGCGGTGCAAATCCGCCATGGCAAGAAAGGCAAAGGGCAATTGGTCATCGGCTATAACTCCCTCGACGAGCTTCAAGGCGTCCTTGCCCACATCCGTTGAAACAATCGCTGAAACATTTACTCATGTAGCGCGTGATCGGAAATCACTACCCAGCAGTTGAATAGGGGCAGAACCGCCCCTATACTCTGCGCGCATTTTGTCGGCACAAAGTATGCCAAGTTATTGATTTCCGGCAGCCGACCATTGAGGAGCAAGAGTGATGGAAACCCGCACGCCAAACACGTTGCCGTTCCATCGCTTGGCCGTTTTTCCGGTTTTATTGGCTCAACTTGTCATTTTGCTGATCGCCGCATTGGCGCTTTGGTATTGGCATGGAGTCGTAGCCGGATATTCCGGACTCTGCGGAGGCCTGATAGCCTTGCTACCCAATATGTATTTTGCTCACAGGGCCTTTCGGTTTTCCGGCGCCCGAGCAGCCCAGGCTATCGTCCGGTCCTTTTATGCCGGCGAGGCGGGGAAACTGATTTTGACGGCAGTGCTGTTCGCACTGACCTTTGCAGGTGTGAAGCCATTGGCGCCGCTGGCTGTATTCGGCGTCTTCGTGCTGACCCAACTGGTCAGCTGGTTCGCTCCCCTGCTAATGAAAACAAGACTTTCGAAACCTTAGGGCGTTTGAGGCAACCATGGCAGAAACAACCGCTTCGGGCTATATCCAGCACCACTTGCAGAACCTGACCTTCGGTCAGCTTCCCAACGGCGGCTGGGGCTTCGCCCACACCGCAGCAGAAGCCAAGGAAATGGGCTTCTGGGCTTTCCACCTGGATACTCTGGGTTGGTCGGTCGCATTGGGCCTGATCTTTGTCCTGATTTTCCGCATGGCGGCAAAGAAGGCGACGTCCGGTCAGCCAGGTGCTTTGCAGAACTTCGTTGAAGTATTGGTCGAATTCGTCGATGGCAGCGTGAAAGACAGCTTCCATGGCCGCAGCCCGGTGATCGCACCGCTGGCACTGACCATCTTCGTCTGGGTGTTCCTGATGAATGCTGTCGACCTGATCCCGGTTGACTGGATTCCTCAGCTGGCCATGGCGATCTCTGGCGATCCGCACATTCCATTCCGTGCCGTATCGACCACTGACCCGAACGCTACCCTGGGCATGGCCCTGTCGGTATTCGCGTTGATCATTTTCTACAGCATCAAGGTCAAGGGCATCGGCGGTTTCATTGGCGAACTGACCCTGCACCCGTTCGGCAGCAAGAACATCTTCGTTCAAGCTTTGCTGATCCCGGTGAACTTCCTGCTGGAATTCGTGACCCTGGTTGCCAAGCCGATTTCCCTGGCCTTGCGACTGTTCGGCAACATGTATGCCGGCGAGCTGGTGTTCATTCTGATCGCTGTGATGTTCGGCAGCGGTCTGCTCTGGCTTAGCGGCCTGGGCATCGTTCTGCAGTGGGCGTGGGCTGTGTTCCACATCCTGATCATCACCCTGCAGGCCTTCATCTTCATGATGCTGACCATCGTCTACCTGTCGATGGCGCACGAAGAGAACCATTAAGACCAGTCTCGACTAGTCTGATGTCCTTCCCGGTGAAACGGGAAGGTGGCCCTTCAGGGCTATGAAACGATTTGTTTTACCGCTTTAAAATCTAAAAAACCTAAACCATACGACGTAAAAGTCGGGAGGAAAGATGGAAACTGTAGTTGGTCTAACCGCTATCGCTGTTGCACTGTTGATCGGCCTGGGCGCCCTGGGTACTGCCATTGGTTTCGGCCTGCTGGGCGGCAAATTCCTGGAAGGCGCAGCGCGTCAACCAGAAATGGTTCCAATGCTGCAAGTTAAAATGTTCATCGTTGCCGGCCTGCTCGACGCCGTGACCATGATCGGCGTTGGTATCGCCCTGTTCTTCACCTTCGCGAACCCCTTCGTTGGTCAACTCGCTGGCTAATCACTCGACTTTTCGAGTGATTAGGGTGATGGACAACGAATGAGCGAGGTGTTGGCGTGAACATTAATGCAACCCTGATTGGCCAATCCGTTGCGTTCTTCATTTTTGTAGTGTTTTGCATGAAGTTCGTGTGGCCTCCGGTCATCGCGGCTTTGCACGAACGTCAGAAGAAGATCGCGGATGGTTTGGACGCTGCCAGCCGTGCAGCTCGCGACCTGGAGTTGGCCCAAGAGAAAGTGGGTCATCAACTGCGCGAAGCTAAAGCACAGGCAGCTGAGATCATTGAGCAAGCCAAGAAGCGCGGTAACCAGATCGTCGAAGAGGCTGTTGAAAAAGCCCGCGTCGAAGCTGACCGTGTGAAGGCTTCGGCTCATGCCGAGATCGAACAGGAACTGAACGGCGTCAAAGACGCGCTGCGTGCCCAACTGGGTGCTCTGGCGGTCGGCGGTGCTGAGAAGATCCTCGGTGCCACAATCGATCAAAACGCGCACGCGGAGCTGGTTAACAAACTGGCTGCTGAAATTTAAGCGAGGGCGATCATGGCAGAACTGACCACGTTGGCCCGACCTTACGCTAAGGCAGCCTTCGAGCACGCCCAGGCCCACCAGCAACTGGCCTCTTGGTCAGCCATGCTCGGCCTGGCTGCAGCAGTGTCGCAAGACGACACCATGCAGCGCGTGCTCAAGGCCCCGCGCCTGACGAGCGCAGACAAGGCCGCCACTTTTATTGAAGTGTGCGGCGACAAGTTTGATGTGAAAGTGCAGAACTTCATTCACGTCATTGCCGAAAACGACCGTCTCCCGCTATTGCCGGAGATCGCCGCTCTGTTCGACCTGTACAAGGCCGAAGCAGAGAAATCGGTAGACGTTGAAGTGACCAGTGCTTTTGCATTGAACCAAGAACAGCAAGACAAACTCGCCAAGGTTCTCAGTGCACGACTCAATCGGGAAGTGCGCCTGCAAGCTTCGGAGGACGCATCCCTGATTGGTGGTGTTGTTATCCGTGCCGGCGACCTGGTTATCGATGGCTCGATTCGCGGCAAAATCGCGAAACTTGCCGAAGCATTGAAATCTTGAGTTTGAAGGGGCAGCAGAGCAATGCAGCAACTCAATCCTTCCGAAATAAGTGAAATTATCAAGGGCCGCATCGACAAGCTCGATGTGACCTCCCAAGCCCGTAACGAAGGCACTGTCGTCAGCGTATCTGACGGCATCGTGCGGATTCACGGTCTGGCCGACGTTATGTACGGCGAGATGATCGAGTTTCCGGGCGGCGTCTACGGTATGGCCCTCAACCTGGAGCAAGACTCCGTAGGTGCCGTTGTATTGGGCGCGTACACCAGTCTGGCTGAAGGCATGAGCGCCAAGTGCACAGGCCGCATCCTGGAAGTTCCGGTGGGTAAGGAACTGCTGGGTCGCGTAGTCGACGCACTGGGTAACCCTGTTGACGGCAAAGGTCCACTGGGCAACACCGAGACCGACGCGGTCGAGAAAGTTGCTCCAGGCGTGATCTGGCGTAAGTCGGTAGACCAGCCTGTACAGACTGGCTACAAGGCTGTCGATGCCATGATCCCGGTCGGCCGTGGCCAGCGTGAGCTGATCATCGGTGACCGTCAGATCGGTAAAACCGCTCTGGCGATCGACGCGATCATCAACCAGAAGAACAGCGGCATTTTCTGCGTCTACGTAGCCATCGGTCAGAAGCAATCGACCATCGCCAACGTGGTTCGCAAGCTGGAAGAAAACGGCGCCCTGGCCAACACGATCATCGTGGCTGCCAGTGCTTCGGAATCTCCTGCGCTGCAATTCCTGGCACCGTACTCCGGTTGCACCATGGGTGAATTCTTCCGCGACCGCGGTGAAGACGCGCTGATCGTTTATGACGATCTGTCCAAGCAAGCAGTGGCTTACCGCCAGATTTCCCTGCTGCTGCGCCGTCCACCAGGCCGTGAAGCCTACCCAGGCGACGTGTTCTATCTCCACTCCCGTCTGCTGGAGCGTGCATCCCGCGTTTCCGAAGAGTACGTAGAGAAGTTCACCAACGGCGCAGTGACCGGCAAAACCGGTTCCCTGACCGCACTGCCGATCATCGAAACCCAGGCTGGCGACGTTTCCGCGTTCGTTCCGACCAACGTGATCTCGATCACCGACGGTCAGATCTTCCTGGAATCGGCCATGTTCAACTCAGGCATCCGTCCTGCAGTGAACGCCGGTGTTTCGGTATCCCGTGTGGGTGGTGCCGCTCAGACCAAGATCATCAAGAAGCTCTCCGGTGGTATCCGTACCGCTCTGGCTCAGTACCGTGAACTGGCGGCATTCGCCCAGTTCGCTTCTGACCTGGACGAAGCGACCCGCAAGCAACTTGAGCATGGTCAGCGCGTTACCGAGCTGATGAAGCAGAAGCAATACGCCCCGATGTCGATCGCTGACATGGCGTTGTCGCTGTATGCCGCTGAGCGTGGGTTCCTGACCGACGTTGAAATCGCCAAGGTCGGCAGCTTTGAACAAGCGCTGATTGCTTACTTCAACCGCGATCACGCCGAACTGATGGCGAAGATCAACGTGAAGGGTGACTTCAATGACGATATCGACGCTGGCATGAAAGCCGGTATCGAGAAGTTCAAGGCCACCCAAACCTGGTAAGCCGCAGCGGGAGCCGCAAGGCTCCCGCTTGCTAACCTGATAGGTGTTACATGGCAGGCGCAAAAGAGATTCGCAGTAAGATTGCGAGCATCAAAAGCACGCAAAAGATTACCAGCGCCATGGAAAAAGTGGCGGTCAGCAAAATGCGCAAGGCACAAATGCGCATGGCTGCTAGCCGTCCTTATGCGGAGCGTATCCGCCAGGTAATTGGGCATCTGGCCAACGCCAACCCGGAATACCGCCACCCGTTCATGATCGACCGCGAAGTCAAGCGTGTGGGTTATGTGGTAGTGAGCAGTGACCGTGGTTTGTGCGGTGGTCTGAATACCAACCTGTTCAAGGCCCTGGTCAAGGACATGGCGGTAAACCGCGAAAAGGGCGTCGAGATCGATCTGTGTGTTGTGGGTAGCAAGGGTGCGGCCTTTTTCCGTAACTTCGGCGGTAACGTCGTTGCAGCTATCAGCCACCTGGGTGAAGAGCCGTCGATCAATGATTTGATCGGCAGTGTGAAGGTGATGCTGGATGCGTACCTGGAAGGCCGGATTGACCGCCTGTCCGTGGTATCCAACAAGTTCATCAACACCATGACCCAGCAGCCAACCGTGGAGCAATTGATCCCACTGGTGGCGACTCCGGATCAGGAACTCAAGCACCACTGGGACTACCTCTACGAACCAGACGCCAAAGAGCTGCTTGACGGCTTGATGGTGCGCTACGTGGAGTCGCAGGTGTACCAGGCGGTGGTCGAGAACAACGCAGCTGAACAAGCGGCGCGGATGATCGCGATGAAAAACGCTACCGATAACGCCGGTGATCTGATCAGCGATTTGCAGCTGATCTACAACAAGGCGCGTCAGGCTGCGATCACCCAAGAGATCTCGGAAATCGTCGGCGGCGCTGCCGCGGTTTAACGGTTCAAATATTCAGAGGATCCAGCTATGAGTAGCGGACGTATCGTTCAAATCATCGGCGCCGTTATCGACGTGGAATTCCCACGCGACAGCGTACCGAGCATCTACAACGCGCTGAAAGTACAAGGCGCGGAAACTACTCTGGAAGTTCAGCAGCAGCTGGGCGACGGCGTAGTTCGTACCATTGCGATGGGTTCCACCGAAGGCTTGAAGCGCGGTCTGGACGTTGTCGACACTGGCGCAGCCATCTCCGTACCGGTCGGTAAAGCGACCCTGGGCCGGATCATGGACGTACTGGGCAACCCAATCGACGAAGCTGGCCCGATCGCGACCGAAGAACGCTGGGGCATTCACCGTCCTGCGCCATCCTTCGCTGAGCAAGCGGGCGGCAACGACCTGCTGGAAACCGGCATCAAGGTTATCGACCTGGTTTGCCCGTTCGCCAAGGGCGGTAAAGTCGGTCTGTTCGGTGGTGCCGGTGTAGGCAAGACCGTAAACATGATGGAACTGATCCGTAACATCGCCATCGAGCACAGCGGTTATTCCGTGTTCGCCGGTGTGGGTGAGCGTACTCGTGAGGGTAACGACTTCTACCACGAGATGAAGGACTCCAACGTTCTGGACAAAGTGGCACTGGTTTACGGTCAGATGAACGAGCCGCCGGGAAACCGTCTGCGCGTAGCACTGACCGGCCTGACCATGGCCGAGAAGTTCCGTGACGAAGGTAACGACGTTCTGCTGTTCGTCGACAACATCTACCGTTACACCCTGGCCGGTACCGAAGTATCCGCACTGCTGGGCCGTATGCCTTCTGCAGTAGGTTACCAGCCGACCCTGGCTGAAGAGATGGGCGTTCTGCAAGAACGTATCACTTCGACCAAGGAAGGTTCGATCACCTCGATCCAAGCGGTATACGTACCTGCGGATGACTTGACCGACCCGTCGCCAGCTACCACCTTCGCCCACTTGGACGCCACCGTCGTTCTGTCCCGTGACATCGCTTCCCTGGGTATCTACCCAGCGGTTGATCCACTCGACTCGACTTCGCGTCAGCTGGACCCGAACGTGATCGGCCAGGAGCACTACGACACCGCTCGCGGCGTTCAGTACGTGCTGCAGCGCTACAAAGAACTGAAGGACATCATTGCGATCCTGGGTATGGACGAGCTGTCGGAAGCCGACAAGCAGTTGGTAAACCGTGCTCGTAAGATCCAGCGTTTCTTGTCGCAGCCGTTCTTCGTGGCTGAAGTCTTCACCGGTGCCTCGGGTAAATACGTTTCCCTGAAAGACACCATTGCTGGCTTCAAAGGCATCCTCAACGGTGACTACGACCACCTGCCAGAACAAGCGTTCTACATGGTCGGCGGCATCGAAGAAGCGATCGAGAAAGCCAAGAAACTGTAATCCTGGCGCCCGGAAACGGGCGCTCATCAGGTTGAGGCAATCAGATGGCTATGACAGTCCATTGCGATATCGTCAGCGCGGAAGGGGAAATCTTCTCCGGTCTGGTAGAAATGGTGATTGCACACGGCGAACTCGGTGACCTGGGTATTGCCATGGGCCACGCGCCGTTGATCACCAGCTTGAAGCCAGGTCCGATCACTCTGACCAAGCAAGGCGGGGAAAAGGAGGTGTTTTACATCTCTGGTGGTTTCCTCGAGGTTCAGCCGAACATGGTCAAGGTACTTGCCGACACTGTGCAACGTGCTGGCGACCTGGATGAAGCCTCCGCTCAGGAAGCCGTAAAGGCTGCCGAGAAGGCGCTGAATGAAAAAGGCGCAGACTTCGACTACAGCGCTGCTGCAGTCCGTCTGGCCGAAGCCGCAGCCCAGCTGCGGACGCTCCAGCAGATCCGCAAGAAGTAAACGGCCTGGCCGTTGCGCTTCACGCGTGATTGATTAAAAAGGGTAGCCTCGGCTACCCTTTTTCTTTTTTTCGCAAAACACTTCTTTGGTCTGAAGCCGGACCGCCCAGGATTGGTAGCCATTCATGTCTCTTGAAATCGTAATTCTCGCCGCAGGCCAGGGCACCCGCATGCGCTCGGCCCTGCCCAAGGTGCTGCACCCGGTCGCAGGCAATTCCATGCTGGGCCATGTTATCCACAGTGCCCGACAGCTGGACCCACAGCGCATTCACGTCGTCATCGGGCACGGTGCCGATGTGGTCCGCGAGCGTCTGGCCGCAGACGACTTGAATTTCGTATTGCAGGACAAGCAACTGGGCACCGGCCACGCCACCGCCCAAGCGGTGCCGTTCATTACCGCTGACACCGTGCTGATCCTGTACGGTGACGTGCCGCTGATCGAGGTGGAAACCCTGCAGCGCCTGCTCAAGCACGTGGTGCCTGGCCAGATGGGCCTGCTCACCGTTGAGCTGGACGACCCCACCGGCTACGGACGCATCGTGCGTGACGCCGAGGGCAAGGTAGCGGCCATTGTCGAACACAAGGACGCCAGTGAAGTCCAGCGCGCCATCACCGAAGGCAACACCGGTATTCTCGCGGTGCCTGCCGATCGCCTGGCCGACTGGATGAGCCGTCTGTCCAACAACAACGCCCAAGGCGAGTACTACCTGACTGACGTCATCGAGATGGCGGTCAGTGATGGCCTCGTGGTCGCCACCGAACAGCCCCACGACCCGATGGAAGTGCAGGGCGCCAACGACCGTAAGCAACTGGCCGAGTTGGAGCGTCACTATCAGCTGCGTGAGGGCCGCCGCCTGATGGCCCAGGGCGTCACCTTGCGCGACCCGGCGCGTTTCGATGTGCGTGGCGAGGTGACCGTGGGCCGCGATGTGCTGATCGACATCAACGTGATCCTTGAAGGCCGAGTAATCATCGAAGATGACGTGGTGATTGGCCCCAATTGCGTGATCAAGGACAGCATCCTGCGCAAAGGTGTGGTGGTCAAGGCCAATACCCACATCGACGGCGCGGTGATGGGCGAGGGCAGCGATGCCGGTCCGTTTGCGCGGTTGCGTCCTGGTACGGTGCTGGGCGCCAGGGCACACGTGGGGAATTTTGTTGAACTGAAAAACGCACGCATGGGCGACGAGGCCAAAGCTGGCCACCTGGCTTACCTCGGTGATGCGGTGATCGGTGCCCGCAGCAACATTGGCGCAGGCGCAATCACCTGCAACTACGATGGTGCCAACAAATACCAGACGACCATTGGTGAAGACGTGTTCATCGGCTCCAACAACTCACTGGTCGCACCCGTCACTATCGGCGATGGTTCCAACACCGCGGCCGGCTCGACCATTAACCAGGATGTGGATAAGTCTCAACTGGCGGTCGCCCGTGCCCGCCAACGCAACATCGACGGCTGGAAACGCCCAGTCAAAATCAAAAAGACCTAAGTTATCCACAGTTTCAAAAACGGTGGTATCCAAATGTGGGAGGGGGCTTGCCCCCGATAGCGGTGGTCCAGTCGACGTAAAAGCTGACTGATCTTCCGCCATCGGGAGCAAGCCCCCTCCCACAATTGTTTGTGTACAGCTTAAAAAATGGGGTGTACCGCTTGACGATCTTTCGCCAATGGGTTTTGATTGCCTTCGTTATCTTTCGAAACGAAACTTATCATCACCATGTCGAAACGAAATACCCCCCAACGTCGCCACAATATCCTGACCTTGCTCAATGAACAGGGCGAAGTCAGTGTGGATGAACTGGCCAAGCGTTTCGAAACATCGGAAGTCACCATCCGCAAGGACTTGGCCGCGCTCGAAAGTAACGGCCTGCTCCTGCGCCGCTACGGTGGCGCAATCACCATGCCGCAGGAACTGGTGGGCGATGCGGCCCAACCGGTCTCGGCCTACAAGCGCGCCATCGCCCGTGCGGCCGTGGTGCGCTTGCGTGAACACGCACGCATCATCATCGACAGCGGCAGCACCACCGCGGCAATGATTCCTGAGCTGGGCCACCAGCCCGGCCTGGTGGTCATGACCAATTCCCTGAACGTGGCCCGCGCCTTAAGCGAGTTGGAGCATGAACCGGTGCTGCTGATGACCGGCGGCACCTGGGACCCGCATTCGGATTCGTTCCAGGGCCAGGTCGCGGAGCAGGTGCTGCGCTCCTACGACTTTGATCAACTGTTCATCGGCGCCGACGGCATCGATTTGCAGCGCGGTACCACCACCTTCAACGAGTTGTTGGGCCTGAGCCGCGTCATGGCCGAAGTCGCCCGCGAAGTGGTGGTGATGGTCGAATCCGACAAGATCGGCCGCAAGATTCCCAACCTGGAACTGCCTTGGAGCAGCGTCCATACCCTTATCACCGATGATCGCCTGCCGCTTGAGGCCCGCGACCAGATCCAAGCCCGCGGCATTACGCTGATATGCGCGGCAATCATCTAGGAGAAATACCATGTGTGGAATTGTTGGCGCAGTCGCCGAACGTAATGTAACCGCCATCCTGATCGAAGGCCTCAAGCGCCTGGAATACCGTGGCTACGACAGCGCCGGTGTGGCCGTCTTCACCAACGCTGGCAAGCTGGAGCGTACGCGTCGTCCGGGTAAAGTCAGCGAGTTGGACCAGGCCCTGGCCGGCGAGCCGCTGGTTGGCCGCCTGGGTATCGCCCACACTCGTTGGGCCACCCACGGTGCGCCGTGCGAGCGCAACGCTCATCCGCATTTCTCGGGCGACCTGGCGGTGGTGCACAACGGCATCATCGAAAACCACGAAGTGCTGCGCGAACAGCTCAAGGGTCTGGGCTATGTGTTCACCTCGGACACCGACACCGAAGTCATCGCCCACCTACTCAACCACAAGCTCAAGGACCACAGCGACCTGACCACCGCCCTCAAGGCCACGGTCAAGGAACTGCACGGCGCCTACGGCCTGGCCGTGATCAGCGCCAGCCAACCTGACCGCCTGGTTGCCGCACGCAGTGGCAGCCCGTTGGTGATTGGCCTGGGCCTGGGGGAAAACTTCCTCGCCTCCGACCAACTCGCCCTGCGCCAGGTCACCGACCGCTTCATGTACCTGGAAGAAGGCGACATTGCCGACATCCGCCGTGAAAGCGTACAGATCTGGGACGTGAACGGTCAGTCCGTCGAGCGCGAAGCCGTGCAATACCGCGACGGTGCCGAAGCCGCTGACAAAGGCGAGTTCCGCCACTTCATGCTCAAGGAAATCCACGAGCAGCCGTCCGTGGTGCAGCGCACCCTGGAAGGTCGCCTGAGCCAGAACCAGGTGTTGGTCAACGCCTTCGGCCCACAAGCCGCCGAGCTCTTCGCTAAAGTGCGCAACGTGCAAATCGTCGCCTGCGGCACCAGCTACCACGCCGGCATGGTTGCGCGTTACTGGTTGGAAGAACTGGCCGGCATCCCGTGCCAGGTCGAAGTCGCCAGCGAATTCCGCTACCGCAAGGTGGTGGTGCAGCCCGACACCCTGTTCGTGACCATCTCCCAGTCCGGCGAAACCGCCGACACCCTGGCCGCTTTGCGTAACGCCAAGGAGCTGGGCTTCCTCGGCAGCCTGGCGATCTGCAACGTGAGCATCAGCTCCCTGGTGCGTGAATCCGACCTGACCCTGCTGACCCAGGCTGGCCGTGAAATCGGTGTAGCCTCGACCAAAGCCTTCACCACCCAGCTGGTCGGCCTGTTGCTGCTGACCTTGTCCCTTGGCCAAGTGCGCGGCACCCTGGCCGAAGGCGTCGAAGCCACCCTGGTGGAAGAGCTGCGCCGCCTGCCGACCCGCCTGGGTGAAGCCCTGGCCATGGACAGCACCGTGGAAAAAGTCGCCGAGCTGTTTGCCGACAAAAACCACACCCTGTTCCTTGGCCGTGGCGCTCAGTACCCGGTGGCAATGGAAGGTTCGCTGAAACTCAAGGAAATCTCCTACATCCACGCCGAAGCCTACCCTGCCGGCGAGCTGAAACACGGCCCGTTGGCCCTGGTGGATGACGACATGCCAGTGGTCACCGTGGCGCCGAACAACGAGCTGCTGGAAAAGCTCAAATCCAACCTGCAGGAAGTACGCGCCCGTGGCGGCCAGTTGATCGTGTTTGCCGACGAAAAGGCCGGCATGACCAACGGTGAAGGCACTCACGTGATCAACATGCCGCACATTCACGACACCCTGTCGCCGATCCTCTACACCATTCCGCTGCAGTTGCTGTCGTACTATGTCGCCGTGCTTAAAGGCACCGACGTCGACCAGCCGCGCAACCTGGCGAAGTCGGTCACGGTGGAGTAAGCCTCACTGACGTACCCAAAAAAGGGGCTGTTTTCAACAGCCCCTTTTTTTACGTTTTGAATTCGCTCAATTCAAGGATGCCGACTGATGCAAAATCCTACTGTCTACGTACGTCTGCACAATCGCCGGTTTGTGGTCGCCGACAACGCTCAGGGACTGTCCGGCACCGGCACCGTATTTCACTACCGAGTCGAAGATGACGCGATTTCGAGCACTTACCAGGGGGGCCGAATTCGCCTGGGCACTCAAGTCGGACGAGTGACCGGTCCAGATACCATCGAGCTCCTGTACCAGTGCCTGACCCTAGAAGGAGAACTGCTTGCTGGCTGGTCACGTGGCACGGTTGGCGTTGATCACGCCGGGCGCACGACGTTGAGTTTTGTTTGGGGCTGGCTGTCGGGAGCGATAGGAGGCGGAGAGTCTAACTACGTCGAGATCACTGCTTAAAGAGCCCGTAGTTCAGGGTTAGGCTGCACCGCATTTACTGTAGGAGCGAGCTTGCTCGCGAAAAACCTGAGAACGCCACCTGGCACCAATCTGTGCGCGTTACGTCCCTCGCCAGCAAGCGCGCTGCTACGACGCTATGCGCTCACGTCTGCTGAAGCAATGCAGTCCAGCGAGCGGTCTACAATCACCTTGGCCATTTCAACCAGTTAACCGGCTGGCATGCTCTCTTCGCTCTAGTCAAATTGAAACGCCTCGCCGAGGGCAAACCTTTCCATGCTGATCACCCCAGTGTTTTACTGCTCAAAAAGTGAGCAGAAACGGTTGAGCATCTGGGTCAAGTTTCAGGCGGCAGCAACAGATAGTCGTCATGGCAGAGCAGATTGATGTGCACGTCGGGCACGAATATAGAATCGGTAATCTCCTACACGCTAGAACGAAATGTCTTACATTTAATATTGATTTTTTAATTTTACATATTTTTATTTTGGGCTAGCCTTTCAACGTCACTTAGGAAAGTGACATTCACTCAAAATTAGGAGTAATACCTATGAAATCTATTTCTTTGGAATCGAAAAAAATCGCTAACTTGGCTTGCCTTGCAGCGGCCAAATCCCGCTGATTGCTGAGCTGAGTAGTTGATGAGCTGGGGAGTGCCGGCTACCCAGTCTCATCATTAACCTAGTGCAGAGTTAAAAAATGCTAATAAATCCAAATGTTTTCATGCTGGCTCGCACACCCGTCATCGTCATCTGGGACTACAAAAATCACACTCAGTTTGAACTTGACTTGGTTTACTCCACTCGTCTTATACAACTTGTGGAAGATCCCTCTAGATTCGATAGTACAAGCGAAATAGATGCGGCATTTCTCGCTGCGGGACTGTTGCTGACGGATATATCCCACCAGAATGAATGGGGGTGGGACGATCTGTCGAAAATTTTTCATATTGGGACTAAAAATCTACCCATCGAACAACTACCGAACGATGTTCACGAGTGGGCCTCTCTATACTTGGATCACTGTGAACAAGTCCTTGATACCCCAGCACCGATAGACCGTTTTTCCAATCACTCCCGTGAGGGGTTGATCTCGCTACCTGCTCCCAACTCGGAAAAACAAACTAGCTCCCTTACAACGACTCTGTTCGAGCGAAAAACGTCGCGTTCATTTTCAGACCAGGCCGTTACTCTGGACGACTTAAGCTCACTACTCTATCTGTCCTTAGGTTACCTCAAAGAGCGCGAAGCCGGAGCCGAAGACACAATTCCTGAAACACTCAGGGCGAGACGCAGCAGCCCTTCCGGTGGCGGGCTGAATGCATGCGAAGGCTACGTCTATGCTGCCAGGATATTGGGGCTGGAGCCCGGTATCTATTACTACCACCCAGACCTTCATGCTTTAAGGCAAGTTCACTCGCTTCCCAACGAGCCTTTAGGATTACTGCTCGCCGGACAACACTTTATCAACGAACTTCCTATGGGACTGTTTATAACGTCACGTTTTGACAAATTATGGTGGAAATACGAGCACTCGCGTGCCTACCGCATGGCTTACGTCGAAGCCGGACATATCTCTCAAACCTTTCAGCTCGTTGCAACTGCGCTAGGGTTGGCTACCTGGTTGACTGGCGCGTTGAGTGATGAGCGAGTAGAGCTGTTATTAGGCTTGGAAGAGTCTGCAGAGCAACCGCTGTTCTTCGTAGGCGGCGGATATGGCGATGGGCAGGTGCAATGCAAGGAACTCAGGACCTTGATAGAGAGTCGAGAGCGAGGGTAATAATGTCAGTTCCAAATACATTCGTCTTTACATCTAACGAGATCCGCCAATATACACTGGGTGATTGGGACAATCGTTCGGCCGTGCGCAGTAAGAATAGTACCTTCTTGCTTCCAGCGGATGCGGAGATTCATTTGCAATTACAGACGAGGAAATGGTTTCCTCAATCCTTTATTCCATACTTCAACGACAACACCATCCAGAGGTCGGGTGAGCATATCCAGCATCGACTGGCTGCGAATCATTTGGTCTATTTTCTTAGATATACGACGATCTTGGAGCATAAGATCGTTAACCGTTCGGTTGAAACCCTGATTCATGAAGAGCTGGGAATTGATTTGCCACAAGCGATGAAACTTACCGCCTTGCAGCTTTACACTGACGAGGGTTATCACGCCCTCTTCTCCTTTAAGATCGCGGAACAGGTGGCAAATTTTTATGACATGCCAACCTGGGAAGATCCACCTGAACGTATCAATCTGCTACTCGAGCTGATGGACGCGACTTTGGACGAACATCGTCCACTGGCTTGGTTTTTTTTCGGCTTTGTCTCTGAGACTATCATCGCCAAGGAGTTATTGAGCATAACCGGCGACACGCTAATCTGTACGGTATATCAAATGTTTCGAGAGCATCTGGAAGATGAAGCCCGACATAGTCGCTATTTTTCCGAAGTGTTCCATTACCTATGGCCGAAGTTGTCTCTTGCCCAGCAAGAACACTCCGCGAGCCTATTGATTAAAGTTATTTTTATCTTTGCTGAAGTGGACGAGCCTTGGTTGAGCGCTAGCCTGACGGGTGTTGGCATCCCTTTGTTCGAAGCCACTAGAATAGTCCAAGCACTACAGGCGCTGGATGTACGCACACAGCGAGCACGCTCTATTGCCATGGGCACGCTTCAAGCGATGACGCGCGCCGGTTTCTTTGAGTTGCAAGCTCACCGGGAATTATTCAGCCAATCAGGGCTCATTGATGCTTGAATTAAAGGATCACTCCGTTGCCAAGGCCAGGAAAGTCGGCGCAACCGTACTACTTATGGCAATGGTCATGCTGGGCGTGTTTCCGGTGGACGTGCTTCTGCCTTCGTTTCCTTCGTTATCGCAGCACTTCAGCACCACAACGTCCGAGATCGCCTTGTCGATCAGCTTTTTTGCCATCGGTATCTCGTTATCTCAGTTACTGATTGGCCCTTTGTCGGACATACTCGGCCGTAAAACGTTGTTACTGGTTGGCATGGCAGTATCCATGGCTGGCGCCTTGGGTTGCGTATGGGCCACGAACTATGAGTCTTTTTTGTTATTCCGTGTGATCCAGGCAGTAGGGTGTGGCTGTTTCGTACTGTCCCAGGCATTGGTTCAGGATCTATTTATCGGCAAAGAGCGAGATCGTTTACGAATTCTGATGGTAACCGCCAGTGGAATCTTCATTTCGGTCTCTCCCCTGGCCGGAAGCTTGTTGCAGGAACTGATGGATTGGCAAGGTAGTTTCTATGTCTTCGCAGTGATTGCCGCTTTGGTATTCGTGAAGGCTTTGGTATCGCTGGAAAACCTGCCTATCAACAACACGGGGCCGCGTATCAGTATCTTGAGAGCCTACCGGCGAATCTGCAGTAACTCCAGTTTCGTGGCCTACTGGCTAATCGCTGCAATTGTTTTTGCTTGCCATTTCTCATTCATCGTCATATCGCCCCTAATATTCATGGAGCAGTTGCAACTAAGCAGCTATGAGTTTTCTCAGACGCTGCTGTTGTACGGAGCAGCCTACGTGACAGGCGGTATCCTTGCAGGCGTGATGAATAAGCATATGGAGGCGGGTACACAAATTGTTATAGGACTATTACTGATTTTCGTTGCGGGGTTAGTGATGCTTCTATTATGGAACCAATTTGGCCTGTCCGTCTTCACCATGCTGGTCCCAATGATTATCTGTACCGCTGGCACTACCATAACGCGGCCTGCAGCCACGTCCAAAGCTATGGAGCTATTCCCGGATAACGCTGGTGCCTCGGCCTCGGCAGGCAATACGCTAATTTTTATCTCAGGCGGATTGATCAGTGCCCTAGTCAACCTCAGCACCAACAACCTGCAAATTACCCTGGCACTGAGTTTCATCGTCTTAAGCGGCATAGGTCTGCTGTTAAACCAACACATAAATCGCTACGCTAAGGCGTCGAGTTTGGCGTGATTCTCATTTGCAGAGGTTACCCGCCCACACGCCCGGACGACGTCCGTCCCACGGAACTGCCCGTTCCAGCTGCCCTGCCAACCCCAGCAACACGCCCTCAGCGCCAAACTTACCCATGAACTGCATGCCGATAGGCAAACCGGTCTGCGGGTCGTGTGCCAGCGGGACCGACATGGCCGGGGCCCCGGTAACATTCGCCAGTGCTGTGAACGGTGACTGGCTGAACACGTGGCTCATCCAGCCTCGCCCGTCGAGCTGCTCCTGCTGAGCGTTGTAATGGCCGATCATCGGTGCCAAGCCTGGCAAGGTCGGTGAAAGCAGCAGATCGTAATGCTCAAAAAAACCGCCGAGCTTTCGGGCGACAATATTGCGCTCGTACAATGCACCCAGCAGCTCGGTGGCACTGAGGGTCTTGCCGTATCGGTACAGCGCCAAGGTAGCGGGCTCAAGGTGTTCAGCATCGATACTACGCCCGGTTGCGGCTGCAATGGCGTCGATCCAGGCGGCGGTATTGGATGACCAGAAGCGCCCATTCAGCTCAACGAAAGCCTCCCAGCTCAATCCTATATCCGGCTCGATTTCTTCGACCTTGTGCCCAAGCGCCTCAAGATGTCGCATCGTCTGCGCCAACGCCGTTCTCACCGCGGGGTGCAGCGCTTGGCCATCAAGCGGGCGAGTTTGCACGCCAATACGCAATGGGTTGGGCTCACGCCGGGATTGCTCCAGAAAGCTGGTCAGCGGCGGCGCAATGTGGAACGGGTCACCTGTTGCGCTGCCCTGCACCGCGTCCAGCACGGCAGCACTGTCACGCACCGAGCGCGTCAGCACGCCATGTACTGCAAGACCGCTCCAGACTTCATCGACATCCGGCCCCATGGGCACCCGCCCGCGGCTGGGCTTCAAGCCGAACAGGCCACACATTGACGCCGGTACGCGGATGGACCCGCCGCCATCGGTTGCGTGCGCGATGGGTACCATGCCGGCTGCGACTGCTGCTGCAGAACCGCCACTTGAGCCTCCGGCGCTTCGTTGGACATCCCAGGGATTACGAGTGGGGCCACAGAGTCGGCTTTCGGTGGTGGTGCTCGCGGCGAATTCCGGTGTTGTGGTCCTGCCAAGCGGCACAAATCCGGCAACACGCAAGCGACTCATGAGCTGCGAATCTCCTTCAGCCGTGCAACCGAGCGCCAGCGCACTGCCCAGTTCGTTGCGACGCCCCTTGGCCGTGATACCCAGGTCCTTGAGCAGAACAGGCACGCCTAAAAACGCGCCCGCCTGGGGCGCAGGCTCGTCATCCCAGGTTTCAACCAGTGCGTTAACCTGCGGGTTGAGTGCCTCAATGGCTTGCAAGGCCGCAGCACGCACCTCGGATGCGCTGACCTGTCTGGCCTTGATCAGTTGACTCAGGCCCGTAGCATCATGGATAGCGTAGTCGGACAGATGCATGACATTCCCCATTTTAGTATGATCGATACTGCTCGGTATCCAACGATACCGTTCGGTATCATGCGATACTTTCCGGTATCGCTGTCAAGAGGAAATATTCATGCGCTCACAATCGATCCCCCAGCTGCCGCCCAGAGAACGCATCATTGATGCGGCCGGGACGCTGTTCCGGGAGCAAGGGATCACGCGAGTCAGCATGGACGCCATCGCCGAGCGGGCTGCCTCGACGAAAATGACCGCGTACCGGCATTTCGAGAACAAGGACGCGCTGGTGCTGGAATGGCTTGAGCAACTAACTGACAGCTATGCCGATGTCTTCGACCGCCTGGCAGCGCAGTATCCGCACTCACCGCGCGAGCAACTGCTGGGGTTTCTTGAGTTCATCGTCAATGACCTGGACGGCTCGGATTACCGTGGCTGCCCGTTCACCAATACCCTGGCCGAGCTGCCAGAGGCTGATCATCCCGCCCGCACGCTGATTCAGCTGCACAAGCAACGGCAATTCGCTCGACTGCTTGCCCTCTGCACAGACATGGCACTGAACGAGCCGGAACAGGTCGCCCAGGAGCTGACCCTGCTCATGGAAGGTGCCCAGGTGGTGGCGCAAAACAAAGGGATTGAACGCGTAGGCGAACGCTTGACCGAGATGGTAAACCGTCGCCTGGGATCGTGACGGGCCGATAGGCGAGGGCTTGCGCCGGGCTGCCGTGCGAGTCATCGGCTCGCCGGTCATACACGAACTGTAGATCCATGTATTCCGAAGCTGCTCTTGATGGCAACACCCCGGTCCCTATTCTGTTGAAGGTGTCCGCGTGAGTGTCCACCCTCAGAGAATTCTTGAATGAGCAGCCCCAAAACCCTCTATCAAAAGCACATCGATTCGCACACGGTCTGCTCGCTGGACGAGCAGGGCCATGTCCTGTTGTACATCGATCGTCAGGTCATCAACGAATACACCAGCCCGCAGGCGTTCAGCGGTCTGCGTGAAGCCGGGCGCCAGGTATGGCGTCCTGGAACGGCGTTGGCGGTCGTCGATCACGTGAACCCCACCGCGCCTGAACGTACCGCCGTGATGCCCGATGCCGGTGGTGCGCGGCAAGTCTCCTATCTGTCGCGCAATTGTCAGGATTTCGGTATCGAACTCTTGGATATCCTGGATAAGCGTCAGGGTATCGAACACGTTATCGCGCCCGAACAGGGGTTTATCCTTCCGGGGATGGTGATTGCGGCGGGTGACAGTCACACCACTACGTATGGCGCCCTCGGTGCCTTCGGGTTTGGCATCGGCACCTCAGAAATCGAGCACCTGCTGGCCTCGCAAACCCTGGTTTACAAACGCCTGAAAACCATGCGGGTCAGGGTCGTGGGCGCGTTGTCGCCGGGCCTGACATCCAAGGACGTCATCATGGCCCTGATCGGTCAAATCGGCGCCTCCGGGGCCACGGGGTTCGCTATCGAATTTGTCGGTTCAACCATTGATGCCCTGAGCGTCGAGGCGCGCATGACCATGTGCAACATGGCTGTTGAAGCCGGCGCGCGTGGCGCGTTCATGGCGCCAGACCAGAAGGTGTTCGACTACCTCGAGGGTAAGCCGCGTGCGCCCAAAGGCGAGCAATGGCGCCGAGCAGTGGCCGTGTGGCGCAACTTGCACAGCGACGAGGGTGCCGTGTTCGATCATGAGGTTACGCTGGACGTCAGCAGGCTGCTGCCGATGGTCACATGGGGCACGAGTCCTGATCAGGTCGTCGCTATTGACGGGCAGGTTCCAGATCCGCTGCAGGTCAGCGACCTGATCCTGCGCCGGGACATGCAACGTGCCCTGACTTACATGGGGCTCAAGGCGGGCGAGCCGTTAAATGAAGTGGTGATCAGCCATGCGTTCATCGGGTCGTGCACCAACGCCCGTATCGAAGACCTGCGCGATGCCGCCCGCGTAATCGGCGGCAGACGCGTGGCCCCGCATGTGCGTGCGATGGTCGTGCCGGGCTCCACCGAAGTTCGCGATCAGGCCGAGGCTGAGGGCTTGGCCGCTATTTTTCGGGACGCGGGGTTCGAATGGCGTCAATCGGGCTGTTCCATGTGCCTGGCCATGAACGACGACGTGCTCGCGCCGGGAGACCGTTGCGCCTCCAGCACCAACCGCAATTTCGAAGGCCGCCAGGGCGCCGGGGCACGTACGCACCTGATGAGCCCGGCAATGGTGGCAGCCGCTGCAATAAGCGGGCATCTGACGGATGTTCGGCAAATCGGGGAGCGCGTATGAGCAACCATTCCTTTACCCACGTCACCGGCACAGCGGCGCCGATGTTGGCGGCCAATATCGACACCGACGTGATCATGCCCAAGCAGTTCCTCAAAGGCATTGACCGCAATGGCCTGGAACAGGGGCTGTTTCATGACGTGCGCTTTTTGCCCTCAGGGCAGCCAGACCCTGCCTTTGTGCTCAATATGCCCCCCTGGCAGAGCGCATGCTTTTTGGTGGTGGGCCCCAACTTTGGCTGCGGTTCCAGTCGCGAGCATGCGGTTTGGGGCCTCAAGCAAAGGGGCATTCGCGCGCTGATCGGCAGCAGCTTCGCCGGTATTTTTTACGACAACTGCCAGCGTAACGGCGTGCTGCTGATCAGCCTTGAAGTGGCCACAGTGCAGCGCATCGGCGAGATCGTCGGGCAGCCACAGACGGCTGAGATTTCAATCGACCTGAACGAACAAACCATCCTGCTGCACGACGGCGAAGTGGTTCCCTTCCAGATCGATACCCTGCGCAAAACCGCGCTGTTACTCGGCCTGGATGCCATTGGCAGTACCCTGCAGCGCAGCGATGAAATTCGAGCGTTCGAGCGCGACCATCTGGCCGCTAACCCATGGCTGTCGTGACCAGACGGCTGTCTCGATAGCCGCGCTGGCTGGCGCACAATCCTGTGCGCCTTGCTTGGCTCAAATCGACAACCCCGCAAAGTGCGCCTGCAGAAATTCGACACAGGCCCGCAGCTTTCCCGAGTGAGCAAGACGCGTGGGGTAGACGGCCCACACATTGGCGCTTTGCCCATAGTCATGCAGTACCTGAACCAGCTCGCCCTGTTCGAGCAACGGTTTGGCATCCCACAGCGAACGCAGCAGCACCCCCCGCCCGTGCAGCGCCCACTGCAAGACGATCTCGCCGCTGTTGGATGACAACGGCCCTCCCACCCGCACGCTCTCCTGCTTGCCGTCGCGCTCCAATACCCAGACGCCGAAGGCGTTGTCGCGCTCCTTCAAGACCAGGCATTCATGGCGCTCCAGGTCACTCAGCTGCGCGGGTGTCCCGTGGCGTTCCAGGTAGCTGGGAGCGGCGCACAAGATGCGGCGGTTGCTGACCAGTTGACGGCCGATGTGCTGGCCGGGGATGTCGTCGCCGACACGAATTTCCAGGTCGAACCCTTCGCTGACGATATCCACCACCCGATCGAACAGGTCCAGGCGGATTTCCAGCTCGGGATAACGATCGGCCAGCAACGCCAGGGCAGGCGCCACGTGATTGCGGCCGAAGCCGAAGCTGCTGCAGATATGCAGTCGGCCACGCGGGCTGTCATGGGCATCGACCAACTCATCGGCCAGATGCTGGAAGTCCTCCAGAATGCGCGCCGCCCAGTCCTTTACCCGCTCGCCATCGTCGGTCAGCGTGACACGTCGGCTGGTACGGTGCAGCAAACGTGTCGCCAGGGTATTTTCGAGGATCTGGATACGCTTGCTGACGTAAGCCGCCGACAAGCCAAGCTCATCGGCGGCCGCGGCAAAGCTGGCCTTGCGGATCACGGTCAGGAACACCCGCAGGTCTTCGGGAAGGGGCATCGAGTCTTTCTTGTAGATCATCAAAAGAGCTGCGTGGCGGCGTGAACCGCGAGGATAACATCGCATGGAGGGACGGTTGTTGCGCCCATTCATGCGCTTAGTCGGCGGCGGCGTGCTCCGGCTGATTCAGCGCAGCGGGCACGCTGCGCTTTGTCGCCACTGGCGCGAGCAGGCGCCGGTCCAGTTCTCCTTCCCAAGCGGCGATCACCAGCGCCGCTACTGCGTTGCCAATGATGTTGGTCAGTGAGCGGCACTCAGCCATGAAACGGTCAACGCCCAGAATCAGCACCATGGCAGCCACTGGCACGGTAGGCACTACGGCCAGGCTGGCAGCTAGCGCTACGAAGCCCGCACCGACCACCGCCCCTGCGCCTTTGGACGTCAGCATCGCCACCGCCAACAAGGTGAGCTGCTGCTCCAGACTCAAATCGGTGTTGGTGGCCTGAGCCAGAAACAGCACGGCGAGCGTCATGTAAATGTTGGTGCCGTCCAGGTTGAACGTATACCCGGTGGGCACCACGATGCCCACGACGCCCTTGGAAGCGCCCAGGCTTTCCAGTTTCTGAATGATCTGCGGCAGCGCCGATTCCGAGGAACTGGTGCCCAGCACGATCAGTAGTTCAGCCTTGATGTAGCCCAGCAGCTTGAAGATATTTACCCCGGCACAGCGAGCGATGCTGCCCAGTACAACCACCACAAAGAACAGGCCTGCGATGTAAAAAGTGCCCACCAGTTTCAGCAGCGGCAGCAGTGCGCCCAATCCGTATTTGCCGATGGTGAACGCGATAGCCCCGAAGGCACCAATGGGCGCAACGCGACTGATCATGCCGACAATACGAAAGAACACCTCACTGGCCTGGTGAACCACGTTCACCAGCGGACGCGCTTTCTCGCCAACAATGACCAGCGCCACACCGAAGAGGATTGAAACGAACAGTACCGGCAGTATTTCGCCCTGCGCAAAGGCGTTGAAGAAGGTCGTAGGGATCACATGGAGTAGAAAACCGACAATGCCTTCGCCATGTTCGGCCTGCCCCACAAAGCCGGCAATCGCCGAGCTGTCGAGGGTGTTTACATCGATATTGAACCCCGCGCCGGGGCGTATCAGATGCGCAGCGAGCAGCCCGATCATCAACGCTACGGTGGACACCACCTCAAAGTACAGCAGCGCCTTGCCGCCGACGCGACCCACCTGCTTGACGTCGTGCATGCTGGTGATACCCGATACCACCGTACAAAAAATGATCGGGCCAATGATCATTTTGATGAGTTTGATAAAACCGTCACCCAGGGGTTTGAGGTCGACCCCCACCTGGGGCCAGTAATGACCAACGGCAATGCCCAGGGCAATGGCGATAATCACCTGTACATAGAGCGTTCCCAGCAGTTTTCTTATTGTCATTGTTATTATCTCCAGGCTTTTTTCGGGCGAGCAAAAGCGCTCGAAGGCACTGGCTGTGCCTGCGAGGCGGTTTTTCCAGTGGCTTGGCTACATCGGTCTTGCGAAAAAGCTCAGCACTTCTTCAAGCAATAGTTCTGGTACTTCCTCAGCGATGTAATGGCCGCAAGGCAAGGCTTTGCCGCGTACATCAGTCGCTACCTGCTGCCATTCCGTTAATGGATCGAAACAGCGCCCCACGGTGCCTTCGGCGCCCCATAGCACCAACAGCGGCTGCGTTAGCTGATTGCCGGCGTTGATATCCACGCGATCATGTTCCAGATCGATACCGGCCGAGGCGCGGTAATCCTCGCAAATGCCCCGTGCGCTGCCGGGCAGTTGCAGGCAACGCAGGTACTCGCCGAATGCTTCTGCGGTAAAGGGCTGCAGGCCAGCGCTGCGGCTGCCCACCACACTGCGCAGATAGAGCTCGGGGTTGGCCTCGATAAGGCTCTCCGGCAACGGCGCCGGCCGGATGAGGAAAAACCAGTGCCAGTAGGCACGGGCGAAGGCTTCGTTCGTTTGCGTGTACATCGCCAGGGTGGGGGCGATATCCAGCAGCACGATTTGCTTGATCACGCGGGGATGGTCGAGGGCCAAGCGATGCGCCACTCTCGCCCCACGATCATGGGCAAGAACGCTGAACTGCTCAAAGCCCAGCGACTTCATCAACTCAACACTATCAAGCGCCATCTCACGCTTTGAATAATTTGAATGCTCCGCATCGGCAACCGGCCTGCCGCTATCGCCATAGCCACGCAAGTCAGCGGCGACCACGGTAAATTCAGCGGCCAACCGTTCGGCGACCTTGTGCCAGATGACGTGGGTCTGAGGATGGCCGTGCAAAAGCAACAGCGCCGGACCGGTGCCACCGATGCGGTAGCTGATGTTCAGGCCATTGACCTGGCGCTGTTGTTTCTGGAAACCAGCGAACATGATTCGACTCCATGAGGGGGCTGGCTGAATCCTGAGATCAACCGAACCCCGCCGCAATATGCCAAGCGTGAAAGCACGGTTTATGAACTGTGTTTCAAGTGATTAGGTGATCAAGAAGCAGCGGTTTTCAGACTTGCCTAAACTTGGGAGGCACCACAAAACCAAGGTGGGAGGGGGCAAGCCCCCTCCCACATTTTGTGCTTCGTTGGTCTTGAGAGGGCTGAGATCAGGTCCACCAGTAACGCACGAGGTGGAAGAAGATCGGCGCCGCGAAGCACACTGAATCCAGTCGGTCCAGCATGCCGCCGTGGCCTTCGATCATATGTCCCCAATCCTTCACGCCTCGATCGCGCTTGATCGCCGACATCACGATCCCACCGGCAAACCCCAGCAGGTTGATCAACAGCGCGATCAAGAACGACTGCCAGGGGTTGAACGGTGTGGTCCACCACAACGCTGCACCGATCAGGGACGACAACAGGATCCCGCCGACAAAACCTTCCACGGTTTTGGACGGCGAGAGGTTGGGCGCGATTTTGTGTTTGCCGAACAGCTTGCCGCACACGTACTGCAGCACGTCCGACAGCTGCACCACGATCACCAGGTAGGCGATCAGCAGCAGGTTGCGGCCCTCATAGCCCGGGATGTCCAAGGTCAGTAAAGCCGGGACGAACGACACGCAGAACACGGCGATCATCAGCCCCCACTGCACCTTCGATGCGCGCTCCAGGAAGTGGGTGCTGTCGCCGCCCAGCGAGGCGAGTATCGGTAGCAGCAGGAACACGTAGACCGGGATGAAGATCGAGAACAGCCCGTACCAATCGGCGTAGATCAGCACGTACTGCAGAGGCAGGGCGAGGTAGAACGCTGCTACCAGCGCCGGGTAGTCGCTGCGCCGGGTCGGCGTGAGGGTGAGGAATTCGCGCAAGGCATAGAACGACACCGCATAGAACAGCAGGATCACCGCGCCGGTGCCAAGCCAGAAGGCGATACCGATCACCACCACCATCACCCACCAGGCGTTGATGCGGGCGTTGAGGTTGTCGATCACTGCATTGGGTGTGCCACGGGTGCGCAGCTTGAGGATCAGGCCGATCAGTGAGGCGGTCACCAGAATCGCGCCGATCCCGCCGAATAACATCAAGGTTTGGCTATCCATCTCAGGAATGCTCCGGGGCGAGGGCGAGCAGGGCGTCTCGGGTGCGGGCAAGGAACGCGGTTTTGTCTTCGCCTTCTTCCAAGTGCAGTGGAGCGCCGAAGCTGGTGGTGCATAACAAGGGCAATGGCAGGACGCGGCCTTTGGGCATGACGCGGTTGAGATTGGCTATCCACACCGGGATCAGCTCCGCCTGTGGGTAACTTTTTGCCAAGTGGTACAGGCCGCTTTTGAACGGCAGCAAGCCATCCTCCAGATTGCGCGTCCCTTCAGGAAAGATAATCAGCGAATCGCCGCCTTCCAGCGCGGCCAGCATCGGCTGCAGGGGGTTATCCACAGGCTCTTTGCGCTCGCGGTCAATCAGCACGCCGTTGAACACGCGATTGATGATGTAGCGGCGCAGCGCGCTCTTGTTCCAGTAATCACTGCCGGCCACGGGGCGGGTGAATTTGCGCAGGTTCTGCGGCAATGAGGCCCACACCAGCACAAAGTCGCCGTGACTGCTGTGATTGGCGAAGTAGATGCGTTGCACCGGCACGGGAGCGCAACCCAGCCACAGGCTGCGGGCACCGGTGACGGTGCGGGCCATGGAGGTAATCAGCGTGGCGACCACGGGTTCGAACATGGGAATTCCTTATCCGGCGAAAGGTAGCCAAGGGCTGGCAAGGATCACGCCCAGGGTCAGCAGCGCTTGGGCGCCGAGTAACCAGGCTTGCTTGCGCAGCAGTTTAAGTGCACCACGACGGCGTTCGGCCCACGGCCTGCCGGCGCGCTTGGCCGATTGCAGGCCAAGGGTTTGCAGGGCTTGGTCGAGGTCGGCCGTACGCTCGGTGTCGCGGGCCAGCAGGGCAAACAAGTCGGCGTCGAACGCAACACGTAGCGCCCAGTATTTCTGCAAAAGCCCGAGGATGATCATCCACAAGGCAAGCAGCAGGCAGATGATTGAAACACTTGGCATCAACAGCTGGATAAGACCGAACAGCACGCCGACCAATGTCAGGCCTGTGGATAACTGGTCCAGCGAACGTCCACGGCGCAGCAGGCTGGCGACCACTTGCAGTTCCATATCAGCGGGCATGGGACAAACCCTCCAAAGCTACACGGTGTGCGGGATGCAGGACCACACGGGCTCGTGCTGTACGAATAATAGCCAGCGCCTGATCCACCGTCGTCGCGCGCCCACTGTGCAACAGCCAGGCCGCGATGGCCGTGGCGCTGCGCGAGTAGCCCAGGGCGCAGCACACCAGCAACGGGCCGTTCGAGCGCAAGCGTTCGATGGCTTCGGCGGCCTGCAGGCATTCGGCGGAGGTGGGCGCAATCAGGTCCAGCACAGGTATGCATTGATAGGCACGGCCCTGTGGATTAATCGGCAATTCGGCGCAGAGATCGACGATGCCCTTGAAAGTCTGCTGCTCGCTCTGCGCAGGAATTCGCCCTAGCCAGACGTTATCCACAATCAGGTCGGGCTGTGGATGGCGCCGCGTCCACAGCCGCGAATTGATCCAGGCGGCGGCGAGGTAGGGCGCATACAGCCAGCGCGCTGCCGGCGTCAGTTGGCCATCGTCGCGTTTCTGAAAGCCCTCGGCGCCCAGCAGCCAGTAATTGGCTGCCACCAGCGCGAGGGATACCGCCGGCCATAGCAGCCACAGCCCCCAGCCGCCCAGGGTCAGCGCCAGTATCACCAACGCCACCGCGCCCAAGCCATAGCGTGCGCCCAGCCAACCGCGTTTGCGCTCCCGCGTCAGTCGCGCATTGAGCAGCGGGCTCGCGTGTTCCAGCGGCCATAGCCACACACACAGCCACCCCGCGAGGGCGCCTGTGGGTAAGTCGATAAAGTGATGTTGATAAGTGGTCAGTACCGAAACACCGATCAGCGCAAACCAGCCGTGTACCACCCAGCGCCAGAAACCCTGGGTATGGCGCTGGTACATGACCCACAGGATCACCAGCAGCGCGATATGCAGGGAAGGCGCTTGGTTGAACGGCTTGTCGAAGCCGGCCAGCACGGCGAACAACCAGCCGAACACGCCATCCAGCTCCGGCCGTTCGAAGGTGAAGCGCAGCGGCCAGATCAGGAAGCAACTGACGGCAATCATTTGGGCCGTCAGCAGGCGCAGGGCGTGTTGCTTGAGTTCGTGGCGGGTGTTGGGCAGTAACAGGGAAAAGCCGTAGAGCAGGTCGATGGACCAATAGGGCACGATGGTCCAGGCCCAGAACGGCATGTGGGTTTCCCAGCCAAACACCAGCGTGCCCACATCGCTGCGCTGGTTGGTCACCCAGGTGGCGAGGCCGTAGGTGCTGAAAAACAGCGGCGCCAACAGCAGCAGCCACAGCAGCGCGGGTTTGAACAGGCCGGGTTCGCGCATGCTCAGATCTTCTGCGCCAGGGACACCGTGAAAATGCCCCATTCATCCACGCGCTGGGTGATCTTGCGAAAGCCGGCCGCCTGCACCAACTGGTCCATTTCCGCCTGGCTGCGCCGACGCATCACCCAGGCCTGGCCCTGGCGGTGGCTGGTCAAGGCGCGGGCGATCAGTTCCAGCTGCGGGTGCCACGGTTGGCCGGTATAGACCAGATAACCGCCGGGCTCCACCGCTTCGGCCAGGCCTGCCAACGAACCGCCGACCATGGCGTTATCGGCAAACAGCTCATAGAGGCCGGACACCACCGCCAGCGTCGGTTTCGGCTCCAGCGCTGCCAGGTTATCCCGATCAAATGCATCGCCTTTGACGAACTGGGCGATATCTCCCAAGCCTTTTTCACGGATCAAGGCACCACCGTCGCGCACGTTGATGTCGCTGTAGTCGCGCAGCAGGATCGATTCCGGCAACGGCGATACACCCTGCAACGCCTCCAGGATGTAACGGCCATGGCCGGCCGCAATATCCACAATACGCACTTCGCGCTCGTCCGCGCGCAACGTGGCCATGGCCAGGCGCAGCAGTTCTTCGACGTTCAGCTTGCGCTGACGAATACCGCGCCAGCCGATGGAGTTGAGGTAGTTGGTGTCGATCATCCGTCCCAGCGCGCCTTTGCCCGTGGGGGTGTTGCGATACACGTAATCCAGGGTGCTGCCGGAATCGAAACCGGTGTCGAAGCCCAGTTTCACCCCTTCCGACAGGTTCTTGCCCAGGCCCATGCTGGCGCGGGTCATGCGCCAGTACAGGTCGCGCAGGGAGTTGCGCGGCAGCGGTGCGGCGAGGGCTTCGGATTCGGCGCAGGTGGCGCCCAGTTTGTCGGCGTCCAGCAGCGAGGCACGGTCCAGCGGCTGCTCGAAGTTCTGCAGGATAAAGCGCCTGGCGCTGTTGACGGCCAGCACGCGGTCACGTTCGCCGAGGGTGTCGTGAAAGAAACCGGGGAGGATATGCAGCTCTTTTTTCAGGCTGCCGAGTCGGTCGAAAAATTGCTGCTGGGGTTTACGGTGCACCACGAAGTCGGAGCCGGAGATCAGCAATTGCGTCGGCACCTGAATCGCCTGGGCGTCGGCGACCACTCGGTCCGCCGCTTCGTACAGGCCCAGCAGCACATTGACCGAGATGGCTTTGGTGATCAGCGGATCGCTGTCGTAGGACGCCACACGCTCCGGGTCATGGCTGAGGAACTTGGCCTTGACGTAGCTGTTGACGAAAAAATTGCCGCGAAACCTGCGCATCAGTGCCAGGCCCGGGCGGGCGAAAGGCACGTACAGCTTGACCTTGAAGGCTGGGGAGGCGAGCACCAGGGCGCGGATCTTCGGTGCGTAATCATGCACCCAGGTGGCCGCGATCACCGCGCCGACGCTCTGGGCGACCACGGCAATGTTGTCCTCTGCGATCGCGTAGGTGGCGCCTATGTGATCGTGGAAGGTCTGCACGTCGCGGGCGCTGGTGGCAAAGCTGGGGCTGTCACCGCGCGCGCCCGGGGATTGGCCGTGGCCACGGGCGTCCCAGGCGAAGAAGTCAAAATCGGGCAGGCCCAGTTCATCCACCAGGTGCGCGATACGCCCTGAGTGCTCATGACCGCGGTGGAACAACACAACAGCCTTGCGCGGCCCGGCGCCTGCCGTGGCCGGCCAATGCCGGTAAAAAAGCTCGACGCCGTCATGGGTGCTGAAGGTGTGCTGTTGCTGTTCGCGCATCGCAAGAATCCTTATGCAATCGGTGAGGTTTCTGAGTGTTCCTTGAGGCCCTGACGCACCCGGTTGACCAGGGTGTACGCCAGCAGCGCGGCGACCAGCCACATCACCGTGTCGACCCAGCTGGCACCGAGCCAGCCCAGCGCCACGCCGGTGGCCAGCACGCCGAGCACGAACGCCCGATCGCTTTTGCCCATCGGCCCGTCGTAGCGGCGCGATGCACCCACCATCGGCCCCAGCACGCCGGCGTACTCGCTGAACACCGCCAGCAGCGTCACCAACAGTACGGGCGCCAGGCTCACGCCGGGGATCAGCGCAAACGGCAGAATCAGCGCGCTGTCGGCGATCACATCGCACAGTTCATTGAGGTAGGCGCCCAGGCGCGATTGCTGACCGAATTCCCGCGCGAGCATGCCGTCGATGGCATTGAGGGCCATGCGCGCAATCATCCACAGCGGGATCAGCGCAAACAGCCACAGGTGCTGAGCGAAGCCGGCGATCAGCAGGCCCACCAGCACGGAAATCACGCCGGCCAGCACGGTGATCTGGTTGGCGGTGGTGCCGTTGTCATAGAGGCGCTGCACGAGGGGGCGCAGCAGGTTTTGAAAGCGCGGTTTGAGCTGATAGATGGAGATCATGAAGGGTGACGCTTCCTTGTCCGTGGAGCCGCGAAAAACTGTTCTGGAGTGTGCCGATTAATTCTGGCGCACACCAGTGATGTCTCGTGTTTATGGGGGTTTAATCACGGTCTTGGACACAAAGAAAATCAAGTGTGGGAGGGGGCTTGCTCCCGATATAGGCAGACCCGCCAGCACATCCACTCACTGACCCACCGCTATCGGGAGCAAGCCCCCTCCCACAAGGGATTCGCGGTGTTTAAAGAACAAAAATTTCACGCTCCGTGTTATATCGTAACGAATTATGTACAAGCGGGCGTTGAGTGGATGCAAGTGGATCTAGAAGCTGACGGCGCTTCGGTTGAAGGCCTGCCGCGTTTTCAGCAGGGGCTGTTCCATGCCCGCCGATTGAGGCAAGCCGGCATCAGCCTGACGGCCCTGGCCATTACCGGTTGGGTGCTGGCGCTCTTTGTGGCGCTGTTTGCACCTGAATCGATCTGGCCGGTGGTGTTGGTCAACTGCTCGTCGGCCTTGTTCGTGCTGGTCGCCGGGTTGCAATCGGCGTGGTGGGTCGCCGATTGGCGTGCCCAGGCGTTGGAAGAACCGGCGGTTGAAGTGCCGGTGGCCGACACAGGCCGCTACGCGCGTCTGGCGGAGCGCCTCAGCAAGCAGATCGGCGCGCCCGTGTTGTGGCTGTGCGGTTGGTCATTGCTGGCGCTGGTCAGCGTCGTCCAATTCTGGAACCTGGCGCTCCCTGCTGCGGCCGTCGGTCAATCCGCCAGCATCGGCGCGGCGCTGGGGTTGGCGCTGGCGTTTGCCTTGCTGGTGTTCGAGCGGCGCATGGCCCAGGAAACTCTCGCGCAATGGCCGGAAGCCTCGCAACTGGCGCAGTTGAGCCGGGTAACAATCATCTGCCTGGTGGTCAGCGCGGTGTGCCTGTTGTTTGCCGGCGCCCAATCGGTGTGGCCGCTGCGGCTAGCGACACTCATCGGCCTGTTGCCTGCGCTGGTGGCGCTGGAGTTTCTGCTGCGTGGCGTACTGTCACTGTTCAGCCCACGCCAGCCGCGTGTTGAACCACGCCTGATGGCGCAGAGTTTTGTCGCCGGCCTGCTGCGTTGGCCGCCGCAACCCTTGCAGGCCTTGCAGCATGAGCTGCACAACCGCTTCGGCATCGACCTGCGCCAGATCTGGGCATTTACCTACATGCGCCGCGCGTTCCTGCCGGTGCTGCTGGTGGTGCTCGCGGTGGGCTGGGCGCTGACCGGCGTGCATGAAGTTCCGCTGCAGGGCCGTGGGATTTATGAGCGTTTCGGCAAACCGGTCGAAGTGTTCGGACCGGGCCTGCACGCTGGGTTGCCCTGGCCGCTGGGCCGCGTGCTGAATGTGGAGAACGGCGTGGTGCATGAGCTGGCGACCAGCATCAGCGAAGGTGCCGCTACCGAGCTGGCCAGTGCCGAAGGCCCGGCGCCGTCGATCGCCAACCGCCTGTGGGACGCCAGCCACGTGAATGACAAGTCCCAGGTCATCGCCAGCAGCAGCGGCGACAAGCAGAGCTTCCAGATCGTCAACATGGACGTGCGCTTCGTCTACCGCATTGGCCTGACGGACCACGCCGCGCTGGCCGCCACCTACAACAGCGCCGATGTGCCGGCCCTGATCCGCAGCACCGCCAGCCGGATTCTGGTGCACGACTTTGCCTCGCGCACCCTCGATGAGCTACTTGGCGAACAGCGCACCAGCCTTGCCGATGAAATTGGCCGCAGCGTGCAAGCGGACCTGCAAAAGCTCGACAGCGGTGTGGAAATCCTCGCCACGGTCGTCGAAGCGATCCACCCACCGGCCGGCGCCGCCAATGCCTACCACGGCGTGCAAGCTGCGCAGATCGGCGCCCAGGCGTTGATCGCTCGCGAGCGCGGCGCGGCCAGCGAGCAGACTAACCAGGCGTTGCTGCAAGCCAGCACGGCCCGCGACCAGGCCCAGGCCACCGCTCGCGAAGTGAATGCCGGTGCCCAAGCGGCGAACCTGCGGTTCGTTGCCGAACAAAAAGCCTATGCCGCAGCGGGCCGCGCCTTCGTGCTGGAGCAGTACCTGGGCCAACTCAGCCAGGGCCTGGCCCACGCCAAACTGCTTATTCTGGATCATCGCCTGGGCGCCGACAGCGCGCCGACGATCGATCTGCGATCTTTTACCTTGCCGGCCGATCCCTCGGTGCCGCGTAAAGCCGTTCAATAAGGAGTCTGTCTGTTGAGCGCTCATTCTCACGATCACGGTCATCACCATCATCACGGTCACCATCACCATCATGGTGACGAACAGGTCGAAAGCCCTTTTCCCTGGCGGCGAATGTCCTGGGCGTTAGTGCTTGTGCTGTTTGCCATCGCGGCGGCGAGCCTGGTGCAGGTGCGCTCCGGCGAGGCCACGGTGATTACCCGCTTCGGCAACCCGGTGCGCGTGCTGTTGGAACCGGGCCTGGGCTGGCGCTGGCCGGCGCCGTTTGAAGCGGCGATCCCGGTTGATCTGCGCCTGCGCACCACCTCCAGCGGTTTGCAGGACGTGGGCACACGCGATGGCCTGCGGATCATCGTGCAGGCCTACGTGGCGTGGCAGGTGCAGGGCGATACCGACAACGTGCAGCGCTTCATGCGCGCGGTGCAGAACCAGCCGGATGAAGCGGCGCGGCAGATCCGCACCTTCGTCGGCTCGGCGCTGGAAACCACGGCGGCCAGTTTCGACCTGTCCAGCTTGATCAACACCGACGCCAGCCAGGTGCGCATCGCCGAGTTCGAAGCTCAACTGCGCCAGCAGATCGATCAGCAATTGCTCGCCACCTATGGCGTACGTGTGGCCCAAGTGGGTATTGAACGGCTGACATTACCCTCGGTGACCCTCACCGCCACGGTCGACCGCATGCGTGCCGAGCGTGAAACCATCGCCACCGAACGCACCGCCGTGGGCAAGCGCGAGGCGGCGCAGATCCGCTCGGCGGCCGAACGTGACGCACGCATTGTGCAAGCCGACGCCACGGTGAAAGCCGCTGATATCGAAGCCCAGTCGCGGGTTGAAGCGGCGCAGATTTATGGACGTGCCTACGCGGGTAATCCGCAGCTGTACAACCTGCTGCGCTCCTTGGATACCCTGGGCACGGTGGTGACGCCCGGCACCAAGATCATCCTGCGCACCGATGCTGCACCGTTTCGCGCGCTGGTGGATGGGCCCAAGGATGTTCAACCATGAGCGAGCGTGACAGCCCGGACAGCCCATGGATCCAGGCCGGACGCCTGACCTTCCTGGCGCTGTACGCGGTCACCGTGTTGGCGGCGTTGGCCTGGGCGTTTTCCAATGTGCGCCAGATCGACCCGCAGAACCGCGCCATGGTGCTGCACTTCGGCGCCCTGGACCGCATCCAGAATGCCGGGCTGCTGCTGGCCTGGCCGCAACCGTTCGAACAGGTGGTGTTGTTGCCGGCGGCAGACCGGGTAATCGAGCGTCGGGTGGAGAACCTGTTGCGCTCAGAGGCAGCCGTGCAGGCCGACCGCGTGGCCAGTTTCGCCACACCGTTGAGCGACACGCTGGCCGGTTCCGGCTACTTGCTGACCGGTGATGCTGGGATCGTGCAGCTGGATGTGCGGGTGTTCTACAAGGTCACCGAGCCCTATGCCTTTGTGTTGCAGGGCGAGCATGTGCTGCCCGCGCTGGACCGCCTGGTGACCCGCAGTGCCGTTGCACTGACGGCGGCGCGGGACCTGGACACCATCCTGGTGGCGCGCCCCGAGCTGATCGGCACTGACAACGGCGCCGCCGAGCGCCGCGAACGGCTGCGCGGCGATTTGGTGCAAGGAATCAACCAGCGCTTGGCGCAGCTGACCGCCAGCGGGCTGGGGCTGGGCATCGAAGTGACGCGGGTCGATGTGCAGTCGAGCCTGCCGGGCCCGGCGGTGAATGCCTTCAATGCGGTACTTACCGCCAGCCAGCAAGCCGACAAAGCGGTGGCGAACGCACGTACCGATGCGGAAAAACTCACCCAAACCGCCAACCAGGAGGCTGACCGCCAGGTGCAGGTCGCCCATGCCCAGGCCAGTGAGCGTCTGGCCAGCGCCCAGGCGCAAACCGCCACCGTCGCCAGCCTGGCGCAAGTCAACGACCCCGGCTTGCTGCTGCGCCTGTACCGTGAGCGCCTGCCGAAGATTCTGGGCCAGGCCGGCTCGGTGACCACGGTCGATCCGAAAGACGACTCCCGTTTGATCATTCAGGGAGCCGAACAATGAGCGCACCCATGCTGACCTCCGCCGAGCAGCGCAGCGCCGCCCGGCAACTGACCCTGGCCATGCTGGCCCTGGGTTTACTGCTGTTGGGCCTGGTGTGGCGCTGGCTGGCGGCGGACCAGGGCGGGGTCAGCCAACTGCTGCTCGGTGTGGCCTCGCTGCTGGTGGCCGTGCCGGTCATGCGGTCGGCCTGGTACAGCCTGCGCTACCCGAGCCTGCATGGCATCACTGACCAATTGATCGCGCTGGCGATGATCGGTGCCTGGGCCACGGGTGATCTGCTCACCGCGGCGTTGCTGCCGATCATCATGATTTTCGGGCACGTGCTCGAAGAGCGCAGCGTGATCGGCTCCCAGGAAGCGATCCATGCGCTGGGCAAGCTCACGCGCAGCCACGCACGCCTGGTGCAGGCCGACGGCAGCATTGTAGAAGTGGATAACAGTACGCTGAACACCGGCGATGTGGTCGAAGTGCGCGCCGGCGACCGCGTGCCGGCCGACGGCGTGGTGCTGGCGGGCCAGGCCAGCCTGGACACGGCGCCCATCACCGGTGAGTCGGTGCCGTTGGAAGCCAGCGCGGGCGTTCAGGTGTTTGGCGGGGCGATCAACCTGGACGGCCTGCTGCGCCTTAAAGTGACGCGCACGGGCAATGAGTCGACCCTTGGCAAGGTGATCGCGCTGATGCAGAACGCCGAGCGCTCCAAGCCGCCGATCACCCGGTTGCTGGAGCGCTATGCCGGTAGCTACATGGTGCTGGTGCTGTTGCTGGCGGCGGTCACCTGGTTTGTCACCAACGACGCCCAGGCGATGCTTGCGGTGCTGGTGGCGGCGTGCCCGTGCGCGTTGGTGTTGTCGGCACCGGCCACGGCGATTGCCGGGATCGCGGTGGCGGCACGGCATGGGATTCTGATTCGCAGCTCGGCGTTTCTGGAGGAGCTGGCGGACCTGACCTCGCTGGTGGTCGACAAGACCGGTACCTTGACCTTCGGCACCTTGCGCCTGCAGTCCATCGAAGCCGCATCTACCGATCGCCAGGCTTTGCTTAACCTTGCCGCCAGCCTCGGTTCGGCCAGCAGCCACCCGGTCAGCCGTGCGCTGGCGGGGCTGGCGACACAGGAACAGCGCGTGGCGCTCACCGATATCCGCGAGCGCCAGGGGCTGGGTGTGGTGGCGCACACTGAACAGGGCGAGGCGGCGTTGGGTCGCCCCGAACTGTTCGAGCAACTGGGTATTGTCACCGCCGCCGTCCCTCATCACGACGGCCCGATTGCCGGGCTGGCGCTGAACGGACAGTTCCTGGCCTGGCTGCTGTTGGCCGATAGCGTCAAACCGGAGGCTCGCCAGGCCCTGCAAGAGTTGCGCGACCTGGGGCTGGGCCGCCAACTGCTGCTCACCGGCGACCGTCAGAGCGTGGCCGACAGCCTGGCCGTGAACGTGGGCATCGCTGAGGTCCAGGCCCAGGCGTTGCCGGAAGACAAACTCAACCGTGTGCTGGGGGAGATCGGCAGCGGTTTCCGGCCAATGGTGGTAGGGGATGGGATCAATGATTCGCTGGCGCTTAAAGCCGGTGTGGTCGGCGTGGCAATGGGCGCGGGCGGTGCCGATATTGCCCTGGCCTCGGCAGACGTGGTGCTGATCGGCAGCGACCTGCGCCGCCTGGGCACCTGCGTGCGCCTGAGTCGTCAGTGCCGGCACACCTTGCAGGTCAATGTGATCATCGGCCTGGGCTGGACGCTGGCTATCGTGGTGTTCGCCGCCTTCGGCTGGCTGGGCGCGGCCGGGGCAATGATCGCTGCGGTGTTGCACAACCTCAGCACCTTGCTGGTCCTGGGGAACGCCGGGCGGTTGCTGCGCTTTCAGGAGCCGCTGTTGAAGTTGGACGAATAATTTTCAGAAATCTTTGTACAGGGCTGTAACGCTAAAAGGGCGCCTCACTCTAGTGGTGTGTCGAGACTGGGCAATCCGTTCAGACCGACATCCCACTGACTGTTGAGGACTACACAATGAATATCAAAAAAGCCGTTTCCGGTGCTGCCCTGGCTATCGCTGCCGCTTCCATGTTCGCTGGCGTCGCCACCCAGGTACAGGCCGCCGACGCTCCGGTTCATTGCTACGGCGTAACCTCCTGCAAAGGCATGAACGATTGCAAGACCGCTGAAAACGCCTGCAAAGGCCAAGCGGTGTGCAAGGGCCACGGCTTCAAATCCATGACCCAGGCTGAGTGCGACACGGCCGGTGGCAAAGTCGGCGAGTAACCGACACGCGAGTGCAACCGCAGCGGGCCTTGCGCCGCTGCGGACACTTTCCAGGAGCGCATCATGGCCCATTCTTTCCCCTCCCTGGGTTACGGCCTGGGACTACGCAACGAATACTACGAGCAGATCCTTGCGCAATCCCCTGCGGTGGATTGGTTCGAAGTGATCTCCGAAAATTATCTGGTGCAAGGCGGCAAAGCCTTGTACTACCTGGACGCGATTGCCGAACGCTACCCCCTGGTGATGCACGGCGTGTCCCTGTCGATCGGCGGCCCCCATGCCATCGATACCGACTATCTCAAACAGATCAGACAGCTTGCCGAGCGCATCCAGCCGGCGTGGATTTCCGATCACCTGTGCTGGAGCCGTGGCAGCGCACATCAGTTGCATGACCTGCTGCCCCTGCCGTACACCGAAGAAAGCCTGTACCACGTGGCCGCTCGTGTGCGTCAGGTGCAAGACGTGTTGCAACGCCCGCTGGTGCTGGAAAACGTCTCCAGCTATGTGCGCTCCAAGGCCGATGAATTCACCGAGTGGCAATTCCTCAATGCCCTGACGCATCTGACGGGATGTCAATTGCTGCTGGACGTGAACAATGTGTACGTCAGCTCGCGTAATCACGGGTTTGACGCCTGGACGTTTATCCAGAACCTGCCGCCCAAGAGCATTCGCCAACTGCATCTGGCGGGGCATATGGACTATGGCGACTATGTGGTCGATACCCACGATCACCCGGTGTGCGATCCGGTGTGGGCGCTCTATCAGCGCACGCTGGAGCAGGTGGGGCCGGTGTCGACGCTGCTGGAGCGCGACGATCACTTTCCGCCATTTGAAGAGCTGCTGAGCGAATTGGGCAAAGCCCGGGAACTGGGGGCCACGGCATTGGCCAGGAGGGCGTTATGCGTCTGATCGACTGGCAACTGGCCTTCGAGGCGCACCTGTTGTCGGAAAACTGCGCCGCCAACAGTGGCTTTGCCGCCTCCTTGCTCGGCGGCCCCACGCTGAATGTCGACACGGGCCTGGCGATCTATCACAACGCCTACAGGCTCCGATTACAGGACGTGCTACGGCATGACTTCGGCGCCGTCCGGTACTGGCTGGGCGACGATGAATTTGCCTTGCTGAGCCAGGCGTATATACGTCGTTATCCCTCGGCGCATTACAGCCTGCGTTGGCTGGGTGAGCGATTCGCCTCTTTTATCCTTGAGTATCTGGTGGCCGAACAAAGCGCGCCGCTGGTGGAACTGGCGCAGTTGGAGTGGGCATTCACCCTCGCATTCGACGCGCCTGCGGGCGAACCGCTGAGCCTCGATCACATGGCGCAACTGGCGCCTGAGGACTGGCCGGAATTACGCGTATCGCTGGTGCCTTCCGTGCAGAACGTACTGTGCCGTTTCAATACGGTGAGCCTCTGGCGGGCCCATAAGGATGAATCGGACTTTCCCGGCAGCCAGGCGCTGGAGTCGGCGCAGGTTTGCCTGGTGTGGCGGCATCAGAACCTGTGTCAGTACCGCAGTCTGGAGTCTGCTGAAGCCCACGCGCTGGCGGGCATGGTCGCCACCGGCTGGAACTTTTCAGAACTGTGCATCGAGTTGGCAGTCACTTATGGAGAGGGTGCACCACTGCAAGCGGCCACATGGTTGAAACAGTGGATCCAGGACGGGTTGCTCGAGCGTCGGGCTTCGCAGCAGGCTGCTATTTAATCGATAGCTACCTACTTTATTTGGGATGGTCTACCCTCACAGCAGACGTCTGAAACAAGGGGGGACTACTCATGCTCGCGCAACTTCCACCGGCCTTACAGAATCTTCAGCTACCGCTGCGTCTTCGACTCTGGGACGGCCATGAATTCAACCTGGGCCCCGAGCCCAGTGTGACCATCGTGGTGAAGGACCCTACGGTCGTCACACAGCTGACCCATCCCACGCTTGACTCACTGGGCGAAGCCTTCGTCGAGGGCAAGCTGGAGCTGGAAGGCTCCATCGCCGAGGTGATCAGGGTATGTGACGAGCTCAGTCACGCCTTGATCGAAGACGACGACGGTCCTCGTCCGGTGCGCTCGATCCACGACAAGGCGACCGACGCGGCAGCCATTTCCTACCATTACGACCTGTCCAACGAGTTCTATCAGCTCTGGCTGGACCAGGACATGGTGTATTCCTGCGGTTATTTCGAGACGGGCAGCGAGTCCATCGACCAGGCCCAACAAGACAAATTTCGCCATCTGTGCCGCAAATTGCGGCTGCAGCCGGGTGAGTATTTGCTCGATGTGGGGTGCGGGTGGGGCGGGCTTGCGCGGTTTGCGGCGCGCGGGAATTCGGGGTCAAGGTGTTCGGGATTACCTTGAGCAAGGAACAGCTGGCCCTGGCCAAGGAGCGGGTGATAGCCGAAGGCCTGGAAGACCAGGTCGACCTGCAACTGCTCGACTACCGCGACCTGCCTCAGGACGGTCGTTTCGACAAAGTGGTCAGCGTGGGCATGTTTGAACACGTCGGCCACGCCAACCTGGCGCAGTACTGTCAGATTCTTAACGGCGCCGTGCGTGAAGGCGGCCTGGTGATGAACCATGGCATCACCGCCAAACACACTGACGGGCGTCCCGTGGGCCGTGGCGCAGGCGACTTTATCGAGCGCTATGTCTTCCCCAACGGCGAGCTGCCGCACCTGGCGATGATGGCCGCCGAAATCAGCGAAGTCGGGTTGGAAGTGGTGGACGTTGAGAGCTTGCGCCTGCACTACGCCCGTACGCTGGACCATTGGAGCGAGCGGCTGGAGGACAACCTCGAAGCCGCGGCGAAAATGGTGCCGGAGCATGCCTTGCGTATCTGGCGGCTGTACCTGGCGGGTTGCGCCTACGCCTTCGCGCGGGGCTGGATCAACCTGCACCAGATTCTGGCGGTGAAACCCCATGCCGATGGCGGCCATGAACTGCCGTGGACGCGGGAAGATATCTACCGCTGAAACCGCTTGATGATAGAGGAGGCTCGCCCGGCTTTTTGTAGGAGCGAGCTTGTTCGCGAAGAACTCTGGGCTGCAAGTTTATTCAGGATGAACACGTTGCCTGGACGTTTTTCGCGAGCAAGCTCGCTCCTACAGTGAAGCCAGGGCTTGCCGTCTGTTAGAGAATCGGTGAAATCAAGCGCGCCACGCGCATGCCCAGCTGCTGCAAGCGCCGGGTTTCACGGCTCTCTTCCTGGCTGACTTCATGGGCCAGGGCGAAGTCGTCCAGCAGCATCTGCTCCACCTGTTTGGCGAAGGCCTCGTCGACCGTCAGCAACATCACTTCAAAATTCAGCCGGAATGAACGGTTGTCCATGTTGGCGCTGCCGATGGCGCTGATTTCGCTGTCCACCAACACCACCTTTTGGTGCACAAACCCGGGCGTGTAGCGGAACACCCGCACGCCGGCGCGTACCGCTTCGATGGCATAGAGGCTGGAGGCGGCATACACGATGCGGTGGTCCGGTCGCGAGGGCAGCAGAACACGCACGTCCACGCCGCGCAGGACGGCCAGGCGCAGGGCGGCAAACACCGCTTCGTCCGGGATGAAATACGGGCTGGTGATCCACACGCGTTCGGTCGCGGCGTGAATGGCCTCGACAAAAAACAGCGAGCAGGTTTCATACGGGTCCGCCGGGCCGCTGGCGAGCAATTGGCAGAGCACGCCGTCTTCCGGGTAAGCGTCCGGCAGGATCAGCGGCGGCAATTCCCGCGCAGCCCAGAACCAATCCTCGGCGAATGACTCCTGCAAGCAGGCGACCACCGGGCCGGTGACCTGTACGTGCGTATCGCGCCACGGCGCCAACGGCGGTTTCTTGCCCAGGTACTCATCGCCCACGTTATGCCCGCCAACGAACCCGGTGATGCCGTCCACCACCACGATCTTGCGGTGGTTGCGGAAGTTGACCTGGAAGCGGTTCAGCCAGCCGCTGCGGGTGGCGAAGGCTTTGACCTTGACCCCGGCGTCGCGCAGCGATTGCACGTAGTGATGGGGCAGGGCGTGGCTGCCGATGCGGTCGTAGAGCACGTAAATGTCCACGCCTTCGGCCGCTTTTGCGGTGAGCAACCTGTGCAGTTGGCGGCCGAGGTCATCGTCGTGAATGATGAAAAACTGGAACAGCACGGCGGTTTTCGCGTTGCCGATGGCTTCGAAGATGGCGCTGAAGGTGGCATCGCCATTGATCAGCAACTGCACCTGGTTATTGGCAAGGCAGGGCATGCGGCCCAGTTTGGGCATGGCGCGCAACGAGGCGTAGGCACTGGAGTTGCGCGCGGCGAGTGCTTCCTCGACCCAGGGGCGCCAGTTCAATTCGGCGATGGCCCTGTGCATTTCCTGGTTGGCCTGGCGCCGCGCCTGGATGTAGGCGTCGAAGGTGCTGCGGCCAAAAATCAGATAGGGAATCAGCGTGAGATAAGGCATGAACATCAGCGACAGCGCCCAGGCAATCGAGCCTTGGGCGGTCCTGACGGTCAGTACGGCATGGATGGCGGCGAGGCTCCCGAGAAAATGCAGCGTGGCAATGAAGTAGGCGAGCAGGTGCGGGCCAAAAAAATCCATGAACGACATCACTCCGGGCAGTCCAGTGCGTAACAGACCATGTTCCACCGTGAATGTCGCTATTTTATTTGCCGTGCAACACTGGCGCCTTTGCGGCGTCTAACGCCCACTATTGCCCAGGAGTTACCCGATGAATGCTCGTCTGCTGTGTTTGTCCATGGTTGTTGGTTTGTCGCTGCCGCTAGCGGCACATGCGCAGATGTTGGCGCCGGGCTTGTGGGAGTTGACTACCAGCAATATGAAAGTCGACAACCAGGACCTGCCGGACTTGTCGCTGATCCTGGGTCAGCTCAAGCAACAGATGACCCCTGAACAGCGCGCCATGCTGGAAAAACAGGGCATCACCATGGCCGGTAAAGGCGTGCAGGTGTGCCTCACGCCAGCCCAGGTCGCTTCCGACTCCATTCCCCTGACTGACCCGCAATCGGGTTGCAAACAGGAAGTGACCGACAAGACCGGCAACCAGTGGAAATTCCGTTTCAGCTGCCCGAAAGCCCAAGGCACGGGCGTGGCGACCTTCCAGAGCCAGAAGGAATTCACCACCACCGTCAACGGCACCTTCAATGCCACCGGCGTCCAGCAAAAGGGCAGCCTGGACACCCACGCGCAGTGGCTGGGTAACAACTGCGGTACCGTCAAACCCCGCGCTTAACGCAGGAAATGCAGGGGCAGGCCCTGGCAGCTGTCGACCACTTGGCCGTTGTGCCACGCCAAGTGGCCCGACACCAGGGTTGTACTGACACTGTGACGCAAAGCTGCGCTCGGCAAAAGGCGTCCAGCCGCAACGGGCCAGGATCGGTTGGCTGCTCACGGGTTTGCCCGCGGGTTCTGGCTTGATCAGCACCAGGTCGGCCCAATACCCCTCGCGCAGATAACCTCGATCAGGAATGGCAAACAGGTCGGCGACGCGATGACTGGTTTTCGCCACCAGCGTGGTCAGCGGTAGCAACCCGTCCGCCACCAGTTCCAGCAGCGCCGGCAACGCATGTTGCACCAAGGGCAGACCGGCCGGCGCCTGGCGATAGTCCAACTGCTTTTGTGCCCAGGTATGCGGCGCATGGTCACTGCCAATCACATCCAGACGATTACTCAATAAAGCCAGGCGCAGCGCGTCGCGGTCGGCGCGGGTCTTGATCGCCGGGTTGCATTTGATCTGGTGGCCGAGGCGCTGGTAGTCGCGGTCGTCGAACAGCAAGTGGTGCAGGCAGACTTCGGCGGTGATGTGCTTTTCGTTCAGCGGCTTGTCTTCGAACAAGGCCAATTCCCGCGCGCTGGTCAGGTGCAACACGTGCAAGCGCGTGCCATGGCGTTTGGCCAATTCCACGGCAAACGATGAGGAGCGATAGCACGCCTCGGCATCACGGATCAGCGCATGGGCCACGGCGCGAATGCGCTCGCCGAAGCGGTCGCGCAGGCGCAGTTCGTTGGCCTGGATGCTCGGCGTGTGTTCGCAGTGAGCCAGCAGGATCGTCGGCACTTCGGCAAACAGGCGCTCCAGCGTCTGCGGATCGTCCACCAGCATATTGCCGGTGGACGCGCCCATGAACACTTTGACCCCTGCCACGTCGCGCGGGTCGAGGGCCGCGACGGTGTCGAGGTTGGCGTGACTCACGCCAAAGTGAAAGCCGTAGTTGGCCACCGAGTGCAACGCGGCGCGGCGCTTTTTATCGGCCAGGGCGTCCAGGCTCAGCGTGGCCGGTTGGGTGTTGGGCATGTCCATGAAGCTGGTGATGCCACCGGCCACCGCTGCGCGGGACTCGCTGTAGAAGCTGCCTTTGTCCGGTGCGCCGGGCTCGCGAAAATGCACTTGGTCATCGATCATCCCTGGCAACAACCATTGGCCTTGAGCGTCGATCTCCACCGGTTCGTTTGCGTGTTCAATGCTGCCAGCAATCTTTTCGATACGGCCACTGACCACCAGCACATCCGCGTCGAACTCCCGGCCCTCATTGACCAGTCTGGCATTGCGAATCAATAGGCGGCTCATACTTCAGAACTCGTTTTGCAGGGCTTTGTAGCCGCGCACCAGGTCGACATTGGTGCGTGCCACGTCCTCGGAAAACTCCGAGGCGCTGACGCTCACCGGCGCGAACTGCGACAAGTCGGTGGTGGGCCCGATGCGGGTAGTGGAGGGGACGTAGAAAGCAGCGGGCAGGTCGCGCCCGTCCACGACCGAGTTGTGCCGCACCACCGAGCCGTCGCCTACCGCGCAGTTGAACAGCACGCTATTGAAACCGATAAACACGCGGTCGCCCACGGTGCAGGGGCCGTGGACGATGGAACGGTGTGCGATGGAGGTGAACTCGCCAATGGTCACGGCGGCGCCGGACTTGGAATGGATCACCACACCGTCCTGGATATTGGAGTTGGCACCGATGGTGATCGGGTCCATGGCGCCGCTGGCGTTGACTTCATCGGCGCGGATCACCGCGTAGGGGCCCACAAATACGTTCTCGCCGATGATCACCTTGCCGCAGATGATCGCGGTTTTATCGACGTATGCCGATTCGGCGATCACCGGCAGGTCGCCGGAAGGATTCTTGCGGATCATAGTTTGCTCAACGCTGCGCACAAGGTGTTGAGGTTGTATTCAAACAGTCCGATAAAGGTGCTGGCCGGGCCTTCGGCGGCGAGGGCGTCGGAGTACAGCGTGCCGCCAATCTGCGCGCCGCTTTCGTCGGCGATTTGCTTGAGCAGGCGCGAGTCCTTGATGTTCTCCATGAACACGGCCTTGACCTTGTCCTTGCGGATTTGAGTGATCAGCGCGGCCACTTCGGCGGCTGACGGCTCGCGCTCAGTGGACAAGCCCTGAGGCGCAAGAAACTGAATGCCATAGGCCTGGCCCAGGTAACCGAAGGCGTCATGGGAAGTCACGATGCGGCGATTGCCTGCGGGCAGTGCGCCGAACTTGGTCTTGGCTTCGGCCAGCACGCGGTGGATTTCCTTGAGGTAGGCCTGGCTGTTGCGCAGGTAGTCAGCCTGGTTGGCCGGGTCGGCGGTGACCAGCGCTTTGGTGATGTTGTTAACGTAGATCTCGGCGTTGGCCAGGTTGTGCCAGGCGTGTGGGTCAGGGATGGTTTCGCCGTCCTCGTCCATGGTGTGGGAGATCACGCCTTTGCTGGCAGTGACCACCGTGGCCTTGGTTTCAGTGCTGGTTACCAGGCGGTCCAGCCAGGGCTCGAAGCCCAGGCCGTTCTTGATGATGAGCTTGGCCTTGAGCAACGCCTTGGCGTCGTCCGGTGTGGGTTCGTAGGTGTGAGCGTCGGCGTCCGGGCCGACCATGTTGCTGATTTGGATGTGGTCGCCACCGATCTGGTGGGTGATGTCATCGAGAATACTGAAGCTGGTAACCACCTGGAGCTTATCGGCGGCCTGCGCCATCGACAGCGGCAACAGCAGACTGAACAGCACGAGTAGAGCGCGCATCGGGAGACACCTCATTGGGATGTAAGCAAGGGCGGGCGGCGCAGCAAGCCGTGCACCGGACCGAAGACCACGGACAGCAAATACCCGCCGCCCGCCACCAGCACGATGGCCGGGCCGCTGGGCAGTGAGTAATAGAACGACAGCAACAAGCCCAGCCACACCGACAGGCATCCCAGCACTGCCGATACCGCGATCAACACCGGCAGGCGCCGGCTCCAGAAGCGCGAAGCGATGGCCGGCAGCATCATCAAGCCCACCACCATCAAGGCGCCGATGGCCTGGAAACCGATGACCAGGTTCAGCACCACCAGCGTCAGGAACAGTCCGTGGGCGAGCGGGCCGAGGCGGCTGACGGTTTGCAGGAACAGTGGATCGAGGGTGTCGAGCAGCAGCGGTTTGTAGATCAGCGCCATGGCGATCAGGCTGAAACCGGAGACCCAGAGCATGCCGGTGAGGGTGGTTTCATCCACCGCCAGGGCGGAGCCGAACAGCAAGTGCAACAGGTCCAGACGCTTGCCGGCGATGCCGAGGATCAACACGCCGGCGGCGAGGGAGATGGGGTAGATGGCGGCGAGGCTGGCGTCTTCACGCAGGCCGGTGCGGCGGGTGATCCAGGCGGACAGCCCGGCCATGCTCAGGCCCGCGCCCAGGCCGCCGATGGTCAGCGCCGGCAGGCTCAACCCGGCGAACCAGAAGCCCAGGGCGGCACCGGGCAGGATGCCGTGGGCCACGGCATCACCAATCAGGCTCATGCGTCGCAGGATCAAAAACACGCCCAGCGGCGCGGTGCTGCAGGCGAGTACCAGGCCACCGATCAGCGCGCGGCGCATGAAGACGAAATCGACAAAGGGCATCCACAAGTGCGCGGCGAAGTGCATCAGGCCACCTGCAATTGCGGTTGGGGGCGGATCAGCTCTTTGCTCAGGCCCAGTGCGCAGCCCGTGCTTTTGATGTGCAGCACGTGTTGGGTGTGATGGCGCACCGACGCCAGGTCGTGGCAGACCACCATCAGCGTGCGGCCTTCGTCATGCCAGGCGTGAATGTGTTTCCAGCACAGCGCCTGGCCTTCTTCGTCGAGGGCCGCGTGGGGTTCGTCGAGCAGCAGCACCGGTGAGTCGGCCAGGTTCATTCGTGCGAGCAGGGCGCGTTGCAGTTGGCCGCCGGACAAGGCCATCAACGGGCGCTGCTCCAGGCCGCCGAGGCACCAGTCTTCCAGCACGGCGTGCAGGCGTTCGCTGCGTTGCTGCGGTGTGAGCCTGGTGCCCCAGAATCCGGCGGCGACCAGTTCTTGCAGGCTGATGGGAAACTGGCGATCCAAGTGTTGTTGCTGGGGGAGGAACGCCAGGCCGCCGCGGCGTGGCACATCGACGCTGACTTTCCCAGCCAGCGGCTTTTGCAGGCCGGCGATGACTTTGAGCAGGCTGCTCTTGCCACAGCCGTTGGGGCCGATGACGCCGGTGAGGCTGCCTTTTTCCAGGGTGAAATCCACGGCGGGAGTGAGCGGTTGGCCCGGAGCGCCCCAGCGCAATGCGTTGCAGGTGATCATGTGGCAGGTCTCGTCCAGCGGCTTTCAGCCACGGCATCGTGCGCGTGCAGGCTTTCGGCGTGGATCACTTTGAGATGGAAGGCGTTGACCGCATCCGAGCGTTTCAAGGCGAGGTTCAGGCGGCGCGCGGCGTCTTCGCAGAACATCAAGTTCTGCCCGTTGGCCAGGGCGAAGGCTTGTTCGTCCGCGCGTTTCACCGCGGTTTGCACGGCGGTGCCGAGCGCGGCTTCGGCATCGTTGATCAATTCAAGTATTGGCAGTTCGTCACCTTGAATCTGCACGTGTAACTGCGCACTGCTGCGCTGGCTGTGGGGCGTGGCAACGATGCCGTCGGCGCTGCCGAGCCAGGTCAGTACCTCGGCATGCTGCAACGGTTTGTTAGCGAAGTCGGCGAGAAACTGCTGCTGAATCAACTGCCTGGCAAGGGCAGCGGAGCAAGGGCAGGTTGAGGAATAAGTAACGTCAATTTTTAGTTCCACGTGGAACATCTGATTTTCCAGACGCGCCTCGATACTCACCGGGTAACGCTTCCAACCGTCCAAAGCGCTGACCAGAGCAGGCCGTTTAAGCAGTAATTGGGTGTGAATACGCAGGTAGGCGTTGTTAGATAAATCTTCATGTGTGTCGAGAAAGCGCTGCAGTACATTACGCAGAAGTGCAAGCGTTAGCGGTTGCTGGTCGAACATCTCCAGCGCCAGGTACAGGCGTGACATATGAATGCCACGGGCCGAGCCATCGTCCAGGCTCACGCCCGCATCGGCGGTGGCGGGCAGACGTTGGCCATCGAACAAGACAGGCAAGGCAATGCCGCACATGCCTACCCAATCCAGCGGCAAGGCCTGGCGTGAAGCTTGCGCGGCGATATCCGGCAGAGTCAGCGCATTCATAAGCTGGTCCATCGTTGGAAATAATTAGACATGTTATAGTATAACAATCTATTCCACGATGAAATTTCTGCTCCAGCCTTTCTTCAGTCACGTCGAGCAGGGACGCTCCCTTATTTGCGGTATAGGTCATGCACAGACGTCAACTCCTCAACCTGCTGCTGGTCAGCCCCTTGTTCGCCTTGCCGCTGGGGGCGTACGCCACGCAGATTCGCAATGCGCGGCTGTGGCGTTCGGACGATAAGCTGCGGCTGGTGTTCGATCTCAGCGGCCCGGTGCAATACAAGACGTTTTCGCTGGCCGCCCCGGAACGCGTGATCATCGACCTGAGCGGCGCCGGGCTCAGTGGTGACTTCTCTCAGTTGGTGCTGAAGAACAGCGGGATTACCTCGATTCGCTCCGGCCATTTCGGCAAAAACGACACCCGCATCGTGCTGGACCTGGCTGCGCCGATGCAGCTCAACAGTTTTCTGTTACCGCCCCAGGACGGTCAGGGCCATCGCCTGGTGCTTGACCTGAGCAGCGCCACACACGCGCCTCGTCAGATCGCCGCCGAGCCTGCGCCATTGATCGCGCCGGTGGATAAGGCCCACCCCAAGCGCGACATCATTGTGGTGGTCGACCCTGGCCACGGCGGCAAGGACCCCGGCGCCATCGGCTCCAAGGGCCAGCGAGAAAAAGACGTGGTGCTGTCGGTTGCTCAATTGCTGGCCAAGCGGCTCAAGCGCGAAAAAGGCTTCGACGTAAAACTGGTGCGCAACGATGACTTCTTCGTGCCGTTACGCAAGCGCGTGGACATCGCCCGCCAGCACAAAGCCGACATGTTCATCTCGGTACATGCCGACGCCGCCCCCAGGCTCACCGCGTCGGGTGCCTCGGTGTATGCGTTGTCCGAGGGCGGCGCTACTTCCGCGACCGCGCGTTTCATGGCGCAGCGTGAAAACGGCGCGGATCTGCTGGGCGCCACGACGTTGCTCAACCTGAAGGACAAGGACCCGATGCTCGCGGGGGTGATTCTCGACATGTCGATGAACGCCACCATCGCCTCCAGCCTGCAACTGGGCAGCTCGGTATTGGGCAGCCTGCAAAACATCACCAGCCTGCATCAGAAACGCGTGGAACAGGCCGGCTTCGCAGTGCTCAAATCGCCGGACGTGCCGTCGATCCTGGTCGAGACCGGGTTTATCTCCAATACCCAGGACGCCCAGCGGTTGGTGACGGCGCGTCATCAACAGGCGGTGGCGGATGGCTTGTTCGACGGGCTGAAAAAATACTTCGAGAAAAACCCGCCGATGAACAGCTACATGGCCTGGGTGCAGGAGCAGAAGAACGGCCAGGTCTAACAGCCGGTGATTCGGCTGCAGGTGAACGTGGCGCTGGCTCCACCTGAACTGGAGAACCGGTTAAGGGTGGTCCAGCCCACGCGCCGGGTGTAGCCGACCCAGGCCTCACCATCCGACGCCAGCCCGGTAAAGAACGTCAGTTGTCCATAACGGCTGTTGGTCTGTGCCCAGTAGCGTTTGCCGACCACCTCGAACCCGCGCAGATACGTGGTGCTGCCCACGGTCGCCACGCTGTAGGCATTGCCCAACGGGTCCACGCAGGCCAGCAGGTTGGCGCTGCGCGTGCAGTTGGCCAACAGGCTTGGGGTTTGCGCACAGGCAGGTCCTGCCGCTGCCAATAACAGGACGTAGCAAAGGCGTTTCATCGGGTTTCTCAGGGCTGGAAGGTGATCAAGCATTGCGCCCTTCGTCGCCAGGAACAAGAGGGGTTGGCTTGCTTGCATTGTTATACTATAACATAAAACAAAGCCTGGCTTGACCGGGCAGCCAGATGAGATCGACCTGATGCCCAATCGTCTACCCGTTACCGTGTTGTCCGGCTTTCTCGGCGCCGGTAAAAGCACGCTGCTCAACTATGTGCTGCGCAACCGCGAAAACCTGCGGGTCGCGGTAATTGTCAACGACATGAGCGAAATCAACATCGACGGCAGCGAAGTCCAGCGCGACGTCACGCTCAATCGCGCCGAAGAAAAACTGGTGGAGATGAGCAACGGCTGCATCTGCTGCACCCTGCGCGAGGACTTGCTCGAAGAGGTCGGCAAGCTCGCCAGGGAAGGTCGGTTCGATTACCTGCTGATCGAATCCACCGGCATCTCCGAACCGCTGCCGGTCGCCGAAACCTTCACCTTTCGCGATGAAAACGAGCAGAGTCTGGCGGACATTGCGCGCCTGGACACTATGGTTACGGTGGTCGACGGCATGAATTTTCTGCTCGACTACCAGGCCGCAGATAGCCTGGCCTCACGTGGGCAAACCCTGGGCGAAGAGGATGAGCGCTCGATCACCGACCTGCTGATCGAACAGATCGAATTTGCCGACGTGATTTTGATCAGCAAGATCGACCTGATCAGCAGCCACGAGCGCGAAGAGCTGATGGCGATCCTTGAGCGCCTCAACGCCCAGGCGCAAATCATCCCGATGGTCATGGGCCAAGTGCCGCTGGACAAGATCCTCAACACCGGTCGCTTTGATTTCGAGCGCGCCGCCCAGGCCCCGGGCTGGTTACAGGAGATGCGCGGCGAACACGTGCCGGAGTCCGAAGAATATGGCATTGCCTCTACCGCTTACCGTGCGCGCCGTCCCTTTCACCCGCAGCGGTTTTTTGACTTCATCGACCGCCCCTGGGTGAACGGCAAGCTGTTGCGTTCCAAAGGCTTCTTCTGGCTGGCCAGCAAACATCAGGATGCCGGCAGCTGGTCTCAGGCCGGTGGTTTGATGCGCCATGGTTTCGCCGGGCGCTGGTGGCGTTTCGTGCCAAAAAGCGAATGGCCGCAAGACCCGGAAAGTGTCGCGGCGATTATGGATAACTGGCAACTGAGCACCGGTGATTGCCGTCAGGAACTGGTGTTTATCGGGCAGAACATCGACTTCGCCACGATGCGCGCCGAGCTGGACCAGTGCCTGCTCACAGACGCGGAAATGGCCCTGGGCGTCGAAAGTTGGCGTCAATGGGTAGACCCTTTTGGCCCCTGGTATGAAGAGGCAGTCGCCTGATGCTGGCCTCGGTTAGTCCCCTGCGCCCCGTGATTCGCCAGACCCGTGGCGAAAGCCCGCTGGCGTTGTCTGACATACTCGACGACGGCGTGAACCTGGCGCTGTGGCAGCGCCAATTGCCGTTGCATATCGCCGAGTTCGGCGCCCTGATGGTAGCGCTCGACGAGCCGCTGGCCGAAGCGTTGGTCATCGAGTTGGACAGCGAAGACAGCGCGCCGAACCTGCAGGGTCTGGCGTCCGGTTGCCGCGATCTGGAAGGCTATGATGGCTTTATCGCCGATGTGTCCTGGCTGGTCAGCGCGTTCGCCTGCCTGCTTGGCGCCAAGCGCATCGGCGTGCGTTTGCGCCTGCTGGACAAGGCCATGTGCCCGCGCTTTCATGTCGACCATGTGCCTGTGCGGCTGATCACCACCTATGCCGGCGTCGGCAGTCAGTGGCTGCGCGAAGGCGTCATGGACCGCCGCCGGTTGGGCCAGCCTGACGCGGAACCCACTGAGCGTATTGAGCAAATCCTGTGTGGTGAAGTAGCCCTGCTCAAGGGCACGAAATGGCACGGCAATGAAAACCATGGCCTCATTCATCGCTCGCCCGCACTGAAAGCGAGTGAGCGTCGCTTGATCCTCACGCTGGATTGGCTGGCATAAACGCGTAGGATCAAGCACTCCAGACCGTCTGAATGATGCCACCCATGCTGCAGAACATTCCCACTCACGTGATTGCCGGGCCCTTGGGCGTCGGCAAGACCAGCCTGATCAAACATCTGCTTTCCCAACGTCCGGCAAGTGAGCGCTGGGCGGTGCTGATCAACGAGTTCGGCCAGATCGGCTTGGACGCTGCCTTGCTCACTCAAGATGACGATGGCATTGCCTTGGGTGAAGTGGCGGGAGGCTGCCTGTGTTGTGTGAACGGCGCGCCGTTCCAGGTGGGCCTGGGCCGGTTATTGCGCAAGGCCGGGCCGGATCGACTGTTTATCGAGCCGTCGGGCTTGGGCCATCCGGCGCAGTTACTCAAACAATTGGGGCAAGCGCCATGGCAAGGCGTGCTGGCGGTTCAGCCGTGCGTGCTGGTGCTGGACGCCCAGGGTCTGGCAGCGGGCAAACCCTTGCCGCAAGCACAGCAGGAAGCGCTGGCCAGTGCCGGCCTGCTGGTATTGAACAAGGATGAGGCACTGGATGCGCTGCAACGCCAGGCCATCGAGCAGCAGTTATCGGGTTACGCACTGTATTGGACGCGCCAGGCGCAGTTGCCCATTGAACAGCTACCTGGCTTGAAAGCTCAGGCTGGCGGGGTTGTGGATAACTTTGCAGTGCCCACTGGTTCGGCGCCAATGCCGACGGTATGGCACGACCCCACACTGCCCATCTGCCTGAGCCAGGCCCAGGAGGGCGGCTGGAGCGTCGGTTGGCGCTGGCATCCGAGCCAGCAATTTGACCAGGAGCGCTTGAGTCAGTGGCTGAAAAGTCTGCACTGGCGTCGCGCCAAGCTGGTTATCCACAGCCGTAACGCCTGGGTGTCCGCCAACGCTGTGGATAACAGCCTGCCGGTCTGGCAGCCCAGCGAATGGCGTCGTGATTCACGCATCGAACTGATCTTCAGCGCGCTCCAGGACGTGGCGGCATTGCAGGCCGCACTGGCGGCCTGCCGTTACTGACGGTTCTTGGTTGCGTGGTCCTGGCGCCACTGGCTCAGTTCGATGACCTCGGCGCTGGGCAGCGGCTCCTTGGCTTCGAACGGGTAGGGCGCCAGTTCAATCTGCGCGCTGTGGGCGCCAAACTGGGTGATGGTCCCGCTGTGGCGAGCCTCGCCCGTCACGGTGAACTCGAAATTGTAGACGCGGGCCAATCGTCGCCGACCCTTGGCATCTTTCACGAAACCGATGCGTTTCAAGGCCACCGCGCCGTCGAGCAGTTCGATGTCGAGCTTGGCGCAGTGCTGCTTGACCCGCTCCAGCGCCCGCTCGCGCAGGCCATGGTTATGCCAGACCCAAGCCGCGCCGGTCGCCAGCAGCATCAAGACGAAGATGTTTCCCAGGGTCAGCATTCCATGAACTCCAACAAAGTGAGCGCAGCTTAACTGTGTCGCCGGTCTGTCGTACAGGCTGCGTTTAGTCGCATACTGCGCGGCCAGAATTTCAACGGCTTTATGGAAATCTCCTGCATGAAACGTACACCCCATCTGCTTGCGATCCAGTCTCATGTGGTCTTTGGCCACGCCGGAAACAGCGCCGCCGTGTTCCCCATGCAGCGGGTCGGGGTGAATGTATGGCCGCTCAACACGGTGCAGTTCTCCAACCACACACAGTATGGTCACTGGGCGGGCGAAGTGCTGGCCCCGCAGCAAATTCCGGCACTGGTGGAAGGGATCGCGGCGATCGGCGAGCTGGGTAACTGCGATGCGGTGCTGTCGGGCTACCTCGGCAGTGCGGACCAGGGGCGTGCAATTCTTAGCGGTGTGGCGCGCATCAAGGCGCTCAACCCCAAGGTCATGTACCTGTGCGACCCGGTGATGGGCCATCCGGAAAAGGGCTGCATCGTGCCGCAGGAAGTCAGTGATTTCCTGCTGAACGAGGCGGCGGCCGTGGCCGATTTCCTGTGCCCTAACCAACTGGAGCTGGACAGCTTTGCCGGGCGCAAACCGCAATCGCTGCTCGATTGCCTCGCGATGGCCAAGGCATTACTGACGCGCGGGCCGAAGGCGGTGTTGGTCAAGCACCTGGATTACCCGGGCAAATTGCCGGACGGCTTCGAGATGTTGCTGGTGACGGCCGATGGCAGTTGGCATTTGCGTCGACCGCTGCTGGCATTCCCGCGCCAGCCGGTGGGCGTGGGTGACCTGACGTCGGGGTTGTTCCTGGCGCGGGTGCTATTGGGCGATAGCCTGGTGGCGGCTTTCGAGTTCACCGCAGCGGCGGTGCACGAGGTGCTGCTGGAGACCCAGGCCTGCGCCAGTTACGAACTGGAACTGGTGCGGGCGCAGGATCGTATCGCCCACCCCCGCGTGCGTTTCGAAGCCACGCCGATCAGCCTGTAAGCACACAGAACCCAATGTGGGAGGGGGCTTGCCCCCGATTGCGATATATCAGCCGCCATCTCTTTGGCTGAAACACCGCTATCGGGAGCAAGCCCCCTCCCACATTTGACTGGGTTTGCAGAGCTTAAGTCAGGGCGCGTCGGCCTTGATTTCCTGGTAGCGCTTTTCCAGTTCCTGGCGAATCTGCCGACGCTGCTGGGCCTGCACGAAGCGGCGCTTGTCTTCGCTGTTCTGCGGCTGCAAGGGCGGTACGGCGGCCGGTTTGCGCTGGTCATCCACCGCCACCATGGTGAAAAAGCAACTGTTGGTATGACGCACCGAGCGTTCACGGATGTTCTCGGTCACCACCTTGATGCCCACTTCCATCGAGGTGTTGCCGGTGTAGTTGACCGACGCGAGAAAGGTCACCAGCTCGCCGACATGGATCGGCTCGCGGAAAATCACCTGGTCCACCGACAGCGTGACCACATAACGACCGGCATAACGGCTGGCGCACGCGTACGCCACTTCGTCGAGGTACTTGAGCAGTGTGCCGCCGTGGACATTGCCTGAGAAGTTGGCCATGTCAGGGGTCATCAATACCGTCATCGACAGCTGGGCGTTTCCGGGTTCCATAGCACACTCACGGGTTGTAGGCATTGGTTGGGGGAGGGCACCTCTGCGGGTGCTGGGGTCTTTGCAGCGCCATCCTTAACGGGACGCCGGCGGGCGGCTTGCCGTCACGCTTGGGCCGATCTGTTTCCATATATTGCACCGGCTTTCCGGCGGAAGTCGCGGTGTTAACCTTCAAAAGCCCATCTCGGGGCATTTCTCACGATCACGGCAGACTTTTCTTTCAGCGCTAGCGCACGCGGGAAGTGAGAAAAGCGCCAGCTATTTCAAGGAGCCCCTCGCCATGCACGCCATCAGCTTTATCCAGGACTTGGCCGTGATCATGCTGGTGGCGGGGGTGGTCACCATTCTGTTCCATCGCCTCAAGCAGCCGGTGGTGCTGGGCTATATCGTCGCCGGCTTCATTATCGGCCCCCACACGCCGCCGTTCGGCCTGATTCACGATGAAGACACGATCAAGACCCTGGCTGAACTGGGGGTGATCTTCCTGATGTTCTGCCTGGGCCTGGAATTCAGCCTGCGCAAGCTATTCAAGGTCGGCGCCACGGCGTTTATCGCGGCGTTCCTGGAAATCATCCTGATGATCTGGATCGGCTACGAGATTGGCCAGTGGTTCGACTGGAACACCATGGATTCACTGTTCCTCGGCGCGATCCTGGCGATCTCCTCCACCACCATCATCGTCAAGGCGCTCAATGACCTGAAGATGAAGAACCAGCGTTTCGCCCAGCTGATATTCGGCGTACTGATCGTCGAGGACATCCTGGGGATCGGCATCATTGCCCTGCTGTCGAGCATTGCCGTCAGTGGTACGGTCAGTTCCGGCGAGGTGTTTTCCACCGTGGGCAAGCTGTCGCTGTTCATGATTGTTGCCCTGGTGATTGGCATTCTGCTGGTACCGCGCTTGCTGGCTTATGTCGCCAAGTTCGAAAGTAATGAGGTGCTTCTGATCACCGTACTGGGTCTGTGTTTCGGCTTCTGCCTGCTGGTGGTCAAGCTAGAATACAGCATGGTGCTGGGGGCTTTCCTGATCGGCGCGATCATGGCCGAATCACGCCAACTGATTAAGATCGAGCGCCTGATCGAGCCGGTTCGCGACATGTTCAGTGCGATCTTCTTTGTTGCCATTGGGTTGATGATCGACCCGCAGATCCTGCTGCAGTACGCCTGGCCGATTGCGGTGATTACCGTTGCCGTGGTGCTGGGCAAGATGCTGTCTTGCGGGCTCGGCGCGTTTATCGCCGGCAACGATGGCCGCACCTCGCTGCGGGTGGGCATGGGGCTGTCACAGATTGGCGAATTCTCTTTCATCATCGCGGCGCTGGGAATGACCCTGCAGGTCACCAGCGATTTTCTGTACCCGGTGGCGGTGGCGGTTTCGGCCATCACGACGTTGCTCACCCCTTACCTGATCCGTGGTGCCGACCCGCTGTCATTGAAAATTGCCGCTGTGATGCCCCAGCGCATGAGCCGGGTATTCGGGATGTATGGCGAGTGGCTGCGCAGTATCCAGCCTCAAGGCGAAGGCGCCATGCTGGCGGCGATGATCCGCAAGATCGTTCTGCAAGTGGGGGTGAACCTGGCGCTGGTGATCGCGATCTTCTTCGCCGGAAGCTTTTTCGCGGCGCGCATCGGAGGGTATCTGGAAGGGTGGATCAGCGATCAAAGCTGGCAGAAGGCATTGATCTGGGGCGGGGGCGTTGCTGTTGTCGCTGCCGTTTCTGATTGCGGCGTATCGCAAGCTCAAGGCGTTGTCGATGTTGTTGGCCGAGATGAGCGTTAAGCCGGAAATGGCGGGACGGCATACCCACCGCGTGCGACGGGTGATTGCAGAGCTGATCCCCATTCTGTCGCTGTTGGTGATCTTCCTGCTGCTGGCAGCCTTGTCGGCCAGTATTTTACCGACCAACAAGTTGCTGGTGCTCATCGCGGTGGTTACCGCGGCGGTGGCGGCTGTGCTCTGGCGCTGGTTCATCCGCGTGCATACGCGGATGCAGGTTGCCTTGCTGGAAACGCTGGATAACCACAAGGATACGCAGTAGGAGCGAGCTTGTTCGCGAAGATCGTTAACGATAACGCGGGAAACCTGACACCCAGTGGCGCCCTCAGGTTTCGCGCGAGCAAGCTCGACGCCTACACAGGCCTCAGCTTTCCAGCCAGACGTCCCGTGCCCAGTGCCACACCGATTCCCAGGTTTCTTCCTGGACCAGCTCTTCCTCGGCGGACCACAGCACCACGGTGCCGTCTTCTTCGACGCAGTAGTAGTCATCGCCGTCCTGGCAGATCGGGATCAGGCTGCGGTCTACACCGGCATCCCAGGCGTTGGCGGCAACGTCCGGCAGATAAGTGTGGGATTGCGGGTCGGTGACAGTCACCGGCTCAAGACTGCCGTAGACCACGTCGCTGACGGTCAGCAGGAATTCGCGGAACACAAATGGGATGTCGATGAACAGTTGTTCCTCGATTTCCACCAGTTGGTCTTCGTCAGGCAGCTCCAAAGGAACCGGGACCGGTTCGTTGGCTTCACGCAGTTGTTCGATGATTTCTTCCACGGCCGGGATCCTCTTGCTAGATGGCGCGGTTTATAGGGGCGTTTTATACAGTAGCTCGCTATAAGTGCAACCGTGAAATAGAAAACCCCGGACATGTCCGGGGTTTTCGTTACCGCTTGTTCAGGCGTTCAGGTCTCAGCCGTTCTGGCGGATACCAGCGACCAGCCATGGCTGGTTGTCGCCCTGGGCGCGCTCCATGTTCCAGCTTTCGCTGAACACTTCGCCCTGGTCGAAACGCGAGGTCTTCGACACGCCGCTGAAGGTCAGGGTGGCGATGGTCTTGTCGGCGCGATCATCCACGCCTTCCAGCTGTACGCGCAGGTCGTCGATATAGGTCGACTGGAAACCGTCACCCAGGTCGGCGCGTTCGCGCTTGAGGAAGTCCAGCAGTTGCGGGGTCACGAACTCGGCGATCTTGTCCATTTCGTTGGCGTCCCAGTGCTGCTGCAGGGACTGGAAGTGGTTGCGGGCCGCTTCCACGAAACGCTCTTCGTTGAACCAGGCTGGTGCGTTGATCACCGGACGGGCGGCGGCGGGGGCTGCCGAACCGCCGAAGATCGAACCCATGGCTGGCTTTTGCTCAAACACTTCACGCTGCATCGGCGCGCCGGCCGGAGCCAGGTGCTCCTGCTGCTTGCGGCGACGGGCGGCGATGAAGCGGAAGATCACAAAGGCGATAACCGCCAGGATCAGGATGTCGAAGATCTGCATGCCCTGGAAGCCGCCGCCCATGAACATGGACGCGAGCAAGCCACCGGCGGCGATGCCGGCCAGCGGGCCCAACCAGCGCGAAGCACCGCCGGCCTTGGCAGCAGCGCCCGCGGCACCGGCTGCGCCTGCGGTAGCTGCAGCACCGCCGGCACCGGCGGATGGAGCCATCTGGCTGGTCTGGTGAGTCGGTGCCGAGCCCATGCTCTTGCCGCCACCGAAGCGTTTGGCGTTGGCGTCGAGGCTCATCGTCAAGCCGATGCACAACGCCATGGCGATGCTAAGAAAACGTTTCATAAAGGGAATTCCCATTTGTGGATTGCACGCGCGCCATGTTGCACAGGTGTCGTGACAGTGGCTAGCGGCATAATGTTTCGGGCTTTTGCGTAGGACCGATTCAGAGCGGTCTGTAAGACGTATTACAGATATTGGCCCGCGCTCGTCTAAAACAAGGGTGAGCTTATAATCTTCATGTTACGCGGTGTTTCATGGGGTGGCTTGACGTGGCGAGGGAGCTTGCTCCCTCGCTACCTACCGTCATTTCAGACCGCCTCAAGCTTCGCGTAGCCCATCATCAGCCACTTGCTGCCTTCGGCAAAGTTGACCTGCACCCGTGCCTGGGCACCGGCGCCTTCGAAGTTGAGGATCACGCCTTCCCCAAAGATGGCATGCCGGACCTGCTGGCCCAGGCTGAAGGCGGTTTCCGGAATCGCGGAGCCGGCAAACAGGGTGCTGGAGTTCTGCTGCTGGCCGCCGCCGAACGGGCGGCTGACGCTGTTGGACAGGCGCACTTCCTGGATCAGCCCCTTCGGCACTTCACGTACGAAGCGCGACACCTTGTTGTAGGTCTCGCTGCCGTACAGGCGTCGGGTCTCGGCATAGGTCATCACCAGGTTCTGCATGGCCCGGGTAATGCCCACGTAAGCCAGGCGGCGTTCTTCCTCAAGGCGGCCAGGTTCTTCCAGGCTCATCTTGTGGGGGAACAGGCCTTCTTCCATGCCTACCAGGAACACATACGGGAATTCCAGGCCCTTGGCACTGTGCAAGGTCATCAGCTGGATGCTGTCTTCATGCTCGTCGGCCTGGGTATCGCCGGCCTCCAGCGACGCATGGCCAAGGAAGGCGGCGAGCGGGGTCAGCTCTTCATCTTCATCGGTGTTCTCGAAGGCGCGGGCGGCGCTGACCAGTTCCTCAAGGTTTTCTACCCGGGCCTGGCCTTTCTCGCCTTTCTCCGCCTCGTGGTAGGCGATCAGGCCGGACTGCTCGATCACGGTCTGGGTCATCAAGTGCAGGGGCATTTCCGCGCATTTGGCCGCAAGGTTCTCGATCAATTCGACAAACACGCCCAACGCGCCGGCCGCGCGGCCCGTCAGGCCTTTATTGGCGATAAGCAGGCGCATGGCCTCCCACATCGACACATCGGCATGGCGGGCGTGTTCGCGAATGGCCTCGACAGTTTTTTCCCCGATGCCACGGGCCGGCACATTAATGACCCGCTCCAGCGCCGCATCGTTGCCGCGACCTTCCAGCAAGCGCAGGTAGGCCATGGCGTTCTTGATTTCCGCACGCTCGAAGAAGCGCTGGCCGCCGTAGATGCGATAAGGGATGCGCTCGCGCAACAAGGCTTCTTCCAATACCCGCGATTGGGCGTTGGAGCGGTAAAGAATAGCGATATCACTGCGCGCCAGGCCGGTTTTCAGCGCGCTTTCGATGGTTTCCACCACGTAGCGCGCTTCATCGTGCTCGTTGAACGCAGCGTACAGGTTGATCGCTTCGCCTTCGCCGCCGTCGGTCCACAGCTCTTTGCCCAGGCGCCCGGTGTTGTTGGCGATCAAGGCGTTGGCGGCCTTCAGGATCCCGGCGGTGGAGCGGTAGTTCTGCTCGAGGCGGATGGTTTGCGCGTCCGGGAAGTCTTCGGAGTACTGGTAGATGTTCTCGATTTTCGCGCCGCGCCAGCCGTAGATCGACTGGTCGTCGTCGCCCACCACCATCAGGCTGTCGCCGCCCTTGGCCAGCAGGCGCAACCAGGCGTACTGCACGGCGTTGGTGTCCTGGAACTCGTCCACCAGAATGTGCCGGAAGCGCTTCTGGTAATGGGCCAGCAAGCCGGGGTTGTCGCGCCACAGGTCGAGGGCGCGCAACAGCAGCTCGGAGAAGTCGATCACGCCGGCGCGCAGGCAGGCGGCCTCGTAGGCTTCATAGATGCTGCGCATGGTGGCCAGGAACAGGTCACCGCTGGCCTGAATATGCTGCGGGCGCAGGCCTTCGTCTTTCTGGCCGTTGATGAACCACTGGGCCTGGCGGGCCGGCCAGCGCTGTTCATCCAGCCCCAGCTCGCGTATCACTCGCTTGACCAGACGTTGCTGGTCGTCGCTGTCGAGGATCTGGAACGTCTGGCTCAGCCCCGCTTCCTGCCAATGGGCTCGCAACAGGCGGTGCGCCAGGCCGTGGAAGGTGCCCACCCACATGCCGGCCGGGCTGATGCCCATCAACTGCTCGATGCGATGGCGCATTTCGGCAGCCGCCTTGTTGGTGAAGGTCACCGACAGGATGGAATGGGGGGACGCGTTCTCGACCTGGATCAACCAGGCGATACGGTGCACCAGCACTCGGGTTTTACCGGAGCCAGCACCGGCCAGGACCAACTGACGGCCAACGGGGGCCGCTACGGCCTGGCGTTGGGCATCGTTGAGGGAGTTCAGCAAAAGGGAGAGATCATCGCGCATCGGCGCATTCTAGGGTGCCGGGGGAAGACGGGCAAATCCCAATGCCGGGTGGTCGACATAAAACCACTCGGCGGCAAACATTGCGCTGGGCGCGGATGACCGGTTAGTCATGCGCCAGAGCCCGCGTGGCGTCTCGTTCAAGCCGTCTGGCACAACGCTTTGCGCTCAGCTGACGGGGTTTTTTTATGACCAGGAGCGGTTTGGTCCGAGCGTTTGCTTGTGTATGCTCCGTCGACGTTTCGGGCTCACCATTATAAGAACACTGCCTATGACCTTTAACACTGACCTGTTCGGCCCTTCGGCGGCGCCCGCGCAGGTTATCCGTAAACATTACGCCACCCAGATAGCGGTCGAGCGCACACGTCTGCTGTATCAGGGCTCGTTGCTGCCGACCCTGTTGATGCTGGTCAATGGTTTGGTCTGTGCCTGGCTGTTGTGGAACCCCAAGCAGTACCTGCTCGACAGCATCTGGCTGGTCTGGTTGCTGGCGCTGGTGGCGATGCGAGTCATCCAGGTGGCGGCCTTTGATTCGGCGATGCCCAGCCGTCAGGCCCAGCCCGTGTGGCGCCGTATGTTCATGCTCGGTTCGGCGGTCAGCGGTTTGACCCTGTCGATCGCCGCCATTGCCTTGGTACCGACCGACAGCTTTATGCAACAAGCCTGGGTGTTCGGCCTGATCGGCGCGGCGACGTTGTCGGCCAGCGTGGCGTATGCCGTCAGCCTCTGGGCCTTTCTGTCCTTCGCCTTGCCGTGCCTGTTGCCGGCGATCATTTATCTGTTCTGGAACGGCACCTCGCAGCAGCAGGGTTGGGGCGTACTCGGTCTAATCCTGCTGGCGTCCTTGAGTGTGGTGGCGTGGCAGGTCAACCGTCTGATCCAGCGCGGGCTGCTGCGAAGTTTCCAGAACCAGGCCTTGATCGAGCATCTGCAGCAGGCGCAGCAACGCAGCGAGCAGTTGAATCAGGAACTGATGCGCGAAGTCGAGCAGCGCCGTCAGGTCGAACAGGAGTTGCGGGAAGCCCAAGTCGGCCTGCAAGACCGTGTGGCGCTGCGCAGCCAGGAGCTGGACGCCGCCAGCCTCGCCCTGAATAAAAGCGAGGCGCGCCTGGCCATGGCACTGCAGGCCAGTGAACTGGGCCTGTGGGACTGGAACCTGCAAACCGATGAGGTGCACCACACCCAGCTCAAGGAACTGTTCGGCCTGGAGCCCGAATATGTCACCGCGATGCTCAGGCACCTCAAGCCGCGCCTGCACCCCGACGACCTGCCGCTGCTCAAGCATGCGCTGGTGGAGCATCTCAAAGGCCGCAGCGACGACTATCAGGTGGAATACCGAATACGCCATGGCGACGGGCATTGGGTGTGGATCGAAGACCGTGGGCGTGCAGTAGAGCGTTCGCCCAGCGGGCGGGTTATCCGGATGCTCGGCACACGCCGCGACATCAGTGCTGGCAAGGCCGTGGAGGAACAGCAACGGCTCGCCTCGACGGTGTTCGAGGCCGCCAGCGAAGGCATCGTGATTCTCGACCCTAACTACGTGCTGATCGCCGTCAACCAGGCGTTCAGCCGTGTCACCGGTTTTGACATCGACGACATGCTTGGTCGCAATGTGGTGGAGCTGCCCTGCAGTCGCGATGCCCGGCGTCACTTCCCGGTGATTCACCAGGCGCTGCTCAGCAACGGCACCTGGCAGGGTGAATTGGTGGAAACGCGCAAGAACGGCGAGTTGTATCCGCAGTGGCTGCAACTGAGCGTGGTGCGCGATGTTCGCGGCAATGTCAGCCATATTGTTGGCTTTTTCGCCGATTTATCCGCGCGACGCGAGTCCGAGGAGCGCATGCGCTACCTCACCCATTACGACGAGTTGACGGGCCTGGCCAACCGTTCGCTGTTTCGCGAACGGCTGCGCGAAGCTCATCAGCGCGTGCGCCAGGGTGGGCGCAGCCTGGCGCTGCTGCACATCAACCTCGACCGTTTCAAGCTGCTCAATGACAGCCTTGGGCATGAAGTGGCCGACCAACTGCTGCAGAAAATGGCGCGGCGCTTGATCAACGCACTGCCGGAAGCCGACACCATTGCGCGGCTGTCCGGTGATGAATTCGCCGTGCTGTTCGACGCCTACGGCAACTTGTCGAGCCTGGCGCGTGTGGCGACTCGGCTACTGGCAAAGCTGCGCGTGCCGGTTACGGTGGAGGGGCATGAGCTGGTGGTGAGCGCCTCCATGGGCGTCAGCCTGCTGCCGGACAATGCGCGGGAAATTTCCGCGCTGGTCAGCCAATCGAATATGGCGATGCAGCACGCCAAGCACCTGGGCGGAAATAATTTCCAGTTCTACACCGACAGCTTGCAAGCCAGCACCCTGGAGCGATTGCAGCTGGAAAACCACCTGCGCAAAGCCATCGACGAGCGCCAGCTCACGGTGTTCTACCAACCCAAGTTGTGCCTGGCCAGCGGTAAGCTCAATGCAGTCGAAGCATTGGTGCGTTGGGACCATCCGCAGTGGGGCCTGGTGCCGCCGGGGGACTTTATCGGCCTGGCCGAAGAAACCGGCCTGATCGTGCCGCTGGGTGAGTTGGTGTTGCGCCAAGCGTGCTGGCAGGCCTGTGAATGGCAGCGTCAGGGGTTGGAGCCGATTCGGGTGTCGGTGAACCTGTCGGTGCATCAGTTGCGCCAAGGCAAGCTGGTCAGCCTGGTACGCCAGGTGTTGGACGAGACCGGGCTGGACCCGCAATACCTCGAGTTGGAACTGACCGAAAGCCAACTGCTCGACAGCGTCGAGCACATCATCGTCACCTTCCGGCAGTTACGCGACCTGGGCGTGAAGCTGGCCATTGACGATTTTGGCACCGGCTATTCGTCTCTCAGCTACCTCAAACGTATTCCGGTGGACTACGTGAAGATCGACCAGACCTTTATCCGTGGTCTCGGCCAGGGCCGTGAGGATGCCGCCATCACCCGAGCGATCATTGCCATGGCCCACGGTCTGGCGCTCAAAGTAGTGGCCGAAGGCGTGGAGGACCAGCAGCAGCTGGATTTCCTGCGGGCCGAGGGTTGCGACGAGGTGCAGGGCTATCTGATCAGCCGGCCGATGCCCGCGGAGGGGCTCGCGGATTTGTTACGAACAAATCCGGATTTTCCTTAACGACTCGATGGGCGTCCCTGTGGCTACAAAGCCTCTGCCCTTAATTTCAGAGGGGGGCGGGGCGATTTAGTGCTGCATCAGGCGGGCAAAACGGTAATTCTTGTAGTATAACTACAAGCTTGCTACATCCCTGGCGTCTGCCAATAACAAGAGTCCTGCCCTTTGAACCTGTTGCAACATATCGCCCAGTCGCGCCACCTGTTACGCAAATCGGAACTCAAGGTTGCCGATCACGTGCTGCTTGATCCTGCGGCCGTGATGCACAGTTCCATGGCCGACCTGGCCCACAGCGTGGGTATCAGCGAGCCGACCATCGTGCGTTTCTGTCGCGCCATCGGTTGCTCCGGGTTTCAGGACTTGAAACTCAAGTTGGCGCAAAGCCTGGCCGCCGGTGCGAGCTTCGGCCAGTTTGCGATCCATGAAGACGATTCGGTCGCCGATTACAGCCTGAAAATCTTCGACACCACCTTGCATACCCTGATGGAAGTGCGCGAGAAGCTCGACCCGGTTGAGTTGCAAAAGGCCGTGACCGCGATGTCCCAGGCCCAGCGCGTCGAGTTCTATGGCTTTGGTGCTTCTGGCGCAGTAGCGGCCGACGCCCAGCACAAATTCTTCCGACTGCTGCTTACCGCTGCGGCCTACAGCGATCCGCACATGCAGGCGATGTCGGCGGTGACCTTGAAGCCCACCGACGTGGCCATCTGTATTTCCCAGTCCGGTCGCTCCAAAGACCTGCTCATCACGGCCAACCTGGTGCGTGAAAGCGGCGCTTCGCTGATCACCCTGTGCCCGAGCCAGACGCCGTTGGCGGAATTGTCCACGGTGAACCTGGCGATCGACGTACACGAAGACACCGAGATCTACACGCCGCTGACCTCGCGCATTGCGCACCTGGTGGTAATCGACGTACTGGCGATGGGTGTCGCCATGGCGCGCGGGCCAAGCCTGGTCAATCACCTCAAGAGCGTAAAGCGCAGTTTGCGCAGCCTTCGTCTCTCGCCAAAATCCGTCAAAGCCCTCGACGACTGAACTGTACACAGATCTAAATGTGGGAGGGGCTTGCTCCGGATAGCTATAGGCCAGTCAATAAATCTGGTGACTGACACTCCGCCATCGGGAGCAAGCCCCCTCCCACATTTGCATCTTTTGTGTGTCCAGAATCTTCATCCCACTGTCATCGCCCCGTCATCCCTCGCGCCCATTCTGTACTCCCCGTACTTGCATTGGGAGACTCCAAATGGCCCGGCCCTACGAAGACAGCAACAGCACCGTCAAGACCCGTCGTCAGCAGGAAGACCAGCGCCGCATGGCGTTCCGTCGCGCAATCGAAGACCGCTGCGACCAGCGCCAACTGCAGCAGAGCATCAGTGACTACCCGGAACTGCATTGGCAGGCACCCTTGGCTGCCCAGCGAAGCGCTCAGCCAGCGCGCTGATCTGCACCCGTTCGCTGCGGATAAAGCCCAGGAACGCATGGGCCACCGGTGACAATCGCTTGGCTTTGGCTTGCACCAGGCACCAACTGCGGTACAGCGGCAGCTCTTCCACCGGCAACTCCTTGAGTCCGCCGGTGGCCAGTTCCAGGTTCAAGGCGTGGCGCGTCAGCAGGGCCACGCCCAAACCTGCGACCACGCACTCACGCTGCGCCTCGGCCGAGGCCACTTCCACCGTCTGGGTGAAGTGCACGCGTTTTTCCTTGAAGTACTCTTCGCAGGCCAGCCGTGTGCCGGATCCCGGTTCGCGGATCAGCAGTGTGTAAGGCTCCAGATCCTGCAGGCGCAGCGCCCCTTGCAGGCTCAAGGGATGGTCCGGGAGTGCCACGGCGACAATCGGGTTGTTCAGGAATGGCAGAAATTCCAGGCCCATGTCCTGAGGCACCATGGACATGATCACCAGGTCGTCGCGGTTGTCCGAAAGCCGACGGATCACCTGGGCGCGGTTAACCACGGTCAGGTGCAATTGCACCTCCGGGTGCTGGCGCTTGAAGGCGGCGAACAGGTGCGGCACGAAGTACTTGGCGCTGGACTCCACCGCCAGCTTCAACTGGCCTTGCAGTGAGCCCTGCATGTCCGACAGCTGCATATCGAGGTTTTCCAGACGCCCGAAAATATCCCGGCTGGCCCGCTGCAGGGCTTCGGCGGCCTCAGTCATGTAGAGCTTTTTGCCGACATAGTCGAACAGCGGCTGCCCGAGCAGCTCTTCGAGCTGGCGAATTTGCAGGCTGACGGCAGGTTGGGTGAGGGACATTTCCTCGGCTGCGCGGCTGTAGGAGCGCAAATCACACACTTCATTGAAGATCTGCAGCTGACGCAATGTCATACGCATCAATGACTTACGCATTAAATAACCCCTCGCGCCGGTATTCGTCCGGCCAACTATAAGTCTTTACTTATACACAACCCAATAATTATTGATTTTTGTTAATCCTCCCGTGCGCATAGTGTGTGTCTCGCGACTGTCATGAAACATTTGGTCACGCGCCGACCCGGCTACATGGGGTCGAAGAACGCAGCAATCGGCTCAAGGGAATTTCCAAGTGATAAAAAAGATCCTGATCGCCAACCGTGGTGAAATTGCCGTACGAATCGTGCGTGCCTGCGCCGAGATGGGCATTCGCTCGGTCGCGGTTTACTCGGACGCCGACCGCCACGCGTTGCACGTCAAGCGTGCCGACGAAGCCCATAGCATCGGTGCCGAGCCCCTGGCCGGTTACCTCAACCCGCGCAAGCTGGTGAACCTGGCCGTGGAAACCGGTTGCGATGCGCTGCACCCCGGCTATGGCTTCCTGTCGGAAAATGCCGAATTGGCGGATATCTGTGCCGAACGTGGGATCAAGTTCATTGGCCCGTCGGCGGAAGTGATTCGCCGCATGGGCGACAAGACCGAGGCCCGTCGTAGCATGATCAAGGCCGGCGTGCCGGTCACGCCGGGCACCGAGGGCAACGTCGCCGACATCCACGAAGCCCTCACCGAAGGCGACCGTATCGGTTACCCGGTGATGCTCAAGGCCACGTCCGGTGGTGGCGGGCGCGGTATTCGTCGTTGCAACAGCCGCGAAGAACTCGAGCAAGCCTTTCCCCGCGTTATTTCCGAAGCCACCAAGGCCTTCGGTTCGGCGGAAGTGTTCCTGGAAAAATGCATCGTCAATCCCAAGCACATCGAAGCGCAGATCCTCGGTGACAGCTTTGGCAACGTGGTGCACCTGTTCGAACGCGATTGCTCGATCCAGCGTCGCAACCAGAAGCTCATCGAAATCGCGCCAAGCCCTCAGCTCACCCCGGAACAGCGCGCCTATATCGGTGATCTGTCGGTGCGCGCGGCCAAGGCCGTGGGCTACGAGAACGCCGGTACCGTGGAGTTCCTGCTCGCCGAAGGCGAGGTGTACTTCATGGAGATGAACACTCGGGTGCAGGTGGAACACACCATCACCGAGGAAATCACCGGGATCGACATCGTCCGCGAGCAGATCCGCATCGCCTCGGGCCTGCCGCTGTCGGTCAAGCAGGAAGATATCCAGCACCGTGGCTTCGCGTTGCAGTTTCGTATCAACGCCGAAGACCCGAAGAACAACTTCCTGCCAAGTTTCGGCAAGATCACCCGTTACTACGCCCCCGGCGGCCCCGGCGTGCGCACCGACACGGCGATCTATACCGGCTACACCATTCCACCGTTCTACGACTCCATGTGCCTGAAGCTGGTCGTGTGGGCGTTGACCTGGGAAGAAGCCATGGACCGCGGCCTGCGTGCCCTGGACGACATGCGCCTGCAAGGCGTGAAGACCACCGCCGCCTACTATCAGGAAATCCTGCGCAACCCGGAATTCCGCAGCGGGCAGTTCAATACAAGCTTTGTGGAAAGCCACCCTGAGCTGACCAACTACTCGATCAAGCGCAAACCCGAAGAGCTGGCCCTGGCCATCGCTGCCGCCATCGCCGCCCACGCAGGCCTGTGAGGATTATAAGAATGAGCAAGAAGATCTTTGTTACCGACACCATCCTGCGCGACGCTCACCAATCGTTGTTGGCGACCCGCATGCGCACCGACGACATGCTGCCGATCTGCGACAAGCTCGACAAAGTCGGCTACTGGTCCCTGGAAGTGTGGGGCGGCGCGACCTTCGACGCCTGCGTGCGCTTCCTCAAGGAAGATCCGTGGGAACGCCTGCGCCAACTGCGCGCCGCGTTGCCCAACACCCGTCTGCAAATGCTGCTGCGCGGCCAGAACCTGCTGGGCTACCGCCACTACAGCGACGACGTGGTCAAAGCGTTTGTCGCCAAGGCCGCCGTCAACGGTATCGATGTGTTCCGCATCTTCGATGCCATGAATGACGTGCGTAACCTGCGCGTGGCCATCGAAGCGGTCAAAGCTGCCGGCAAGCACGCCCAGGGCACCATCGCCTACACCACCAGCCCGGTGCACACCGTCGAGGCCTTTGTGGCCCAGGCCAAGCAGCTTGAATCCATGGGCTGCGACTCCATCGCGATCAAGGACATGGCCGGCCTGCTGACACCTTATGCCACCGGCGAGCTGGTCAAGGCCCTGAAAGCCGAGCAGAGCCTGCCGATTTTCATCCACTCCCACGACACCGCCGGGCTGGCCGCGATGTGCCAACTCAAGGCCATCGAAAATGGCGCCGACCACATCGACACCGCCATCTCCAGCTTCGCCTGGGGCACCAGCCACCCTGGCACCGAGTCGATGGTTGCCGCCCTCAAGGGCAGCGAGTTCGACACCGGCCTGGACCTGGAGCTGCTGCAGGAAATCGGCCTGTACTTCTACGCGGTGCGTAAGAAATACCACCAATTCGAAAGTGAATTCACCGCCGTCGACACCCGCGTGCAAGTCAACCAGGTACCGGGCGGGATGATTTCCAACCTGGCCAACCAGTTGAAAGAGCAGGGCGCGCTCAACCGCATGAGCGAAGTGCTCGCCGAAATCCCCCGCGTGCGTGAAGACCTCGGTTTCCCGCCACTGGTCACCCCGACCTCGCAGATCGTCGGCACCCAGGCGTTCTTCAACGTGCTGGCCGGTGAGCGCTACAAGACCATCACCAACGAAGTGAAGCTTTACCTGCAAGGCGGCTACGGCAAAGCGCCAGGCACTGTGAACGAGAAGCTGCGGCGCCAGGCCATCGGCAGCGAAGAGGTGATCGACGTGCGTCCGGCCGACCTGCTCAAGCCGGAAATGACCAAGCTGCGCGGTGAAATCGGTGCGTTGGCCAAGTCCGAAGAAGACGTGCTGACCTACGCCATGTTTCCGGACATTGGCCGCAAGTTCCTCGAAGAACGCGACGCCGGCACCCTGGCGCCCGAAGTGCTGCTGCCGATCCCGGAAGCCGGCGGCGTGGCCCGTGCCGGTGGCGAAGGCGTGCCGACCGAATTCGTCATCGATGTGCACGGTGAAAGCTACCGCGTCGACATCACCGGTGTCGGTGTGAAAGCCGAAGGCAAGCGTCACTTCTACCTGTCCATCGATGGCATGCCGGAAGAAGTGGTGTTCGAACCGCTCAATGAGTTTGTCAGCAGCGGCGGCAGCAAGCGCAAGCACGCCACCGAGCCTGGCCATGTCAGCACGGCGATGCCGGGCAATATCGTCGACGTGCTGGTCAAGGAAGGCGACGTGGTCAAGGCCGGCCAGGCCGTGCTGATCACTGAAGCCATGAAGATGGAAACCGAAGTGCAGGCCGCAATTGCCGGCAAGGTAAGCGCCGTGCACGTGGCCAAGGGCGACCGGGTGAACCCTGGCGAAATCCTGATTGAAATCGAAGGCTGATTCAGCCTTCGACATTACCGCTTAATCCTCGGGGGGGCAGGTGCCCTCCTTTTTTTTGCCTGCAATTTATCGATCAGGCCAGTGCTGCGCGGATTTCAGCGGGGTGGCATTAGAATTCCATCCGCCATTGGCCTGTCAAACCCTGGCTGCGGCTACTGCTGCCGGCCTCGCCGGTATACGTGAGGCCTACGGTGTGTTGGCTCGAAAGCGCCAGATCCAGGCCGGCGTTCAGCCCCAGGCTGTTGCGGTCCAGCGCGGTGCCCCGGACAGTGAACTGGCTGTCGAGACCGTCCGTGCCGTCCAGGCCGATCAGCCGTGAGGATTGGTGAACGCGGCTGCTCACGTCGCCATAGACGTGTTTCCATTGGGCGCTCAGGTGCGGCGTCAGGCTCATCTGATTGTCGAAGCGATGCACCGTTGCCAGGCGCACGCCTAGGGTGCTGTTGAAGTTCTCCTGGGTTTGCGCACCGACGTTCAGCGCCGCCTCGCCACCGGTTTCCTTGAAACCGTTACGCTGATAACGCTGGTAACCGACGCTGGCAAACGGCTCGGCGTGGAAGGTGTCATTGCCAACCGTGTAACCCGCTTCGGCGAATGCATGCTGGCTCTGGGCGCGGTAGCGTCCTTTGAGGTGCTGCTGGTAGTCAAGGAAGGCGATGTCGATGTTGCGCTGAGTGTTGCCATCATGACGGCTGTGGATCGCTCCCAGTCGCAAGGCCAGTGGGCCATCCTGGCGCACCGCGTAACCGCCCAGATGCCAACTGTCCAGCGCGGCCTCGAAGCGTCGCGAGTCCAGGGTGCTTGAGGAGCGGCCACCCACCACGCCCATCCGCCAGGCCGAATCCAGCGACCAGTCTGCGCCTATCAGTAAGCCGCGCAGGCCTTGTTTCATACCCTGGCTACCCTCCAGCCCCGCGAGGTTGCTACCGTGCCCCAAGCCCTGGACCCAGAAACGGCCCTGCTCCTGGTCTGGCATTCCACGCAGCGCCGACAGCAGGCCGGCGCTGACCTGCCCGCTGCTCTTTTGCGTGGCAGCAGCCAGATTAGCGTTCTGACTGCCGGCCAGTTGCTCCAGGGCGGCGCCGAGTTCGCCGCTGGGCTGGCTGGCCAGCAGCAATTGAAGTTCACGCAGCTGGTTTTGCTGTTCGATGGTCAAGCCACCGGAGTCGCGCAGCGCTGCCAACTGGGTGTCGATGCCTTGGGCAAACTGCAGGCCATTGTACGACGTAGCCCCGGATGCCAAATAGAAATGGCTTGGGACAGGGATAGGGGCCGACGGCGCGTAATCTCGTGGGGCCAGCTCAAACCCTGGGAGCTGCGGGTAGTAGGGCTTGAAACTGGAGTAGGGTTGCTCAGGTGGCATATCCCCTCGAGCGAGCACGTCTTGAGTAGTGGCGAGCGCAACGAGCAGCGCGACTGCCATCACGCTTGGTTTTTGTAGAAATGACATGTGATTCCAACCTCTGATTGACGAGGCCGAAAATTTAGCGAGATGACCCCGCGATAACTGTCAGGTCGCGGGTCACTGCTGTGCGGGACATGTCTCTTCTGCGGCGCGATAAAAAACGAGGCGCGTGCTGGCGGGTCTGTCTTTCATGGAAACCCGTTCCAGGTTCAGCGCAATGTCCACTAAGGCTCAACCGCGCCGTACATAGCCCTTGCCGTAATGGCGCTCCATGCGCGCCTGGATCAGTTCCAGGCCGAGTGACATCACCCAGTAGATGATCGCGGCGGTGGTGAGCATCTCGATATAGCGGTAGCTCGAGCGGCCGTAGGATTGCGCGAGGAACATCACTTCCCACACCCCCATCACCGAGATCAGCGACGAGTCCTTGAGCATCGAGATGAACTGGTTGGTGGCCGGCGGGACGATGGTGCGCATCGCCTGGGGCAGGGTGACGTGCCAGAAGATCGCGCTGTCATGCATGCCCAGGGCCAGTGCGGCTTCCCGTTGGCCGTGGGGCACGCCGAGGATGCCGGCGCGGAAGATTTCGCTCAGGTACGCGCCGTAGTTGAGCGACAGCGCGATGATCCCGGCGACGATTGCACCCGGTACCAAACCCAGTTGCGGCAGGCCCAAGTAAATCAGCAGGATCTGGATCAGCAGCGGCGTACCGCGAAAGAACGACGCGTAGAACGTGGCGATGCCGAAGGCCACGGCGCTTTTCGACAAGCGCCCCAATGCAGTGACAAAACCCAGCACCGACGAGACCCCGATCGAGCACACGCACAAAAACAGCGTCAGCGCCGCGCCTTGCAGAAAGCCGTTCGGCGCCAGGTGCACGCCGACCAAGTTGGGCAGCTTGTCGAGGATGATCGAGAACTTCAGGTCAAAGCTCAGAAAGAAGCTCGCAAACAGGCAGAGCAGTGCGGCCCAGGTCAGGTACAGCCGCGTACGAAAGCCCAACAGCCGCCGCAGCCGCGACGCAGTTACCGGTGGTTGGGGCGGGGTCGGGAACGCAGTCATTGGCTGATGTCGGCGCCGATCCATTTTTGCGACAGCTTGCTCAAGGTGCCGTCCTGTTTGAGCTGGGCGAAGACCTCACGCACTTTGCTGTCCCACTGGGGGTCGCCTTTTTCGATGGCGACCGAGTTGGGCTCCGAGTAGAGCGGCTCGCCGGCCAGCTTGAAACGCTTGTCGGCGGTCAGGCGCGGCTGCGCGGTGACCAGGTTGGTGAGGATCGCATCCAGGCGCACGCCGGCGCCCAGGCCCAGGTCCTGGAAGGCCACGTTGTCGGTGTCATACGGGGCAATCTGCACGTCCTCGAACGGGTACTGCAGTTGCGTGTCTTCGGCGCCTTCGATCACCAGGTTCTTGTTCAGGTAGCTCTCGTAGCTCGACGCGCTGGTCAGGCCGACTTTCTTGCCGCTCAGGTCCTTGGCGCCGTGGATGCGGTCATCCTTGGCGTTGACCACGATCACCGCAGGCGAGGCGTAGTACTCCACCGGGAAATCAAACACTTCGGCGCGGGCCTTGCTTGGGGTCATGGAGCAGATGCAGATGTCGTAGCGCCCGCTCCAGCGGCCGGCGGCGATCACGTCCCATGAAGGGGTTTCCAGACGAAGTTTCACGCCCAGTTTCTGCGCCACGGCCTTGGCCACATCGACGTCAAAGCCGTCGAGCTGGTTTTGCTCGTTGAGAAACGAAAACGGCGGATAGCTTTCCATCAGCACACCCACCAGCTCTTTCTTTTGCTCGATCCGGTCCAGGGTCGCACCGCCGAAGGCCTGGGTGGAGGCAGCGAGCATTGTCAGGCCCAGGGCCAATAGCGGTTTAAGTTTCAAGGCAGACACCTGAATAAAAAAGAGTTGTTATGAACCGGTTGGTGCGTATTAAATAGTTATAAGAACGACTCTCATAGTGAGTTATTTTCATAAGAATATGAGTAAAAGCTATATGAGCGCACACCGTACAGTAATTCTCGATGGCGGCATGGGCCGTGAGCTGCAACGCCGTGGCGCGCCGTTCCGGCAGCCGGAGTGGTCGGCGCTGGCGTTGAGCGAAGCACCGCAGGCGGTGGAGGCGGTGCACGCGGCCTATATCCACAGCGGCGCCAACGTGATTACGAGTAACAGCTACGCCGTTGTGCCCTTTCATATCGGTGAGGCGCGGTTCGCCGCCGAAGGCCAGGCCCTGGCGGCACTCGCCGGTGAATTGGCCCGCCGCGCGGTAGAGGCTTCTGACCAAGCAGTACGGGTGGCCGGTTCATTACCGCCGCTGTTCGGTTCTTATCGGCCGGATCTGTTCGAGGCTGGGCGAGTGAGTGAATTGCTGACGCCGCTGGTGAACGGCCTGGCACCCCATGTCGACCTGTGGCTGGCGGAAACCCAGAGTTCCATCGCCGAGGCGCGGGCGATCCAGGCCGGGCTGCCGAAGGACGGCAAACCGTTTTGGCTGTCTTTTACCTTGAAGGATGAGGACACGGACGAAGTGCCACGCCTGCGCTCAGGCGAACCGGTGGCGGACGCGGCCGAAGCGGCGGCGCTGTTGGGCGTTGAGGTGCTGCTGTTCAACTGCAGCCAGCCCGAAGTGATCGGCGCAGCGATTGACGCTGCTCGCCAGACCTTCGAGCGCCTTGGCGTGGCGATCCAGATCGGTGCCTACGCCAACGCGTTCCCGCCGCAGCCCAAGGAAGCCACGGCCAACGATGGCCTCGACCCGCTGCGCGACGACCTCGACCCGCCCGGCTATCTGCATTGGGCGGCCGATTGGCAGGCCCGCGGTGCCAGCCACCTGGGCGGCTGCTGCGGGATCGGGCCGGAGCATATTTCAGTGCTGGCCAAGCACCTTACCCCCAACAGTTAAGGTTTTTTTGTAGGAGCGAGCTTGCTCGCGAAGAACTCGGGGGCCTTCACGTTTATCCAGGATGAACGTGTTGCCTGGAGGTTTTTCGCGAGCAAGCTCGCTCCTACAGGGCCTTCTCTCCCTGTCAGCGATTCAATTTCTGCACTCGGCCAGCGATTTCAGCTGTCCGGAGCCGGTCTGGTTAGCGTCCGATAGCCACTGTTCAAACCCCGCATCGATCGCCGGCCATTCCGAATCCAGCATTGAGAACCACGCCGTATCGCGGTTCTGACCCTTGACCACCATGTGCTGACGGAACACCCCCTCAAAACTGAAACCCAGGCGCTCGGCTGCGTACCGAGACCGGGCATTGTCGTTGTTGCACTTCCATTCCAGGCGGCGGTAGCCCAGGTCGAACGCATATTTGGCCAGCAGGTAGACCGCCTCGGTGCTTTTCGGTGAGCGCTGCATCGGCGCGCCAAAGGTGACATGGCCGATCTCGATACGGCCCTGGGCTGGGACGATGGACATCAAACTGAGGATGCCCTGCACCTGATCGTTGGCGCGGTCGACCACACTGAACAAATACGGGTCGGTGTTGGCGGCGTGTTTGTTCAGCCAGGCACCGAATGCGGCGCGATCGGCAAACGGTCCATAAGGCAGGTAGTCCCACAGCTTGGGGTCGGAGCCGGGGCCTGCGAGGGCCTGCCACAGTTGATCGGCGTCGCGCGTGGGATCGAGTTTCACCAGGCGGATAAAGCGCCCTTCGAGCACTTGAGCCGTGGGCGCCGGAACGCCGTTCCAATCAGCGAGGGAGGTGGTCATGCTGCGCTCCTTAAAGGGCTTTGCGAAATTGAATGAAGCCTGGGCGTTCGGCGATGCGCTCATAGAGCTGGATCGCGGTGGCGTTGGTTTCATGGGTCAGCCAGTGCACTTTGCCGCAACCGTCTGCCTTGGCGGTGGCGTAGACGAATTCAATCAGTTTACGACCGACACCGGTATCGCGTTGGGCCGGGTCCACCAGCAGGTCCTGCAAGTAGCAGGAGTTCTCGATGCTCCAGTTGGAGCGATGGTAGATGAAGTTGACCATGCCCACCGCCTTGCCGTCCTGCCAGGCCAAGGCGGAATGGGTCGGCTCGCTGGCATCGATCAGGCGTTGCCACGTGCTTTGGCTGACCGCGTCCGGCAATTGGGTGTTGTAGAACGTCAGATACGCTTGCCACAGCGGCAACCAGGCGGCGTGGTCGGCGGCGCTGACCGGGCGGATATCGATCGGGCTCATTCTTGGGCTCCTTGGCGAATAAAACGGGCGAGGGTCTGGTCACGAACATCCACGCTGGTGGCCAGGCCACTGCGCACGCCAGCGATGTCTGCCGGGCTGCGGTTCTGACTGAGCTTGCGTTTGCCGATCAGGCGATCGATGGGCAACGCGAAGCCGACGATGGCCTTGAGCATGCCGTCAATATAGTCGGCCGGCGCGTCACTGACTTTCCACGGCCGGTCGCGCCCGCTTTCATGGCGATCAGTGAGCGCACTGACTACCCCAAGCAGGCGCTCGGCGTCGGTGAACACCTCGGCCTTGCCGTAGGCGTGCACCGCCAGGTAGTTCCAGGTCGGCACCACTTTGCCGTGCTCGGCCTTGGTCGGGTAGTACGCCGGGCTGATATAGGCCTCGGCACCCGCGAAGATCACCAGGGCATCGCTGCCGTTGCGCAGCTCCTGCCACTGCCGATTGGCCTTGGCCAGGTGCCCGTAGAGCGTGCCGTTCGGGCCTTCGTTCGGGTTGAGCAGCAGGGGCAGGTGGCTGGCTTGCAAGCCCTGTTCACCCATGGTCACCAACTGCGCCAGGCGAGTGTGCTGGATCAGTTGCTGCAGTTCGGGCAAATCGTCGAGAGCAAAGGCGCTGGGTGTGTACATGAATATTTTCCTTGGCGAATGCCAGCATCCTAGGCAGGCTAATGGCTCGATGTAAGAGCCATCTAGGGTCAATTTCATAGGTCCAATTTTCATGTCGCCGATAGAACCACCGTTGTCTTTCAACCCCGCCGGCATTGAACTGGATCGTCGCCACGGGCTGACACGCCAGCTGTACCAGGCATTGCGCGAGCGTGTGCTGGACGGGCGACTGGTCGGTGGCACGCGGTTGCCCGCCAGTCGCGACCTGGCCGCTGCCATGGCGATTTCCCGCAACAGCGTGGTGCGCGCCTATGACCAACTGTACGCCGAGGGGTTTATCGAGGCGCGCGTAGGTGACGGTACTTACGTTGCGCACTTGCCGCAAAACCCGGCACGCAGTGGAAAATTATCCACAAAACCATCCACAGGGTTATCAACAAGCTTATCCCCAGGTTTATCCACAAAATCGCCAGATTCAGCCGGCTTTTCAAACCGTAAAGTTATCCACAGCTCGGCGTTGGAGCGCCTGGACCAGCACCATTTGTCCACTCCTCCCAGCGGCCCGCCACGGGCGTTCAGGGTGGGCGTGCCGGCCTTCGATCTGTTTCCCTTTGCGCTGTGGGCCAAGCTGAATGCGGCATTCTGGCGTCGGCCAGACCTGCAGCACCTCTGTTACGGCGACCCGGCGGGTGACTGGCGTCTGCGCGGGTTGATCGCAGCTTACTTGCGCAGCGCCCGGGGCTTGCAGTGCGGCGCTGAGCAAATTGTGATCACCAGTGGCGCGCAGCAGGCCATCAGCCTTTGTGCACAGCTGTTGGTGGAGCCGGGCGACGGCGTGGCGGTTGAAGACCCAGGCTATCGCGCGGCTGGACACGCCTTCGCCATCGCCGGGGCAAACCTGCAGGGCGTGTCGGTGAATGCCGAGGGCCTCGATTGCGATGCACTGTCGCAATTGAAGGGCTGCCGCCTGGCCTATGTCACGCCATCCCACCAATACCCGACCGGGGTGGTGATGAGCCTGGCTCGGCGCCTGGAGCTGCTGGCGTGGGCCGAGCGTAACGATGGGTGGATCGTCGAAGATGATTACGATGGCGAGTACCGCTACAGCGGCGCGCCGTTGGCCCCTTTGGCCGCGTTGGACCGCAGTGGGCGCGTGCTGTATGTGGGCACGTTCGGCAAGGTGGTGTTCCCGGCCCTGCGTCTGGGTTACCTGGTGCTGCCAGCGGGCCTGATGCAGGCGTTTGCCCAGCGGCGGGCAGTGGATGTGCGGCATTCGGAGATCAGCACCCAGGCGGTAATGGCCGAGTTCATGGCGGCCGGGCATTTCCAGCGGCATATCCGGCGCATGCGCCGCGCGGCGTCGACTCGCCGGGACGCGGTGCTGGCGGGCTGGCCGCAGAACGTAGCTGGCCTTGGGAGCTTGCCGGCAATGACGGCGGGGCTGCATTTGATGGTCAAGGTCGACAGCCTCGAGCGTGAGCAGGCCTTGGTGGCCAAGGCTGAAGCGGTGGGCGTTGAGGTCAACGCCCTGAGCCGCTACTGGTTGCCCGGCCCCAACGGCCCGACGGACGCCCAGGCTGGCCTGGTGCTGGGCTTCGCCGCCGTGCCGCCTGCGGCTATCGCTCAGGCGTTGGCGCGTTTACGCCAGGCCTGGGCGGACTGAGCGCTGCGTCTCAGCGTCCCGATTTGATCTTGCTCCACGCCCGCGTCCTGGCCCGCTCCGCTTCCCGGCCAAGGGGCTTGAGGGTGTAGAGCGTGGCCATGGCCGCGTCGGTGGGGTACAGGTTCGGGTTGTTGCGAATCGCCGGGTCCACGTGTTCGGTCGCGTCTTTGTTCGGGTTGGGGTAGCCGACAAAGTCGCTGATGGGGGCGATCACCTGGGGTTGCAGCAGGTAGTTGATGAAGGTGTAGGCGTCCTGCGGATTCTGCGCGCCTTTGGGGATGGCGAGCATATCGAACCAGATCGGCGCGCCTTCCTTGGGCAGGCGCATGTCGACGGTCACGCCATTCTTGGCTTCCTTGGCCCGGTTGGCAGCCTGGGAGAAGCTGCCTGAATAGCCCACCGCCACACAGATGTCGCCGTTGGCGATATCGGCCATGTACTTGGACGAATGGAAATAGGTGATGTATGGGCGGATCTTCATCAGCAACGCTTCGGCCTTGGCGTAGTCCTTGGGGTTGCTGCTGTTGGGGTCCAGGCCCAGGTGCTGCAGGGCCAGCGGCAGGATTTCCGAGGGCGAGTCCAATAGTGCCACGCCGCACTGCTTGAGCTTGCTGATGTTCTCTTCCTTGAAGATCAGGTCCCAACTGTCCACGGGCGCACTGTCGCCCAGCGCGGCCTTGACCTTGGCCGGGTTGAAGCCGATGAGAATGGTGCCGTACATGTAAGGCACGGCGAATTTATTGCCGGGATCGTTGGCTTCGATCAGCTTCATCAATTTGGGATCGAGGTGGTTCCAATTGGGCAGTTGGCTGCGATCCAGCGGCTGGAAGACGCCAGCCTCGATCTGCTTGGCGAGGAACACGTTGGACGGCACCACAACGTCATAGCCGGCGTTGCCGGTCAGCAGCTTGGCTTCCAGGGCTTCGTTGGTGTCGAAGATGTCGTAGACCAGCTTGATGGCCGGATTCTGCGCCTTGAAATCCTCAAGCGCCTTAGGCGTGATGTAGTCGAACCAGTTGTAAACCTTCAGGGTTTTTTCGTCGGCCTGCACGGCACCGGCCAGCAGGGCCGTGCACAAGGCCAGGGATGTGAGCGTGTTCATTGGGCCGCTACCTCTAGTTCGAAGCCTTCAAGTACGTTGACGGCATTGATGCCGATTTCTTCCACCGCGTAGCCGCCTTCCATCACGAACAGCGTGGGCTTGCCCAGGCGTGCGATGCGGCGGCCCATGGCCAGGTAATCCGGACTGTCGAGCTTGAACTGCGAGATCGGGTCGTCTTTGAACGTGTCCACGCCCAGCGACACCACGATGACGTCGGCGCCATAGCTGTCGATTTCTTGGCAGGCCTCTTCCAGCGCGGCACTCCAGGTGTCCCAGGCCGAACCGGCGGGCAGTGGGTAGTTGAAGTTGAAACCTTCGCCCGCATCGACGCCGCGCTCATCGGCATAGCCCAGGAAAAATGGAAATTCCGCTTCCGGATGGCCGTGGATGGAGGTGAACAGCACATCGCTGCGTTCATAGAAAATCGATTGCGTGCCGTTGCCATGGTGGTAATCCACATCAAGGATCGCCACCTTGCGCCGGCCCTGATCGACAAAGGCCTGGGCGGCAATAGCGGCGTTGTTGAGGTAGCAATAGCCACCCATCAAGTCGCTGGCGGCGTGATGCCCCGGTGGCCGGCACAGCGCAAAGGCACTGTGGGCGCCTTGCTGGATCGCCGCTTGAGCGGTCAGCGCCACTTGCGCGGCACTGTAGGCGGCCTGCCAGGTGCCGGCAGTGATCGGCGCGCCGCCGTCAAAGCTGTAGTAGCCCAACTGGCCGTGCAGACTGGTGGGCAGGATCTGGCGCAGGGTGCGGGCGGGCCAGGTGTAAGGCAGCAAGTCGCCGTCCTGGCCGAAAGCGGTCCAACGCTCCCAGGCCCCCTTGAAGAACGCCAGGTAGTCCGCGCTGTGGACGCGTTCCAGCGGCCCCAGGCCGAAATCGCGAGGCGGCTGCACCGGGCCGAGTGCGCGGTCGTTGACCCGTTGCAGCACGTGATCCGCACGCGAAGGCATTTCGAAGCATGGCATCAGTTGCCCGTCCATCAGCTCACAACGGCCGTGGTGCAGGTGGTGATCGTCTGAATAGATCGTCAGCATCAGTGTTCTCCGCAGGCTCAGGAATGCCTTGCAGTGTCGAGGCAGAAGCGGCACGGGAGAACGGTCGCAGCGGCCAAAAGGGGATCGATATGGCCAAAGAGTCTGTCCATTATTCGCTCATCAGGCGCGGAACTGACTCGGCGTCACGCCGCTCCAGCGCACGAAGGCGTGGCGAAAGCTTGCGGTTTCGCTGAAGCCCAACTGCTCGGCAATCCGATGGATCGTCAGCCCGTCTTGTCCCAGCAACTGTTTGGCCCGGTCGAAGCGCAGTTCATCGAGCATTTCCTGGTAGCTGCAGCCAAGGTCATGCAAATGTCGACGCAAGGTGCGCGCCGAACAGTTCATTTGCTCAGCCAACCCTTCCAGGCCCGGCGCGGCGTGCAACTGCGCCGCGAGCAACTGGCGCACGCGGCCCAGCCATGCCTGGCGCCCGGTGAACTCCAGGTTCTGTTTGCGGCAGCGCTCGGCCATGGCCCGGTGGGTGACCGGGTCGGCCAAAGGCAAGGGTCGAGCGAGCCAGTGCTTGTCGAAGGCGAAGGCGTTGCTGCGCCCGTTGAATTGCAGCGGGCAGTCGAAGGGGTCGGCATAGCGCCGCCAGTACTCGGGCGCAGCGTGCTCGAAACGTGCGCCGAGCAACGGGAGTGGGCACCCTAATAGGTCGTTGCAGATGACCTTGAGCGACACCAGGCAGAACTCGACATTGAACGCCGCCAGCGCCGGGTTTTCCCGATAGTCGCTGGCGGTGAACCAGATCCGCTCGCCGTCTTCTTCAAGGTTCAGCTCGAAAAGTGTTCCCAACAGCGCCGGATAACGCAGCGCCAGGCGCAAAGCGTCACCGAAGGTGGCACTGGTGAGCAGCGCATAGCCGAGTAAACCATAGGACGAAACATGCATGCGCCGGCCCAGTTCCAGGCCGATGTCCCTTCGCAGGGCCACGGCATTGGCGCACACCTGCATCTCCTGGTGAGTCGTGATGCGTGTGTCGGCGCGGCTCAGGTCCGCCGCGCAGATGCCGCTGCCGGCCAGCAGATGCTCATCGGCCAGGCCCTGCGCCTCAAAGGTGGTGAGGATCAGGGACACGGCATTGAGGGTGGTCAGGTGTGAATGGAGCATAGGGGTTTCCACGACAGAGACCACCGCCAGGCAGCAAGTTGTGTGCCGTTGCCCGGCCAGATCAACTTATGGGAAAAATACCCGCTGGGCCTGCGCCAGGCTGATCTCGCTGCTGTAGAACGCTACCCTTTGCGTCTCATCCAGGCCTTTGACGGAATCAGCCGCCGCTCCCAGGCGTTGTTCCGCTACGGTTTTCAGGCGAGCGCTGATGAATGACTTGTTCGGCGTCCAGTGGGTGCTGTAGTGAAAATGCGCATACCAGAGGACTTGGTGGGAGCCGCGCTCACTGATGGCGTATTCATCCAGGTAGTCGGGGGTTTCGCCTTTGATGCGGCGACGGTTGACGGTTTTCTTTATCGTGAGTTGCCCGTTGCGCACCAGCCACTCCAGGGCCGTCATCGTGGGAGGGCTGAGTTTGCTGATTCTTAGTCGATGCTCCTTGGCCTGTCGATTGAGACTATTTATCTCGTCATTGAGCGCCTTGTTGACTGTGGCGGCGGACAGCGTGTTGCTTTCGGTGGCGTTGCTGGCGGTGAGTGCCTCATCGATATCGGCGCTCGCCTGTTCCAGCCGCCTGGCATGCTGATGAAACATCTGCTCCACGCCTATGGCGGTGCGTGACGGTTTGTTGGCATGGGCGGTGGCGCGCAGCTCGAAGGCGGGCAACTGGTCGAGCAGCGTCTGGCCGGCATTGATGCTGGTTTGCAGATCGACGCCAGAGACGGACGTTGAGGTGGGAGGCAGGTGCTCAACCCAGACGCCGGGGGTTTTCTCGTGGAAGGTGGCGACAATCTTTTCCGTCAGCGGTGAGCGGATGTCCACCCAGTCGGTTTCCAGGCCAATCGGAGTCAGACGCTGTTCCCCGATCATGACCCCGTAGTAGCGGGTACTGATGAATTTTTTCTTCGGTCGTGGCGGGGTTGGCGGTGGCGTCGCACGGGTTCGCAACATGTTGCGTTCGTTCGTGAGCAACGCCAGGTTATGACTGCTCTGTTTGTTGAAGGCTTTGATTTGCTCGCGTAGGCGCTGAATCGGCTCAATGAGCGCTTCGTCACTGAACTCTTCGGGAAAGTCCTGCAGGCGCTCGTCGACAAGCTTGAACTGCTCGATCAGGCTGATCAGGCTATCGATCCGTTCGTCCAGACGTGACTCGCTGCGCTCCTCCAGAGTGTCCTGCAAGCATTGGATGGCCAGAACGGCGCGGTCGACGATACTGTCGATCGCCGCCCAGGCCATCGGCGTCGTGGCGACGGTTCTCGGATCCAGGCACAAGTCGCGGGCGACTGTGACGTTCAATGCCTTGAGCATATCGCTGGTGTAGGCGGGCAGCAGGCGCTTGGTATTCCGGATCAGTTCCAACCCCTCGATAGACAGCGTCCGCAATTGGCTGAAGCGCGTGTCGATGTAGTCCAGGTGCTGGATGATCTGCGGACTGAGGTCCGTTATTTTCCGAGCCGTTTCAATCGGCCGCTGCCGAGACGAAGCGGGCTCCTGCTTGATATGCGCCAAAAACTCCTCGAACACGGGGTGGAACTCGGTCTGGGCTTCCCGAAGGCTGGCCGCCTCAAGGTCCAGTTGGGCTTTGACGTAGCCGATAGCCCTTGGCGCATAGTCGGGAGTCGGCGCATGGAGGTGCAGCTCCTTGAGACGCTGCAGCGCGGTTTCATAGTCCTGGCGTTGGCTTCGCAGGGTGTGCAGGTAGTCTTGTCGCCGCGCTTGTGCCGAGGTGGAAGCGGCCTGGTCCATCTCTTGGCGGGCTTTCTGCAGGTCGCCCTGTGCGGTTTTCTTGGCCTTCTCGAATTCGCTCAGTTGCTTGCGCAATGCCTCGGCGCGCTGTTGGGCGCGTGTCTGCGCTTTACGGGCCATAACCATGGGGCCGCCGCCGCGCAGGCCCAGACGGGTATCGACGAACCAGTTGCCCTGGCGATTGGCAACCAACGGTGGCCCGCTACGTCCGGGTTGATACGGGTCGACAACAACGACGCGCTCATCCTCGTCCACCCGCACCTCGAACCAGCGCGTGCCCACTGGGGCGTAGTATTTTTCATCGGCTTGGTAGAGGTGCCTGTAGGGGCCGGCCTCACTGATGGGCTCACCCAGTTCAGCGGGTTTGGTGAGCTTCAATTTGTCCAGCATGGCGTCCAGGTGCTTCGGAAGCTGATTCAATGCGCCACTGGTATGCAGCGACTGGGAATGATCGACGGGCCACTGCTCGTCGCGAATGTCGGCCGCTTCACTCACCAACGGCGGCGGCGCCTTGGGGGGGATGGCTTTGGGCGGCGAGACCTGCTCTGGTTCGGTTTCTTGCTCTGCCGGGCGACCGCGCGAGGTGCCGCGGGTAAGGCTGTGCAACGCAACGGCCAGGCCCAGATTCAGCAGCAGGTCGGCGAAGCGTTCCCAGGTGGCCTGCGTATCGGCATGATCCTGAGCGTCAACGATCGCCTGCAGTTGATCCATCAATTGCCATATCCACGCCCCGGCGCCGACGGCACTGCCGAGAAACGGCAGGGCTGCATTGAAGATCAGCCAGCCGGCGTGCTTGAGCGTTGCCCACCGCGCCTCGGCGTTGGATACGGATTGGCGGTCCGCCAGCGTCACCAGTGCATTGGCATTAGCGTTGAACAATGCTTCGAACGGGTCGCCAGTCAAGGTGCCCTCGCCCAGCGACATCGGCCCGCTCAGGGTCAGCAGTTTCGACGGATCCACCAGAAACTCGACAACCGCCCAGGGCGATGGCAGGGAGCCTGGAAATACGTAGTGGGCGTAGTCATCGCGCACGTCATCGGGCAGCCAGGCCAGCACCGAGTCCCGCAGGCTCGCGGACTGCTGGATCGAATACAGCAGGTTCGCCGGCGAAGGGTACTGCGCCAGTGGCTGGTCGAGCAGGGGACGGTACAGCAAGCAGGGACCTGCGCTCATGTCCCGGGGGCCGATGACAAACATATTCGCCACTACGTCCTGGGACGCGTCGGTGCGGCGCTTGGGGAAAAACGCCAGTGGACGGATAACAATGGCCTGCCCCTCGACTTGACGATCGTTTTCCTCACGCGCCATCACGGCGGCGACATACCGGTAGCCGCGCTCATCCAGGCCAGCCTCGTTGCGTATCTTGAGTTGCAGCGCCAGTAATGGCAGTTGAATACGCAGGTGGCTGGCGTACAACTGCTGGCGTCGGGCTGACTCCTGCTGGTCGCCAAGCAGCATGCTGTTGACCAGGGCAGGGTAGGTGCTGCCGATATCGATGCGGGTAATCAACTCTTGCACGTAGCTGACCGTCAACCAGTCGGGAACGGGCCGGCCATTGCGTTGACGCAGGGTCTTGTTGCCCAGCGGCAGGGCAATCAGGTTTTGCAGCGCCAGTTGCGCCAGGCTGAAAGAGGTGGTTTCGACCTGACCCGGCACGGTGAAGGTGCCCCAGATCACTTGGCTCTGTACTTCGATTTCGAAGGTGTCAAGCGACAGCGTGGCAGCGTTGGCGTGACCGTCGTTGAGCATCTCGGTCTTCAGCTTATCGAGGGCGAATTGTTCGAGGGTGGCGATGCCGTCCTGGTAGGACTTGCCGGCGTTGAGGCTGTGCAGCGCAGAAAGTTCTTTGAGGCGCCGGGAATAGGCGTCAAGGTCCGCAGCGTTGGCTTTTTGCAGCCAGTCGGGCAGCGCGTGTTCAAGCCAGGCCATGTTAGGCGCCTGGCCCGTGGTCTCGCCCGCGTGGACGCGTGGGCATAGGCGCCTGTGTGCCTCGTAGGTCCGAGAAATCGAGGGTGCCGATGGCTTCGATCTGCATCGAAATCAACTCACAGGCTTGCCAGTCAAAAAAGTTGCCCTCGGGCTCGAACAGCCGCCACTGGACTTTCTTGCGCGGGATGGAGGCGTCGAGCAATGCCGGAACCGCCTGGCCGAACTGCTCGCGAGAGGTATATCTCTCGTAGCCGTGTAGCAATGAGTAGGTGAGCACAACCTCGCTACCGTTCTGTTTGCCGATCAGCACCGCGAGGAGGATGTCGTTGACGTGTGTTGTGGTGCCGTCCTCATTGACTTGGTCGATATCCAGCACATACGCATGGGTGTCGTGGCGGTCATCGACACTGCGATCGCTCAGGTCGGTCGCGTGGTACAGCTTGCGTGCCATGACGCAATCGGCATGGCTCCAGCCGGGTACCGTGTCGACATTCCAGACGTCGCGCAATGCGTTGGACAGCCCGCGCCAATTCGGACCGGTATTGCCTTTGGGCTGATTCCAGAAATCCAATTGCAGGGCCTGGTAGCCACGCAGCATCACGGGCGCGAGGTAGTTGATGATGTTGGCAATCTCATCGACGCGCACCGGTAAATGCACGGGCGGTTCGGTGATCGGCTGCTGGGTGAGGAAATGTTCACCCTCGATATACAGGGCCGGGATGGCCTGCACGGCCTGCCTGGCCAGGATGCCGGCCAGTGTCTGGTACTCGACGGCTTGGGTGACAATCTGCTCACCGACAATGTCCCGCTGGGGCGTGCCGATCATGGCGATGTCAGGGTCGATGTCTACGTTGGGATAACGTGCTCGTAGTTGCTCTCGCAACAGGGCGGCGGCAACTTCGCGAAATGAGGGGCCAAGGGACAGCAGGTTCAGCAGGGCGACCGTAGGATCGCGGGTGGTTTTTACTGCGGTGGTCGAGGTCATGATGAGTCCTGATGGGCGCGGCGAGGAAAACAACCCGGGGCCAGGCCTCGGGTGTCACCATGCTAGAAAGCGCTCCATCAGAAGGGGTGGTGCTTAAGTATCCCGGTGTCAGTCCAGTTCGCCGCACAGGTTGACGGCCAGCAGCTGGCGGATCACGTCCGCCGCAAGACCCGCGCCGATCAGCGCGTTGAGTTTGCCCAACGCCGTTTCCCGGGTCATGCCCGCGCCCGAGACAACTCCTGCGCTGCGCAGGCGGCTGCCTGCTTCGTACACATCCAGCTCCACACCACCTTCATGGCATTGGGTGACCGCCACCACCACGATGCCGGCGTCCCGTGCCCGTTCGAGGCTGGCGAGAAACTCGGGGTTGTCGCTCGGCCCGGTGCCGCTGCCGAAACACTCAAGCACCAGCGCCTGAATGCCGCTGCCGAGCAAGCCGTCGAGTTGCGCGGGCGTGATGCCCGGCACCAAGGGCAGTACGCCGATGCAGGCTGGCGCTTTGTCCTGGCGATAATCCAGCGTGCCCGGCACCGATTCGGCACGGGCCACGCCGCCTTGACGCTGCAGGGTGGCGAACGGCTTGCGGCCGAAGCTGCGGATCTTTGCGCAGCGGGTCGGCGCCAGCAGCTCACCGTGGAAGTACAGGTGTACCCCCGACGACAGGCCTTCACCGAGTGCCACGAGGGCGCCGCCGAGGTTTTCCCAGGCGTCGCTGTCCGGTACGCCGGCTGGCAGCATCGAGCCGGTAAACACTACCGGCGCCGGCAAGCCCAGCAGTTGGAAGCTCATGGCGGCGGCGCTGTAGGCCAGGGTGTCGGTACCGTGCAGGATCAGCACCGCATCGCAGCCGGCCTCGACCGCCTCGACCACCGCCACACGCAAGCGTTGCCAGTAAGCCGGGGTCATGTTGGCGCTGTCGATCAGCGGCGCCATTTCGCGAAAGCGCCACGCTGGCACGCGCAGTTGTGGTTGGCTGGCGAGGTAGTCGCTCATCCGCGCTTCAAAGCCCGAAGCGGGCGCCAGGCCGTTGGCGCTGGCCTGCATGCCGATGGTGCCGCCGGTGTAGAGCACCATGACGTTCTGGGCGGGTTGGGTCATTTGATTCTCCTGAACGAAAAACGCCGCGAGGCCCTGAGCATGCCCAAGGCCTCGCGGCGTGTCATCTGCTTAGCGTTGCGCTTGAACGTTGAGTTCAGCAGCGGCCTGCACGGCAGGGTCCGGCTTCACCGGATTCGCCGGCCAGGCCTTGCGGTCCAGGTCCAGGTCAGGAAATTGGCTGGAGTCGAATACCGGGGTCTTGATGCCGGCGGCGCGCTGGTTGTCGTAGTCATTCAGGATGCGCATGGCGATCTTGAACAGGAACGCCAGGGCGAACAGGTTGACGAACGCCAGCATGGTCATGGTGATGTCGGCGAAGGCGAACACGGTGCCCAGGTTCTCGATGGAACCCCAGAAAATCAGCACCAGCACCAGTGCGCGGTAGCCCATCAGCACCTTGCGGTTGTTGCCGACCAGGAAGCGCAGGTTGCTCTCGCCCAAGTAGTAGTTGTACATGATCGAGGTAAACACGAACAACGCCAGGGCCACCGAGATAAACATGCGGCCCCAGTCACCGACTACCGCCGCCAGGGAGTTCTGGGTCAGGGCAATGCCGTCGCCTTCAAAGCCTGGGGTGTAGAAACCGGAGAGCAGGATCAGCAAGGCGGTGCAGGTGCAGATCACGAAGGTGTCGAGGAACACGCTGAACGCCTGCACCACGCCCTGGGCGATCGGGTGTTCCACCGATGCCACGGCTGCCACGTTAGGCGCACTGCCAAGGCCGGCTTCGTTGGCGAACACGCCGCGTTTCACGCCCATGATGATCGCGCTGCCCACCAGGCCACCGAAGGCCTGGTCGAGGCCAAAGGCGCTCTTGACGATGGTGGCGAGCATGGCCGGAACGTGGTCGAACTGCAGCACGATCACGTACAGGGTCACCGCGATGTAGACCAGGGTCTTGACCGGTACCAGCAGGTCGGCGATCGAGGCGATACGCTTGATCCCGCCGATGAACACCAGGCCCAGCAACACGGCCAGCGCAAGGCCGGTGTAGGTGGTGTCGAGGCCGAAGGCGTTATTGAGCGAGTGCGTTACCGCGTGGGCTTGCAAGCCGTTGAAGGCAAAGCCGAAGGTCACCAGCAGCAGGAACGCCATGACCATACCCAGCCAGCGCTTGTGCAGGCCGTGCTGGATGTAATACGCCGGGCCGCCACGGTAGGTGCCTTCGGCATCGGTACGCTTGTACAACTGGCCGAGGGAGCACTCGATGAAGCTCGAAGACATGCCCACCAGCGCGGTGACCCACATCCAGAACACGGCACCCGGGCCACCCAGGGTCACGGCAATGCCGACGCCTGCGATGTTACCGGCGCCGACGCGGCCCGCCAGGCTGAGCATCAGCGCCTGGAACGAACTGAGTTGACCGGAGCTGCTCTTGAGGCTGTCTTTAAACACCGAGAACATGTGGAAAAAGTGGCGCAACTGAACGAAACGCGAGCGAATCGTGAAATAACCACCGAGCCCGACAATGAGCACGATCAGTACTTTCCCTGAGAGGAAGTCGTTGATGACTTCGAGCATGGAGTGTTCCTCGCTGATTTTTCTAATGGCAAACGCAGGACGGTCCGACGCGTCGTATGGCACCAGGCAGTGCACAACGTTTCGACCCCGATCCTTTTGCGGGTGTTGTTATTCATGCGGTTTCGCGTGGTCCCCGGGCCTCGTTACCGACGGCCGCAGACGCGAGAGGGGCGGCACTATACCTAGGCGAACGTGATCCGTCTGCTCGGGCTGATTAAAGGTTTGTAGGAGCGAGGGGGGCGCCTAGCTCTTGCCGTGAAAATGTAACGGTGATGTGTTCCTCCTGGATGAACGCGGTGCCCAGTAGTTTTTCGCGAGCAAGCTCGCTCCTACAGGTAAAAAAAAGGGCCTGAAGAACGAGCCTTCAGGCCCTCAAAAGGTGAGAGGTGTCTAGTCCCTCAACCTGGTGAGCGGTGCAACAAACGCTTAGGCCTTCAACGGGACCAAACGTGGAGCGATCATGTTTTCGGGGCGCAGGATGTCGTCGAGCATGGCGTCGTCGAGCAAGCCTTCTTCACGCACCAGTTCCAGCACGCCGCGGCCGCTTTCAAGGGCGATGCGCGCGATGCGGGTGGCGTTTTCATAGCCGATGTAAGGGTTCAGCGCGGTAACCAGGCCGATGGAGTGTTCCACCAGTTCGCGGCAGCGCGCTTCGTTGGCGGTGATGCCAACGATGCAGTGTTCGCGCAGCATGTCCATGGCGCGTTGCAGCAGACGGATCGAGTCGAAGATCTTGAAAGCGATCAGCGGCTCCATCACGTTCAGTTGCAGCTGGCCGCCTTCGGCTGCCATGGTCAGGGCCAGGTCGTTGCCGATGACCTGGAACGCGACCTGGTTTACCGCTTCCGGGATGACCGGGTTGACCTTGCCGGGCATGATCGAGCTGCCTGGCTGGCGGGCCGGCAGGTTGATCTCGTTGATGCCGGTGCGTGGGCCGCTGGACAGCAGGCGCAGGTCGTTGCAGATCTTCGACAGCTTCACCGCGGTACGCTTGAGCATGCCGGAGAACAGCACGAAGGCGCCCATGTCGGAGGTGGCTTCGATCAAGTCGGCAGCCGGTACCAGCGGCTGGCCGCTGATCAGGGCCAGGCGCTGGACAGCCAGGGCCTGGTAGCGCGGATCGGCATTGATGCCGGTGCCGATGGCGGTGCCGCCCAGGTTCACTTCGGTCAACAGTTCCGGCGCCAATGTTTTCAGGCGGGCCAGGTCTTCACCGAGGGTGGTGGCGAAGGCGCGGAATTCCTGGCCGAGGGTCATCGGCACGGCGTCTTGCAATTGGGTGCGACCCATTTTCAGCACATGCCCGAACTCGACGCCTTTGGCGGCGAATGCCTGGATCAGGCTGTCGAGGCTGGCCAGCAGCGCGTCATGGCCCAGCAGCAGACCCAAACGGATCGCGGTCGGGTAGGCGTCGTTGGTCGACTGCGCCATGTTCACGTCGTTGTTGGGGTGCAGGTACTGGTATTCGCCCTTGTTGTGGCCCATGGCCTCCAACGCGATGTTGGCGATGACTTCGTTGGCATTCATGTTGGTTGAAGTGCCGGCGCCGCCTTGAATCATGTCCACCACGAACTCTTCGTGGAAATCGCCGCGGATCAGGCGGGCACAGGCTTCGCTGATAGCAGCGTGCTTGGCTTCGCTGAGCTGGCCCAACTCGCGGTTGGCGTCAGCAGCGGCTTGCTTGACCATTGCCAGGCCGACCACCAATTTCGGGTAATGCGAAATCGGAACGCCCGAGAGGCGGAAGTTGTTCACCGCTCGCAGGGTCTGGATGCCGTAATACGCTTGAGCCGGTACTTCAAGTACGCCAAGCAGGTCTTTTTCTGTGCGGAATGATGCAGCGGAGGACATGACGGAAATCATCTCGATATGGACCCGGAACTGGCCGGAACGCTGCGAATGCTAGGCGTGTGGAAGTTTTTGGGCCAATGCTGTTAAACACTGGCCTATGCACAAACGGCATAATGTTGATGTGACCCGGTTACCATGACGGGCGTGTGTGCCAAAATGGTGCATTCGGCGTGGGAGGCAGTGATGAACCTTGAAAGCAAATGGCTGGAAGACTTCAGCGCCCTGGCGGCGACGCGCAGTTTTTCCCAGGCGGCGGAGCGGCGCTTTGTCACTCAGCCGGCGTTCAGCCGACGTATTCGCAGCCTGGAAGCGGCGCTGGGGCTGACCTTGGTCAATCGCTCGCGCACACCGGTGGAGCTTACGGCGGCGGGCCAGTTGTTCCTGGTCACCGCGCGTACCGTGGTCGAACAGTTGGGCGAAGTGCTGCGCCACCTGCATCACTTGGAAGGCGGGCAGGGCGAAGTCATGCAAGTGGCAGCGGCGCACTCCCTGGCGCTGGGCTTCTTCCCGCGCTGGATCGCCCAGCTGCGCAACGAGGGCCTGAACATCGCCACGCGGCTGGTCGCCACCAACGTGGGTGACGCCGTTCATGCGCTGCGCGAAGGCGGCTGCGACCTGATGCTGGCGTTCTACGACCCGGACGCGGCGATGCAGATGGACGCCGAGATCTTCCCTTCGCTGCACCTGGGCAACACCGAAATGCTCCCGGTGTGCGCCGCCGATGCCGACGGCAAGCCGCTGTTCGACCTGGAAGGCGAGGGCAGCGTGCCGTTGCTGGCCTACAGTGCGGGTGCGTTCCTGGGGCGTTCGGTGAACCTCTTGCTGCGCCAGCGCGCCTTGCGCTTCACCACCGTGTACGAAACGGCCATGGCCGACAGCCTCAAGAGCATGGCGCTGGAAGGGTTGGGCATTGCCTGGGTGCCACAACTGAGCGTGCGGGCGGAACTGGCCCGGGGCGAATTGGTGGTGTGTGGCGGACCGCAGTGGCACGTGCCGCTGGAGATTCGGCTGTACCGCTGCGCACTGGTGCGCAAGGCTAACGTGCGCTTGCTGTGGCGCAAGCTGGAAGGCGGAGCGGCGCAGAGTACCTGAGCCGAACACAGCTCAAATGTGGGAGGGGGCTTGCTCCCGATAGCGGTGGCTCAGCGACCTATCAGTGCCTGATACACCGCTATCGGGAGCAAGCCCCCTCCCACAGAGTTTTGTAGTGATTTGGCTGACTTGGAAGTCAATAAAACCGCCACTTTGCGCTGCTAGACAGATGGTCATTCCAGGGGCTGTTTATCTGCATTATTACGGTATACTGCGCGGCCTTCGGCCGGTCCAACCGGCCTTAATTCGTACACCAAGCCACGCCGGATTTCCCGCGTGGCTTGTTGTTTTTTGACGCGCCTGCGGGCGCCCAGAGAGAAGAGGCACGACGATGAGTGCATTGGTTGGCGTGATCATGGGCTCCAAGTCCGATTGGTCCACCCTTAGCCACACCGCCGATATGCTGGAAAAACTCGGCATTCCGTACGAAGTGAAGGTGGTCTCCGCCCACCGCACCCCGGACTTGCTGTTCCAGTATGCCGATGAAGCAGAATCCCGTGGCATCGAGGTGATAATCGCCGGTGCCGGCGGTGCGGCGCATTTGCCAGGCATGTGCGCGGCCAAGACTCACCTGCCGGTACTGGGTGTGCCAGTGCAGTCTTCGATGCTCTCGGGCGTGGATTCGCTGTTGTCCATCGTGCAGATGCCTGCCGGCATCCCGGTGGCGACCCTGGCGATCGGCAAGGCCGGCGCGATCAACGCCGCATTGCTGTCCGCCAGCATCCTGGGCGCCAAGCATCCGCAGTTTCATGCGGTGCTGAAAAAATTCCGTGCTGAGCAGACAGACAGCGTGCTGGACAATCCAGACCCACGTATCGCCTGAGGTTGTTGACGATGAAAATCGGTGTAATCGGTGGCGGCCAGTTGGGCCGCATGCTGGCGCTGGCGGGAACCCCGCTGGGGATGAATTTCGCTTTTCTGGACCCGGCGCCGGACGCTTGCGCGGCAGCTTTGGGTGAACACCTGCGCGCTGACTACAGCGACCCGGACCACCTGCGCCAATTGGCCGACGAAGTCGACCTGGTGACCTTCGAGTTCGAAAGTGTCCCGGCCGAAACCGTGGCCTTCCTGTCGCAGTTCGTCCCGGTGTACCCGAGTGCCGAAGCCCTGCGCATCGCCCGCGATCGCTGGTTCGAAAAGAGCATGTTCAAGGACCTTGGCATCCCGACGCCGGCCTTCGCCGATATCCAGTCCCAGGCGGACCTGGACGCCGCCGTCGCCAGCATTGGCCTGCCGGCCGTGCTGAAAACCCGCACCCTGGGGTATGACGGCAAAGGCCAGAAGGTGCTGCGTAGCGCTGCCGATGTGGTCGGTACTTTCGCTGAGCTGGGCAGTGTCGCCTGCCTGCTGGAAGGCTTTGTGCCGTTCACCGGCGAAGTCTCGCTGATCGCCGTACGTGCCCGTGACGGCGAAACCCGCTTCTACCCGTTGGTGCACAACACCCACGTCAACGGCATCCTCAAGCTCTCCGTGGCCAGCACCGACCACCCGCTGCAGGCGCTGGCCGAAGACTATTCCAGCCGTGTGCTCAAGCAGCTGGATTATGTCGGCGTGATGGCGTTCGAGTTCTTTGAAGTCGATGGTGGCCTCAAGGCCAACGAGATCGCCCCGCGTGTGCACAACTCCGGGCACTGGACCACTGAAGGCGCCGAGTGCAGTCAGTTCGAAAACCACCTGCGGGCGGTGGCGGGCTTGCCGCTGGGCTCCACGGCCAAGGTTGGCGAGAGCGCCATGCTCAACTTCATCGGCGTGGTGCCGCCGGTTGAGCGGGTAATGGCGATCGACGATTGCCATGTGCATCACTACGGCAAGGCCTTCAAGGCCGGGCGCAAGGTGGGTCACGCCAACCTGCGTTGCAAGGATCGCGCGACCCTCCAGGCGCAGATCCTCAAGGTCGAAGCCCTGATCGCCGAGCAATAAGCCGGATCGCTGCGGGAACCATTGAGGCTCCATGTCCCTCTGATTGCAGGATGCCAAAGTCTGACTAGGCTTTGGCATGACTCACACCAATCAGAGGGAAATGCCATGGGTATCATCGGAACCATCTTTATCGGCTTGATCGTCGGCTTGCTGGCGCGGTTCCTCAAGCCCGGCGACGACAGCATGGGCTGGATCATGACCATCCTGCTGGGTATCGCCGGCTCCCTGGCTGCGACCTACGGTGGCCAGGCCCTGGGGATCTACCAGGCCGGTCAAGGCGCAGGCTTCATCGGTGCGCTGGTCGGTGCCATTGTGCTGCTGGTGATCTACGGCCTGATCAAAAGGAAGTAATCAGCCGACAAAGTCCTCTGCGCTGCGCAGGCGCAGAGGGCTAGAATGCTCGCCACCTGAACTTGCCGAGCCTTTGCATGCGCCGTCTTTTATTGACTCTCCTCTTGCTGGGCTCAAGCCTGGCCCACGCTGGCGAACTGCCGGAAACCGACTGGCTTGAGCTGATGCCACTGTCGGATCAGAAAGCCCTCGAGGCCATGCCCGAGATCGACCACGACTCCCCCGAAGCCCAAGGCACCTTTACCGACAAGGGCGGCCTGAAGCAGAGCAAAGGCTTGCCGGCGGTGATGTACTCCACCAAGACCGTGGCGGCCATGAACGGCAAGAACATCCGTATCGGCGGCTATCCGGTGCCGTTGGAAACCGACGCCAAGGGCCGCAGCACGCTGTTTTTCCTGGTGCCCTACCCAGGCGCCTGCATCCATGTGCCGCCACCACCGCCCAACCAGTTGGTGCTGGTGCGTTACCCCAAGGGGTTGAAGCTGGACGATATCTACACGCCGCTGTGGGTTACTGGCACGTTGAAGGTGGAGAAGGTGAACAACGACCTGGCGGATGCAGCGTATGCGCTGGATGCGGGGAAGGTGCGGGCGGTGAAAGAGTCGGACCTTTAACTCATTTCCGACCCGCATCCATGCGCAAGACGTACGCGCTGAGTCATCCTGCCAACTCGGGGTAGAACACCCGCCTGGCCTGTGGCCAATAGATCTCTGCGCGGTGGATATCCAAGCGCAGGCCTTCGCGAGCGGCGTCGGCTTGAGCACTTACGCCCAGTGCTCGCTGTGCCGGCGTCTTGAGATGGATTTTGGCGGGAACGGTGTGGGAGGCTTGTTCAAAGTGCATGTGACAATAGGCCCACACGTTGTCCCCGATTTTAATCTCGAACTCGTCCAGAAAGTCCGGGACTTTTACCCAACGGTTAGTGCCAGTCTTTCGTATCGGACGGGTGCCCGCTGATCGGTCCAGGGTTTTGCGGATGCGTAGGGTGTCTGGTTGGCTGTGCAGGAACTCCAGAGCATTGCCAGTGGGGGCTTGCATGGAAATCAGGTCCCGCCGTACCCGTTTCGCCATTGCATTAATCCGTGCAGCGTTCTCCCTGAAGTGGCGCACTTGCGCAATCAGACCTTGCCGGGTTGCCTCATCGGTGACGGCAATACAGGCTGCCTCAAGGTCATCGGCTCCCTGGTTGAGTTTCGTCGCGCCGGACCTGATAAGCGCTTCGGCACCAGCGGGTTCGGAAGACGGTTTTTTTGTATAAAACGCGGTCAGGTCATCATATTCCTTAATCAAATCCTGCATTTTTTCGGTGGCGACGTTCAGCTCCCGGGTGAGATTCGCCTGGTTGGGAATGGCTGTCGTAGTGGGCTCTTTGATTTGGATAGAGGATTTGATCCAGAGTTTGCCCTCGCCGGGGTTGTAATAGGTGTCGATGCGCTGACCACGGCTGTCAAGGACGTCCGCCACATCGCTATTCTCGGCTCTGGGCTTGGCGAGTAGGGTTTTAGTGCTGCGGGGCTGGTCGCCGGCGATCAGTATTGAGATGCGATTTTTTGGCGCAGGTTTTGGGGCGGCCGGCGGCAGGGGTTTGGTGGGCGGTGCTTGCGACGTGCCAGGTTGTGATGGGGCGCGTGATGGTCCGGCTTTTTGTGCCGGAAGTCTTTCCAGGTGACCCAGCATTCGTTCCAGCTCATCGTCCAGTAATGACTTCAACACCTTGGTCTGTTCAATGATGATGTTAATGGCCTTGCGTTTACCGTCCACAAAGGCTTTGAGCCGTTCAGCGATGGGTAGGTTCTGCATGGAGCTGTCAGGCCCGGTCAGCCGTTGAAGACTGTTTTGCTGAGCCTCCAAATAGCCTTCCAGGTTATCAACGACTGCCGCGTAACGCGGGCTGAGGTTGTTAGCCACTTCAATGTTATTGATCAACCGCGCCCTGCCGAAGTCCGGCGTGGTAGTGAAATCTTTAGGCTCGAATATGGGCAAGTCTGTGTGTTTTGTGTGTATCAGGCCTAGTTCGTCGACGGCCTCTCTGTGTAGCTTATATTTATCAAACAGCAGGTGAATCGTATTGAATTCGCTGGATTGAGTGGCCTGATCCAGCAGGGCTGTAGCGATAACCATCGTCTCTTGGGCTTGCCCTGTACGAGCAGCCTGTTCAGCGTTGGCTTTTTGAAGCTCTTTGAGCCGTCTCCCCCCCGCATGCCCCCCTTCGCCCACCGGCGTCCACACCCCCTCCCTCTTGACCATGCGGCGAGCAGGGCGTGTTTTGTCGTGGGGGTGAACGATATAGAACTCAGTGTCGCCTGTGAGGCTGTAGCGGGTTTCAACGGCGTACCATTGGCCGCGGGCACGCACATAGCTCTGCTGGTTCTTTCCATCATAGACACCGTTGGCCCGCCGGCTGAACTCCAGGGTTTGCTCATACGTAACGGGCGCGACGTAGTCGTCAAGATCGGGGATGCGTTGCAGACTCCCTTCGCCCAATGGAATGTACCGGGGGCCGAACACTGAATTGGTCAGTGGATCGATCAGGCGATACTCAGGCAACAGATCGGTGCCGACACTGCGCATGGGAATATGCTCGATGCCTGCCACGGTAAACAGACTGTCATGCGTTTCAAGGGGTTTCCAGGTTTGCGGATCTACCGACCGTAGCGTCCGGCCAGTGGGTACGTTTGTTGATTTGTTCAGGGCCTTTCTGAACAACTCCAGGCCTGCGTCCACCTGACGCACCGTGGTCAGGCTGAGCCGCAATAAACTCAAGCCACCGAGCTTGAGCAGAACGGGCACTGCTTCCAGTGGGTTTAACTCTTTAAAGGCGCCCAGCAAAAACTGTTTGGTGAGTGTTGCGAACCTCGGCAGCGCCACCTGAAAACTGATGTTCCCGGCTTGTGCAAGTAAGCGTCCCGAACCGCCAATGTATTTACCAATGGGAGTCGCGAAGGAGATCAAGTCGGTGAACAACGACAACCCTCCGCGCTCCACGCGTTGCGGATCTCCCGAGGCGATGTCCTCGACACCGCCCCAAAAGGGCACCAACATTTTGGCGTAGAAGAGAAAGTCATCAATCGTTTCCTTTACCACCTCGTATAGGGAAGTGTTGCGCTGAGCGGCCGATTTGAGCTGAGATTCATCCGTGTGAAATAGATCATCGGCAACGATAGCCGCCAACTGTCGACTGCGTACTGAAGACCATGATTGCGCCGCCCGCATGGACTCTGAAGGGGCCGGTGCCGTCGCGGGTAAAACGTGGCCGATCTGCTCGGCGATCACCAGGCTGGACACGCCGTCCCGAGGGCGGTGGCCGAGTTGATACGCTTCCCAGTCGAAAGGCAGGGAGGTCGCCATTCGAAAGGTTCCCTTGCTCGAACGGCTTGTGCCGCCTGTGTTTTTTACAACAACATCGCCATCGATTTTCAGCGCTTGAATATCTGGACGCGCGCGGATGATTGCGGCCCGAGGGAACACCTCATAATAGGTAGTGCTCTGCTCCACTTGGGCCTGGATGATAAAGCCCTGGCGTCCTCTGACGGCAGCGGTGTTCTCCGGGGTTTCTTGTCCGACCTGCAGGTCGCGAAGCTCCTGACGCAGGGCATAGAGCGTTACCTGGCCGTTTTCGATGGCGCGACGATCAGCTACCGGAAGGTTGGGCAGCAAGGCTCGGATCAAGGTGGGGTAGGCGGCTTTGACACTGCTCAGGTAATCACTGAACCCCCGGTTGAATTCATCATCCGTGGGGAAGCGCCAACGGCCAGGTGGTGCTTTAGAAATTGTTTCGGTTGCCTGGATGATGTCGCGTTCTTGTTGCTCCAAGGCTTCCACGGCCAATTGGATCTGTTCAGGCAGGAGCTCGGTTTTTTCGGTCGTCAGTACACCGTTGGCTGTGGCCCATTCCAGCGTTGGCCCCATTCTGGCCAGCGAGAGGACCACGTGTTGTTCGGGTGTCGCTTTCTGGCTTGCTGTCGCCACTAACCCGAGCAATTCCTGGAATGTCATGTGTTGCGCAGCGTCGGGTGCAATGGCTTGCGCAAGTATCACGCCAGCCTTGAAATTCACCCAGGTGATGGAGCTGGCGTAATGCAGGTCGTCGGGAATGTCCTTCACCCAGATTTCCGCAGTAGAAGCCTGCTGCTGCAGGCGCATGACCATTTGCACACCGCCGGGAGTGAGTTGGTGGTTCTGGACCAAGGAATTCTCGATTTGTTGGCGTATATAGCTATAGCGGCGGCCCCAGTGCAGTGGCGTCGCTATTTCTTTGCCCGCGACGGTCAATCGAGCATTGTCCCTCGGGCGCTCAAGATGTAGCCAAAGTGTCCGCCAGACTAAGTCGCGCAGCACTTTTACCGGTGGTGTTTCATCTTCGGTTGTATACCAATCCAGTGCCTTGACCAATTGCTTGCCAAACTCAAGGCATTGTCGGGTATTGAGCCATTCTTCGAGCACCACCGTCGGCGTCTTCAAGGCCGTTGCTTCGCGTTCTGGCGTCATGAAGTATTCGGTCAGTTGCGTGAATATCGAGCGGTTACCGGGCAATTGACGTTGAATAAGGCGACTTTGCAGGCTGGCATCTCCTTGCGCGTCAATGACGTCATCAAAAGGCAACCTGCCTTCATCCATATCCAGGGATAGCTCGGCGGCGCGCTCTTGCAGCCGCTCAATCACTAGCGGGGGCGGGCTATTGGTGGCGATGTGGACACCATAGAACTTGAGTGCAAGATCAAGCCGAACAGTACCGTCTTCTCGAATACCATCACCCACCTCGCGCCGCGCCGCTATCAGAACTTGGACGTCATGATTCCAATAGGTTGGCACCTCGCTCAGGGGTAGCAGCACGCCCTGGATGGTAAAGCGAGTCAGCGGCGAATCCACAATAGCCGGCAGGGTACTGACGAGCTTCCCGAGTGTGTCCCAAAACGACCAATCACCCTGGGTCTCGCTCGACCGCGTGCTCAGCCAGGCTGCGAAATCGGTGTCAGCCCTGAGCTTCTTCAACACCTCCACTGCCCGCCGGCAGGCCTGGTACAGCGGTGACTGGTGATGAGGTGCAAAGAACTGGTGTGCCAGGGGTTGCGGCGCAGCCTGTGCTTGAAGGGTTTTCAATTGTGCCAGCAAGCCAGTGAAATCCATTGAACGGTCGGTTTTCAGCTGTATCAGCCGTTGCTGAACAGCGGAGGCCGTCTTTCTGCGTTGCGCGCGGAGGGTCAAGAGTTTGCCGGCGTATCGCTCGATGGCCTCGTCGAAGTTCAGCAACGGTGCAAGGCTGACCGCCTGGTCGATTGCCTTGATTACGTCCACTGGGGTGTTGCGGCTAATGGCCCAGTGGTGCTCGATATCCTGGCGCTGCTTGGCAATAAGCAGGCTGACCTGATGGTTGAAAAAACTCTCGACGGCAGTGACAGGTACCAGGTTGACACGCGTCCTGGGCGTCAAACGTTCAAACGCCGAATGTTGACGATGAGCAATGCAGGCCATTAGACGTTGACGCTTATGCGCCGTGTTTAAGAGATTCACCAGATCTGTCTTCAGTGCTGTCGGGCTGGTGAACTCGGCCAGGCGTTGGCCTGGCAGGTAGAGCACTGTGGGGTTGAGTGTTCGCTGTTCGCCCGGTGGCCAGGTGCTTATGGCGAATGCACCGACCAACGCCATTTCATCAGTGTGTGTTGTGTCTTGTAGGCTGAGATGAAAGACATTCAGCGTTTCTGGCGGCGGGTCTGAACTCAGTTGCCGCACCAGCGCGACGCTGGCGGGCTCGAGTGAAGCCGTTTCGAATCGCAATGACGCCTCGCACTGGATCAAAAGCGCGACGGCTTGAGCTATAACGCTTCGACGAGGTTGCTGGGTTGCGCTGTGATTGGAGTTCCAGAACTGATTGAGTTGATTCAAATAGGACTCAGGCCCCAGCAATTTGCCTATGAGGGCTCGGATTGCTATATGGCTCGCGTCGTCCAGTCGGGTAAATGCGTTGTTTTTATAGAAATAGAAGTCGCTGCGTAGCGTGTAATACGCCGGAATCCGACAGGTGTGGAGAGCGTCGTTCACCAGCGTTATCAACGCCCTGTCCATTTCAGTGGGCGGATCGGCCAACGAGTCCTCTGGGTTCTTCAAGTAGATATGTAGCGTTGCGTGCCGATCAAACAATTCGGTAAATGCCCCCAATATCAGCTTATCTGCGCAAAAGGCCATTGAGGGCTGATCACGAACGGTCTCACTGAGCGTGTCATTCCACTGGGATGCGAGTTGGGCTATGTCTGAGGGTGTTTGCTGCGCGACTTCTTGGGGAGAGGGGGTCATGTTGATGCCTGCCATGGATGCGGTTTCGGCACCATAACGAGGCTGCTTAAGCATGAGGTCTTACATAAGTATGTCGTAACCCAACGTACCAACCAACGTACCAATGGGTCAGCGTGCCTGACCCATACTCATCACTAAGGCCAACACGTCGAGGCTGGCGGCTTGAACGAATCAGGGAGGCCAGCCATGAAGTTCAGGAGGGTATGGCAGTGATACTGACCTGCAGCGTGTGGCTTTCACCCGGCGCCAACACCACTACATCGTCCAGCACATTCGCCGTCTCGATGCACAGCATCCCCTGCCAACCATCGTCGGCCATGTCGTCGAAAGCCTTGGCGCGTTCGGTCCAGGGGTTCCAGATCACGGTGGATTTCGAGCCCTCTGCAGTGAGCTGGATGCGGCGCTGCCAGTCTTGATCGACAATGCTCAGTTGAGCCGGCGTATCCAGGTAGATGCGATCGGTCTCGGCAGTGAAATGCAGCAGGCCTGATTGGGTCTTCTCGGCCCAGCCGTCGGCCGTGTCGATATAAGCCGACCCGTCCAGCCCTTCGACCTGCACGTTGCGCACATCGCTGACGGCGAAGTAGGTGTGCAGTGCCTGGCTGAGCGTTACGGTGTCAGTGCCATGGTTATGGCTGGTCAAGCGAATATGCAGCTGATCGTCCAGGAGCAGGCTCAGTTTCAGGTCGACTTCATGAGGCCAGCCAGGGAAACCACCCGGCGGTACCGGCAATACCAGGTCAACGCGCAACGCTTGGCCTTCGAGTTCGGTCGCGGCCAAGTCCCACAGCGCCGTACGCACAAAACCATGAGCCCCGGCCGGTTGATCGCTCTGGCGCATCGCTTGGACACTGTGCGGGTTGCGGTCGAATACCCCAAACCATGGCCAGCAAATCGGTACGCCGGTACGGATGCCTTTGCCTCGCTTGAACACCGCTGCAGGGTTCGGCCAGATCAGCGGCTGCTCGCCGTCGCGCTGGTAGCTGAAGATATGCGCGCCCTGTTGGGCCACCATCAATTCAGCGCCGTTGTGGCGGATGCGCCAGCAGTCCAGCTCGTCGATTTTCACGGTTTCAACGTGGGGCGTCGGCATAACAAAGCACTCTCAATGGCAGGCAATGGGGCAATTGACCGTCAAAACCCGGTGAGGTTTAACGCGCGCGCGACGGAACCGAGCGCGTGCGGCCGCTGCCATCGATGGCGACGAACACGAATACGGCCTCGGTCACCTTGCGCCATTCGCTGGACAGCGGGTCGTCGCTCCACACTTCGACCATCATCTGGATCGAGCTGCGGCCGATTTCCAGGGCCTGGGTATAGAAGGACAGCTGCGCGCCCACCGCGACCGGTACCAGGAAGGCCATGCGATCAATGGCTACGGTTGCCACACGCCCGCCCGCGACCTTGCTGGCCATGGCCGTGCCGGCCAGGTCCATCTGCGCGACCAGCCAGCCACCGAAGATATCGCCAAAACCGTTGGTTTCGCGCGGAAGCGCAGTGATTTGCAGGGCGAGATCGCCTTGCGGGATTGGATCTTCTTGTTCGAGTTCGATCATGCCGAGGGTGCCTCTGACCCGTGACGCTTCATGGGTATTTCAAGTGGATAGCCGTCTTCAGGAAAAACGTTTCAGCACCAACATACACCGCTCGATGCGTTTCTCGTAAGGCGAACTAAAGGGAAACTCTGCCAAATCGGCTGGATGGCGCCCAACAGCGTTTTGGCACAGCAGCCCCTCAAGCTTGGGGTTCTTGCGCTTGCACGGGCGAGTATATCGGGACGCTGGCGCGACGACGACCACCTGAGGCTCATTTGGTCGGTAAATAGAGGCTGTATCTGGGCTTTTGTGCGCAACTGTGCTCATGGCGCTGTGCTTTTTCAAGCGATTTGCTATCTTGCCAAGCCCGCCGCAAGTCACGGGCGTGCAGTCCTTTACGATGACTACTATAAGAGAAGCCTTGCCATGTCCTCCGTGCCCGCAAGCAGCGCGCAACCGTCGCGCCCGCTGACCCGCAACGACTACAAGACCCTGTCGCTGTCTGCCTTGGGCGGGGCGCTGGAGTTCTATGACTTCATTATTTTCGTGTTTTTCGCCACCGTGGTCGGAAAACTGTTCTTCCCCGTCGACATGCCCGAATGGCTGCGCATGATGCAAACGTTCGGCATTTTCGCCGCCGGCTACCTGGCCCGCCCGCTCGGCGGCATCATCATGGCGCACTTTGGCGACCTGCTGGGCCGCAAGAAAATGTTCACCCTGAGCATCTTCATGATGGCCGTGCCGACCCTGATCATGGGCCTGTTGCCGACTTACGCACAGATCGGCCTGTGGGCGCCGCTTTTGCTGCTGCTGATGCGCATCATCCAGGGCGCGGCGATTGGCGGCGAGGTGCCCGGCGCCTGGGTATTCGTCTCCGAACACGTTCCGCCACGGCATATCGGCTACGCCTGCGGCACCCTGACCAGCGGCCTCACCGCCGGCATCCTGCTGGGTTCGCTGGTGGCCACCGCTATCAACTCGATCTACAGCCCGGAGCAGGTGTCGGATTTCGCCTGGCGGATTCCGTTCCTGCTTGGCGGTGTGTTCGGTTTGCTGTCTGTGTACCTGCGCCGCTGGCTGCATGAAACGCCGATCTTCGCCGAAATGCAGCAGCGCAAGACCCTGGCCGCCGAGTTGCCATTGCGTGCGGTACTGCGCGATCACCGTGGCGCTATCGTGTTGTCGATGCTGCTGACCTGGCTGCTGTCGGCCGGTGTCGTGGTGGTCATCCTGATGACCCCGACCGTGCTGCAGACCGTCTACCACTTCAGCCCCACCGTGGCGTTGCAGGCCAACAGCCTGGCCATCGTCACCCTGAGCCTGGGTTGCATCGCCTCCGGCGCACTGGCTGACCGCTTCGGTGCCGGCCGGGTGCTGATCACCGGTTGCGCATTGTTGCTGGCGACGTCCTGGACGCTGTATCACAGCCTGATCGCCCATCCGGACTGGCTGTTCCCGCTGTACGCCCTGACCGGCCTGTTTGTCGGCACCATCGGTGTCGTGCCGTACGTGATGGTCAAGGCATTCCCGCCGGTGGTGCGCTTCAGTGGCTTGTCGTTTTCCTACAACGTGGCCTACGCCGTGTTCGGCGGACTGACGCCGCTGGCGGTGTCGCTGCTGATGAAGGAGAGCCCGATGGGGCCGGCTTACTATGTCGCCGTACTGTGCGTGATGGGCATGGTGGTCGGTGGCTACCTGTGGAAACGCGGTCGGTAAACAGATCCGTTCGTGGCGAGGGAGCAAGCTCCCTCGCCACAACGAATGTGCTTAACCAATGATTACAGTGTGTTTCTGAATTAACGTATTCCTGCGTGTCACCCCCGCGTTTCCAAGCCTTCCCCTGCTCATAAGCCTTCGCTGCCCATGCTGGCCTTTCATCTAATTGTCACATTCCAGACATAGAGTGTTCACACGGCCTACCGATACTTGGCCCCGATCCAACTATCCCTATCTGCTAGGAGTAAGGCATGAAACTGAAGCGTTTGATGGCGGCAATGACGTTTGTCGCTGCTGGCGTTGCAACTGCCAACGCGGTGGCTGCTGGTGTTGACCCGGCTATCCCGGCTTACGTGAAGACCACTGGTGTGTCGGGCAACTTGTCCAGCGTCGGTTCCGATACCCTGGCCAACCTGATGACCCTGTGGGCCGAGGGTTACAAAAAGGAATACCCGAACGTCAATATCCAGATTCAAGCTGCCGGTTCCGCCACCGCACCACCTGCGCTGACTGAAGGCACCTCCAACCTGGGCCCGATGAGCCGCAAGATGAAGGACACCGAACTGGCGGCCTTCGAGCAGAAGTACGGTTACAAGCCAACCGCTATCCCGGTTGCCGTGGATGCCCTGGCGGTGTTCGTGCACAAGGACAACCCGATCCAGCACCTGACCATGGAACAGGTCGACGCGATCTTCTCCTCGACGCGCCTGTGCGGTAGCAAAGCCGACGTGAAAACCTGGGGCGACCTGGGCGTGACCGGCGACCTGGCCAACAAGCCAGTGCAACTGTTCGGTCGTAACTCGGTATCCGGCACCTACGGCTACTTCAAGGAAGAAGCCCTGTGCAAAGGCGACTACAAGCCTAACGTGAACGAACAGCCGGGCTCGGCGTCGGTCGTGCAGTCGATCAGCTCCTCGCTGAACGGCATCGGTTATTCGGGCATCGGCTACAAGACCGCCAGCGTGAAGACTGTGCCATTGGCCAAGAAAGGCAGCACTGACTTCATCGAAGACACCGAAGAAAACGCCCTGAACGGCAAGTACCCGCTGTCGCGTTTCCTCTACGTGTACGTCAACAAAGCCCCGAACAAGCCTCTGGCCCCGCTGGAAGCCGAGTTCGTGAAACTGGTGCTGTCCAAGCAGGGCCAGGAAGTTGTAGTCAAGGACGGCTACATCCCACTGCCAGCCAAAGTTGCCGCCAAGGCCCTGGCTGACCTGGGTTTGAAAGAAGGCAACTAAGCCTGGTGTAGCAGCGAGCCTTGTGGGAACAAGCCAATTGGCTCCCACACGAGCTCCCTGCACCCCTCATTTTTTTGTCCGCTGCCAGCTTTGCTACGCGGCGGATTTCTTGCGTCACTGCATTGTCATCTTTCTGTCATACAGGATCGCTAGGGTGTGCGCATGAATGATCTGGCCAATTCCACCATGACGACGACTTCCCCTCCCAAGCGCATTGATTTCAATACGCCTGAGCTGCAACGCAAGCGCCGCATTCGCGCGCTGAAGGATCGCTTCACCCGTTGGTATGTACTGGTCGGCGGCCTCGCCGTGCTGGCCGCCATTACCCTGATTTTCTTCTTCCTCGCCTATGTCGTTGCGCCGCTGTTCCACGGCGCCTCGCTGACCAAGGAAGAGGCGCTGACGCCCGCCTGGATGCAGGACGCCGGCAAGCCGTTATTGATCTCGCTTGAGGAACAGAACCAGGTCGCCATGCGGGTTTCCGACAAGGGCCAGGCGCTGTTCTTTGAAGTCGACACCGGCGCTGAACTCAAGCGTGTCGACCTGCCGCTGCCGGCCGGTACCCAGGTCGTGTCCATTGGTGAAGACCAGCCGGGCAGCCCGCTGGTGATCCTGGGCTTGTCCAACGGCCAGTCCATGGTGTTCCGCCACACCTACAAGGTGTCCTACCCGGACGGCAAGAAAACCATCAGCCCTGCGATCGAATACCCGTATGGCGAAATGCCGATCGCGTTGGATGAGGCCGGCCGCCCGCTGGAGCATGTCGCGCTCAATGCCACCGATACATCCCTGGTGGTGGCCGGCTCGGCCGGTGCGCACTTGAATGTGCTGACCCTGAGTCGCGAAGAAAACATGATGACCGGCGAAGTCACCAGCGAGCAGAAGCGTGTCGAACTGCCGCAAATGACCGAACCGGTGAAGGCGATCTTCATCGACCCGCGCCAGCAGTGGCTGTATGTGATCAACGGTCGCGCCCAGGCCGATGTGTTCAGCCTGCGCGACAAGAGCCTCAACGGTCGCTACAAACTGCTTGAAGACGGCAACGCCGAAGTCACCGCCAGCACTCAACTGGTGGGCGGCATCTCGCTGATCATCGGTAACTCCAAGGGTGGCCTGGCCCAGTGGTTCATGGCCCGCGACCCGGATGGCGAGCAGCGCCTCAAGCAAATCCGTACCTTCCAGATGGGCACCGCGCCGATTGTGGAAATCACCGCTGAGGAGCGTCGCAAAGGCTTTACCGCCCTCGACGCTTCCGGCCAGTTCGGCGTATTCCACAGCACCGCGCACCGCACTTTGCTGGTCGACCCGGTGGTCGACGGCCAAGGTGTGTTCGGCCTGTCACCACGGGCCAACCGCGTGATCGTCGAGGCCGGTGGCAAGCTGCAACCGTTGCTGCTCGACAATCCGCACCCGGAAGTATCCTGGAGCGCGCTGTGGAGCAAGGTCTGGTACGAGAACTACGACGAGCCTAAGTATGTCTGGCAATCGACCGCCGCCAACACCGACTTCGAACCTAAAATGAGCCTGGCGCCGCTGACCTTCGGTACGCTCAAAGCTGCGTTCTACGCCATGCTGCTCGCCGCGCCACTGGCTGTCGCTGCCGCGATCTACACCGCCTACTTCATGGCCCCGAGCCTGCGCCGCAAGGTCAAGCCGGTGATCGAGCTGATGGAAGCGATGCCCACGGTGATCCTCGGCTTCTTCGCCGGCCTGTTCCTGGCGCCCTATGTGGAAGGGCATTTGCCGGGGATTTTCAGCCTGCTGATGCTGCTGCCGATTGGCATCCTGGTGGCCGGTTTTGTGTTCAGCCGCTTGCCTGAGTCGATCCGCCTGCGCGTTCCCGATGGCTGGGAAAGCGCGATCCTGATCCCGGTGATCCTGTTTGTGGGCTGGCTCTCGCTGTACATGAGCCCGTACCTGGAAACCTGGTTCTTCGGCGGCGACATGCGCATGTGGATCTCCCACGACCTGGGCATCACCTACGACCAGCGCAACGCCCTGGTTGTAGGCCTGGCGATGGGTTTCGCGGTGATCCCGAACATCTACTCCATCGCCGAAGACGCCGTGTTCAGTGTGCCGCGCGGCCTCACCCTGGGTTCCCTGGCCCTGGGCGCCACGCCCTGGCAGACCATGACCCGCGTAGTCATCCTGACCGCCAGCCCGGGCATCTTCTCCGCACTGATGATCGGCATGGGCCGCGCCGTGGGCGAGACCATGATCGTGCTGATGGCCACGGGTAACACGCCGGTGATGGAGATGAACCTGTTCGAAGGCCTGCGCACCCTGGCGGCCAACGTCGCGGTGGAAATGCCCGAGTCGGAAGTGGGCGGCAGTCACTACCGCGTGCTGTTCCTCTCGGCGCTGGTGCTGCTGCTGTTCACGTTCATCATGAACACCCTCGCCGAGCTGATTCGTCAGCGTCTGCGCAAGAAATACTCGTCGCTTTAAGAAAGGTAGAAGTCTGTGAAACAGAACTCCCTGAATGGATGGTTCAAGAGCGGCGCCCCCGGCGTCTGGATCAGCGGTGGCGCGGTGTCCATCGCGGTCATCATGACCATTGGTTTGCTGGCCGTGATTGCGGTGCGCGGCCTGGGCCACTTCTGGCCGGCTGACCTGATCCAGGCCAACTACAACGTACCGGGCCAGGCCAACCATATCGTCATCGGCGAAGTGGTGCAGAAGGAAGAAGTCCCCCGCGAGCGCCTGAAAAGTGCTGGCCTGCCGGTGCCCGATGAGGGCCCGGAGTTCATGACTCGCGAGCTGATCAAGGTCGGCAACCGCGACTTGAACGGCAATGACTTCACCTGGATCGTCGGCGAATGGTTGAAGGACCAGACCAAGCCGGTGCAGTTGATGGCCATCGAGCGGCGTGAGTGGGGCAACTTCTACGGCACCCTGGTCAACGTCAAGCAGGACGGCAAGATCATCGCCGAAGGCGAGGCCGCGTGGCCGGAGCTGCAGGCTCGTGTGGATCGCGTCAACAAGCTCGCCGCCCAGCTCAAGAGCCTGGAAAAAACCGATATCGGCGCGATCAACGCCGGGCTGGAGCGCATCCGCCTGCACGGTCGCAAGCTGGAACTGGAAGGCAAGCTCGACGCTGCCGCCCAAGCCGACATGGACGCCGACCGCGCCGAACTGAACGCCCGCTATCAGGACATCGAAGCGCGCCTGGCCGACCTGCACGCCCAGTTCAACCGCGACGCGCTGACGGCCCGCGACGGCAATGGCAAGGAAATCGAAATCGGCATCGGCAAGGTGGTGCACGCCTACCAGCCGAACGCCATGGGCACCCTGACCAAGATCGGCTTCTACTTCAGCAAGGTCTGGGAGTTCTTGAGCGACGACCCGCGGGAAGCCAACACCGAAGGCGGGATCTTCCCGGCGATCTTTGGCACCGTGATGATGACGCTGATCATGGCGATGATCGTGACGCCATTCGGCGTGCTGGCGGCGGTGTACTTGCGTGAATACGCCAAGCAGAACGCCCTGACGCGGATTATCCGCATCGCGGTCAACAATCTGGCGGGTGTACCGGCCATCGTTTACGGCGTGTTTGGCCTCGGCTTCTTCGTGTATGTACTGGGTGGCTCGGTGGACCGGCTGTTCTTCGCCGAAGCCTTGCCGGCACCGACCTTCGGCACCCCGGGCCTGCTCTGGGCCTCGCTGACGCTGGCGCTGCTGGCGGTGCCGGTGGTGATCGTGGCGACCGAAGAAGGCCTGGCGCGGATTCCTCGCACCGTGCGCGAAGGTTCCCTGGCACTGGGCGCGACCAAAGCGGAGACGCTGTGGAAGATCGTGCTGCCGATGGCCAGCCCGGCGATGATGACCGGCATGATCCTCGCCGTGGCCCGTGCCGCCGGTGAAGTGGCGCCGCTGATGCTGGTCGGCGTGGTCAAGCTGGCCCCGTCGCTGCCGCTGGACGGCAACTACCCGTACCTGCACCTGGACCAGAAGATCATGCACCTGGGTTTTCATATCTATGATGTCGGTTTCCAGAGCCCCAACGTCGAAGCGGCGCGCCCGCTGGTATACGCCACCGCGCTGCTGCTGGTACTGGTGATCGCCACGCTCAACCTGTCGGCGGTGTGGATACGTAACCATCTGCGCGAGAAGTACAAGGCGCTGGACAGCTGATCTGAATCGAACGCGAACTTATTTGTGGGAGGGGGCTTGCTCCCGATTGCGGTGTGCCAGCCAGCACACATGTTCCTGATACACCGCTATCGGGAGCAAGCCCCCTCCCACACAACAGCACAGGGAGCATCCCATGCAACACGAAACCCATTCCCACGGCATCAACATGTCTGCCCTGGGCCGCGACAAGCAGAGCCTGAGCCTGGCCCAGGAAACCGTGGCCATCGAAGTGCCGGGCCTGAGCCTCTACTACGGTGAAAAGCAGGCGTTGTTCGACGTCAGCATGAACATCCCCAAGCAGCGCGTGACTGCCTTCATCGGCCCGTCGGGCTGCGGCAAGTCCACGCTGCTGCGCACCTTCAACCGCATGAACGACCTGGTGGACGGTTGCCGTGTGGAAGGCGCCATCAACCTCTACGGCACCAACATCTACCGCAAGGGCGAAGACGTGGCCGAGCTGCGTCGCCGTGTGGGCATGGTGTTCCAGAAGCCCAACCCGTTCCCCAAGACCATCTATGAAAACGTGGTCTATGGCCTGCGCATCCAGGGCATCAACAAAAAGCGCATCCTCGACGAAGCCGTGGAGTGGGCGCTCAAGGGTGCCGCGCTGTGGGATGAGGTCAAGGATCGCCTGCACGAGTCCGCCCTGGGCTTGTCCGGTGGTCAGCAGCAGCGTCTGGTGATCGCACGCACCATTGCCGTGGAGCCGGAGGTATTGCTGCTCGACGAGCCGTGTTCGGCCCTCGACCCGATCTCGACGCTGAAAGTCGAAGAGCTGATCTACGAGCTCAAATCCAAGTTCACCATCGTCATCGTGACCCACAACATGCAGCAGGCGGCGCGGGTTTCCGACTACACCGCGTTCATGTACATGGGCAAGCTGGTGGAGTTTGGCGACACCGACACCCTGTTCACCAATCCGGCGAAGAAGCAGACCGAAGACTACATCACCGGTCGTTATGGCTAGCCCCAGCTGCAAGCCGCAAGGTTCAAGCGGCAAGTAAAAGCAGTTTGATCAACGACACAAATCAGCTTGCAGCTTGTAGCTTGCGGCTTACAGCGTTTGCGGAGCAAACCCATGATTAGCAAAGAAGGCCTTACCCACCACATCTCCGCGCAGTTCAACGCCGAGCTTGAGGAAGTGCGCAGCCACCTCCTGGCGATGGGCGGCCTGGTGGAGAAGCAAGTCAACGATGCGGTCACCGCGCTGATCGAGGCCGACTCGGGCCTGGCCCAGCAAGTGCGTGAGATCGACGACCAGATCAACCAGATGGAACGCAACATCGATGAGGAGTGCTTGCGCATCCTGGCCCGTCGCCAGCCGGCGGCGTCCGACCTGCGCTTGATCATCAGCATCTCCAAATCGGTGATCGACCTGGAGCGTATCGGCGACGAAGCCACCAAGATCGCCCGCCGCGCCATCCAGCTGTGCGAAGAAGGCGAAGCGCCGCGTGGTTACGTGGAAGTGCGCCATATCGGCGACCAGGTGCGCAACATGGTGCGCGATGCCCTCGACGCCTTTGCGCGTTTTGATGCGGACCTGGCGCTGTCAGTGGCCCAGTACGACAAAGTCATCGACCGTGAGTACAAGACTGCCTTGCGTGAGCTGGCCACCTACATGATGGAAGACCCGCGCTCTATCTCGCGGGTATTGAGCATTATCTGGGTGCTGCGCTCGCTGGAGCGCATCGGCGATCACGCGCGCAATATCTCGGAATTGGTGATTTACCTGGTGCGCGGCACGGACGTGCGACACATGGGCCTCAAACGCATGAAAGCCGAAGTTGAAGGCAACGCTGATCTTATCCCTAATGTTCCGGGCGAATCTGACGATAAGTAAGGTTGCCCGAGAAATTAACGCCCGGCCATTGGCCGGGCGTTTTCGTTTGTGGGCGAGCCGAATTTTATTGCGGGTAGGGCGAAATAAGTCCTAACGTGACTGCAGAGTTTTGGCAAAATGCCATCAGTCAGGCGTACTGCCAGCCAAGGTTTTATAGGATGAAGGGTCGATGAGTAAAGTCAGTGTGTTGGTGGTGGATGACGCCTCGTTTATTCGCGACCTGGTGAAGAAGTGCCTGCGCAATTACTTCCCCGGGATCAAGATCGAAGATGCGGTGAACGGCAAGAAGGCGCAATCCATTCTGATGCGCGAGACCTTCGACCTGGTGCTGTGCGACTGGGAAATGCCGGAGATGTCCGGGATTGAGCTGTTGACCTGGTGTCGCGAGCAAGCCCATCTGAAGGCCATGCCGTTCGTGATGGTGACCAGCCGTGGCGACAAGGAAAACGTGGTGCAGGCGATTCAGGCCGGTGTGTCCGGTTACGTCAGCAAACCGTTCACCAACGAACAGTTGCTGAACAAGGTCAAGCAGGCCCTGCACAAGATCGGCCGCCTCGACGCGTTGATCGCCAGCGCGCCGACCAAGATGAACTCGGCCTTCGGCAACGACTCCCTGAGCGCGCTGACCGGTGGCAAGCCTGAAGCGGTCAAGCCTGCAGCGGCGACAGTGGCGGCAGCCCCGAGCAAAGGCCTGCTCAACAGCGCGCCGGTCGCCGCTGCTGCGTCCGCTGCGCCTGCCGGCGGTCGTGGTCAGGGTCAGTTGCGCCTGTCCAGCGGCACCCAGCAATGCGTGATCAAGGCGCTGAGCATCAAGGAAGCGTTGTTGGTGGTGCGGCGTGGGGATGTACTGCCTCAGGTGCTGGAAAGCGCCGTGCTCGACCTTGAACAAGGCGAGAACGCTGAAGTGGCGCGTCTCAATGGCTACTTGCATGCAATCGTTGCCTACGAGCCCAAGCCCGACAGCGACTGGCTGCAGCTGACCTTCCGCTTTATCGACCAGGATGCGCAGAAGCTGGACTACATCTCCCGCCTGATCGCGCGTGGCACCGCACAGAAGCATTTCGTGCCGGGTGCGTAATCCAGGTAGTGGGCTTGCCCTAATGTCTGTCAGTTAAGGCTTTTTGTAGGAGCGAGCTTGCTCGCGAAGAACTCAGGCCCTGCGCGTTTATCCAGAATGAACGCGTTGCCTGGGCGTTTTTCGCGAGCAAGCTCGCTCCTACAATGAGCCGCTCTCACATTGAGACCATGCCTGCTGTCAGTCCAGCATCAACACCTTGGCCAGCACGATCTTCGGCCCTTTCATCTTCTTGATGATGATCCGCAAGCCTTCAACCTCCAGCACTTCTTCCTCTTCCGGCACCCGTTTGAGGGTGTCGTAGATCAGGCCAGCCAGGGTTTCGGCTTCGATGTGGTCCAGGTCGATGCCGAGCAGGCGTTCTACCTTGAACAGCGGGGTGTCGCCACGCACCAGCAGCTTGCCCGGCTGGTAGGCGAGAATGCCGCGTTCGGCCTTGCGGTGTTCGTCCTGAATATCGCCCACCAGCACTTCCAGCACGTCTTCCATGGTCAGGTAGCCGATGATCTTGCCGTCGGCTTCCTCCACCAGGGCGAAGTGCGCGCCGCCTTTACGAAACTGCTCCAGCAACTGCGACAACGGCATGTGGCGCGACACGCGCTCAAGCGGGCGGGTCAGTTCGGCCAGGTTGAACGACTCGGGGATATGGTCCAGGGCCGCCAGTTCCAGCAGCAAATCCTTGATGTGCAGCAGGCCCACGAACTCGTTGCGCTGCGCGTCATACACCGGGTAGCGGCTGAATTTGTGGCGACGGAACAGTGCGAGGATTTCCTTGAGCGGGGCGTTGAAGTCCAGGGTGACCAGGTCTTCACGGGAGTTGGCCCAGTCCACCACTTCCAGTTCGCCCATTTCCACGGCGGAGGCGAGTACGCGCATGCCTTGGTCGCTGGGGTCCTGGCCACGGCTGGAGTGCAGGATCAGCTTGAGCTCTTCGCGGCTGTAATGGTGTTCGTGGTGCGGGCCAGGCTCGCCTTGGCCGGCGATGCGCAGGATGGCATTGGCGCTGGCGTTGAGCAGGTAGATCGCCGGGTACATCGCCCAGTAGAACAGGTAAAGCGGCACGGCGGTCCACAGCGACAGCAATTCGGGTTTGCGAATGGCCCAGGATTTGGGTGCCAGCTCGCCGACCACAATGTGCAGGTAGGAAATCACGAAGAAGGCGGCAAAGAACGACACGCCCTTGATCACTTCCGGCGACTCGACGCCCACGGCGCCCAGCAACGGTTCGAGGATATGCGCAAAGGCCGGCTCACCGACCCAGCCCAGGCCCAGCGAGGCGAGGGTGATACCCAGCTGGCAGGCCGACAGGTAAGCGTCGAGCTGGCTGTGCACGGTGCGCAGGATCTGCCCGCGCCAGCCGTTGATGTGAGCAATGGCCTCGACTCGGGTCGAGCGCAATTTGACCATGGCAAATTCCGCCGCAACGAAGAAACCGTTGAGCAGTACCAGGACCAGTGCAAAAAGAATCATGCCGAAATCGGCAAAGAGTGTCGCGAGGGTGATACCAGGGGAAGGGTCCATGATGGGGTTTTGCAGGTTCCGTGTGTTCAATAGGGGACAGGTGGGCCTGAAAGGCAGGCACAGGTCGGCCAATGTAGCGGCTGGCGGGGCGCTTGCCTAGTACTCACTGCCGGGCGGAGTGTGGAATACACCCTGCAGAACGATGCAAATATAATGTGGGAGGGGGCTTGCCCCCGATAACAGTGTGTCAGTCAGCACATCTGATACTGATACACCGCAATCGGGGGCAAGCCCCCTCCCACATTTAAATGTGTGCTGCATTTGAGTTATTCGTCTGTGCCAATCGCCCGCGAACGGGTCACCTGCGCCGGCGGAAAGTGGCAGGTAAACGTGCTGCCATGCCCCAGCACGCTGCTGATCTCCAGGCGGGCGCGATGGCGCAGCAGCACATGCTTGACGATCGCCAGGCCCAGCCCGGTGCCGCCAGTGTTGGAGTTGCGGCTGGAATCGACGCGGTAGAAGCGCTCGGTCAGGCGCGGGAGGTGCTTGGCGTCGATGCCGATGCCGGAGTCCTGCACGCTCAGGTGCGCACCGTGTCCGTCAGCCCACCAGCGAATGCGGATATTGCCTTTGTCCTGGGTGTATTTCACCGCGTTGAACACCAAGTTGGAGAATGCACTGCGCAACTCGCCCTCGCTGCCCTTGAGCAGTACCAGCGGGTCGGCTTCCAGGGTGATGTGCTGGCCACGCTCGCCGGACAGGGCCTGGGCATCATTCTTGATGGTCTGCAGCAGGCTTTGTACGGCCACGGGGTGGTTATCCGACGGATAATCAGTGGCCTCCAGCTTGGCCAGGAGCAACAGGTCGTTGAGCAGGGTTTGCATGCGTGAGCCTTGCTGCTGCATTTGCTGCAGGGCGCGGCTCCAGCGCGGGTTGATCTCCTCCACGTTGTCCAGCAGCGTCTCCAGATAGCCACAGATCACTGTCAATGGCGTGCGCAGTTCGTGGGAGACGTTGGCGACGAAGTCCTTGCGCATTTGTTCCAGCTGATGGATGCGGGTCACGTCGCGCACCAGCATCAAGTGCTCGTTGTTGCCGTAGCGCGTCAGGTACAGCTGGATACGCACGCGGTCGTTGGTGGGCGAGGGGATTTCCAGGGCTTCTTCGTAATTGTCTTGCTCAAAGTATTCCTTGAAGCGCGGGTGGCGTACCAGGTTAGTCACCGGCTGGCCGCTGTCCTGGGGCGTCTTGAGGCCAAGCAGGGTCTCGGCGGCGCGGTTCCACCATTCCAGGTTGCCGTCGCTGTCGAGCATGATCACTGCGTCTTTGAGCGCGGCAGTCGACTCTTGCACCCGGTCGATCACCGCTTGCAGGCGCCCGCGTACCCGTTGGTCGCGGCGTTGCAGGTGGTAGATGCTGTCGAATACCTCGCCCCACAGGCCGTAACCGTCGGGTGGTGCTTCGTCGGGTTGGTGCTGGCGCAGCCATTCATGCAAACGCAGCAACTGTTTGAGGGTCCAGCCCAGGTACAGCGCGATGCCGATGGCCAGGCTCCAGCCGTAATAACCGCTGATCAGCCCGACCAGCAGGCAACCGGTGACCAGCAGGAGCATGTGGCGTATCAGGGTGCCATGCCAGTTTTGGTTCAAGGTGCGTCCTTCGGAGCAGTTTCAAGTTTCAAGCTGCAAGCTCCAAGCTAAAGCAGTCCCGCTTTGAACTTGCGGCGTGTGGCTAATTGCTTGTAGCTCAACCTTTGGTTGAAAACCGATAGCCCGTACCGCGCACGGTTTGTACCAGATTCTCATAGGCATCGCCCAAGGCTTTGCGCAGGCGGCGGATATGCACGTCCACGGTGCGCTCCTCCACGTACACATTGCCGCCCCACACTTGGTCCAGCAGTTGGCCGCGGGTGTAGGCGCGTTCCTGGTGGGTCATGAAGAACTGCAGCAGACGGTATTCGGTCGGGCCCATTTCAGCGGGCTTGCCGTCGATGGTCACGCGGTGGCTGATCGGGTCCAGAATCAGGCCGTCGACTTCGATAGGGGCTTCGCCATCGGTCGGGCCGGCCCGGCGCAGTACGGCTTTGAGGCGCGCGACCAGTTCGCGCGGGGAAAAAGGCTTGGTAATGTAGTCATCGGCGCCGACTTCCAGGCCCTGGATCTTGTTGTCCTCTTCGCCCTTGGCGGTGAGCATGATGATCGGGATATCTCCGGTCAGCTCGTCACGCTTGAGACGCCGCGCCAGCTCGATCCCGGAGGTGCCGGGCAGCATCCAGTCGAGCAGGATCAGGTCCGGCTTGCGGTCGACGATGATGGCATGGGCCTGCTGGGAATTTTCCGCCTCCAGGCAGTCGTAGCCGGCCATTTCCAACGCAACGGCGATCATCTCGCGAATGGGCGCTTCGTCGTCAACAATCAGAATGCTCCTGCCAACCATGCTCAAAATCCTCTTGTCATTTAACTGTCTTGCGCCGCATTAGATAACGGAATTATTGCAGTCGTGTGACAGTAATTTAGTCGCTTGGGCAAATCACGGCACTCTGGACTACCCTTTGGGTCCGAATCCTGACAACCACAAAAGGTAGGTTCCGATGACTTACAGCACGATTTCCTGGAAAGCCCTGCTGGTAACGGCCGCGTTGACGCTGCCGGGCCTGGCCTTTGCCGCAGAACCTGCGATGACGAAAGACGGGATGCTGGTCGATCACAAGGGCTTGACCCTCTACACCTTCGACAAGGATGCCGCCGGCAAGTCCGTGTGCAAAGACCAGTGCGCGACCAATTGGCCGCCGTTGAAGGCTGAGTCTACCGACAAGTCAGCGGGTAAATGGACGGTCATCACCCGCGACGACCAGACCAGTCAGTGGGCCTACGACGGCAAGCCGGTCTACACCTACAAGGATGACAAGAAGGCCGGAGACAAGACCGGTGATGGCAAGGGTGGGGCTTGGCACATCATCAAGCCTTGATTGCTCTGCGCTGCTGAAGCCATCGGGGGCAAGCCCCCTCCCACAATTGATGTGTGTACGCTTTCAAATGTGGGAGGGGGCTTGCCCCCGATAGCGTCAGAACAGTCGCCGCCAGCCTCTCATCGCAACGCGTAGTCAGCCACAATCCCCACGAAAATCGCCAACCCCGCCCAATGGTTGTGCAAAAACGCCTTGAAGCACTTCATGCGGTCCCTGTCGCGGGTGTACCAGAACTCCCAGACAAAACAGCCCGCTGCCGCCAGCAACCCGAGGTGGAACCAGCCGCCCAGCTCGAACCGGGCCCCCGCGAGCAACAGACACACCAGCGCCAGGCCCTGCAGCGTGAGGATGATCACCCGGTCAGCATCACCGAACAGGATCGCGGTGGACTTCACGCCGATCTTCACGTCGTCGTCGCGGTCGGTCATCGCGTAATAAGTGTCGTAGCCCACCGTCCACAACAGGTTGGCGATGTACAGCAGCCACGCCTCGGCCGGCAGATGACCGGTCTCGGCCGTGAACGCCATCGGCATGCCCCACGAAAACGCCGCGCCCAACACCACCTGCGGGTAATAGGTGTAGCGCTTCATGAACGGGTAGCTCGCCGCCAGCGCCAGCCCGCCAAGGGACAGCAGGATGGTGCTGGCGTTGGTCAGCAGCACCAGCAGGAAGCTGATGCCCATCAGCAGCGCGAAAAACACCAGCGCCTCTTTCGAACTGATCTTGCCGCTGACCAGCGGACGCTGCTCGGTGCGCTTCACATGGCCGTCGACCTTGCGGTCGGCCCAGTCATTGATCACACAGCCGCCGGCGCGGGTCAGCACCACGCCCAGCACGAAAATCATGATATTGAGCAGCGACGGCGAGCCCTTGCCGGCGATCCACAGCGCCCATAGCGTCGGCCACAGCAGCAGGTAGATGCCGATAGGCTTGTCCATGCGCGTCAGTTGAATGAAATCCCAGGCCCTGGGGTTCAGGCGATTCAAGGATTTGAGTGCACGTTGGTACATCAGCGGTTCTCCGGATGGTCATGCAGCGCATGCCAGAAACTCGGCAGGAAGACTTCCGCCACCAGCACGCTCAACGATCCGCGATCAAAGCGCGAGCGGCGCGCCCACAGCCCGTCGGCCTGGTCCGCCGTGGGCAGCCATTGCTCTGGGTAATGGCACACCTCGATGGGCTGGCGGGTAAAGGCGCGGTCGCAGAACAACAACTCGCCCAGCGACCGGCTGCCCAGCTCATCCATATGCAAACCATCGCCCTGCAAGGCGCTGCGTGACGCGACACTGCGGGCAAATACCCAAGGCTGGTCACGCCCACGCAAATACACCTCGCGCACCCAGCCGATGCTCGCTCGAGGCAGGTCCAGCGCCGCACATTCATCGTCACGCAACGGCTGCCAGCCTTCGAGCAGTGGCGTCACGCTGAAGCCGTCGTTGGACAGCCCGGTCAGCCGCCGCGTCAGCGAGCCCTCATCGAACAGCCAATCGAGGGTCAAGGGCGCAGGCATTGGGCTCAGACGGCTCTGGGACAGCCATTGGCAAGCAGCGGAAGGGGCGATTGAGTGCGGCACGGCGAGTCAATTTTGGCAGCAAAAGAGGCGGCGAGCTTACCATGGCGACCTGAACTTTTGCCGGGCTGAACCGGCCGTTTACGCCGATCGTGCTTGCATCTGCCGGCTGCGATCAGTACAAAACGCCCTGAGCCGAGCGGCAGCGCAGGTTATCGACCGTCGGCCAAGATGCCTGGACCCTGAGGAAGCACGTAATGAAGAAGTGGCAATGTATCGTCTGTGGCCTGATCTACAACGAAGCAGATGGCTGGCCGGATGACGGAATTGTGCCCGGCACCCGTTGGGAAGATGTCCCCGAAGACTGGCTGTGCCCAGACTGCGGCGTGGGCAAGATGGATTTCGAAATGATCGAAATCGGCTAATTTGAAGTTTACGAAACGTACTACAAGGAGAAAGGAATGAACTCACCTGTCGTGATCATCGGCACAGGATTGGCCGGTTACAACGTAGCCCGGGAGTTTCGCAAGCTCGACAGCGACACCCCATTGCTGCTGATCACCGCAGATGATGGGCGCTCCTACTCCAAGCCCATGCTCTCCACCGGTTTTGGCAAGAACAAGGAAGCCGATGGCCTGAGCATGGCTGAACCTGGCGCCATGGCCGAGCAACTCAAGGCGCAAGTGCGCACCCACACGCGTATCAGCGGCATTGACCCAGGCCACAAGCGCCTGTGGATCGGCGAGGAATCGGTGGTCTACCGTGACCTGATCCTGGCGTGGGGCGCAGAGACCGTCCGCGTACCGGTCGAAGGCGATGGCGCCGAACTGATTTTCCCGATCAACGATCTCGAAGACTACGCCCGCTTCCGCGCCGCGGCTGCCGGCAAACGCCGCGTGCTGGTGCTGGGCGCCGGCCTGATCGGCTGCGAATTTGCCAACGACCTGATCCTGGGTGGTTATGAGGTCGACCTGGTCGCGCCGTGTGAGCAAGTCATGCCGACCCTGCTGCACCCGTCGGCTGCGGCTGCGGTGCAAGCCGGGCTGCAAGGGATTGGCGCACGTTTCCACCTGGGGCCGGTGCTCAACCGTCTACAGCGCAGTGCTAACGGCCTCGAAGCCCATCTGTCCGACGGTGAAGTGATCCATTGCGACCTGGTGGTTTCCGCCATCGGCCTGCGCCCGCGTATCGACCTGGCGGCGGCAGCCGGCCTGCAAGTCAACCGAGGCATCATGGTGGACCGTCATCTCAAGACCTCTCACGCCAATATCTACGCTTTGGGCGACTGCGCCGAAGTCGACGGCTTGAACCTGCTGTACGTGATGCCACTCATGAGCTGCGCCCGCGCCTTGGCCCAGACCCTGGCTGGCAACGCCACGGCCGTCAGCTACGGGCCGATGCCGATTACCGTGAAAACTCCGATCTGTCCGCTGGTGGTCTCGCCACCGCCACGCGGTAGCGAAGGCGTGTGGAGCGTCGAAGGCGAGGGCGCCGACATCAAGGCCCTGTGCCGCGACGCCAGCGGCCGCCTGCTGGGCTACGCACTGACCGGCACCGCGGTCATGGAAAAACTGGCATTGAACAAGGAACTTCCGCCGCTGCTGGCGTAAATGCCGGTCGTTCTGTCGGAATAAGCCCCTTCTTACCCTTAGAAAGGTCGCGGCGAGACTGGCGGAGCGTGCGAGGGCATGCCATCCTCACTCCCGTCTGCCGCAGAGTAGAGCCTGCGGCGCCTTGGCGCTGCTCCACCAGAGAGCAGCACGGACATAACAACAAAAAACCGTCAAAGAGGCTTCACACATGCGTAAACCAGATCTCGCCGCCGCCATCGCGGAAAAAGCCGATCTCACCAAAGAACAGGCCAACCGCGTACTCAACGCCGTTCTCGAAGAAATCACCGGCGCCCTGCACCGCAAGGACAGCGTCACCCTGGTCGGCTTCGGCACCTTCCTGCAACGCCACCGCGGCGCCCGCACCGGCAAAAACCCGCAAACCGGCGAGCCTGTGAAGATCAAGGCGAGCAACACCGTAGCGTTCAAACCGGGCAAGTCGCTCAAAGACAGCGTCAACCCGTAAAAGGCGGTACCGCCTGAAGGGAGGCGGGCGGGTATAAAAAATGGGCACGCCAACTGGGTTGGGTGCCCATTTTTTTGTAAGACAGCTGCTTCGGTCTATGTGATTTGGTAGCGGCTGTTATCCCCTGACCAGCCCATCATGCTCGTCAGTTGGTTCTTTACCAACCATCTCCTCATAATCATCAGGCTCTGCATTTAGATCCCCCGGAATCCACTTTCCGTTCTGTTGTTTGTAACTCCGCGCTCTGTAAGGATGCAGTGCAACAATGCCTGTAATTTCTTTTTGTAGATTTTTCTCTTCGTACCAGACACTACCGCATTCTCCGCAACCCCAGAAAGGCCGAGCCTTCTCATCTATCAGATCGACCCAGCCTACGCATTGAGTAACTGGGCATCGATAGTTTTGAGCGGGATGGGAGGTTGCGACAGGGTCCTCAGCTTTAACGTATTGAGTAGAGGAACCACACTTCGGACATTCGATCATGATGAAGCGTTGGCCCTTCGCGACCATCGGTTCGACAAGCTTCAACTGTTGTGCATCAAGTCCAAAAGTTTTGTGACAGACCTGACAGCATGCGTCATTAATTGAGTCCATATGGATTCTCCCCCTCTGGATACCAATGTAGGGCCTTGCTATTCGCTTTATGGTACCCCTTGTCCATGAGTACCAAGTTACTTTGGCGGTTATTACCGCCTCGGAATATTGGCTTTTTATGGTGTACGTCAAAACCCTCTGGAACTTGGCCTTTTTTCATTCTATCAACCCCCGCCTGACCGTATTTTTGAACTGAGCTTGGGTCTTTTGCCATCTTCTTCAGGTACTTCTCTTTGGCTCCGCCTTTCTTGCCAAAGTTAGCTCGGATTTTTTTGATTTCACCCTTTGTTCTCTTGTGATAGCAGGTTTTGAGACCCCACGGATCAATCCAGGTAAAAGGGTTAGGCGCATATTGGTACAGATTGAGCCCGCCCTCCAGATCTATGGGGTCCGGGGTAGTAAAACGACCTATGTCTGGATCGTAATATCGGAACAGGTTGTAATGCAGCCCCGTCTCCCGGTCCAGGTACTGCCCCTGGAACCGCAAATTCTGCTCTTCAATGTAATAAGGCTCGCGCACCTCTTCCAGCGTGTTACCCCACACCCGATAGGTCGCCCGCCAGACGTTGTGCCCGTCGGCCTCGGTCAACTGTTCCGGCAGCCCATTCAGATCATTGTGGTAATAACGAATTTTCTGCAGCGGCCCGCTTCCGTCGACGCGGGCCAAGGGCTCGTAGCCTTCGTCTTGATACACATAAAGACTTGTCTGACTGTGCTTATGCTCCTGCAACAACCGCAAACCATCCCAGGTAAACCGCGTTTGCCCCAGCGGATAACCATCGCTGCCATGCTCGGTTTTCTCAACCCTGCGCCCCAGTGGGTCATAAGCCATCCTGACCACGCTGCCATCGTCATTACGCACTTCAACCAATCGGCTTTCAGCGTCATACGCAAACCGCTGCACACCCCGTTTAGCGCTGCGTTTTTCAATCATCCGGCCAAAGGCGTCATAGCGATAACGCTTGTCCTGATAGGTCAGCAGCTTGTTGTGCACCACTAACCCGACACCTGCCTGCGGGCCGTCGAGCAGGTTGGCGGCGGCGTCGTAGGCGAAGGTTTCGCGCTGGCCATGCAGGCTGTCCTGGCTGGCGATGATGCGACCGGTGGCGTCATAGTGCAGCACTTCGCGGTGCAGACGGTCGCGCTAGAAGTCGCTGAATACCTGACGGTCGATGTGGAGTTTAGGCTGCCTGAAGCCCTCCATCATGCATGGTCTTTATATGGTGTGAATGATCGGTTAGCGATGTAGAAGCCTAGGCCTTTGTCGCCATTGAACTTGTTCTCTATCATGGCGTCAGCCAGCTCCTGAGAAATCAAAAGATCTCCAGAGTCCTGCTCGCGTGCAATCTCTCCCATTCCCGAGGCACTATCATGAAACCAGATTTCATTAAAATAGAGTATTGAACCACTGTCTGAGAGCTCCGCTACCGATTTACTCTGATCAACAGCGCTTATCGTTTGAGCAGCGTTGACTATGTAATAGTCCTCAGCCACTTCTTCTCCGTTGGCAGCAATGCTTATGGGTTTCAGTAACTGGACATGAGCACCGGCTTTCTGTGCGAGGAAATTCGCTAACCGCTGGCTAACCAAAGGTATGTCACCCAACAACCATAAGCAGTCGTAAGCCGTTAGCTTTTTCTTTGAGCAGGGGAAAAATATTTTGGGACTATCCATGTCGGCAGGGAAAGTTTTTCCCGACAGTAGCGATAAATATTCAAAATTCGACCCTGCCGTCTCATAGGAACCGCTTTCGGCGTCGTATGAGCCCAGCAATTTTTCGTTGTGATAAATAGGCGCTTTCCAGCTTAAAATCATTTCGAAATTCCTAATTGTAATGCGCGCCCGGACGCGCATTTTTATTCAATTGCCTCTCGCCGGAGCGGAGTAATTTACGCTCATCGGATACGATTTTATCCAGCGCTTTGCGGTATTGGGCCTGATTCCAGTTTTCACGTTTGCCTACCTTATGCACTTGGTCCATTTTGCTTCCAAGGTTTTGGTTGACCCGAGCTGCGTGGCGGCCTTGATGTATCGAACGGCTCCCATCAGTCAAAGCACGTGTTTTGTTGGGCAGGAATATTTTGTTTTGCCGACTTTGTAAGTCAAACCCAGCCAATTTAAGCAGCGGGTGGTTCTTCGTACTGGCGTGCTTATCGCTCAATATGTGATGGTCTTGATAACCCTGTTTTTTCAGGCGTCCAATACGTCGGTTGATGGATGACGTACAGCTCCAGCCCAGCGGATCGATCCAGCCGTACGGGTTGGCTGCATACGCATATAGATTGATTCCCCCCGCCAACCCAATCGGATCCGGCGTGGTAAACCGCCCCACATCCGGATCATAAAACCTGAACGTATTGAAATGCAGCCCCGTCTCCCGGTCCAGGTACTGCCCCTGGAACCGCAAATTCTGCTCTTCAATGTAATAAGGCTCGCGCACCTCTTCCAGCGTATTACCCCACACCCGATAGGTCGCCCGCCAGACGTTGTGTCCGTCTGCTTCGGTCAGCTGTTCCGGCAGCCCATTCAGATCATTGTGGTAATAACGAATTTTCTGCAGCGGCCCGCTTCCGTCGACGCGGGCCAAGGGCTCGTAGCCTTCGTCCTGATACACATAAAGACTCGTCTGACTGTGCTTATGCTCCTGCAACAACCGCAAACCATCCCAGGTAAACCGCGTTTGCCCCAGCGGATAACCATCGCTGCCATGCTCGGTTTTCTCAACCCTGCGCCCCAGTGGGTCATAAGCCATCCTGACCACGCTGCCATCGTCATTACGCACTTCAACCAATCGGCTTTCAGCGTCATACGCAAACCGCTGCACACCCCGTTTAGCGCTGCGTTTTTCAATCATCCGGCCAAAGGCGTCATAGCGATAACGCTTGTCCTGATAGGTCAGCAGCTTGTTGTGCACCACCAACCCGGCACCTGCCTGCGGGCCGTCGAGCAGGTTGGCGGCGGCGTCGTAGGCGAAGGTTTCGCGCTGGCCATGCAAGCTGTCCTGGCTGGCGATGATGCGGCCGGTGGCGTCGTAATGCAGCAGCTGGCGGTGCTGTGCGGCGGGCTGTTGGTCGAGTTTGCCGATCAGGTTGTCGGCGGGGTCGTACTCGAACTGCTTTTGCGCGGCGGCCGGCATCAGCGAGGGCTGACTCGCCAGGCGGCGCTGGCGTGAGCGCAGTCGGCCGCTGCGGTCGTAATCGCTGCGGGTGCTGAGTTGGCCTTGGGTGCGCAGGACTTCGCGGTGCAGGCGGTCGCGTTCGAAGTCGCTGATCACTTGGCCATCAAGGTTGATCTGGTGCAGGTGGCCGCTGCCGTAGTACAGGCGATTGAGCCAACGGCCGTCCGGCAATTGGGTCTGGATCAGGTTGCCGAGTTCGTCGTAGTGGTGTTGCAGGCTGCCTGCCGGGCTTTGTTCGGCAAGCAACTGGCCGAGCGGATCGTAACTGAACCCCAAGGCCTGGGTATTGCCTTGCAGATCGGTGAAGGTGACGGCCGTCAGCTGATCCACTTCATCGTAGCTGTAGTCGGTACGACCATCGTCGGTGGTTTTAGTAACCAGTCGGCCGACCGCATCGCGCGCCAGCCGATGAATGAGGGGGGCGGGCGGCGTTTCAGGAACAATCGCCAGTCCGTTGCCAAACGGTGCCGGGATGGCGGTCACCGTGGTGATGTTGTCCAGCCGGTCGTAATCGTAGCGTTTGGCACTGCCATCGAGGTCTTGCTGCTCAGCCAACCGATCCCCGGCATCCCAGGCAAACCGATAACGTTCGCCGTTCTCGTTGACCAGCGCTTGCAGGCGCCCGTAGCTGTCATAGGCAAACTGCACCTGTCGGCCATGGGCGTCGGTGCGCTGGCTGACCTGGCCACGCCGGTTGTGCTGGTAGAGCGTGGTGTGCCCGGCGGGGTCGGTGTAGCCCAGCAGTTGGCCGTTGATGTCGCGTTGGAACTGTTCGGTACGACCGTCCGGCAACTGGCTGCTGAGCAAGCGGCCCTGAGCGTCATAGCGAAATTGAGTGCGCTCGCCGAGGGCGTCGGTGATGGCCTGCAAAAAGCCGCGTTCGTCGTAGCTGAACCGTGTCGGATAACCTGAGCAGTCGATATGTTCAACCAATTGCCCGAACGGGTTCCAGCGCAGCTTCTTGCTCTTGCCGCTAGCGTCGATGATTTCCACGACCTGCCCTTGGGCGTCATAGCCGTAACGGGTGACGTAGCCCAGTGGATCTGTTTCGGCAATGCAGTTGCCGCGTTGGTCGTAGCGGTACTGCCAGCTGTTGCCGGCGGCGTCGGTTTCCACCAGCGGTAGCGCCCAATGCTCCAGCCACAGGGTGGAGTCGCTGCGGCCCAGCGGGTCGGTTTCACCGATAAGGTTGCCGGACTCGTCGTAGCTGTATTCGTAGCGGCCTCCCAACGGGTCGGTGGCGCTGAGCAATTGGCGTTCGTCATCCCAGTCGAACAGCCAGGTTTGCCCAAGGTTGTCGCTGTAGCGAATGATCTGGTGCTGGGTGTTCCACAGGCGCGTACTGACGCGCTGCAAACCGTCGGTGATGCGGGTGAGGCCGGCCTGCAAGTCATAGTCGAACTGGTACGTGTCGCCCTCATCGGTCCAGTGACGCACGACTCGCCATTCCAGGCCTTCAACCAAGGTCCACTCATAGAAACAGCGCAATCCAGTGGGTAACTGATGCTCCACCATCCGGCGTCCGGCATCGTAGGCGAAGCGCCGTTGAACCTGCCCGGTGGCATCGCGAACCACAGCCAACTGACCGGCCACGTCATACTCATAGCTGACCAGCACCTCGCGGCGTTGATCGGGGTACAGGCGTTCGATCCGGGTCAAGGCATCGAGGTCGCGGATCAGCTCAACCTGCACCAGATCGAACGTATCGCGCAGCCGCAGCAGGCGCCCGGCTGGGTCATAGTCGACATGAATGCGGTTGTCGTTGCGATCACCCAACTGAACCAGGCGCAACAGCGCAGCATGGGTCGGCGTGGGTTCAAACAAGCGGTACAGGCCGTCATCACTTTCGATCAACAACTGCCCGTTGAGGTGCCGCCGTACGGCAAGGCCTTCACCGGCGCTGAACACTGCTCCACCCAGGGGAATGGAACCCATGTCGATAGGGCGCCCCTGCTCGTCGGTGTACACCAGCGTTTCGCCGCCTTCGGGATGAGGACGGACCTCGACGCACACCTCATACGGCACGCTCCAGCCCGCGCCGAACAGGCTGCCGGTGCGCTCGTCACGGCTGTTGTAGAAGCGTTGCCAGTCAATCGGCAAGATGCCGGGCAGTGCAAAATCCAGCTCTTCATCGTCGCCCAGCACTTTGGCGCCAGTCGCGGCATGCACCGGGTTCGACGAACCCGTTGCCGCATTGGCCAACGCGCCCATCGCACTGCTGACGGCCATCGAGGTGGCCCCACCAATCAGCATGCATGGCAGCTTGCTGAAGAACTTGCCCTTGCCGCCCTTGAGCATCAGCAGCGCCGTAACCGCAAGCCCCACCCCCGGCGTCTTGCCGCTGCGAATCTCGCGCACCACCACTGTGCCGCCGCCGATGGTCACGTTGGAGGAAATCAGCCCGGAAGACACCACGGTCGCATCGCAGGTGCTGCGATCACCGCTGCGCACCGCCGGCTGGCCGTTGATCGTGACTTTGTCTGAGCCCTCGGCCAGAAACTGCGGCGGCATCGGCGGGTGCTTCATGCACACGACCAGGTCCAATGGCTTGGGCACGGCACCGGGCGCCGGTGTGGCGACGGTCGGGCGCCACATCTGCGAGAAAAAACTTTCGGCCATGTCCAGGTAGCTGGCTTCGGGTTCCGGCTCGGGGGCTTCCAACTCGGTACCCGCCGGTGCAACGTGGGAGCTGATCGCCCCCGCAGCGCGGGCGGCGGGAATATTGTTGGTGAGCGTGTCGGTGGAGCCGGTGAGGATGTTTGCCTGCACCGTGGGGGGGAACAGGGCGTTACTGAAGGCATCGCATAATTTGGTCAGCCCTTTGTCCGCCCCGCTCTTGCTCATGAGAAGGCCGACTATCGTGCCCACCACCGCGCCCAGCAGAATGCATCCCAACCCCCCGGTAGCGACGGTAATGCCGGTAGCCGCGACCACGGCAAACGTCGCCACGGCGGTGATCGCGATGTTCGCCGCCACCTCCAGCACCCCGCCGAGGATGTCGGCCATCATCGACGTGTGCGAGAGCGCATCGCCCATCCGGGCCGCCCACAGAGCGTCAGACATACAAGTTGCTCATCAAGAAACAGCGTCGAACGACAGCGAATTCTTGATCAATGCCCAATGCGCAGCTTCGGCATCCCCGAGCTTGTCGGCCTTCACATAACTCAACGCAAGCATCTTGCGCGTGCCCGGAATCACCAACGCCAGCTGATACTGGAACACCTTGTCGTTACCCTTGTTGAACTGGCTGCGCAGCTCGATGCCTTCCACCTCTTGATTCGCACCCAAGCGCACATCGACGCCGGGTTGATAGCGCAGGTCCTGCACCTGTTTTTCCAGGCGCTGGAGCTGGTCGTTGAAGTTGCTGTGCAGGGTTTCGCCTTCGGTGAGCAGGCTACGGCTGACGATCAGCGAGGTGCCCAGTTCGGGAAACTTAAGGATGTTGATCGTCGCATCCTGCAGCTCGCCGGCAGGTAACTGGAACTGGAATTCATTGATTCGATACGTCATGGAAACAGGTCTCGTCAGGAGCTTTTAGGCGTGGGGAACGCGGCTTTGATGTTGGCGTCGATGCTGGCTTTAACGCCCTGGCCATCAGGCGTGGCGCCCGCGCCGCCACCGTTATTCAGGTGCAGGACACCGCCGGTATTGAACTCGGCGTCGCCGCTGGCGTAGAAACTGATCTGCACACCGGTCAGGTTGATCTGCCCGCTGGCGTTCAGCTCCAAGATGCTTTCGCCACAGACCAGGCGCAGGTTCTCGCCCACTTCAATCACGTAGCTCTGGCTGATGCTGTCGGTCTTGCGCTGGCCCACCGAGAGGATGTCTTCCTGCTTGACGATGCGCAGACGGTTATTGCCGATGGTTACCGTCTCGTTATGCCCAATGCTTTTATTACGGTCATGCCCCACCGAATGGCTCTCGTCCACCTCCACCACGATGTCCTGATTACGCTCGGCGTGGATATACAACTGCTCCAGCCCCTTCTTGTCCTCCATGCGGATTTCATTGAAGTTGGCCGGCGTGCCGCCTTTGCTGGATCGGCTTTTCATGCCGCTCTGGGTGGCGTTTTCCGGCAGGTCGTAGGGCACGGTCTGCTCGGCGTTGTACACCCGCCCGGTGATGATCGGCCGGTCCGGGTCGCCTTCGAGGAAGCTGACGATCACTTCCTGGCCTATCCGTGGAATCTGCATCGAGCCCCAGTTCTTGCCGGCCCAGGATTGCGACACGCGAATCCAGCAGGAGCTGTTCTCGTTGGACTGGTCGTGGCGGTCCCAGTAGAAGTGCACCTTCACGCGGCCGTATTGGTCGGTCCAGATCTCTTCGCCTTTGGGGCCCACCACCAGGGCGGTCTGCGGACCTTTGACGATAGGGCGATGGGTGCTGGCCAGCGGGCGGAAGCTTTGCTGGGCGTCGATGCAGGTCAGGCTGCTTTCAAATTGCGCTCCGCCCGCGCCACCACCGCTTTCCAGGCTTTCCTGCACGATGTAGTAGCGACAGCCGACGATCAGGTATTCGCGGTTCTGGTCCTGGCGGCTGAAGCCGGTGAGGCTGAACAGGTGGCCCGAACCCAGGCCACGGGCATTGCCAGCGAACTCGATCTGTTCGTGCAGGGTTTGCAGGGCTTCGATGCGGGTGCGCGCATAGTGCTCGCCGTCGGCGCTTTGCACGTAGGTGCCCGGGTAGTCGTACAGCGGGTAGTCACCGGCGGTGTGCGGGCGCGGCATCGCCGAGCGCACGTCGATGCTGGCGCTGGGGCGCTGGAAGTCGTAGTCGTTGAGCTCCAGCGAACCCGGCTGCACTTCCTGCGCCAGGTGCCAGTTGTGCATATGGTCGCGTTCGCGCTGCTGCTCGTCCTTCGGGTAATACGGGATCGACCCATAGCCGGGCACGGTGGTGTGGGCACCGTAGGCGTCGGCCAGCACCAGCACGTGGCGGTCCTGTTCGTGACGGAAGAAGTAGTAGATGCCTTCCTGTTCCATCAAGCGGCTGACGAAATCGAAGCTGGTCTCGCGGTACTGCACGCAGTATTCCCACTCGCGATACGGCCGGCTCAGCGCGTCTTCAAAGTCGGAAAAACCCAGGTCGCGAAACACCTGCTTGATGATCTGCGGGATGCTCAGGTTCTGGAAAATCCGGCAATCGGAGGTGCGGCTGAGCAGCCACAGCCAGGGGCGCAGGGTCACCTGGTAACTGGCGAACTGGCCCTGGTCGATGTTCTGGCTGCAGCGCGCGACGATGCCATGGAAGTGCCGCTCGCCACCGTCCGCCAGTTGCAGGCCCACGCTCATCGGCTTGCCCAGCAGCTGGTTGAGGTCGATGTTGGCGTCCAGGGACGTCAGTTGCAGCTCATAGTTGAACAGCCTGCCCAGCTCTTCACCGCCGCCCATTTCATTGAGCAGCAGCACATCCGGCCCGAGGGGGCTGGTGATCTTGGCCAGGCGTGAGGCTTGGTTGAATAGCATCATTTCATCCGTCAATTTCAACTGTAGGAGCGAGCTTGCTCGCGAAGGTCGTCAACGATGACGCGGGCATTCAGAATGAGCGCGGCGATCTCGGGTTCTTCGCGAGCGAGCTCGCTCCTACAGGTGTCAGGCATGGCGACGTTTATGCCGCATCGCTGAAGTCGTAGTGCAATTCGTTATCTCGACTGCTGATGCGCACCCCCGCCAGCGCCTTGCCTTCGAGCATGCGCGTGAGGAATTCACGGCTCATGTCCGGCAGCAGGCTGTTGGTGAGGATGGTGTCGATCATGCGTCCGCCGCTTTCGGTTTCGGTGCAGCGCGAGACGATCAGATCGACCACCGCGTCGTCGTAGTCGAAGGCGACCTTGTGGGTATTTTCCACGCGCTTCTTGATGCGGCCCAGCTGCAGGCGGGTGATTGCCTTGAGCATCTCGTCGCTCAGCGGGTAGTACGGGATCGTCACCAGACGGCCGAGCAGCGCGGGTGGGAAGATCTCCAGCAGCGGCTGGCGCAGGGCCTTGGCGATTTCCTCAGGCTCTGGGATGTTCGCCGGGTCCTTGCATACTTGGGAAATCAGCTCGGTGCCGGCGTTGGTGGTCAGCAGGATCAGCGTGTTCTTGAAGTCGATCACGCGGCCTTCGCCGTCTTCCATCACGCCTTTATCGAATACCTGGAAGAAGATTTCATGCACGTCCGGGTGGGCTTTTTCCACCTCGTCCAGCAGTACCACGCTGTAGGGCTTGCGCCGCACCGCTTCGGTCAGCACGCCGCCCTCGCCATAACCGATATAGCCCGGTGGCGCGCCCTTGAGGGTCGACACGGTATGGGCTTCCTGAAATTCGCTCATGTTGATGGTGATCACGTTCTGCTCGCCGCCATACATGGCTTCGGCCAGGGCCAGGGCGGTCTCGGTCTTGCCCACACCCGAGGTGCCGGCGAGCATGAATACGCCAATCGGTTTGCTCGGGTTGTCGAGGCCGGCGCGGGAGGTCTGGATGCGCTTGGCGATCATCTGCAGGGCATGGTCCTGGCCGATGATGCGTTTTTTCAGGTGCTGGTCGAGGTTGAGCACCGTTTCCAGTTCGTTGCGCGCCATGCGGCCCACCGGGATACCGGTCCAGTCCGCGACGACCGACGCCACGGCCTGGTAATCCACGGTAGGCAGGATCAACGGGGTTTCGCCTTGCAGGGCGCTGAGGCGTTGTTGCAGGTCCACCAGCTGGGCACGCAATTGGTCGTTGCCGCTGTCGACTTCGCCGACCTTTTCACGCAGCGTCGCGCGGGTGGCGAGCAGCTCATCCACCAGGGCTTTCTCTTCGGCCCAACGGCTTTCCAGGCTGGCCAGACGCTCACGCTCGGCGCTCAGCAAGGCTTCGCTGTTGGTCTGACGCGCACCAATGGCGATGCCGATCGCATGTTCACGGGCGATGATCTGCAGCTCGGTTTCCAGCGCTTCGATACGGCGGCGGCTGTCGTCTACCTCGGCCGGCACCGCGTGCAGGCTGATCGCGACGCGGGCGCAGGCGGTGTCCAGCAGGCTCACGGATTTGTCCGGCAACTGACGCGCCGGAATGTAGCGGTGGGACAGCTTCACCGAAGCTTCCAGCGCTTCGTCGAGCACCTGCACCTGGTGGTGTTTCTCCATGGTCGAGGCCACGCCGCGCATCATTAGCAGCGCCTTGTCTTCCGACGGCTCGGCGACTTGCACCACCTGGAAGCGGCGGGTCAGGGCCGGGTCTTTTTCGATGTGTTTCTTGTACTCGGCCCAGGTCGTCGCGGCCACGGTACGCAAGGTGCCACGGGCCAGGGCGGGCTTGAGCAGGTTGGCCGCGTCGCCCGTGCCCGCCGCGCCGCCGGCACCGACCAGGGTGTGGGCTTCGTCGATAAACAGGATGATCGGCTTGGGCGAGGCCTGCACGTCTTCGATGACCTGGCGCAGGCGCTGTTCGAACTCGCCTTTCATGCTCGCGCCGGCTTGCAGCAGGCCCACGTCGAGGCTGCGCAGTTCCACGTCCTTGAGCGCAGGCGGTACATCGCCGGCGACGATGCGCAGGGCAAAGCCTTCGACCACGGCCGTCTTGCCCACCCCGGCTTCGCCGGTGAGGATCGGGTTGTTCTGGCGACGACGCATGAGGATATCCACCAGTTGGCGAATCTCTTCATCACGCCCCACGATAGGGTCGAGCTTGCCGCTGCGCGCCTGTTCGGTCAGGTCGACGGTAAACCGCTTGAGGGCTTCCTGCTTGCCCATCGCGCTGGGGGCCATGGCGCCGCTGGCTTCGCCGGGAACCCCGGCATTGAACCCGTCGCTGGCGCTGAGGGCGTTCTCGGGCGAGTCGCCCACGTATTCATCAAAGCGCTCGCTCAGGGCCTCGGGCTTGATCTTGTCGAACTCGGACGACAAGCCCAGTAACGCATGGCGCAGGCTTGGCGTTTTGAGGATGCCCAGCACCAAATAACCGGTGCGCACCTGGCTTTCGCCAAACATCAGGCTGCCGTACACCCAACCGCGTTCCACCGCTTCTTCCACGTGGGATGACAGGTCGGTGATCGATGTGGAGCCGCGCGGCAGGCGGTCCAGGGCTTCGGTGAGGTCACGGGCCAGGCGCGCCGGTTCGACGTTGAACTGGCGGATAATGCGGTGCAGGTCCGAGTCCTGCAGTTGCAGCAACTGGTGAAACCAGTGGGCCAGTTCCACATACGGGTTGCCCCGCAATTTGCAAAACACGGTGGCGGCTTCGATGGCCTTGTAGGCCACGCTGTTGAGTTTGCCGAACAGTGCGGCGCGACTGATTTCACCCATGCTCTGGATTCCTTGAGGTGGTGGCGTGATCGGCGTAATGCCGCGCCAGGATTAGGTCGTTGGCATCAACCGCAGGTCGGCCGAGCCAGGTATTGAAGCCCAGGCGGAACTGGCCGTTGAGTTGCAGCGCCGGAACTTCGGGTTGTTGCAAAACCAGGTTCAGATCCCAGTCCAATTCATGGCCCAGGTACTCGGCGACCCAGGCCACCAGTTCGTTGAACGGCTGCTGGCCGGGCAGCATGCCCATGTAGTCGTCGAGTTTCAGCGGCCCTAGGCGGATACGGAATTTGTGCTGGCGGTCCCATACATGGCTGCCCAGGCAAAAATCCACGCCCAGCCGGTTGGCGCTCACGCCGACGCGGCTACGCTCGGGCAATTCCAGCCATTGGCCGACGTATTCTTCGATCGCCACCGGCAAGCCGAAGTACTCACTGAGGATGGCCTTCAAGCCATCCGGGTAACGGGTTTGTGCCGACAAGTGACCGCTGTAATGCAGCTTCGCCGTATCCGGGATAAGCCCCTGGTTGAGCAGGCTCGGCATGCCGCGGCCACTCAAGGCGGCGAGGCGTGCGGACCAGTAGTCATCGTCCGGGCGGTCATGACTGACCGTCGGTCGCGCCTCGGCCCAGGCGCGGTAGAACAAGGTCAGTAGGCGATGGTGGAACACATCCAGGAACTGCTTGCTGGTGCTGTCGGCGTTGTTGCGCTGGCGCTCGCGCACGTACTCGGTGATATGCAGCGGCAGCGGGCCGTTGGGGCCGCCGAGGCCGAAGAAGAACTGCTCCAGACGCGCCGGTTTACCCTCGCCACCGGGGTCGACCGAGGCCAGTGTGGCCGGGGCGAAGGTGCAATCGGCCTGTTGCCCCAGGCGCAGCGGGTCATCGGCCAGGCGCAGGGAGTGGCCCAGGCGCGGCAGGTCCGGCGATTCGCACTCGATACGCCGCAGCGCCTGGAAGAAGTCATATTCCCAGGGCTCCTGGTGCATCGCGTCCAGGGTACTCACAGGGTCGGACGACGTCCGGGCTTGGCTTTCCATCGCATGATCTCGCCGCGTTCGGTGGTACGGATCACCGTCTCGGTAAAACTGTTGATCGACACGTAGCGTGCCAGGAAGCGTTCCAGCACCGCACCGAGCAGGAACACGCCGGTGCCGCGAAACGCGTTTTCATCGAACTCCAGGGTAATTTCCAGGCCGCGGCCAAACACAATCGGGCCGGGCATCGGCAGGCGTCGGGTCACCGCTTTGCTGCTGACTTCACGCAGGCCTTCGATCTGCAATTGCAGGGCGGCGTCGTTGCTGTCGCCATACAGGCGCAACAGTTCACGCAAGGCGCCGGCGCCCTGGCCCTGTTCGCTCAGCGACAGGTAATTGAGTGACAACTGGCTGATCAGGCGCCAGGCCTTGGCGTCGTGGGCATGGCTGGCGCGGGGGCGGCTGGGGCCTGCGACGCAGCGCACCGAGAGCACCGGGGCGCTGTCGGCCAGGGTGAAGTCGGTCTTGCCGTTGCCTACGCTCATGAACAGTGGCAGGTCGCGGTTGGTGCACAGCGCTGTGACGCCCAACTGGCGCAGATCATGGCGGTATGGCGCCTGTCGGCTGTCCACCAGGCTGACGAAGGTTTCGCTGCCCACGTAGGTGGAGCGCGGGCCGTTACGGCGCTGATCGCTGGACAGCACGCGCGGTTCGCGGCGCACCGTGTAATACGCCTGGTCGCGCCCATAGCGAGAGGGATCACGCACGGCGTAAAACGGCAGGAACGGCTGCTCCGGCCCGGTGCCATGGCCGGTAATGCCGCTCAGAGAGTGGATCTCGAAATCCATCGGTCGTGTGCGGTCGGCAATCACATGGTGTTCGTTGACCCGGTCGGACAGGTGGATGCGGTCCACGCGCTTGGGGAACAGGTTGATCGCCGGCGTGCAGAACGGCAGGAACTGCGCCGCGCCGACGCTGCCTTCCAGGCTTGGCTCGTGGCGGTCGAACAGCACGATCAGTTCCAGCTCCTGGCCGTCGCAGCGTTTTACCGCACGGTTCAGTTCGGCGAATTCGACGAACAGGAAGCGGTGGGGCAGGGCGAAGTATTCCTGCAGCAACCGATAGCCCTGGAAGGCCCGCGCGACCACCGGCATGGCCGCGTCGGCATCGTCAAAACCCCGAGAGCGCAACGCGTCCTGAGGCAAACGCTCAACCCAATCGCCCCCCGGTTTGCGCGCGAACACCGCGCAGGCATTGCCCAGCAATTGTTCGTAGAGGCGGAACGGTTGCTCATCGGCGCCGCTGAGGTAGAGCGGCAGGTTATCCAGGTCGAGGCTGTTGAACGGCAATTCGGCGCCGGTGCGCAGGGTCAGGCGCAAACCGGCCTTGGCTTTCGGCTCGCTGGCGGCCAGGCGCCCGAGCACGGCGGCAGGGTTGCCGAAGTACTCGGCATTGCTTACCTGCAGCGGCCACAGCGTCACCGGGTGCGCGGTGCGGTACTCGCAGCAGGTCTGGGTTTCACGGCCCAGCGCGGCGCGCAGCACCGTGTCGCGGGGCAGGGGGAAGCCGCTGGCCAGAGAGCCTTCGTCGGGGTCGGTCTGCAGTTGCACGACGGTCATCGACGGGGTGGGCGCCAGGTAATGCGGGTAGGCGATTTCCAGCAGGTTGTGGGTGAAGGTCGGGTACTCGGCGTCGAGCTTTAACTGCACGCGGGCGGTGAGGTAGGCAAAGCCTTCGAGCAGGCGTTCGACGTACGGGTCGGCGCAGTCCATACCGGACAGGGTCAGCCGACTGGCGATCTTCGGGTATTCCTTGGCGAACTCGGCGGCGCTTTCGCGCACATGGTGCAGTTCCTGGTTGTACAGCTCCAGCAGGCGCGGGTTCATGGGCGCCTCCGTTGGTCTGCGTTCACCACGCGCACATGGCCGGACTCAAGGTCCAGGTCGGTTTGCAGCAGCAGGCGCAACGGCACCGGCTGTGCCCACAGGTCACCTTCGATCTCGAAACTCAGGGCGTTGTGGTTCATTTCACCCTGGCCGACACGAGCTTTGACGCGCAGCGTGTGGCGCAGAATGCGCGGTTCGAACGTTGCGATGGCCTGGTAGATCAGCGCTTCCAGGGCCTTGATGTCGACGCTGGAAACGCTGTTGCCCGCCAGCGCCGGCAGGCCGTAATTGACCACCGAGGTACCGGCCGGTGTGTGCAGCGTGGCATCGGCATCGAGCAACGACGTGGTGTTGAGCAGCCACGCCAGGTCACGCAATACCGAGGCTTTCAATTGGGTCAGGGACAGCACGCGTTTGTCGGCGCTTTCCTTGGGATTGGTTGGGTCATCGTCGGTCAACCGGTCCAGCAAGGACGGTTGCAGACGGTCGCGGGAAGCGATTTCAGTTACCACCAAAGCAGCTCCACGGACAATATTGAGATAAGAAAACCCCGCAGCAGCTACCGAGCGAAGCGAGGCTGTGGGAGGGGGCTTGCTCCCGATGGCGGTGGACCAGTATCGACTTTATCAACTGACCGACCGTAATCGGGAGCAAGCCCCCTCCCACATTCTCGCTTCGCTCCTCAGCTGCTAAGACGGAGCGAGAGAGAGGCGTATCAGCGCTTGGTGTTGGAACGGATGTTCCAGCCAAACTTGATCGCGCCACCGTCTTTGGTGCCGTCGGCTTTCTGCGGCTGGTAGTCGACCATCACTTGGGCGAAGTTCAGCGTGACGTTCTCGGTCAGGCGGTCATCGGTGCCCGAACCGCCGGTGCTCAGGGAGGTCACCAGGACTTCTTCCAGGTTGATCACCATGTACTCGACCTGGCTTTCGCCACCGGCCTTGCGCACGGTCAGCTTGACCTTGTCGATGTGCTTGCCGCTGGCGCAGTGCATCATCAGGTTCGGCGAAGCCTTGTCGACGTACTTGGTCAGCGACAGGTCCTGGATATTCACCTTGCCCGCGCCGCCGCCACCGCCAACGTGCATGTTGCCGGACTGGGCCATGCCCCAGCTCCAGTTCAACACGTCGATTTCGTCCTTGTGGGCCTTGTCCATGGACTCGCCCTTGATGTCGCCGATCTTGATGAAAATATCAACAGCCATGTTTTCTCCCTGTGTGGCCCAAGCCACAATATTTTTTAACGCCGCCGACCCCTGTAGGAGCGAGCTTGCTCGCGAAGGTCGTCAACGGTGACGCGGGCATTCTGGATGAACGCAGCGCCTTCAAGTTTTTCGCGAGCAAGCTCGCTCCTACAGGGAGCGAGCCAGTCCCGACTTTTTTACGCGCTTTTTGCAGACGGCAGCTTCGACACCAGGCGCAACGACACCGTCAGCCCTTCGAGCTGGTAGTGCGGGCGCAGGTAGAACTTGGAGTTGTAGTAACCCGGGTTGCCTTCCACTTCTTCCACGATCACTTCAGCGGCTGCCAATGGATGCTGGGCCTTGGTGGTTTCGGTGGAGTGCGCCGGATCACCGTCGACGTAGTTGAGGATCCAGTCCTGCAACCAGCGCTGCATCTCGTCCTTCTCTTTGAAGGAACCGATCTTGTCGCGCACGATGCACTTCAAGTAGTGCGCGAAGCGGCAGGTGGCGAACAGGTACGGCAGGCGCGCGGCCAGGTTGGCGTTGGCGGTGGCGTCCGGGTCGTCGTACTCGGCCGGTTTCTGCAGCGACTGGGCGCCGATGAACGCGGCGAAGTCGGTGTTTTTCTTGTGCAGCAGCGGCATGAAACCGTTCTTCGCCAGTTCCGCTTCACGGCGGTCGCTGATGGCGATTTCGGTCGGGCACTTCATGTCCACGCCACCGTCATCGGTCGGGAACGTGTGGGCCGGCAGGTTTTCCACTTCACCGCCGGACTCGATGCCACGGATGCGCGAGCACCAGCCGTAGTGCTTGAACGAACGGTTGATGTTCACTGCCATCGCGTAGGCGGCGTTGGCCCAGGTGTACTTGGAGCTGTCGGCGCCGTCGGTGTTTTCTTCGAAGGCGAAGGCTTCCACCGGGTCGGTCTTGGCGCCGTATGGCAGGCGCGCCAGGAAGCGCGGCATGGTCAGGCCGATGTAGCGCGAGTCTTCCGATTCACGCAGCGAGCGCCAGCCGGCGTATTCCGGGGTGGTGAAGATCTTGGTCAGGTCGCGCGGGTTCGACAGTTCCTGCCACGAGCCCATGCCCATCACGGTTGGCGACGCGGCAGCGATGAACGGGGAGTGCATGGCGGCGCAGACTTTCGACAGCTCGCCCAGCAGTTCCACGTCGGGAGGCGACTGGTCGAAGTAGTAGTCGCCCACCAGGCAGCCGTAGGGTTCGCCGCCAAACTGGCCGTATTCTTCTTCGTACATCTTCTTGAAGATTGGGCTCTGGTCCCACGCCGTGCCCTTGAATTTCTTCAAGGTCTTGTGCAGGTCCGGCTTGGAGATGTTGAGCACGCGAATCTTCAGCTGCTCATCGCTCTCGGTGTTGTTGACCAGGTAGTGCAGGCCACGCCAGGCGCTTTCCAGCTGTTGGAAATCCTGGTGGTGGATGATCTGGTTGACCTGGGCGGTGAGCTTGGCGTCGATGGCGGCGATGATCGATTCGATCGACTTGATCGCGTCGTTGGACACCAGGTCGGTTTGCGCCAGGGCCTGTTCGGCCAGGGTGCGCACCGCGGTTTCCACGGCTTCGCGGGCGCGCTCGGTCTTGGGTTTGAATTCCTGCAGCAGCAGGTTGGCAAACTCGCTGGCTTCTTCGGTGGCACCCAGGATCTGGCTGCCTTCGCGGACGGTATTGTCAGTCATGATTACTGGTCCCCTGCAGGCTTAGGCGCACTGGCAAGTGCCTGGAGCAGTGCCGGGTCCTTGATCGCCTTCATGATGATTTCTTCAGCGCCGGTCTTGCCGTCCATGTAGGTCAGCAGGTTGGCCAACTGGGTGCGGGCTTCGAGCAACTGATTCAACGAATCGACCTTGCGCGCCACGGCGGCCGGGCTGAAGTCGTCCATGCTTTCGAAGGTGATGTCCAGGCTCAGGTTGCCTTCGCCGGTCAGCTCATTGGGTACATGGAACGCCACGCGTGGCTGCATGGCCTTGAGGCGGGAGTCGAAGTTGTCGACGTCCACTTCAAGGAACTTGCGGTCGGCCACGGGTGCCAGCGGCTCGGCAGGCTTGCCGGCGAGGTCGGCCATCACACCCATGACGAAGGGCAGCTGGACCTTTTTCTCGGCGCCGTAGAGCTCGACGTCGTACTCGATCTGCACTCGAGGCGCACGGTTGCGCGCGATGAATTTCTGAGAACTTTGCTTCGCCACGTTGCTGCTCCTGGTCGCTTGAGCGACGGTGTTGTTACTGCACGGTCCGGCGGCTTATTCGCTGTCTGGGCCGCGCAGGTTTTCAAATTGGGACATGCCGTCGGGAATCAGATTGCGCACGATGGCCGCGAAGTCGGCGTGCACCAGATTCTTCGCGCGGTTCAACAGCACCGGCAGCGGGCTCGAAGGCTCGTGCCGGGTGTAATACGCAAGGATTTTGTCGAGGCTGCGCAGCACGTCATCGCGGCTCGCGATATCGCCGACAGGGCGCGGTGCTGCGGGCGCGGCGGCGTAATCCACCGAGGGGGCACTGTCTTCACTGACAGCCTCGGGTTCGCTGCTGCTGTCGCTGCCGGGTACGGCTTGATTGAGCAGTTGCAGGGCCTGTTTGAGCGGCTGTTTCAACGCGCTGAGGTCCACGCCCTGGGCGGAACCGACCTGCTCGTTGACCTGTTGTTCGATGGCTTCGCAGGCGGCGCGCGCAGCGCTCAAGGCGTCGCGGGTGGCTTGCAAGTGTTGCGGATCGCTGTCGAGGAACGCCGCGTTGAGTTGCTGGGCACCCAATTGTTCGTCGGGGAAACTCAGCAGGCCGCTGGCGTTCAGTGCGGCGCGCAGGCTCACGGGGCCGAAGGTGCGCGAGCGCGTGAGGATACTTTCGCGCAGCAGGCGAATCGTCGTGTCGCTCGTCAGGCCGGACAGCGCGTTGATACGCACGGTGGGGTCGTTGTCGTCATCGGCATCCAGGCGCGGGTGCAGGTCGGCCCAGTACTGGCGCAGTAACGCGTCGATCAGTGTGAGGGTTTCGGCCAGCCCGGCCACGCCTTGCAGGGCAAGCGAGCTTTGCAGCAGGAAATGGGTGATGCGCAGGTCTTTGCTGCGCTGCAGCAAGTCCAGGCTCTGCTGCTGGATGCTGCGCCATTCGGGCGGCTCAGCGGGCAAGATCGAGTCGCCCATGCTGCGCTCGGGTTGGCCCTTGGCATCACGTTCCAATTGCAGAAATTGCGCGTCATATTCCATGTCATCGCCACAGGGCGAGGACGCGGACACGGCGGTGAGCAGCAACGGCACATCCACTGAATTCGATCTCCCTATCAGCCCGTTAGATGCCGGGCGCTGCATGCTTTAGTTGCGCGGTGAACTTTGCATGTTTTCTTGGTCATACTTTCAGGGTGCCACTACTGTGCCATCACTGATGTTCAAGAAGTTGTGCATTTTTGGTGTAGTACTTATGCCTTGTCAAGGTAAGCTATTCGCCCTCTGTGACAGATGTGCGGTGTTTAACAACCTGCGCGACTGGTGGGTCGAACGGTGCCCGTCGTAGAGGATTTTTGTCATGCAAGCCGGATAAGATCAGCGATCATGCTGGCAAATACAGATTCAGGCGGTCGTTTCCACGACCTGGCGGAGATATCCGGGCACGCGTAGCCCCGGATAGTCCGCGCGCGATGTATCAGCAAGGAGGCAAGATGTCGCTGTGTTTGACTATCACTAGTTATCACAAGATTACCCCTGGGCAGTGCTCCGAAAAGTCCATGAACCAGGGCTCGATGGCGATCGGCCGCAGTTCGGAAAATGACTGGGTATTGCCCGACCCCGAGCGTCTCGTCTCCTCTCAACATTGCGTTATTCAATACAAAGATGGCCGTTACTACTTAACCGATAACAGCACCAACGGTGTGGAGTTGGTTAACGCCGGTGTCCGTTTGCGCCGGGGTAACAGCGAGCCGCTGCAGGATGGCGAGCTGATCCGTATCGGCGATTACGAAATCCAGGCGCGCATCGACTTCAACGTGCAGGCCCTCGACAGCCAGCCGTTTGCCGGTGATTCGCCGAACAGCTTTGAAGCGCTGATGGGCGCGGTGGCAAGCACACCCGCGCCGATCCCCATGATCGCGCCGCAGTTCCAGGGCGCCTCGTCGATGGAAACCCTGCCGGACCTGTTCGACTTCCTCAGCCCCACTGCCGTGCCACCGCCGACCGTGGCGGACCATGTGCCGTCCGAGCAACACGATTTCCGCCCGCCGGCGCCGGTTGCCGTGCCGGTCGCAGCAACACCCGTGGTGCAAGGCTCGGTGATTCCCGAAGACTGGGACCTGCTGGGCGAGGCGCCTGCGCCGGTCGCCAGTGTTGCGCCGCCACCGGCACCGGTTATTGCGCCGCCACCTGTGGTCGAGCCGGTTGCGCTCCCCGTCGGCGATGCCCAGCAGCAACCCGACCTGCTGCAAGCCTTCCTGCGCGGTGCGGGCCTTGATCAGTTGCGCCTGGACAAGGCCGATGCCTGCGCCCAGATGGAAAGCATTGGCCGCAGCTACCGGCTGATGGTGGAGGGCCTGATCGACGTATTGCGTGCCCGCGCCAGCCTCAAGGGTGAATTCCGCATGCAGCAAACCATGATCCGCCCCGCTGAAAACAATCCGTTGAAATTTGCTCCGAATGCCGACGAAGCGTTACTGCTGCTGCTGCGTCACGGCAACCAGGCGTTTATGGCGCCTGATGTCGCGGTACGTGACAGTTTCGACGACTTGCGCGCTCACCAATTGGCGGTGATGGCCGGCGTGGAAGCGGCGATCAAGCATTTGCTCCTGCGCTTTGAACCGGCACAGTTGGAAGAACGCATGGGCAAGCCCGGTGGCCTCTCGAGCATTTTCAACGGCTCGCGCCAGGCCCAGTACTGGCAGCAGTTCACCGAGCTCTATAACAATATTTCCCGCGAGGCCCAGGATGATTTCCAGGACCTGTTCGGCCGCGAATTCAGCCGGGCCTACGAAGAGCACAGCGCACGACAGCGACGCTGAACCGCGTCGCAGTGATGGACAAAACGGATAGCTAAACACGTCATTGAGGACGCAGGATGATTCCCAGGTTTTTACTCGCAGCCGCCACCGCGCTGCTGCTGACGGCGTGTGCCAAAGACGCGGTCAAACCCGAAGCCGCCGCCGAGGCTGAAGCGGACACGGCCGCCGTCGAGTTGCACTTTCATGCGATCGCCGGGCTCAACCCCGGTGCCAGCGGCCAGGCCGCCCCGGTACGGGTGCGCATTTTCGAGCTGAAAAATGCCGCCACGTTTGCGCGCTCCGATTACTTCGCCCTGGCGGATCGGGCGCAATCCACGCTTGGCCTGGACCTGCTCGACCAGGACGAAGTGGTGATCCAGCCCGGCCAGCAATTGAGCATCCAGCGCGATCTCGACCCGTCCACGCGTCAGATCGGCCTGCTGGTGGGCTATCGCGAACTGGACCGGGCGCAATGGCGCACGGTCATCGAAGTGCCGCCTCGCCAATACACCGAATATCAGATCAGCCTGGACGTGCGTGCCGTGCGCGCAGACGTCGTGGCCACTCCCTCCAGCCCAGCCCAATAACAGCAATCGGAGCCCCCATGTCCTGGAACAATCGCGTGGTCTGGTCGGAAGGCATGTTCATCGGAACGCAGCACTTCCAGCAGCATGACCGTTACCTGGAAAACCTGATCGACGCCCGCAGCCGTCCTTTGTCTGCTGGCGCCTGGGGGTTCTCCGAGTTGCTGATCGACCAGGGCCTGCTCGCCCAGGGCAAACTGGCAATCGTGTCGGCGCGGGGCCTGCTGCCTGACGGCACGCCGTTCAATATCCCTCACGACGACCTGGCACCGAGCCCGCTGAATATCGACGACAACCTGCGCGATGGCCTGGTCTACCTGGCCCTGCCGCTCAAGCGAGCAGGCGCGCGCGACACCGTGGACGCAGGCGAAGCCCTGGAAGCGGCGCGTTACGTCAGCCAGGTGCGTGAAGTGCGCGACGACAACGCGCCCTTCGAAAACCGCGCGCCGGTGGCCGTGGGCTCGCGGGCGTTGCGTTTGCTGACGGCCCAGGACGGCATCAGTGACTACGCGGCTATTGGCCTGGTGCGCATCAAGGAAAAACGTGCCGACCGCGCACTGGTGCTGGATGACAGCTACATCCCTCCGGTGCTGGACGTGGCCGCGAGCAAGCCGCTGAGCGCATTTCGCAGCGAACTGCTCGGCCTGCTGCACCAGCGTGGCGAAGCCCTGGCTGGCCGTGTGGTGGCGTCGGGTGCCGGTGGCGCGTCGGAAATCGCCGACTTCATGCTGCTGCAACTGGTCAACCGCGCGCAGCCGCTGCTCCAGCATTTCAGCCAGTTGAGCCCGCTGCACCCGGAGCGCTTCTTCAGCGAGCTGGTCAGCCTGGCCGGTGAGTTTTCGACGTTTTCCACCTCAGGCCGGCGCCCCCTGGAATACCCGCAGTACCAGCACGACGACCTGGCCCTGAGCTACGCCCCGGTGATGGCGGCGCTGCGCGAGGCGCTGTCGATGTTGATCGACAGCAAGGCCACGCCGATCCCGATTGTGGAGAAGGCTTACGGCATCCACGTGGCTATGCTGGCCGACAAGACCCTGCTCGACAGCGCCAGCTTCATTCTGGTGGTGCGTGCCGATGTGCCTGGCGAAACCCTGCGTGCGCGCTTCGGGCAGCAAAGCAAAGTCGGTTCGGTGGAGCACATTCGCGACATGGTCAACCTGCAGTTGCCGGGCATCGGCCTGCTGCCGTTGCCGGTGGCGCCACGCCAACTGCCATACCACGCCGGCAGCACCTATTACGAGCTGGACCGGGGCAGCGAGCACTGGCAGCAGCTGAGCAATTCCGGCGGTTTCGCCTTCCACATCGCCGGGCAGTTCCCGGGCTTGAACCTGGCCTTCTGGGCGATCCGAGGATAATCCGCGATGCACCCCAATGATGATGACCGCACTCAGTTCATGCCGCGCCCAGGCGGCCGTGCGCCGGAACCTGCGCGTGCGGAGCCGGCGCCTTTGTCGATGCCGGCCGCGCCGATGCTCACCGGCAAGAGCCAGGGCCTCAACCCGCTGGAAAGCGCCGCCGGCCCGCTGCTGGCCTTGCTGACGCGGTTGCGCAACACCATCGCGCACCCGGCGCCGGCTAGCCTGCGCGCACAATTGCTGGCCTATCTGCGTCAATTTGAAGAGCGCGCCGAAGCCGCCGGTGTGGCGCGCAACGAAGTGCTGCTGGCCCGTTACGCGCTGTGCACCGCCCTGGATGAAGCCGTGTTGAGCACGCCGTGGGGCAGCACCAGTGACTGGGGCAAGCAGAGCTTGTTGATCACCGTGCACAACGAGGCCTGGGGCGGCGAGAAGGTTTTCCAGTTACTCGACCACTGCCTGCAAAGCCCGCGAGAACGTCTGTACCTGCTGGAGCTGCTGTACCTGTGCATGTGCCTGGGTTTCGAAGGGCGCTACCGCGTGATGACCGACGGGCGCAGCCAGCTGGAAGCCTTGCGCGAGCGCACCGCAGCGGCGATTCGCAACGCTCGCGGCGAGCATGAGCGGGAGCTGTCGCCACACTGGCGCGGCGTCACCGTGGCGCGCGATCGCCTGGCGCAGTTCATGCCGCCGTGGATCGCCGTGGCGATCGGCCTGGCGCTGCTGCTGGCGTTGCTGTTTGGCTTGCGCATGAAGCTGGCGTCGGATGCCGAACCGGTGTTCAAGAATATCCATGCCCTGGGCGAGATCCCGGTGCAGGCCATCGACCGTCCGGTGGCGCAGCCGAAAGTCATCGAGCGGCCGCGCCTGGCCGGGTTCCTGGCCGAGGACATCAAGGCCGGCCGCGTCGCGGTGGAGGACAAGGTCGACCGTTCTGTCGTGACCATTCGGGGTGACGAACTGTTCGCGTCCGCCAGCTCCAGCATCGTCGATGACTACCAGCCGCTGATGCTGCGTATCGCCGACGCGATCCGCAAGGTCAAGGGCCAGGTCCGAGTGACCGGCCACAGCGACAATCGCCCGATTGCCACGCTGCGCTTCCCGTCGAACTGGGCGCTGTCCGAAGCGCGGGCCAAGTCGGTACTGGACATCCTTGCCGCCAAGACTGGCCAGGCCGAGCGCTTCAGCGCCGAGGGCCGCAGCGACACCGAGCCGTTGGCGACCAACAGTACTGCCGAAGGCCGTGCCCGCAATCGTCGGGTTGAAATCACCGTATTGGCGGAGGGCGTCGAGTGAAGGCGTTTTTCAGTTTCATGATTCGCTGGGTGATCCCTGTGCTGGGGTTGATCGCCCTGAGCTTGATCATCTGGTTCGTCGGGCCGTTGCTCGACATGCTTGTACCCGAAGGGCGCCGCTGGGCGCTGATCATCCTGGTGTTCGCGCTGTGGATTGCCTACCGAGTGTTCCGCATCATCCAGGCGCGCCGTCAGGCCGCCGAAGTCATGCGCAGCCTGGCCGCGGAGACCCCGGCCGACCCCAACAGCGTCGCCACCGCCGAAGAGCTCAGCACCCTGCGCCAGCGCATGGACGAAGCCCTGACGCTGCTGAAAAAGGCCAAGCTGGGTGGCGACGAGCGCCGCAACCTTTACGAACTGCCGTGGTACGTGATCATCGGCCCGCCGGGTTCGGGCAAGACCACTGCGCTGGTCAATTCCGGCCTGCACTTCCCATTGGCCGCGCAGTTGGGCGCCGGGGCAGTGCGTGGCGTCGGCGGCACGCGTAACTGCGACTGGTGGTTTACCGATCAAGCCGTGTTGCTCGACACCGCCGGGCGCTACACCACCCAGGACAGCAACTCCACGGTGGATAAAGCCGCTTGGCTGGGCTTTCTCGACCTGTTGAAAAAGCAGCGTTCGCGCCGCCCGATCGACGGGGCCTTCATTGCCATCAGCCTGTCGGACCTGCTGCTCGGCACCGACGCCGAACGCGCCGCCCATGCCGCTGCGATCCGTCTGCGTATTCAGGAGCTGTACACCCAGTTGGGCGTGCGCTTTCCGATCTACCTGATGCTGACCAAGCTCGACCTGGTGCCGGGCTTCATGGAGTTCTTCGACAACCTGAGCAAGGAAGAGCGCGCCCAGGTGTGGGGCATGACCTTCGCCCTGGATGACGGCAAACACAGCGACAGCCCGCTGGCGCACCTGCAAAGCGAATTCGCCGGTCTGGAGCAACGCCTCAACGAGCGCTTGGTGGAACGTCTGCAACAGGAGCGTGACCCGGCGCGCCGCGACTTGATCTACGGTTTCCCGCAGCAGTTCGGTGCGTTGAAAGATTGCCTGCAGAGCTTCCTCGAGGGCGTGTTCAAACCCAACGCCTTCGAAGAGCGCGTGCTGTTGCGCGGCGTGTATTTCACCAGCGGCACCCAGGAAGGCAGCCCGATTGACCGCCTGATCGGCGCCATGGCCCAGAGCATGAACCTGGACCGTCAGCACCTGGCGCGCCAGAGCGGCACTGGACGCAGTTACTTCATCGAAAAACTGTTCACCGCCGTGGCCTTTGCCGAGCGTGGCCTGGTGGGGGTAAACCCGAAAGTCGAGCGCCGTCGCAAGTGGATCGCCCGAGGTGTACTGGCCGCTACCGTGGCCGTGGTGGTGGTGGTCAGCGGCCTGTGGTGGGTGAGTTATCGCGCCAACCAGGCGTATATCGCCCAGGTCGATCAAAAGGTCGCGCCCCTGGGCCAGGCCGTGCAAACCCTGAGCCCGGCGCAGCGTGATGTGTTGGCCGTGCTGCCGTTGCTCAACGCGGTGAAGCATCTGGCGGGAGATTCGCCCAACTGGTCCGAAGGGCTGGGGCTTTACCAGGGCGACATGCTCGAAGCCGAGTCGGCGAGCGTTTATCGCAAGTTGCTGATCGCGGTCTTTGCGCCGCGCCTGGTCACGCGCATCGAAGAGCAACTGCACGGCGGCGGCAATTCGGATTTTCTCTACGAAGGCTTAAAGGCCTACCTGATGCTGGCCGACATCGAGCATTACGACCCGGACTTCATCAAGGCCTGGATCGCCCTCGACTGGGACCGCAACCTGCCACGTGACCTGCCGGCCGATCAGCGCCAGGCGTTGACCGGGCATTTGCAGGCGCTGTTTGACCGCCACCCACCGAATGCGCGCCTCGACCCACGCCTGATCGATGACCTGCGTCGCCAACTGCAGCAGCTGCCGGTGGCACAGCGCGTCTACGACCGGGTCAAGCGTCAGAAACTGCCTGAAGGCATCCCGGACTTTCGCATCAATGAAGCCGCCGGCCGTGACGCCGCGCTGGTGTTCAGCCGCAAGAGCGGCAAGCCGTTGGGCGAACCGCTGAGCGGGTTTTTCACCGCCAAGGGCTATCGCCAAGGGTTTTTGCTGAGCAGCCTGAACCAGACCGGCACCCTGGCGGAAGAGCAATGGGTGCTCGGCCAGGAACAGGCCGACCAGCAGAACGTGGTGAGCCTGGCCGCCGATGTGCGCCGCCTGTACTTCCAGGATTATCAGCGCCAGTGGGATGCGTTGCTGGCAGACATCGACTTTGTGCCGATCACCAGCGTGGCCCAGGCGGCCGATGTGCTGCGGGTGATCTCGGGGCCGACCTCGCCATTGAAAAAGCTGCTGGTGGCGGTGGCCAAGGAAACCGACCTGCAAGCCGAAGAGCGCCAATTGGCGGCCAAAGGCGTGCCAGTGGAGGGCGGCGTCGACAAGCTCAAGGAACGCCTGGGCAGCCTGCTCGGCCAGGAGCAGCCGAGCGCCAGCGCGCCCGCAGCTGCGGATGACCCGGTCACCGCGCATTTTGCCGAACTCAACAGCATTGTCAGTAAGAACGAAGGCGAGCCGGCGGCCATCGACGGCCTGCTGTCGGACATGAACGCGCTGTATGTGCAGGTCAGTGCCATGGTCGGGGCGAGCGGTGATGCCTTGCTGGGCGAGGCGAAGAACCAGGCGGCGGCTGCGGCCACGCGGGTCAGCCTGAATGCCGAACGCCAGCCGCCGCTGGTGCAGGGCATGGTCAAGTCGGTGGTCAATTCCACCACCAACAGCATGATGGGCGGGGTGCGTAACCAGTTGAACGCGGCCTGGGTCAGTGAAGTGGTCAATGTGTATCGCCAGTCCCTGGCCGGCCGTTACCCGATGTCGCCGGGCAGTGCGCGGGACGCCACCCTGGATGACTTCGGCCAGTTTTTCGGCGTCGGCGGGGTAATGGATAACTACTTTCGCAAGTACCTGCAGCCCTACGTAGACACCTCGGCCCAGACCTGGCGCTGGCAGCCGGGCGCGGCGCAGAAGCTCGGCATTGCGCCAGGCGTGCTGCAAACCTTCCAGCGTGCGGCGACGATTCGGGACGCGTTCTTCAGGTCCGGCGGCACGCAACCCATCGTGCGCTTCGAACTCAAGCCGGTGTCGATGGACCCGACCATCACCCAGTTCCTGCTCGACCTCGACGGCCAGCAACTGAGCTACGACCACGGCCCGAGCCGTCCGGTGGCGATGCAATGGCCGAACCCCGGCAGCAGTGGCGTGGTGCGGCTGTCGATCATGCCGCCGTCGGCCAGCGGGCGCTCCGGCGTAACCCTTGACGGCCCGTGGGCCTGGTTCCGCCTGCTGGAGCAATCGGACCTTACCGCCGGCAACTCGCCGGACCGCTTCAACCTGCGCCTGCGGGTCGACGGCGCAAGCATCGCCTACGAGCTGCGCGCCAACAGCGCCTTCAATCCGTTCAAGAGCCGGGTGCTCAGCGGCTTCAGCCTGCCGGAGCGGCTATGACGACGCTGGGTTTCTACGGCAAGCTGGCCAGTCGCGGTGATTTTGTCAGCCGCGCCTTGCCCCAGAGTTTTATCGGCCCCTGGGACAGCTGGCTGGCGGCGGGTTTGCTGGCCAGTCAGAACAGCCTGGGCGGTGACTGGCTCAACGCTTATCTGGTCAGCCCGCTGTGGCGCTTTGTGCTCGCGCCAGGCGTGTGCGGACCAGACGCGGCGGCGGGTGTGGTCATGCCAAGCATCGATCGGGTCGGGCGCTATTTTCCGTTGGCGGTGGTGGCGTTGCTCGATCACGACACCAATCCGGCCTCTCTGGTGGGCGGGCCTGACGCCTGGTTCGAGCAGGCCGAGGAGCTGCTGCTCGGCACCCTGGACACCGGTGCCACGTTTGAAGCCTTCAATGCTGGCCTGGACCACCTTGGCCTGCCGGCGACGGAGCCGCGTGCGGTCGACAGCCGTTTTGCCGGCTTGCAACGCGTGGCCGCCACTGTGCCCCACGGGCGCATGACGGCGCTTGCCGAACAGGCCTGCGAAGGTGCCAGCCTCTGGTGGGGCCGAGGTTCGCAGCGTATTTCCCCCCGGTTTATTACGGTGTCAGGGCTTGCCTGCCGCCAACGATTTTGCGCAGTTTTTGCTCGGACAAGAAGGTGTGATGTAGATGGGCGCGACGTATGTATCCGCGAGCAAAAGCCATGTGGGCATGGTGCGCCAGGTCAATGAAGACGCGTGCCTGGACCTGCCGCAAAACCGCCTGTGGGTGGTGGCCGATGGCATGGGTGGGCACGCGGCGGGGGATTATGTCAGCAGCCTGATCGTCGACAGCCTGCGCAATGTGCCGGTGGGGCGCTCCCTTGAGGAATACGCGGCCGCCTTGCGCAACGACCTGATCCGCATCAATGCGGCGGTCCGTGAAGAAACCGCCAACCGTGGCGTGACCATGATGGGCAGCACCGTCGTGGTGCTGGCGGCGCGTGGCTTGCGCGGGGTGTGCCTGTGGGCCGGAGACAGTCGCCTGTACCGTCTGCGCGATGGTGAGCTGCACAGTATTTCCCGCGACCACAGCTACGTGCAGGACCTGCAAGACAGCGGCCTGCTCAGCGAAGCCGACGCCCGTGTGCATCCGCGCGCCAACATCGTGACCCGCGCAGTGGGCGTGGAAGCGCAACTGGACGTGGCCTCGGTCGACCTGTTGATCGCCCCCGGCGACAGCTACCTGCTGTGCAGCGACGGCCTGACCAAAACCGTCGAGGATCACGAAATCCGTGAAGTGCTCGGCCATGATGCTCCTGATGAAATCGTACGCAGCCTGGTGCACCTGGGGCTCAATCGCGGCGCGCCGGACAACATCACCACCATCGTCGTGAAGGTGTCGCCATGAACATCGTCATCCCCGGCTATGACATCGAAGGCGAAATCGGCGAAGGCGCCATGGCCAATGTGTACCTGGCGACCCAGCGTTCGCTGGAGCGCAAGGTGGCGCTCAAGGTGATGGCGGCGGCGCTGGCGGCCGACCCGAGCTTCTGCGAACGCTTCCTGCGCGAGGGCAAGACCCTGGCGCGCTTGTCGCACCCGCACACGGTGACCATCCATGACATCGGCAATGTCGGTGAGCTGTATTACATGGCCATGGAATACTTGCCCAACGGCACACTCAAAGAGCGCATCGCTGCCGGGCTGACCCCGGAGCAAGGCGTGACGCTGATCCGCCAGATTGCCTCGGCACTCGGTTATGCCCACGCCCAGGGCCTGGTGCACCGCGACGTCAAGCCGGCGAACATTCTGTTCCGCGCCGACGGCACGGCGGTGTTGTCGGACTTCGGCATCGCCAAGTCCCTGGACGACCGCACCCAGTTCACCCAGGCCGGTTTTGCCGTGGGCACACCGAGCTACATGAGCCCGGAACAGGCGCGCGGCCAGGAGATCGACGGTCGCGCCGACTTGTATGCGCTGGGCGTGGTGCTCTATGAAATCCTGGTGGGCAAGCTGCCTTACAGCGGCACCGATGCGCTCTCCACCGCGTTGGCCCACCTGACCGAGCCGTTGCCGGAGCTGCCGGTGCACCACGGTCGTTACCAGGGTGTGCTGCGCAAGTTGCTGGCCAAGGACCCGGCAGAGCGTTATCCGGATGCGGCGGCGTTGCTGCTGGCGCTGGAACAACTGCCGGCGGAGTCGCCAGAGGCCACCTTGGTGCGGCCGCTGCCGATTCCACTCAGTTTTGACCTGGCGGGGATCACGCCGGAGTCGATTGAAATACCGACGGGCAAGCCGCAACCGGTACGTCAGCCGGTGGTGGCGCCGATGCAACACAGCGAGCAGCGCCGCGGGCCGGTATTGGCGCTGGCGGCGGTTGCCGTGGCGGTCGCCCTGGCCATCGGTGGCGCCAGTTATTGGTGGTTGAGCGGCACCGATGAACCGGTCAAGCCGCCGGCTGCCGTGGTGCCTCAAGCCAAGCCACCTGCGGCAGTGGCGGCGACGGGGGCGGTGGCGGTTGCCGAGAATGGCCAGCGTCCGCTGCTGATGGCCGGCAAGAAGACCCTGTTCCAGCGTGTGCTGAGCAAGCCCGGCGCGAAGCTTTCCAACGAAGCGGGCAGTGCGCCGGACAAAGCCTTGCCGGCGTTTTCCGTGCTCTACGTGTACCAGCGCAAGGAGGTCGACGGCAGCCCCTGGGTGCGTGTCGGCGCGGCCACCGATGGTCGCAGTGACGGTTGGCTGCCGGCCTCGCAGGTCAGTGACTGGAAGCAAAGCCTGGTGCTCAAGTTCACCGAGCGCTCAGGCCGGGCGCCGGTGATGTTCCTGCGCCAGCCCGCTGAGGTGGAAAAACTGCTGGCCGACCCTGCAGCGGCGAAAAGTGTGTTGGCCAAGGCGCAGAACAACCGCGAGGACAACCAGCAAGTCCTGGCCCTGGAACCCACCGCCAGCGCGGTGCCGCAGAACCAGTTCTACCTGTTGCCGATCTTCGACGCCAAAGAGAGCTTCGACGAAAACGGCCAGCCCGTGCAGTTGCTCAATGTCGCCTCCATCGACCCTGGCAGCAGCGCCATTGCCAAGCCGGCGGCCGCCGTGGCTAGCGCCAATGCCGACGCCTTCCGCACGGCGGTGGTGTTGGTGGTGGACACCACCGTGTCGATGCAGCCGTATATCGATCAGGTGCGCGACGTGGTGCACGAACTGCAAACCCGTATCGCCGAGCGCGGTGAACTGGACAGTGTCAGCTTCGGGCTGGTGGGCTTTCGCAACAGCATCAAGAAAACCCCCGGCCTGGAATACGTGGCCAAGACCCTGATCACCCTCGACCAGGGCCGCGACCCGCAACGCTTCCTGGACATGGCGCGGCAGGTCAAGGCGTCGACGGTGTCCAGCCATTCGTTCAACGAAGACGCGTTTGCCGGCGTGATGCAGGCAGTGGACGGTATGGATTGGTCTGGCTACGGCGGGCGCATCATCCTGCTGGTTTCCGATGCCGGCGCGTTGCGCAAGAACGATCCGTTCGCCGCCACCCAGATGAACGAAGCCGAAGTGCGCCAAGCGGCGCTGGGTAAGCAGATCAAGATCTACGCGTTGCATCTGCGCACCGACGCCGGCAAGAAAACCCATGCCGGCGCCGAAAGTCAGTACCGCACCTTGACCGCCGACGCCAACCCGCAGATCGGCGACCTGTACACACCGGTGCCCGGTGGTGATGTGCGCAAGCTGGGTGAGCGGGTCGACGAGATCGGCACAGTGTTCGCCAACCTCGTGCATCAGGTGCGCAGCAACACGCCGCAGCCGGTGCCGCTGCTCAGTGCCGCGCCGAGCCTGGCGGATAAGTCCGCAGCGGTCGGTTATGCGATGCACATGGACTTTCTTGGCCGCAAAACCGCGAGCCAGGCGCCGCAACTGGTCAGCGCCTGGACCGCCGACCGCGACCTGACCAACCCGGCGCTGCCGGCGTTCCAGGTGTGCGTGATGCTGACCAAGCTGCAACTGAACGACCTGCAGCAGTCGCTGAAACTGATCGTCGACGCAGCGCGCAAAACCCAAAGCTCGCCCAAGGATTTCTTCCAGGAAATCGCCAGCGCCTCGGCGTACATGAGCCGCGACCCGCAAGCCTTGCGCAAGGGCGGCAACCTGGCCGACGGCGGCCTGCTGGGCGAATACCTGGAGGGCCTGCCGTATCGCAGCAAGTCGCTGAACATGACCCAGGACCTGTGGTTGTCGTTGAGCGTGGCCGAGCAGGAAGACTTTATCGACGAGCTGGATTCGAAAATCCGCCTCTACGAAACCTTCCACAATGACGTGGCCAACTGGGTGCGTTTCGGCGATGCCGAACCGGGCGATGCGTTGTACCGCGTGCCGTTGTCGACGTTGCCGTGATGCTGAGCCTGAACGCGGTGCACAAGAGCCGGGGCGTCGGCAGCCAGCGCTACAGCCTGGTGATTCCGGCGCTGCAGCTGCGTGCCGGTGAGCAACTGGCGATTGTCGGGCCCAGCGGCTGCGGCAAGAGCACCTTGCTGGATATGCTGGCGCTGGTGTTGGCGCCGGATCGGAGCGGGCAGTTCGAGTTCAACCAGGTCGATATCGGCGCGCTCTGGCGCGCGGATGGGCAAAGCGCCCTGGCCCGGTTGCGCAGCCGGCATCTGGGCTATGTGCTGCAAACCGGCGGGCTGCTGGGGTTTCTCGATGTGCGTGGCAACATTGCCTTGTCCCGCCAATTGCTGGGCTTGAAGGACGACGGCAGCGTGGCGCGCCTGGCCGCGCAATTGGAAATCAGCGACCAGTTGGACAAGCCCCCAGCCGCGTTGTCGGTGGGCCAGCGCCAACGCGTGAGCTGCGCCCGCGCCCTGGCCCACGCACCGCAACTGGTGCTGGCCGACGAGCCGACCGCGTCCCTCGACCCGCTCAATGCCGAACGCGTGATGCAGACGTTGCTGGCCCAGGCTCGCGAACACCGCGCCGCCTGTGTGATTGCCACGCATGATGAACCCCTGGCTCGCGCCAGTGGCTTGCAGGTGCGCCGCATCGGCTGCCGTCGCGATGCGGATGGCGGCGTCACCGCGACGCTCGGGGAGGCGTGCTGATGCGCATCAGCCTGGTTGCGTCGCTCGCCTGGCAGGACTACCGCAACGATGCGTGGCTGTCGGCCTGCTCGGTGCTGGCGCTGGTGGCCGTTATCGCGCCATTGCTGGTGTTATTTGGGCTGAAATTTGGACTGGTTAGCAGTTTGACCGAACGCTTGGAGACCGACCCCGCTACCCGTGAAATCATTCCGCTGGGCGGTGGTCGATTCAGCAGTGCCTGGGTCGAGCAGCTGAGCCAGCGCAGCGATGTGGCGTTTGCCATACCGCGTACGCGGCAGATCGCGGCGACCGCGCAGGTGGGCGCGTTGGTATTGGAAATGCTGCCCACCGCGCCGGGCGACCCGTTGCTGGCTGGCTTGCCGATGCCCAAGGGCCTGGACCAGATCGTGCTCAGCCATACCGCCGCCGAGAAGCTTGCGGCGCGGCCCGGCGACTGGCTGGAGACCCGCTTTGCGCGGCAACTGGCAGGGCGCGTCGAGGCGCAGCGCACGCGGGTGCAGGTGCTGGCGGTATTGCCGCTGGAGGCCTTTGCCCGTGACGGGCTGTTTGCTGACCTGGCGTTGCTGGAGGCGGTGGAGGATTATCGCGATGGCCGCGCGGTGCCTGCGTTGCAATGGGAGGGTGAAGCGGTCGGCGTGGGCGAGCAGCGAGTGTATCCGGCGTTTCGCTTGTACGCGCGCACGCTCACCGACGTGGAACCGCTGCGGTTGTACTTCGCCGGGCAGCAGGTGCTGGTCTCGACCCAGGCGCAAACCATCGCCCAGGTGCAGTCGTTGAGTCGCAACCTGTCGATCGTATTTTGGATCATCTGCGGGTTGGCGTTGGCCGGTGCGTTCGCGGCGACCTTCGCCGGGGCGTTGGCGGCGGTGGCGCGCAAGCGTCGAGAGTTGTCAGTGTTGCGCTTGTTGGGCTTTTCCACGGCCGCGCTGCTGTTGTTCGTGGTGATGCAGGCGCTGTACAGCGCGAGTGTTGCCGCCGTGCTCAGTGCCGGGCTGTACGGCTTGGCCGAGGCGGGTTTGAACCGATTATTCGTGCAGGTGCCGGGCGAACACGCCAGCCATCTGTTGGCGCGTCACTACGGCCTGGCTCTGGCGGCTGTCCTCGGCGTCAGCGCCGTGGCGGCGGCCTGTGGCGGTTGGCGAGTGGCGCGTATTCAGGCTTCTGAAGGAATCAGAGATGTTTAAGTTAGTGGGCGCCTGTGTGGCGCTGAGCCTGGCCTCGCTGGCCTGGGCCGATGAGGCAAGCGACAAGCTCGACAACCCCAAGCCGTTGCCGGATGACGTGAGCCTGCCGCTGCCGTGCGAAGGCAACATGGTGTTCCGCTACGCCTACGTGCTGGCCCAGGGCACCCTGGACGACCGTGAGGTCAACCTCGGCTATCCCTTTGCCGAAGGCGAAGCGGGCTATCAGCAATCGTTCATCTCCGGTTACCGGCGCGACTTCATCAACGGCCAGTTCACCCTCAAGGACCTGCCCAAGGACTGGAGCAGCGTGATCGCGCCGCTGATGCCGAAGACGGACGCCAAGACCCCGCTCAAGCCCATGCTGTACTTCATCGGCAAGTACGAAGTGACCGCCCGCCAGTACGCCCAGGTGATGTCCCAGGCGCAGTCGCTGGCCAGCGGCGAGCCGGCGCCGGCCTGTGATGCGCCCACCGGCATGGCCGGGCGCTTGCCGAAAGTGAAACTGTCACGCTTTGAGGCCGAGCGCTTCTCTGCGGTGTACAGCGCCTGGCTGATGAAATACCACCGCGAGTTGCTGCCGGTGAGTGGTCGCGGTGCCTCGGCCGAAGACGGCGGCCTGGGCTTTGTGCGCCTGCCTACCGAAGTGGAATGGGAGTTCGCCGCGCGCGGTGGCCAGGCGGTGAGCCGCCAGGACCTGGAAGGGCGCCTGTTCCCACGCCGCGTCGAAGGCAGCGAAAGCGACGGGCCCCTGGGCGATTACGCGGTGTTCAACCAGGTCGCCGGCGGCACTGGCCAGGCCGCGCGGCTGATGCCCATCGGCACCAAGCTGCCCAACCCGATTGGTATGTTCGATGTGATTGGCAATGCCGCGGAAATGGTTCAGGAATCCTTCCAACTCGTTCACGCCGGGCGCCGCCAAGGCACCTATGGCGGCTTCGTGGTCAAGGGCGGCAACTACCTGGAGGGCGAAGGCACGTTATTCACCGGCATGCGCCGCGAGTACCCGCTGTTTGCCGCCGATGGCACCGAGCAAAGCAACGAAACCACCGGCTTTCGCGTCGCGATTGGCGCGCTGTCGGCGCCGCGCTCACGCTACAAGGAGCTGTTTGCGCAGTGGCAGAAAGAAGGCCGCCTGGCGTCGCTGACCGACGCCATCGACGACGCCCAGGACCCGACCAAGCGCCTGGACAGCATCATCGCCGCCAGCGTCGACCCCAAGCTGCAAGCTGAGCTGGGGCTGGTCAACGAAGAGCTCAAGCGCAACGTTTCGCTGATCGCCCAGCAGCGCGAAGAAGCGGCGGGCAACCTGATCCAGTCCGCCGCGCTGGTGGCCGAGACCATCAGCAACTACAACATCCGCCTGGCCAACCTGCAAAAGAGTCGCCAGCAGGCCGTGGACAACAAGGATCAGGCCAGCGCGCAGTTGTTCGACATGGCGATTGCCAACGGGCGCAGTGCGCTGGACGGCGCCGTGGCGATTTATATCGACAACCTGGCCACCGGCACGCGCTACACCGATGCGGTGATCCAGGCACAGTTTCAACGAATCAAGGAAGAGTTGGATCGCAAGCCAGTGCTCGGCAAGAGCCTGGTGACGCGCGCGACACTGTTCGTTCGCCATGTCGGCAACTACCGCAAGCAACAGCGGGCCGACCCGGCAACGATCTTGAAGGAATTGCTCGCAGCGAGCGGTCAGCGGTCTTGATCGTTGGCTGTCTAGCGAGCTTGGAAGGGACTCAGGCGGCGGTGGGCCGTGCTGGGCAAGTCAAACTTAATCGAGATCACACCTATGCTTTTTTCCCGTAAGTCGGTTTCCAAGCGTCACCTGCTGCTGATCGCGGCCGGTTTCAGCACCGTGTTGACCGGTTGCGCTACGTCGCCTGCGTCCAAGGTCGCGTCGAGCACCAAAGTTGAGTACTACCCCAACTGCTACGAGCCCGTGCAGCACCTGCGCGCTACCGACTCGAACATGACCAAGTCGGTCGTGACCGGTGCCGCCATCGGCGCAGCCGGCGGTGCACTGCTGGGCGCCCTGACCGGCGACAAGGAAAAGCGCGGCCGTAACGCCGCGATTGGCGCAGCGGGCGGTGCCTTGGCGGGTGGCGCAGCGGGCTACTACACCGAGCGTCAGAAGCAGATCAGCGATGACAACCAGCGCATCGCTTCCTACTCCACCGACTTCAACAAAAGTGCGTCGGACATCGACCGCAGCACCGCCTATGCCAAGGCATCGCAGCAGTGCTACCAGAGCGCATTCACCAAGCTGGTGACAGACCGCAAAGCCAAGACCGTCAACGACACCGAAGGCCGCAAGCGCCTGGCGGAAATCGTCGCGGGCCTCAAAGAGTCCAATGACCTGATCGTTGCGGTCAACGGCAAAGCCAGCGAAGACCTGAACAACTACACCCAGGCCTACGAGAAAGACCTGCAGCAGGTTGGCGTGCAGCGTAGCGACGTCGTCACCGTGGCCACCGCCGACACCACGCCAGTGGTCGCTCCGGCCAAAGGCAAGAAAGCCGTCAAGCCGGCGAAGAAGCAAGTGCTCCCGACCGTGCCGAAAGAAGCGGTGACCACCGAGCGGAGCATCCAGACCGTGCAGGCCAAGCAAGCTGAAAGCAAGCAGGTCGTTACTGCGGGCAAGACTCAGATCGAAGGCACCTGCCGCGATCCGAACCTGGCCGACTGGGCACCGGTGCCTTGCCCTAACGTTTAAGCAACATGCTGCTATAAGCGTTAAACGCCAACCGATCTCCCGCTAAAGCGCGAGATCGGTGGCGTTCTGCCTGCAAATCGTTACACTGCTGCGGCCACTCAATAATTACACCGAGGCCGTGTGCATGAAATTTCGTCTTCTCCTGTGGGTGCTGGGCCTGATGATGGGCAAAGCCAGCCGCACCAATCCCGCCTTCCAGCAGCAGCTAGGTGACAAAGACCTGGCCTTCCAGTTGCAGACCCTCGACGGCAAGGTTGCCCGTCACTTCATCGTCAAAGACCAGCGCATCACCAGCCGCTCGGGTGTACACCCGGCGCCGGCGTTTGCGATTGCGTTCAAGGATGCCGCCTACGGCTTCGCCACGATGCAGGCCAAGAACAAGCAACTGGCGTTCATGACGGGAATTCAGGACAAGTCGATTCAGATCAAGGGCAACCCGGCGCTGGTGATCTGGTTTCAGGGGTTGACCAAGTATTTGAAGCCGAAGAAAAAGAAGTAGGCGTTCAGTTAAACCGAGGTGGATTTATCGGGGGCAAGCCCCCTCCCACACTTAACCGCATTCCAGCTTTGGAATGCGGTCGAATGTGGGAGGGGGCTTGCCCCCGATTGCAGTCTGACAGGCTACACATTCAAGGCTGGGTGAATTGCGACGCCAGCTCGCGCAACAGCACTTCGGCATCCAGCACCTTGCCGACCACTTCCTCAGCCTTCTCACGGCTCAAGCCCAGGCGCTCGAGCAGCGCATCCGGGATGGTTTCATCCGGCCCGGAGCCGATGCCTCGGCTGCGCAACAGGCGCACGGCCAGGCACACCAGGTTCGGGTACTCGGCGTATTGCCCGTCATAGGTCGGATCGTGCTGGAAGCGCAGCGCGGTGGACAGTTCGTCCGGCATGTCCCAGTAGCGCATCAGCCAGGCGCCGATCTGCTCGCGGCTGATGCCCAGCAGGTGTTGTTCCACGTAGCTGTGGCACAGGTGCGGATTGACCTCAAGGTGGCGGCAGATCAGCGAGAAGTGCGGCGGGAACACATGGGCCAGCAGCAGGTAGCCAAAGTTGTGCAGCAGGCCTGCAAGGTAGGTCAGGCCGGCTTCCGGGCGCTGGGCGCGGGGCATGGCGCGGGTCAGGCCTTCGATCACGGCGGCGGTGTAGATCGACTGGTGCCAGTACGGCGTGGACTGGTGCGGGCGGTCCTTGGGCAGGCTCAGGGTTTTGCCCAGGGCCAGGCCCAGTGCCAGGTTGATCACCAGATCGAAGCCCAGCACGCGCACGATGGCGTCTTCCACCGAGCGGATCTTGCCCGGCGACGCGTAATAGGGCGACGCCGCCCAGCTCACCACTTGGGCGGCCAGGGCCGGGTCGGTTTCCACCACGCCGGTGATGTCGTCGATGGTGGCGTTGGGGTCGACGCGCAGTTTGATGATCTTCTGCGCGGTGTCGGCCAGCGGCGGGATTTCGATGGTCGCTTCCAGGCGTTGCTGGATTCGGCGGGCAGTGAATGCCTGCATCGCCTGGGTGATTTCCTCACGGTCATCATTGGGGCGGTCGAGGTTAGGGCGAATGTTGCTCAGCGGCTCGCCGAACTGCGCAGCACTGGCCTTGGTCAGCAGGGCCTTGAAGTGCTCGCTGGCGATTTCCAGCAGCAACCCGGCTTCGCCCGAATGCACCCATAGACTCGGCTCGTTGAGCAGACTGCCTTCGTACAGACAGGGCGAGCTGGTGAGTGGCGGCAGGCCCGGCAGCAGGCTCAGGTCATGTTTGCTCAGCATGCGCTCGACGCGCTCCGGAGACACGGCCGTGAGTCGGCGACCGGTCAGCTCGGTGAGGCGGTTGAGGTCGAGCAACTGGCTCTGAGGGAACAGCACCATGAGCGCGCCAACGGCATCTTCGAGCAGTACCGCCTGGACCTTTCGCGCAGGGTTCAGGCCAGTCTGTTCGATGACTTCCGTGTAGGGAATGGCGAGCTTTGCGAGCAGTGCCCGAATGACCGGTGGGGCGGTCAGTGGGACTGTAGCGAGGGCAACTTCTGACATGGCCGGATCCAATTTCTTACATTCATTGGAGTATAACCAGCTTGATACAGGTGTAGGTCGGATAAGTGAGTCCGGCGTCACACTTGGCCATATTGCTGCCCGTGCCGCAGCCAGCGGTTGAGCAATGGGCTGACATGCTCAGGCCAGCGTTCCAGCAGCGCTTGCGCCGCATCGCGCACAGCGGGCAACAGGTCGGCGTCGCGCATCAGGTCGGCGACCTTGAATTGCAGCAAACCGGTTTGACGAGTGCCGAGCATTTCCCCCGGGCCGCGCAGCTCCAGGTCTTTTTCGGCGATGACAAAGCCGTCGTTGGTTTCGCGCATGATGCCCAGCCGTTGGCGGCCAATCTGCGACAGCGGCGGGTGATACAGCAGCACGCAATGGCTGGCGGCGCTGCCCCGACCGACGCGGCCGCGCAATTGGTGCAGTTGGGCCAGGCCCAGGCGTTCGGGGTTTTCAATGATCATCAGGCTGGCGTTGGGCACGTCCACGCCGACTTCGATCACCGTGGTGGCCACCAGCAGTTGCAGGTTGCCGGCCTTGAAATCGGCCATCACCGCGGCTTTTTCGGCGGGTTTCATACGGCCGTGGATCAGCCCGACCTTGAGCTCGCCAAGTGCGCTGGTGAGGTCTTCATAGGTGGTTTCAGCGGCCTGGCAGGTCAGTTCTTCAGACTCTTCGATCAGCGTACACACCCAGTAAGCCTGGCGGCCTTCGGCGCAGGCACCGCGCACACGCTCGATCACTTCGACGCGTCGCGTGTCGGTGACCAGTACGGTGTTGACCGGGGTACGGCCGGGGGGCAGTTCGTCGAGGATCGAGGTGTCGAGGTCGGCGTAGGCGCTCATTGCAAGCGTGCGCGGGATGGGTGTGGCGGTCATGATCAACTGGTGCGGGTTCATGCGCCCGCCCACGCCTTTCTGGCGCAGGGCCAGGCGCTGTTGCACGCCGAAGCGGTGCTGTTCGTCGATGATCACCAGCGCCAGGTTCTTGAATTGCACTTCGTCCTGGAACAGCGCATGGGTGCCCACCACCATGGGCGCGCCGGCAGCGATCTGCTCCAGCGCGGCCGCACGGTTCTTGCCCTTGAGCTTGCCGGCCAGCCACGCCACTTCCAGCCCCAGCGGTTCGAGCCAGCGCTTGAAGGTGATGAAGTGCTGTTCCGCGAGAATTTCCGTCGGCGCCATCAGTGCTACCTGGTAACCGGCTTCCAGAGCCTGCAAGGCGGCGAGGGCGGCGACCACGGTCTTGCCCGCGCCCACATCGCCTTGGATCAGGCGCAGCATCGGTTCCTGCTGGCTGAGGTCGTAGGCGATTTCGTTGCCGACACGTTGTTGCGCGCCGGTGGGTGCGAAGCCCAGGTTGGCCAGGTACTGCGCGGGCAGACGCGTGGCTTTGGGCATGGCGGGTGCGCGCAGCGAGCGCATGCTTTCGCGCAGGCGCTGCTGGGACAGTTGATGGGTGAGCAATTCTTCGAAGGCCAGGCGATGCTGCGCCCAGTGATGACCGAGGGCGAGTTCGTCGACATCGGCGTCGGCAGGCGGGTGATGCAGGTAGCGAATCGCATCCGCCAGCGGCGCCAGCTGATAGTCCCGCGCCAGCTCCAGCGGCAGCCAGTCGGGCAGGCTCTGCGGGCCGAGCATCGTCAGGGTTTGCATGCACAACTGGCGCAGGCGCTGCTGGGTAAGGCCTTCGGTCAGCGGGTAAATCGGCGTGAGGGTGGTGTCCACCGGTGGCGGTTCGTCGCCGGTAATGGCGCGGTACTCCGGATGGTAGATCTCCAGGCCCGAGGCGCCAGGGCGGGCTTCACCGTAGCAACGCACGCGGGTGCCGCGCTTGAGGCCGTCTTTCTGCGCATTGCTGAAATGGTAAAAGCGCAGGCTCAGGCCACCGGTGCCGTCCTGCAGGCGCACCACCAGGCTGCGGCGCTTGCCCATCACCACGTCGGCGCCGCTGACGGTGCCTTCGATCACCGCGTCCTGGCCGGGTCGCAACTGGCCGATGGGCACGACGCGGGTGCGGTCCTGGTAGCGCAGCGGCAGGTGGAACAGCACGTCCTGAAGGTTTTCCAGGCCGACCTTGGCCAGTTTCTCGGCCATGGCCTCACCGACACCCTTGAGTGCGGTCACCGACACCTGCGACAGCTCTGTCATACCGTTACTTAGCTCGCAGCAGGCGGTTTGGCCACCGAGCACAGGCGTATCGAGTCGGCGAGGATCTCAATCGCTTTTGGCCGCGGAAAGCTGGCGCGCCAGGCGATGGCCACAGTGCGGAAGGGCACCGGTGGCGTGAGTGGGCGCACTTCAATCACGCCAGGGGCGTAGTGATGGCTGTCTACCGCCGACAACGGCAGGATCGAAATACCCAGGCCGGACGCGACCATATGGCGAATGGTCTCCAGGGAGCTGGATTCCACCGTGGTGTGCTTGGCGCCGTCGTTGCCCTTGGTCAGGGTCGGGCAGGCTTCCAGTACCTGGTCGCGGAAGCAATGGCCTTCACCGAGTAGCAGCAGGCTCTTGTCATTGAGCAGGCCGGCATCGATGGTGTCCTTCTTGGTCCACGGGTGCGAGGCCGGCATCAGTACGTAGAACGGTTCGTCGTAGAGCGGCAGGGTCAGTACGTCCGCCTCGTTGAACGGCAGGGCGATGATGATCGCGTCCAGCTCACCGTTGCGCAGTTTGTCGCGCAGCACGTGGGTGAAGTTTTCTTCGATATACAGTGGCATCTGCGGCGCAACGCGGTGCAGTTGCGGGATCAGGTGCGGGAACAGGTAGGGCCCGACGGTGTAGATGGCGCCGACCTTGAGCGGCGCGGTCAGCTGGTTCTTGCCGGCCTGGGCCAGTTCGCGAATGCTCTGCGCTTGTTCCAGTACCTTCTGGGCCTGGGCAACGATGCCTTCGCCCACGGGAGTGAGGCGCACGGCGCTCTTGCTGCGCTCGAAAATCAGCACACCGAGTTCGTCTTCAAGCTTTTTCACGCCCACCGACAGCGTCGGCTGGCTGACGTGGCAACGCTCGGCCGCGTGGCCGAAGTGCTGTTCTTGGGCGAGGGTCACGATGTAGCGTAATTCTGTAAGAGTCATAGCGGGCGTCCATGAGGTTGCGGGCCAAGCATACCGGCTGCAATCGATAGACGCACGTTATCAGAACTTTGTTGGGGATTGAGCGGAGAGTGTCGGTAATTTTGCTTATTCGCCGCAGGTGTAGGTGGGAGGGAACGGGCCCCTCCCACATTGCCCGGCTAACGGCGACGCTTGTCGATGTTGTAAACGAACGGTGCGACGAGCTCCACGCTGCCGTTTTTCAACAGGTCGGCGGGTGGCTTGGGCAAGGGTTGCGCCTTGCGGATCATCTCCAGCGTCGCACGGTCCAGGTCGGCGTTGCCGGAGCGGCCTTCCAGTTCGTAAGACAGCACATTGCCTTCGCCATCAACCACGAAGCGCAAGCGGTTCATGCCTTCCTTGCCGCGCTGCTGGGCGCCCGGCGGGTACTTCTTGTACTTCTGCAAGTGGGCCAGCAGGGTGCTTTGCCAGGATGCCTGGGCAGCCAGCTGTTGCGCCGATGGACCGGGAGCAGGCTGTGCGGACTTTTGCGCAGGTGCGTTGCTCGGCGGTGTGTCGCTCGGTGGCTCCTCGGAAGGTTTTTCCTTGGGCGGATCGGGCTTCTTCTCCACCGGCTTGGGCGGTTGCGGCTTGGGTTTGGGCTTGACCGGCTTGGGCACCTGGATCGTCGGCTTGGGCGCCTCGGCCAGTTTCGGCAAAGGCAGCTCTTCGACCGGTGGCGGTGGTGGTGCCACGACCTTGGGCGGTGCCGGAGGCGGCGGTGGCGCCGGCAGCGGCGCCAGGTCGATGACCATCGCGGCCGGCGGCAGCGGGATCGCCTGCGGCGCGGACCATTGAAGGGCGATGATGATCGCGACGGCATGCACGCCCAGCACGACTGCGAGGCTGGTGCCATAACGCGTCAGTTTGTGGCGCGTCGTGATCATTTCTTGGCTGCCGTCTCGAGTCCGACCAGGCCTACCTTGAGGTAGCCGGCTGCCCGCAGGGCATCCATCACGCTCATCAAGTCGCCGTAGTCCACGCCCTTGTCGGCCTGGAAGAAGATCGTCGTGTCTTTCTTGCCTTGGGTCTTGGCGTCGAGCACCGGCCCCAGGGTTTCAGCCTTGACTTCTTCTTCGCCCAGGAACAGACGTTGGTCCGCCTTCACGCTGAGGAAAATCGGCTTCTCCGGCCGCGGCGCCGGCTTGGCGCTGGACGCGGGAAGGTCAACCTTGATGTCCACGGTGGCCAACGGTGCCGCCACCATGAAGATGATCAGCAGCACCAGCATCACGTCGATAAACGGCGTGACGTTGATTTCGTGGTTCTCGACGAGTTCATCGTCGCCTTGATTCAAATGCAGCCCCATGGCCGATTACCCCACTTTCACCATGTGCGGTTGCGAGCTGCGCTCGGTAGGCAGGTGATCGAGGTCGCGGCTGACCAGCAGCAGGACTTCTGCCGACGCATCCGACACCTGGGCCTTGTAGCCGGCGATCGAACGGGCGAAGACGTTGTAGATCACCACCGCAGGAATCGCGGCAACCAGGCCCAGCGCGGTAGCCAGCAATGCTTCTGCGATGCCGGGGGCCACCACGGCGAGGTTGGTGGTCTGGGTTTTGGCGATGCCGATGAAGCTGTTCATGATGCCCCACACGGTACCGAACAAGCCGACGAAGGGGGCCGTGGAACCGATGGTCGCCAGTACGCCGGTGCCACTGCTCATGTTGCGACCGCAAGCCGCCACCAGGCGCTCCAGGCGGAAGCTGACACGTTCCTTGATGCCTTCTTTTTCGCGGGTGTTGGCAGACAGGCGCATTTCTTCAAGAGCGTCATGCACCAGCAGGTTGGCCAGGGTGCCCTTCTTGGTCGCGGTTTCACTCGCTTCCTTGAGGGTGGTGGCCTTTTTCAGGTGGACGATTTCGGTACGCAGACGACGCTTGGCGCCCAGCAGCTCGAAGCCTTTGGCGATCCAGATGGTCCAGGTAATGATCGAGGCGATGGCCAGGCCGATCATCACGGCTTTCACCACCACGTCAGCGTTCTGGTACATGCCCCATGGGGAGAGGTCGTGTGCCATGCCGAGGGTGTTGTCTTCTTCCAGCACGGCGCCGTTTTCTTCGGCAGGGGCCGCAGCCTGGGCCGGGTCGGTGGCGGCTGGCGCGGCGGACGGGGCAGTGACATTCTGTTCGGCAGCGGCGGGCGCGGCCGGTGCGGTGGCGTCAGCGAACGCGGCGGTCGGCGCCAGCAGTACGCTGAACAGCATCGCAGCAATCGCACGCCAGGCGCGGGATGGGCTGTGAGGCTTGGTTGGCGAAGCGGGGTTTGTATGACGTGTCATGCTGGCCGGACCTGAGAGAAAATAATGGGTGATCGTCCTGCCAGACCCTTGAGGGTCGAGGACAAATGGGTGGTTATTATTGCAAGTAATTCTTGTTAACTAAAGTGGCACTGTTACTTTATTTCGCTTTTTACTGGCCGTTGATCCTCTCGCGCGGCTAATCTGCGCCTTTGAGAATGGAGTTTTATGATGTCTGCGCCTTCTGTTGTGATTGCCGGTTGCGGCGATGTGGGTAGTCGGCTGGCTAGCCAATTGCTGGCCGGAGGATGGGAGGTTCATGGCCTGCGCCGCGATATTTCACGCCTTCCTCACGGCGTGATTGGCATCGCTGGCGACCTGTTCAATAAGGACTGCCCCGACACCTGGCCGATTGGCGGCGTGGATTACCTGGTGTATTGCGCTGCGGCGACCGACCACGATGAGGCCGGCTATCGTGCGGCGTACGTGCAGGGTTTGAAGCATGTACTGGAGTGGCTGCAGGATTATGGCCAGGAGCCCAAGCATCTGTTGTTTGTGTCCAGCAGCAGTGTCTATGGCCAACAGAACGGCGAATGGGTCGACGAAACCTCTGAAACCCAGGCGAAGGGGTATTCCGGGCAGGTCATGCTCGAAGCCGAGCAGGTCGCGCTCAACAGTGGCATCCCGGCGAGCATTGTGCGCTTGACCGGTATTTACGGCCCAGGCCGTGAGTGGCTGCTGACCCAGGTGCGCCAGGGTTACCGCGTGGCGATTGACCCGCCTTTATATGGCAACCGGATTCACGCGGATGACGCGGCGGGCTTGCTGGCGTTTTTGCTGCGCCATGTGGAGCAGGGTGGTTCGCTGGACAAGGTTTATATCGGCGTTGACGACGCGCCGGCGCCGTTGGCTGAGGTGGTGGGCTGGTTGCGCGAGTATCTGGGCGTGACAGAGTGGTCCGAGGACGCCAGTGTGCGGCGTGCGGGCAGTAAGCAGTGCAGCAATGCGCGCATCAAGGCGCTGGGGTGGGTGCCAACGTATCCGACTTACCGCGAAGGTTATGCGGCGATCCTGAAGGGCTGAACTCGATCAAAATGTGGGAGGGGGCAAGCCCCCTCCCACATTTTGATCTATGTCGCGGGGGTTATTGCTTTTCAAGCAACCACTGGCGCTGGCCAGGCGTGAAAGAAGGCACTTCATCCGCTTGGGCAGTGTTGACCGCCTGGAAAATCTCCAGTTGCTTGCCTTTGCGCGCAAAGATCCATGGGTTGCCCACGCCATTTTCCTGCAGCCAGAGGCTGTCGTAACCGCCGCTCATGGAGGCGCAATCCCCGGCCAGGCACAGGGAATACTGGTCCGCGCCAGGCAGGCCAGCGACTTTGCCGTTGGCTTGAAACTGTACGGTGGCGCCATTGCCGACGCCGTCGGTGATCTTCCAGTCTCCGCCCATGTAGGCGGCGTAGAGCGCCCGCTCGAAGTTGGCGCCCAGGGGCGCGCCCTCCGGGGCCGGTTCCTGCGCACGGGCGAACAGTTGCTCAGGCTCATTGTCGTTGGCCAGTTGCAGCAGCTTCTTGCCCTTACGCTTGAGCTCGGTGGCGGAGCTGCCGTAAAAGTCCACGCTCCAGGCGCCGGGCTTTTCGCTCAGCAGCTTGCCTTCCGCGACTTCAAAACCGTTGTAGTAGCGGGCCTGCAAGGCCTTGGTGTTGACCTCCCATTCCAGGTTCGGGCCAAAGGTCTGCAAGGCTTCACGCAAAGCGCCGCCCTTGGCTGCCGCATCAATGGCGGCCTGGTTGATCCAGGTACCGCTCACATCCAGATCGGCAGGGTTGCTGGCACAGCCGCCGAGCAGCAGGGCGAACAACGAAGAGGCTACAAGCGCTTTGCGCATGACTAAATCCTTCTGAAACGAAGTCGGCGCAGCGGTTGAGGCTGCGCCGGGTGTTTTACTCGATGACCAGAATCGCGTCCATTTCAACCTGCGCACCCTTTGGCAGGGCGGCAACGCCGATGGCGGCGCGGGCTGGGTAGGGTTGTTCGAAGTACTTGCCCATGATCTCGTTGACCTTGGCGAAGTGGCTCAGGTCGGTGAGGAAGATGTTCAGCTTGACGATGTCCTTGAACGAACCGCCGGCTGCTTCAGCCACGGACTTGAGGTTTTCGAAGACCTGTACGGTCTGTGCTTCGAAGCCTTCCACCAGTTCCATCGTCTTTGGGTCCAGCGGGATCTGGCCGGACATGTATACGGTGTTGCCCGCCTTGATCGCCTGGGAATAAGTACCGATGGCGGCCGGGGCTTTGTCGCTGGTGATTACTGTCTTGGTCATGAATGACTCCTTGTAATGGGCGATGGCTTATTTGAAGAGCTACGCGCGCATGCGGGTGATGCGGATCACCCCGGTCAACGCACGCAGCTTCTTGATCACGCGGGCCAGGTGCACGCGGTCGTGCACGCTGACCACCAGCTGGACCACGCTGATGCGCCCATCGCGTTCGTCCATGCTGATTTTCTCGATGTTGCCGTCGGCCGCGTTGACGCTGCTGGCCAGCAGGGCGATCAAGCCGCGTTGGTGTTCGAGCTCCACGCGCAGCTCGACATTGAATTCGCCGGTGACATCCTTGGCCCACGAAAGCTGGATGCATTTTTCCGGGTTGTGGCGGATTTCGGTGATATTGCGGCAGTTGTCCAGGTGCACCACCATGCCTTTGCCCGCCGACAGGTGGCCGACAATCGGGTCGCCCGGGATCGGTGTGCAGCATTTGGCATAGCTGAGCACCAGGCCCTCGGTGCCGCGAATCGCCAGCGGGCCTTCGGGGCTTGGCAGCTGTTCGCCTTCGCCGAGCAGGCGACGCGCAACCACGTAGGCCATGCGGTTGCCCAGGCCGATATCTTCGAGCAGGTCTTCAATGGTTTCCTGGCGATACTCGTGGAGCATCGCGTTCACGCGCTCCTGCGGGATCTTGTCCAGGGCACTGTCGAAACCGTTGAGCACCTTGTTCAGCAGGCGTTCGCCCAGGCTGATGGATTCGGAACGACGCTGCAGTTTCAGGGCGTGGCGGATATGCGTACGCGCCTTGCCGGTGACCACAAAGTTGAGCCAGGCCGGATTTGGCCGCGCGCCCGGTGCGCTGACGATCTCCACCGTGGAGCCGCTCTGCAGTGGCTCCGACAGCGGGGCCAGGCGACGGTTGATGCGGCAGGCGATGCAGCTGTTGCCCACATCGGTGTGCACCGCGTAGGCAAAGTCCACCGCCGTGGAGCCTTTGGGCAGCTCCATGATCCGGCCCTTGGGCGTGAACACGTAGACCTCGTCCGGGAACAGGTCGATCTTCACGCTTTCAATGAATTCCAGGGAGTTGCCGGCACGTTGCTGCATTTCCAGCACGCCCTTGACCCACTGGCGGGCACGGGCATGGGTGCCTTTTGGCTGCTCGTCGCCGCTGGACTTGTACAGCCAGTGCGCCGCGATGCCGTTGTTGGCCATCTCTTCCATTTCGCGGGTGCGGATCTGGATCTCGATCGGCACACCGTGCATACCGAACAGCGTGGTATGCAGCGACTGGTAGCCGTTGGCCTTGGGAATCGCGATGTAGTCCTTGAAGCGCCCCGGCAGGGGTTTGTACAAATTATGTACAGCGCCCAGCACGCGGTAGCAGGTGTCGACCTTGTCGACGATGATCCGGAACGCATACACGTCCATGATCTCGTTGAAGGCCCGACGTTTGCCGCGCATCTTCTTGTAGATGCCGTAGATGTGTTTCTGCCTTCCGCTGACTTCGCCTTCGATCTCGTCGACCGCCAGGCAATGGCTCAGGGACTCTTCGATCTTGTTGACGATTTCCTTGCGGTTGCCCCGGGCGCGCTTGACCGCCTGGTAGATGCGCGCCGAGCGCATCGGGTGCATGGCCTTGAAGCCGAGGTCTTCGAATTCGATGCGAATGGCGTGCATGCCCAGCCGGTTGGCGATGGGCGCGTAGATTTCCAGGGTTTCCTTGGCGATTCGCCGGCGCTTTTCGCCGGAGAGCACTTCCAGCGTGCGCATGTTGTGCAGCCGGTCGGCCAGCTTGACCAGGATCACGCGGATATCGCGGGCCATGGCCATGGCCATCTTCTGGAAGTTTTCCGCCTGGGCTTCGGCCTTGGTCTCGAAGTTCATCTGGGTCAGTTTGCTGACCCCGTCGACCAGTTCGGCCACGGTTTCGCCAAACTGCGCGCTGAGCGCTTCCTTGGCGATGCCGGTGTCTTCGATCACGTCATGCAGCATCGCGGCCATCAGGCTCTGATGGTCCATGTGCATGTCGGCCAGGATATTGGCCACCGCAAGAGGATGGGTGACGTACGCCTCACCGCTACGACGGCGTTGGCCGTCGTGAGCCTGTTCGGCGTAGAAATACGCTCGGCGGACCAGGTTGACCTGGTCGGGGCCGAGGTAGGCCGATAAGCGATCGGCGAGGGCGTCTATGCTCGGCAAAGTATGAACTCCTGCCGAAGGCTGTGACCCCGCGCCGTGCTACGTCGACCAGGCATAGGCTTAGACGGCCTCGTTGGACTCGTCCTCGAACGCTGCAAACAGCGGTTCGTCTTCAACGATTTCAGCGTTGGCGATGAACTCGTAGCTCATCAGGCCTTCTGCGATTTCACGCAGGGCTACAACGGTAGGCTTGTCGTTTTCCCACTGGACCAGGGGCTCTTTGCCGCCAGTGGCCAGTTGACGGGCACGCTTGGTAGAGAGCATGACCAGCTCAAAGCGGTTATCCACGTGTTCTAGGCAGTCTTCAACGGTTACGCGGGCCATGGTATTCCTCGGAGCGAATGCAAGATGCGCGCTGCCCGGTTGGGCGAGCGGACTGAGCAGTTTAAAAAATCACCAGCGTTAAGGGAAGCGCTGATTTTTCACAGGCCCTCGCAAAACCGCTACAAGTGCCAATGTAAAGCCCTTGCGGCGGTTTTGGGAAGGGCCAATCAGCCAAGCAGTTCGGCGAGTAATTTGCCGAAACGCTGCTGTTGGCGCTTTTGCTGCAACTGGTTGGCGCGGAAAATCGCCTTCAAATCATCCAGTGCGTGGGCAAAATCGTCGTTGATGATCAGGTAGTCGTAGTCGACGTAGTGGCTCATTTCGCTGACGGCTTCACGCATGCGGCCTTCGATGATCTCATCGCTGTCCTGGCCACGGTTGGTCAGGCGCTGATGCAAGGCTTCAAGTGAAGGCGGCAGGATGAAGATCGAGCGCGCCTTGGGCATCAGTTGGCGTACTTGTTCGGCGCCCTGCCAGTCGATTTCCAGAATCAGGTCATGGCCTTCATCCAGCGTCTGCTGCAGGTGGCTTTGGGAGGTGCCGTAGAGGTTGCCGAACACTTCGGCGCGCTCCAGGAAGTCACCGTGCTCGATCATTTTGACGAACTCGGTTCGCTCGACGAAGTGATAGTGCACGCCGTTCACTTCACCCGGGCGCATGGCGCGAGTGGTGTGGGAAACCGAGATGCGGATCTGCTCGTCAGCGTCGGTCAGGGCCTTGACCAGGCTGCTTTTGCCCGCGCCCGAGGGGGCGGAAATGATGTAAAGGGTGCCGGTGCTGTGGGTCATGGAGGTTGCCTTACTCAATATTCTGTACTTGTTCGCGCATTTGCTCGATCAACACTTTGAGGTTGACCGCAGCGGTAGTGCTGCGCGGGTCGAACGCTTTGGAGCCCAGTGTATTGGCTTCGCGGTTGAGTTCCTGCATCAGGAAGTCCAGGCGCCGACCGGCGGCACCGCCGGACTTGAGCACGCGGCGCACTTCGAGAATGTGGGTGCTCAGGCGGTCGAGTTCTTCGGCGACGTCACTCTTTTGCGCCAGCAGCACCATTTCCTGCTCAAGGCGAACGGGATCGAGGTCGGCCTTCATGTCGGCGAAGCGGTCCAGCACCTTCTGGCGCTGGGTGGCGAGCATCTGCGGTACGAGTTCACGCAGAGTGACGACGTCTGCCTCGATCGAGGTCAGGCGTTCGTTGATCAGACGCGCCAGTTCGGCGCCTTCGCGCTCGCGGCCGGCCTTGAGTTCGTGCAAGCCTTGGGTGAAGAGGGCCAGCGCTTCGGCGTTCAAGGCCTGCGGGTCGGTGGCATCGGCCACCAGCACGCCTGGCCAGGCCAGCACTTCCAGAGGGTTCAGCGCGGCGGGCTGCTTGATCAGGCCGGCGATGGTTTCGGCGGCGGCGACCAGTTGCGCGGCGCGGTCGCGGTCGACCTGTAACGGTTTACCGGTGGTTTCTTCGGTAAAGCGCAGGGTGCATTCCAGCTTGCCGCGGGAGATGCCCTGGCGCAGCGCTTCACGCACGGCGCCTTCGAGGTCGCGGAAAGACTCGGGCAGGCGCAGGTGTGGCTCCAGGTAACGGCTGTTGACCGAGCGCAATTCCCAGCTGAGGGTGCCTTGGGCGCCGGCTTTTTCGACGCGGGCGAAGGCGGTCATGCTGTGCACCATGGAGGTACCTCGCAATGCAGTCCCGCAAATACGGGATGATGATGAAATGGGAGCCGACAGGCTGCGAAGGCGCAGGAGTGTAGCGCAGTGGGGCGGGTGCGCCCAAACAATGGGCGATAGACCGCATATTCGTAAGCGGATTTTAAGAAGTGCCCCGAATCGGCTGGCGGCTCTATAATGCTCGGCAGTTTTTGTCCTCAGTACAGGTATCCCCTATGAAACGTCCAAGTGGTCGCGCCGCCGATCAGCTCCGCTCGATCCGCATCACCCGCAACTACACCAAACACGCCGAGGGATCCGTACTGGTCGAGTTTGGCGATACCAAGGTGATCTGCACCGTCAGCGTCGAGAATGGCGTGCCGCGGTTCCTCAAGGGTCAGGGCCAGGGTTGGTTGACCGCTGAGTACGGCATGCTGCCGCGCGCCACGGGCGAGCGTAACCAGCGTGAAGCCAGCCGTGGGAAGCAAGGCGGGCGGACCCTGGAAATCCAGCGCCTGATCGGCCGCTCCCTGCGCGCCGCCCTGGACATGTCCAAGCTGGGTGATGTGACCCTGTACGTCGATTGCGACGTGATCCAGGCCGATGGCGGCACCCGCACCGCGTCGATCACCGGCGCCATGGTGGCCCTGGTTGATGCACTCAAAGTGATCAAGAAGCGTGGCGGCCTCAAGGGCGGTGACCCGCTCAAGCAGATGATCGCTGCCGTCTCGGTTGGTATGTATCAGGGCGAGCCTGTGCTGGACCTGGACTACCTGGAAGACTCGGCCGCCGAGACCGACCTGAACGTGGTCATGACCAGCACCGGTGGTTTCATCGAAGTGCAGGGCACCGCCGAAGGCGCGCCATTCCAGCCGGCCGAGCTGAACGCCATGCTGGCCTTGGCCCAGAAAGGCATGAGCGAAATTTTCGAACTGCAAAACGCCGCACTGGCTGACTGAGCCGGTCTCAAGGAGAAACGCCATGAATGACAACAGCCAAACGCCGGTGCCTGCGCCTTCCTACGAAGTGCGGCAGGCGGCGATGTTGTGCCATCTCGCGGCGTTTCTGGGGTTCGTGTTCCCCCTCGGCAGCGTTGTGGGGCCACTGATCCTGTGGCAGATGAAGAAGGAGCAGGATGCGTTTATCGACGATCAGGGCAAGGAAGCCCTGAATTTCCAGATCACCGTCGCCATTGCCTGGATCGCTTGCATCGTGCTGGCCTTCGCAGTGATTGGCTTTTTCCTGATGTTTGCCCTGGCGATTGCCACGGTGGTGCTGACCATCATCGGCAGTATCAAGGCCAATAAGGGGATTGCCTATCGCTATCCTCTGACCTGGCGCCTGGTCAAATAATAGCCACCCACAAAAAAACCGACATCGCTGTCGGTTTTTTTGTGCCTGGAAAAAGACCTCAGATGGTCAAGGTCCAGTCGTAGTCCACGATCAGTGGCGCGTGCTGCGAGAAGCGCGGCTGGCGCGGCAGGCGTGCGCTGCGCACGAACCGGCGCAGACCCGGGGTCAGCAGCTGATAGTCGAAACGCCAACCCAGGTTGAGCATCTCGGCCTGTTCGTTATCCGGCCACCAGCTGTACTGGTCGCCTTCGCGGCTGACTTCGCGAAGGGCATCGACATAGCCCATGTTGCCGACAATCTCGTCCATCCAGGCCCGTTCCGGCGCCAGGAAGCCCGGGGATTGCTGGCTGTCGCGCCAGTTCTTGATATCCAGCTTCTGTTGCGCCACGTACAGCGAGCCACAATAAATGTACTCGCGACGTTTGCGTCGCTGTTTATCCAGATAACGGGCGAAATCGTCCATTAGCTTGAATTTCTGGTTCAAGTCTTCATCGCCGTTCTGCCCCGAAGGAAGCAGCAAGGTCGCGATGCTGACCTTGTCGAAATCGGCTTGCAGGTAGCGCCCGTAGCGGTCGGCTGTCTCGAAGCCGAGGCCGCTGATGACCGCCTTGGGTTGCAACCGCGAGTACAAAGCCACGCCACCTTGGGTGGGCACTTCGGCATCGCAGGCATAAAGGAAGTAGCCATCCAGTTGGAAGGCTGGGTCGTCCAGTTCAAAGGCGGAGGCGCGGGTGTCCTGCAGGCAGATGACGTCGGCATTCTGAGCTTGCAGCCAACTGAGCAAACCACGCTCGACTGCAGCCTGAATACCATTAACGTTCACACTGATGATCCGCATAAATGGCCCCAAAAATCGCGTGCGTGTATGATACACGCCGTCTACCTAATTAGCTAAATCCGTGGTATCTGAGGCTTTTTTCATGCAGGCGTATCAACGCGATTTCATTCGTTTTGCCATCGATCGCGGGGTTTTGCGCTTCGGTGAGTTCACCCTCAAGTCCGGGCGTACCAGCCCGTATTTCTTCAATGCTGGCTTGTTCAACTCGGGTTCGGCCCTGGCCCAGCTGGGGCGTTTCTACGCCGCGGCCATTGTTGAGAGCGGTATTTCCTTCGACGTTCTGTTTGGCCCGGCCTACAAGGGCATTCCCCTGGCCGCAGCTACCGCGGTGGCCCTGGCGGAACATCATGGGCGGGACCTGCCGTGGTGCTTCAACCGCAAGGAAGCCAAGGCTCACGGCGAAGGGGGCAGCCTGGTGGGCGCGCCGCTGACGGGCGACGTGCTGATCATCGACGACGTGATCACCGCCGGCACCGCCATCCGTGAAGTGATGCAGATCATCGCTTCCCAGGACGGCGCCAAGGCGGCGGGTGTGCTGATTGCGCTGAACCGCCAGGAGCGCGGCAACGGTGAGTTGTCGGCGATCCAGGAAGTGGAGCGCGACTTCGGCATTCCGGTGGTGAGCATTGTGTCGTTGAACCAGGTGCTGCAGTTCCTGGAAGATGATCCGCAGCTCAAGCAGCATTTGCCGGCGGTCAAGGCATACCGCGAGCAGTTCGGCGTTCAATAAACGCCGCACAGCAAAAAGCCCCACCCTCCTGTAGGAGCGAGCTTGCTCGCGAAAAACTTGAAGGCGCCGCGTTTATCCAGAATAAACGCGTCATCGTTGACGTTCTTCGCGAGCAAGCTCGCTCCTACAGGGAGGTGGGGCTTTTTGTGTTTAAGGACGCTTGCGATTGCTGATCAGCGTGCCCACACCGGTGTCGGTGAAGATTTCCAGGAGGATCGCATTCGGCACACGGCCATCTAGGATCAGCGAGCTACCGACGCCGCCTTGAACCGCTTCCAGCGCGCAACGGATCTTGGGCAGCATGCCGCCGTAGATCGTGCCGTCGGCAATCAGTTCGTCCACCTGCTGAGTGGTCAGGCCGGTCAACACCTGGCCTTCCTTGTCCATCAAGCCAGCAATGTTGGTCAGCAACATCAGCTTTTCAGCCTTCAGTGCTTCAGCCACTTTGCCCGCCACCAGGTCGGCGTTGATGTTGTAGGACTCACCGTTGGCGCCCACGCCGATTGGCGCGATCACCGGAATGAAGTCACCCTTGACCAGCAGGTTGAGCAGATCGGTGTTGATGCCGATCACTTCGCCCACCTGGCCGATGTCGATGATTTCCGGTTGGGTCATTTCCGGCGTCTGGCGGGTCACGGTCAGTTTTTTCGCGCGGATCAGTTCCGCGTCCTTGCCGGTCAGGCCAATGGCGCTGCCGCCGTGGCGGTTGATCAGGTTGACGATGTCCTTGTTGACCTGGCCACCGAGCACCATCTCCACCACGTCCATGGTCTGCGCGTCAGTGACGCGCATGCCATCGATGAAGTGACTCTCGATCGACAAACGCTTGAGCAGATCGCCGATTTGCGGCCCGCCGCCGTGGACGACCACCGGGTTGATCCCCACGGCCTTCATCAGCACGATGTCGCGGGCAAAGCCGGTTTTCAGCTCGTCGCTCTCCATGGCATTGCCGCCGTACTTGATCACCAGCGTCTTGCCGACATAGCGTCGAATGTAGGGCAACGCTTCGGACAGGACCTTGGCGGTGTTGGCAGCGGCTTCGCGTTCGAGGGTCATTCAGGGCTCCGGTAAAAAATCAGAACGGTAATTGGAGATCAGGGGCAACACGTTTCAACTGGACGTGGAAGACGTCCTTGATGCGCTGCAACTCAGCCTCGGTATCCGCCTCGAAGCGCAGCACCAGCACCGGTGTGGTGTTGGACGCGCGCACCAGGCCCCAGCCTTTGGCGTAATCGACTCGCACACCATCAATGGTGGTCAGGTTGGCGCCTTCGCCCCATTGCGCATCGTGCAGTGCGTCAATGATGCTGAATTTGCTCTCTTCGGTCACATGGATATTGATTTCTGGCGTAGAAATATCGTTCGGGAAGGTCTGAAACAGCTCCTCTGCCGTGGATTTCTCCTTGCTGAGGATCTCCAGCAGGCGCGCCGCGCTGTAAATGCCATCGTCAAAACCGAACCAGCGCTCCTTGAAGAACACATGACCGCTCATTTCGCCGGCCAGCAGGGCGCCGGTCTCCTTCATTTTCTTTTTGATCAACGAGTGACCGGTCTTCCACATTAGTGGGCGACCGCCGTACTCCTTGATCAGCGGGGTGAGGCGACGGGTGCATTTAACGTCGAAGATGATTTCAGCGTTGGCATTGCGCGCCACCACGTCACGGGCGAACAGCATCAACAGGCGGTCCGGGTACACGATCTCGCCGGTTTCGGTCACCACACCTACGCGGTCGCCGTCGCCGTCGAAGGCCAGGCCTAGGTCTGCGCCCACTTCCTTGACCTTGGCGATCAGGTCCACCAGGTTTTCAGGCTTGCCTGGGTCCGGGTGATGGTTGGGGAAGTTGCCGTCAACGTCGCAGAACAGCGGGATCACTTCGCAGTTCAGCGCTTCGAGCAATTGCGGAGCGATCACGCCGGCCGCACCGTTGCCGCAATCCACCACCACTTTCAGGCGGCGGGCGAGCTTGACGTCACGGGTGATTTCGTCGGAGTAGCGCTGCAGGATGTCGACCTTGGTGATGCTGCCGGTGCCGCTGGTCAGGTCGTTGGTTTTCAGGCGCGCGTGCAGGGCCTGGATCTGCTCGTTGGCGAGGGTATCGCCGGCGATGACGATCTTGAACCCGTTGTAGTCCGACGGGTTGTGGCTGCCGGTAAGCATCACGCCCGACTTGCCGGCCAGCACGTTGGCGGCGTAATACAGCGCGGGCGTGGGCACCAGCCCGACGTCGCTGACATGGCAACCGCTGTCCGCCAGGCCCTGGATCAACTGCTCCACCAGCTCCGGGCCGGACAGGCGGCCGTCACGGCCTACCGAAACATTCGGCTCGCCCTGAGCCAGGCTCTGCGAGCCGATGGCGCGGCCGATCCAGTAGGCGGTTTCGGCGGTCAGGGTCTTGGGCACCACGCCACGAATGTCATAGGCGCGAAAGATGCTGTCGGGAAAAGTCGGGGCTACGCGGGCTGCGGTACTCATCGCGGGAGGAACTCCATCTGAAAGGGGGCAAGGCTGGCCTGGTGTGGCTGGCCGGCAGACTCAAACTGAAGGGTATGACGGCGTTTTCGGCAGAGAGTTCGTGGTGTAAAAGTGCCATCGGCGCCTCTGCGCCGTGTCGGGACCTGCATAACCGTTTGATTTCATTGTAGAAATCTTGCTGATCCCGTTCGCGCATTCTTCATCCTGAAAAGCCGGGCGGTGGCGTCTGGCCGAACAATTGCGTCCGGCCAGGTTCAGCTTAGTCAGTGGCTGCCGGAATGCCCGAAACCGCCTGCGCCGCGCTGGGTTTCGTCGAATTCCTGCACCAGTTCGAAATGCGCCTGTACCACCGGCACCAGCACCAGTTGGGCGATACGCTCGCCGACCGCAATGTTGAATGCGGTCTGGCCACGGTTCCAGCACGACACCATCAACTCGCCCTGGTAGTCGGAGTCGATCAGGCCCACCAGATTGCCCAGCACGATGCCGTGTTTATGGCCCAGGCCGGAGCGGGGCAGGATCAGCGCTGCGAGGCCCGGGTCGCCGACGTAGATCGACAGGCCGGTGGGGATCAGGATCGTCTGGCCTGGCTCAAGCACGGTGTCTTGCTTGAGCATGGCGCGCAGGTCCAGGCCGGCGGAGCCTGGGGTGGCGTAGGCCGGAAGCGGGAATTCGCTACCGATGCGGGGGTCGAGGATCTTGGCTTGCAAAGCGTGCATGGACATTAAACCTGGTTCAGCCGTTGGGCGATAAAAGAGATCAGTTGACGGGCGATCTTGCCCTTGCTGGTCTGGGCGAAAAGAGTGGCGTGCAGCTCGCGGTCGATCACGCTGCAGGCGTTTTCCTCGCTGTTGAAGCCGATGCTCGGGTTGGCGACATCATTGGCAACGATCAGGTCGAGGTTTTTGTCTTTCAATTTGCGTGCGGCGTAGTCCAGCAAATGTTCGGTCTCGGCGGCGAAGCCGACGCTGAACGGACGGTCCGGGCGCGTGGCGATGGTGGCCAGGATGTCCGGGTTGCGCACCATTTGCAGGAGCAGGCCATCGCCGCTTGTAGGGTCTTTCTTGAGCTTTTGCGGTGCAACGACTTCCGGTCGGTAGTCCGCAACCGCTGCCGAGGCGATGAACAGGTCGCACGGAATGGCGGCCTCACAGGCCGCCAGCATGTCTCGGGCGCTGACTACGTCGATTCGCGTCACACGATCAGGCGTTGGCAAATGCACCGGGCCGGTGATCAGGGTGACACGCGCGCCTGCCTCAACCGCGGCTTCAGCCAGGGCAAAGCCCATTTTTCCTGAGCTATGGTTGGTGATGTAGCGCACCGGGTCGATGTTTTCCTGAGTCGGGCCTGCGGTGATCAGCACGTGTTTGCCGGTCAGGGCCAGGTGCTGGAAGCACTCGGCGGCACACAGTGCCAGGTCGGTGGCTTCGAGCATGCGGCCCATGCCGACGTCGCCGCAGGCCTGGCTGCCGGACGCCGGGCCGAAGACCTTGAGGCCACGGCTTTGCAGCAGCTGGGTGTTGGCCTGGGTGGCCGGGTCGCGCCACATGGCCTGGTTCATCGCCGGGGCGATGGCGACGGTGGCGTCGGTGGCCAGTACCAGGGTGGTCAGCAGGTCATCGGCGATGCCCTGGGCCAGGCGCGCGATCAGGTCGGCGGTGGCCGGCGCGATCAGCACCAGGTCGGCCCATTTGGCCAGTTCGATATGGCCCATGGCGGCTTCGGCCGCCGGGTCCAGCAGGTCCAGATGAACCGGGTGGCCGGACAAGGCCTGCATGGTCAGCGGGGTGATGAACTCACTGCCACCACGGGTCATGACCACGCGCACTTCGGCGCCTTGGTCGAGGAGCCTGCGAACCAGCTCTGCGCTCTTGTAGGCGGCAATGCCGCCGCCGACGCCGAGAACGATGCGTTTCCGATACAGACGCTGCATTGGTTTGCCTTTCCAGTTCAGTGAAGCCAGTTCAGTGACGCCTGCGATGACCCCTCCCCAGGTGAAATCGCATGCAAAAAAGAGGGCCTACGATAACACAGCGACCGCCCGGCAACAGCGGCGCATACGGCGTACATCATGGAGAGGAGGTGAGATGAGCATTCGCGATTGGCCTGCTGCCGAGCGGCCGCGAGAGAAGCTGTTGGAGTGGGGGGCGGCCAGTCTGTCCGATGCCGAATTGCTGGCAATCTTCCTGCGCACCGGGGTGTCCGGCAGGAGCGCCGTGGACCTGGCGCGCCATCTGCTGGCGCAGTTTGGCGGCCTGCGCCCGCTGCTGGAAGCCAGCCAGATACGGTTCAATCAGCAGTTGGGCCTGGGGCCGGCGAAGTTCGCCCAGTTGCAGGCGGTGCTGGAAATGTCGCGGCGCCACATGGCCGAGCGCCTGCGCAACGATTCGGTGCTGGAAAGTCCCCTGGCCGTGCGCGAATACCTCAAGGCGCTGCTGCGTCATGAGTCGCATGAGGTGTTTGGTTGCCTGTTTCTCGACTCCAAGCATCGGGTGCTGGGTTTCGAGGCGCTGTCCGAGGGCACCATCGATGCCGCTCTGGTCTATCCTCGGCAAGTGGTCAAGCGTGCGCTGGCCTACAACGCGGCGGCCTTGATCCTGTGCCACAACCATCCCTCGGGCAGCGCGGACCCAAGCGCTGCTGATCGAAAACTGACCAAGGTATTGCAAAAGGCCTTGGAAATGGTGGACGTACGGGTGCTGGATCACATCATCGTGGGCGATGGTGATCCGTTGTCGATGGCGGAATATGGATGGATGTAGAAGGCAGCTGCAAGCCGCAAGTGGGCTTGCAGCTTGCAGCTTAAGGCTTGACGCTGACCTTGGAATAATCCTGGCGGCCAAACGGGCTCACCTGGTAGCCCTCTACATTCTTGCGTGTCAGGGCAAACGCAGTGGGGTGGGCCAAGGGCAACCACAAAGCTTGTTGCTGGATCTGCGCCTGGGCCTGCTGGTAGAGCTTGCTGCGTACGCCCTGTTCGCTGGTGGTTTTGCCGGCGCTGATCAGCTTGTCCAGTGCCGGGTCGCAGTAACGGGCGAAGTTGGTGCCGGACTTGACTGCCGCGCAGGAGAATTGCGGAGTCAGGAAGTTATCCGGGTCACCGTTGTCACCGGCCCAGCCCATGAAGAGCAGGTCGTGCTCGCCGGCTTTGGCGCGACGAATCAACTCGCCCCATTCGATCACACGGATCTCGGCCTGGATGCCGACCTTGGCCAGATCCGCTTGCAACAGCTGAGCGCCAAGATTCGGGTTGGGGTTGAGCAGGCTGCCGGTAGGGCGGGTCCAGATAGTGGTTTTGAAGCCGTCCTTGAGGCCGGCGCGGTTCAGCAGTGCCTTGGCTTTGGCCAGATCCTGTGGATAACCCGGCAGGTCCTTGGCGTAGCTCCAGGTGTTGGGTGGGTAAACGCCGTTGGCCGCTTCAGCGGTGCCTTCGAATACGGCCTTGAGGTAACTGCCCTTGTCAAAGGCCAGGTTGATCGCCTGGCGGACTTCGGGCTTGTCCAGTGGCGGGTGCTGGCTGTTGATGGCGACGAAGGCGGTCATAAAGGCGGCGGTTTTTTCCACCCTCAGGGCCGGGTCTTTTTCCGCTTCGCCCACGTCCAGCGGTTTGGGCGACAGGGCGATCTGGCATTCGTCGCGGTGCAGTTTCTGCAGGCGCACATTGGCATCCGGCGTGATGGCAAAGATCAGGTTATCCACCGCCGGTTTGCCGGCGAAGTAGTCCGAGTTGGCCTTGTAGCGCACCACCGCATCCTTCTGGAAACGTACGAAAACGAACGGACCGGTGCCGATGGGCTGGCTGTTGAGTTTTTCCGGCGTGCCGGCCTTGAGCAGTTTGTCGGCATATTCCGCCGGGTAGATCGAGGCAAAGCCCATGCTCAGCGCGGCAAGAAACGTGGAGTCGGCGTGGTCAAGGGTGAAGCGCACGGTCAGTGGGTCGAGGGCGTCGATCTTCTTGACCAGCGTGGGCAATTGCAGCGATTGCGCGTGGGGAAAGCCGCTCTGGGCGATCTTGTGCCACGGGTTGGCGGGGTCGAGCATGCGTTCGAAGCTGAAGCGCACATCTTCGGCCGTCAGGGTGCGGCTTGGGGTGAAATATTCGGTGCGATGGAATTTCACGTTCGGGTGCAACTTGAACGTGTACGTCAGACCATCTGGCGAGACGTCCCAACTGTCGGCCAGGCTCGGGACCAGTTTTCCGGCGGTTGCGTCGTAGTCCACCAGGCGGTTCATCAGCACGTCCGCCGAGGCGTTGGTGGTGGTCAACGAGTTGTACTGCACCACGTCAAAGCCTTCGGGGCTGGCTTCGGTGCAAACGCTCAGGTTGGTGGCGGCAACGGCCATCGGCGCGATAAAAAGGGGGGCTAGCAGTAGGGGTAGGGCAGCGAGGCGCATATTCGGTTTCCTGTGCAGATCCAAGGCCCATCTGCGAGTGCAGTCTGGAAAAGGCCTACCGTAGTGACCTGTTGGTTAAATGACTAGCCTATTTTTGCCTGTGCTTTTGGGTCAAATGCTGTTTTGATGACGGCCCAGCGCGTTTCATCCTGCAGGTCCGAGTACTTGCGAGCGCTGAAAATCATTCTGTGCGACGAGCGGTCGGCTGTTGTAGCGGCCCCTCCTGGCAACGGTTCAGGCGCCAATGGCCGAGATTTGCCCAGGTAAAAACACACTCGCTGTTGTTGCACCTGGGTCTTTCTGGTATAAAGCAGCGCTCTTTTCTAGGGGCCCGGTTCCTTCGCTTGTAGGTGTAGCCGGTAAGACCCTAAAGAAACGCGGCGCCTGGCGCCAAATGACTGAGAGATTAAGCGGCCAACCCATGCCGGGTTGGGCATGTGGTTTTAGAGGGCTGAGGCATGTCGAGAGTCTGTCAAGTTACCGGTAAGGGTCCGGTGACTGGGAATAACATTTCCCACGCAAATAACAAAACCCGTCGTCGTTTCCTGCCGAACCTGCAGCATCACCGCTTCTGGGTTGAAGAAGAGAAACGTTTTGTTCGCCTGCGTGTATCTGCCAAAGGCATGCGTATCATCGACAAGCGTGGCATCACTGTCGTGCTGGCCGAAATCCGCGCCGCCGGCAAGATCTAAGGAGCTCTATCATGCGTGAATTGATTCGAATGATCTCTAGCGCCGGTACTGGTCACTTCTACACTACCGACAAGAACAAGCGTACTACCCCGGACAAGCTCGAAAAGAAAATGTTCGACCCGCGCGTTCGCAAGCACGTGATCTACAAAGAAGGCAAAATCAAGTAATTGATTTCCTTCCTTGTGAAAAAAAGCCCGTATCTCACGATACGGGCTTTTTTTTGCCTGCGATCTGCTGATCAGGCCTTCTGTTCAAACACCACGTAGATCTTGCGGCACGCTTCCAGCACTTCCCAGGTGCCGCTGAAGCCGGCGGGAATTACGAAGCGGTCGCCAGCGCGCAAGGTTTTGGCATTCCCCTCGGCATCGCGCAGTACGGAGACCCCCTGCACGATTTCGCAGTACTCGTGCTCGGTGTAATTGACTGTCCACTGCCCGACTTCGCCTTCCCAGACGCCCGCGTTCATTTGTCCGCATGGGCTGTTGTAATGGTTGTAGATCGTCTGTTCGGGGTCACCCTTGAGGATTTTTTCGGCGGCAGGGCGATAGCGGTCGGGGGCGGTGTTGGCTTGGCTGAAATCGACGATGTCCTGGATGCTCATGTGCTTGTCCCGTCTGGCCTGCGGTTGGAGAGGCCAAAGTCTATGTTTATTAAAATGAACATCGCAAGGGCGTTTACCGCCCTTGTGTCAAATATATTGAAACATCCCCAGCCGCTGGTTTAGGGTGGCAGCTGCCTTGAGCCGAACAGCAGGCTGGCCAGGCAAGAATTCGTGGAGGCGCCGGGACCAATCCCCCAGGCGCTTGTATCCAATAAGAGGAGGACACTTGCATGACCACCCTGACCCATGCTGACTGGGAACAACGCGCCAAGGACCTGAAGATTGAAGGCCGCGCCTACATCAATGGCGAATACACCGCCGCCGCGTCCGGTGACACCTTCGAATGCATCAGCCCAGTCGATGGCCGTCTGCTTGCCAGCGTGGCCAGCTGTGACGCCGCCGACGCCCAGCGCGCCGTGGAAAACGCCCGTGCCGTGTTCAATTCCGGCGTGTGGTCGCGCCTGGCGCCGGCCAAGCGCAAGTCCGTCATGATCCGTTTCGCCGCGCTGCTCAAGGCCAATGCCGAAGAGCTGGCCCTGCTTGAAACCCTGGACATGGGCAAGCCGATCAGTGACTCCCTGAACATCGACGTACCCGGCGCGGCGCAAGCGCTGAGCTGGAGCGGTGAGGCAATCGACAAGATTTATGATGAAGTGGCGGCCACGCCCCATGACCAACTGGGTCTGGTGACCCGTGAGCCGGTTGGCGTGGTCGGTGCGATCGTACCGTGGAACTTCCCGCTGATGATGGCCTGCTGGAAGCTCGGCCCGGCGCTGTCGACCGGTAACTCGGTGATTCTAAAGCCGTCCGAAAAATCCCCGCTGACCGCCATCCGCATCGCCGCCCTGGCCGTTGAAGCCGGCATTCCCAAAGGCGTGTTCAACGTGCTGCCAGGCTACGGCCACACCGTGGGTAACGCGCTGGCGGTGCACATGGACGTGGACACCCTGGTGTTTACCGGCTCCACCAAAATCGCCAAGCAACTGTTGATTCGTTCCGGCGAATCGAACATGAAGCGCGTGTGGCTGGAAGCCGGCGGCAAGAGTCCCAACATTGTGTTCGCTGATGCGCCGAACCTGCAAACCGCCGCCGAATCTGCCGCCAGTGCCATCGCCTTCAACCAGGGCGAAGTCTGCACCGCCGGTTCGCGCCTGCTGGTGGAGCGTTCGATCAAGGACACATTCCTGCCGTTGGTGATCGAGGCGCTCAAGGGGTGGAAGCCGGGTAACCCGCTGGACCCTGCCACTAACGTGGGTGCATTGGTGGACACCCAGCAGATGAACAATGTGCTGTCCTACATCGAAGCGGGCCATGCCGACGGCGCCAAGCTGGTCGCTGGTGGTAAGCGCACGCTGGAAGAAACCGGTGGCACCTACGTTGAGCCGACCATCTTCGACGGTGTGACCAACGCCATGAAGATTGCCCAGGAAGAGATCTTCGGCCCGGTCCTGTCGGTGATCACGTTCGACAGCGCCGAAGAAGCCATCGCCATCGCCAACGACACCCAATATGGCCTCGCCGCGGCGGTGTGGACGGCGGATATCTCCAAGGCACACCTGACGGCCAAAGCCCTGCGTGCGGGCAGTGTGTGGGTCAATCAGTACGATGGCGGCGACATGACCGCTCCGTTCGGTGGCTTCAAGCAGTCGGGTAACGGTCGCGATAAATCGCTGCATGCGTTCGATAAATACACCGAGCTGAAAGCGACCTGGATCAAGCTCTAAGTTACGTTACACCGCAGGGCCCCTGTAGGAGCGAGCTTGCTCGCGAAAAACGCCAACGATAAAGCGTGCTGTCTGGTTGAACGCGGTGTCTTTGAGTTTTTCGCGAGCAAGCTCGCTCCTACAGTTCGTTTACAACCCTGAAAATTATCCACAGGAGCGTGGACATGCGTTGGGCGACCTATTTCGCCGTCCTGGCCTCGGTACTCAGCGTCGGGCTGGCGCTGGGTGTGAGCATGCCGTTGGTGTCGCTGCGTCTGGAGGGCTGGGGTTACGGCAGTTTCGCCATTGGCGTGATGGCTGCGATGCCCGCGTTTGGCGTGCTGCTGGGCGCCAAGGTTTCCAGCCGCATGGCCTCCTGGCTTGGTACCGCCAACCTGATGCGCCTGTGCCTTTGGGGCGGTGCGCTGTCCATCGGTTTGCTGGCGATCCTGCCCAGTTATCCGGTTTGGCTGCTACTGCGGCTGATGATCGGGGTGATCCTGACCATCGTGTTTATCCTGGGAGAAAGCTGGATCAACCAGTTGGTGGTGGAGCAGTGGCGTGGCCGATTGGTGGCGTTGTACGGCTGCACTTATGCACTGAGCCAGCTATCAGGCCCTTTGCTGCTGGGCGTGATCGGCACCGACCACGATTACGGTTTCTGGGTGGGTGTTGGCCTGCTTCTGGTGGCTCCACTGGCCTTGCTCGGTCGCTCCGGCGCGCCCAGCGCCGAATCGTTCAGCGTGACCTTTGCCGACCTCTGGCGTTTCTGCCTGAGCCTGCCGGCGATTGCCTGGGCGGTTGCGCTGTTCGCTGCGTTCGAAGCGATGATCCTGACGTTGCTGCCGGTGTATTGCCTGCAACAAGGCTTCACCGCCGAAATCGCTCTGGCGATGGTCGGTACGGTGGTGGTCGGTGATGCGCTGCTGCAGTTGCCCATCGGCGCGCTGGCGGATTACCTGCCACGGCGCACCTTGTTTCTCGGCTGCGCGTTGCTGTTGCTGGCCTCAAGCCTGGCGATTCCACTGTTGATGCACACGCTGCTGATCTGGCCGCTCTGGGTGCTGTTCGGCGCCAGCGCGGGCGGGTTGTTTACCTTGTCGCTGATCCTGATCGGCGAGCGCTACCGCGACGATGCGTTGGTGCGCGCCAACGCGCACATTGCGCAGCTGTGGGGTGTCGGTTGCTTGATTGGTCCGCTGGTGGCGGGCGCAGGCAGCCAATGGATCAGTGGCCACGCGCTGCCGCTATTGATGGCGGCTGGGGCCCTGGGGCTGGTGCTACTGTTATTGCGCCAGGGTGCATTTGGCGCAGCGCAACCGGCCTGAGCAGCCCTGCGTTTTCAAAGCATGCGTTCCAGGCCCACCGAGGTGGCGAACCAGGCGTTGAACCGGCGCCACCAGTTGCCCGGCTCCTGGGTCAGGATGTGCAACTGGCCGTTATCTTCGGTCACCCACACGATCTGCCCGTCCTGCAGTTTCGCCTCGTAGCTCAACGCTGGCGCCATGCCTTGCAGCGCCAGGTTGCGCACGTGCTCCGCCAGTTCCGGGCTGTCCACCAGCACGCCGACTTCGGTGTTCCACAGCACCGAGCGTGGATCGAAATTGAACGAGCCGATAAACGACTTTTCCCGATCGAAAATCATCGCCTTACTGTGCAGGCTAGAGTCGGAGCCGCGGAAACTGCCTCGACGAAACAGGTGCGGGCCGCTGTTTACACTGGGGTCGCCCGGTTGGCGACGCAGCTCATAGAGTTTCACGCCATGCTCCAGCAGCGCCTTGCGATAGGGCGCATAGCCGCCGTGCACGGCCGGTACATCAGTGGCTTCGAGGGAATTGGTCAACAGGCTCACCGACACGCCCGCATCGGCACGGCCCGTCAGGTAAACCAGCCCGGGCGGCCCCGGAACGAAGTACGCCGAAATCATGATCAGCTCATGGCTGACCCCTTGCAGCTCCGGCGCCAGTTGGGTGGTGAGCAGCAATTGCGGATCCGGGTCGGCCTTGGCCAGCACCTTGCTCGGGGCGTCCCACAGCGCCTGGTTCCAGGCCCAGATCAACTCGCGACGCCAGATGTCCATGCGCGGCTGGGTCTGATAGGTACGCAAGCGGTTATACAGGGCGTGGTTCTGCTGGCGCGATTGAGCCAGCGAGGCCTCAAGGCGCGCACGCGCCACCGCGAGGTCGACCTTGGATGGCATGCTTGAGACAAACTCATCGATAGGCTTGCTCAGCGCGCTGTTCCAGTACTGGTCGAAGCTGTGACCCAACTGCTCAGCCACCGGCCCGACGCTGAGCATGTCGATATCGGTGAAATTCAGGTTGGGTTCGGCATCGAAATATTCATCCCCCAGGTTGCGGCCACCCACGATCGCCACGCTGTTGTCGGCCAGCCACAGCTTGTTATGCATGCGCCGGTGTTGCAGCGACAGGTTGAACAGGCGGCCCATGGCGCGCGTTACGCCCGTGCTGCGCCCCAGGTGCAGCGGGTTGAACAGGCGGATGTCGATGTTGGGGTGAGCGGCCAGGGTGGCGATGATCTGGTCGAGCCCGTCGCTGGTGGTGTCGTCGAGCAAAATGCGCACGCGCACGCCACGGTCGGCGGCCTTGAGCAGTTCATCCACGAGCATGCGCGTGCTGATGCCGTCATGCACGATGTAGTACTGAAGGTCGAGGCTGGTCTGGGCGTTGCGGATCAACTCGGCGCGGGCCATGAAGGCTTCGCTGCTGTTGGGCAGCAAACGAAAGCCCGAGCGGCCCTGATACGGTGCCGCCTGGGCCTGGATCGAGCGGCCAAAGGAAGACTGTGCCGCCGGCAGCGCGTCACTGGGTTCGCGCGGTGTGTGCGCCGTCGCGCAGCCACCCAGTGCCAGCGCTCCCAGCAGGAAAAACGGTAAAAGCCGTTGAATCATCAAGGAGGCGGCATCCAGGTCAGGGCGGTTGTCGGCATATGACGGCAATTGCTCGGAAAAGGTCAGTCCGCCGATTCTTCCAGCATTTTGCGCGCAGCGGCACCGACCTTGCGCACCGCCTCTTCGATCTGCGGCGTCGGTTTGGCAGCGTAGTTCATGCGCAGGCAGTTACGGTACTTGCCGGAGGCAGAAAAAATGCTGCCTACCGCCACCTGTACGCCTTGTTCCATCAGCGCGCGGTTGAGCTTGAGGGTGTCGAAGCCTTCCGGCAATTCCACCCACAGCATGAAACTGCCTTGGGGCCGGCTGGCGCGCGTGCCGGCAGGGAAGTAGCGGCTGACCCAGTCGAGCATCAGGTCGCGATTGCGCTGGTATTGGGTGCGCATCCTGCGCAAATGAGGTTCGAAATAGCCGCCCTTGAGAAATTCCGCTATCGCGATCTGCGGCTGCGTGGCCGTAGAGCCCGTGCTGATGTATTTCATGTGCAGCACCCGGTCCAGGTAGCGCCCCGGCGCAACCCAGCCAATGCGCAGGCCGGGCGCCAGGGTCTTCGAGAACGAACTGCACAGCAGCACCCGGCCATCTTCGTCGAAGGATTTGATGGTGCGCGGGCGCGGGTAGCTGTAGGCCAGCTCGCCATATACATCGTCTTCGATGATCGCCACGTCAAAGCGCTGGGCCAATGTCAGCAGTGCGCGTTTGCGCGCCTCCGGCATGATGTAGCCCAATGGGTTGTTGCAGTTCGGGGTGAGCTGGATGACTTTGATCGGCCACTGCTCCAGCGCCAGTTCCAATGCTTCAAGGCTGATGCCGGTGATCGGGTCGGTGGGGATTTCCAGGGCTTTCATGCCCAGACCCTTGAGGGTCTGCATGGCACCGTGGAAACTTGGCGAGTCCACCGCAACGATATCGCCGGGTTCACAAATGGCGCGGATGCTGGTGGAAAGGGCCTCGTGGCAGCCGGTGGTGATGACGATGTCGTCGGCAGCCAGTTGGCAACCGGAATCCAATGACAGTCGCGCAATTTGCTCGCGCAACTCCATACAGCCAAGGATGGTGTCGTAATGCAGTCCCGGCAGATCCTGGCGGCGGCTGATGCGGGCCAGGCTGCGCAGCAATGGCTTGATGGTCGGCGACAATACATCCGGCATGCCACGGCCCAGCTGTATGACGTCCTTGCGCGGCACCGCCCGAATCAACTCCAGCACCTGATCCCACTGGGAAATTTCCACCGGCCGCTGGGCGGGGCGGCCCACCTCGGGTAGCGCCGGCAGTTCACGGCCCACCGGCACAAAATAGCCGGACTTGGGCTTGGGCATCGCCAGGCCGTTGTCCTCCAGCAGTCGATAGGCCTGCTGCACCGTGCTCAGGCTGACCCCATGTTCCACGCTCAACGCTCGCACCGAGGGCAGACGATCGCCGGGGCGATAGAAGCCTTGTTCGATGCGGGTGCCCAGCAATTCGGCGAGGTTGACGTAGAGGGTCACGGCGGTCACTCCCAGGGGACCAATACAGATAGGCAGAAAATACAGGATTCAGCCGTTCATAGGCAGTATCTGTATGGATTTAATAAAGGCAGGTTGAATCTGTATTGGTTTTGCGCACCCGTTCATTCTAGTCACTTAAGGCAGCAAGCTAACGAGGGATAACAAAATGAACGGCATGAGCGATGTGCGGCTGGCATTACACAGCCAGGAACTGGAAGCAGCCCAGGAGCGGACGTTGTCTATGCCCGGCGACAACCGCTGGAGCCTGTTCTGGCGCCGCCGTCATACACGCAAGGCCTTGCTCACGCTGACCCGGGAGCAATTGCTCGACGTAGGCCTGACGGCAGAACAGGCGCGCCACGAAGGCTTGAAGCCATTCTGGCGCGATTGATCAGACCAGTTCCTTGAGGCGGTGCCAGAGCATTCCTAGGGCCAGCAGCGGCGAGCGCAGGTGTTTACCGCCAGGGAAGGTAATGTGCGGCACTTGGGCGAACAGGTCGAAGCGTCCTTGCTGCTGGCCGCTGATGGCTTCGGCCAGCAACCTGCCCGCCAGGTGGGTGGCGTTCAGGCCGTGGCCAGCGTAGGCCTGGGCGTAATACACATTGGGGTGATCGGCCAGGCGTCCGATCTGCGGCAAACCGATTGGCGCCGATGCCAATCATGCCGCCCCATTGGTAGTCGATCTTCACGTTGGCCAACTGCGGGAACACCTGCAGCATTTTTGGCCGCATATAGGCGCCGATGTCTTTCGGGTCGCGCCCGGAATAATGGCAGGCGCCGCCGAACAACAGGCGGCGGTCGGCGGACAGGCGGAAATAGTCCACCGTTACCCGCTGGTCACACACCGCCATGTTCTGCGGCAACAGGCTGGCGGCTTGCGCTTCACTCAGGGGTTCGGTGGCGATGATGTAGCTGCCGGCGGGCAATATTTTGCCGCTCAGGTGTGGGTTGAGGCCGTTGATGTACGCGTTGCAGGCAAGTACCAGGGTATTGGCGAGCACCTGGCCCTGGGCGGTGTACACCTTGACCTGCGAGCCGTAGTCGATGCGCGTCACTTCAGACTGCTCGAACAACTTCACGCCCAACTGCTGCGCGGCGGCGGCTTCACCCAGGGCGAGGTTCAACGGATGCAGGTGTCCGGAGCCCATGTCGATCATCCCGCCCACATAGCGGTCGGAGCCGATCACGCTGCCCATCTCGCTGGCTTGCAGCAGGCGGACTGGATGGCGATAACCCAGGCTGCGCAGCTCTTCGGCGTCTTCGGCGAGGCCCTCAAGGTCGCGGGGTTTGTTGGCCAGGTCGCAGTAACCCCAAGTCAGGTCGCAGGCGATCTGGAAGCGTTCGACACGTTCGCGCACGATCTCCACGGCTTCCAGGCCCATCAGCTTCATCTGGCGCACGCCGTCGGTGCCGATCACCTTGGCGAACTGGTCAAGGCCATGGCCGACGCCGCGAATCAGCTGCCCGCCGTTACGCCCGCTGGCGCCCCAGCCGATCTTGCGCGCCTCCAGCAGCACCACGCTGAACCCGCGCTCGGCCAGCTCCAGGGCGGTGTTGAGCCCGGAATACCCGCCGCCAATCACGCAGACATCGGCGCGCACCTCACCGGTCAACGCCGGGTAATCGGGGTGCGGCACGCTGCTGGCAGCGTAGTAGGACGCGGTGTGCCGGGCGCTGGCGGTCATGGGGAGCTCCCTGTTTGGAAAATTTGACGCAGGATACAGCGGTCGGACGAAGCTGTCTGCGCGGGGCGTTTTACGGCAGAATCCCGGTCTAGTCGCGGTTGGGTGTGGATTTGCATGAGTTGCAACAGTCAGAAAGTCAGCGCCTTGCGCAGGCAGATTCCTTCGTTCGAGTGTGTCCCTGGTTGCCATGACTGCTGTGGGCCGGTGACCACTTCGCCTGAGGAAATGTCACGCCTGCCACGCAAGACCGCTGCCGAGCAGGACGCTGCCATGGACGAGTTGAATTGCGTGCACCTGGGGCCCAACGGCTGCACGGTTTACGATGAGCGTCCGCTTATCTGCAGGCTGTTTGGCACCACCCAGACCCTGCCATGCCCCAACGGTCGGCGGCCGGTGGAGCTGATACACCCTCGGGTGGAAAAGCAGATCCATGAATACATGGCGAGCACCCGGCAAGTGCTGGTCTGACATGAGGGAGGTGTGTCAGTCAGTCGGGGATCGGCAGGTTCAGGCTTTCCTTCACTTCTTCCATCACGATATAGCTCTTGGATTCGCGCACATGGGGCAACTTGAGCAGGATGTCGCCGAGTAATTTGCGGTACGAGGCCATCTCGGAAATCCGTGCTTTCACCAGGTAGTCGAAGTCCCCGGACACCAGGTGACATTCCAGCACATGCGGCAGTTTGAGCACGGCGCGGCGGAACTCTTCAAACGTGTCGCCGGACTTGTAATCCAGGCTGATCTCGACAAATACCAGCAAACTTCCTTTCAGATGCTGCGGGTTGAGCCGAGCGTTGTAGCCCATGATGATCCCTTCGCGCTCCAGGCGGCGCACCCGCTCGGTACACGGCGTCGTCGACAGCCCGACCTTTTCTCCCAGCTCAGTGAACGAAATGCGCCCGTCGGTTTGCAGGATGCGCAGGATATTGCGGTCGATCTTGTCCAGCTCCCGCCTTGGTCTGGGTGTTGGTACGCATAGGGGATACGCCTCTGTAAAAAGCATTTGTGCCGAGAATTGTCGCCAAATATAGGCATTTATATAGTGAAATGCACTGGCGATTGTTTTTTACACTGCGCTCATCATTGCTCCAATAACACACGTCAGCGGCTTGGCCGCGATGAGGATATAAAAATGCGCGTTCTGGTCTTGGGTAGCGGCGTCATTGGCGTGACCAGTGCCTATTATTTGGCTCGGGCCGGCTTTGACGTCGTAGTGGTCGACCGTCAACCGGCCGCCGCCATGGAGACCAGTTTCGCCAACGCCGGCCAGGTATCCCCAGGCTACGCGTCGCCATGGGCCGCGCCGGGCGTGCCGCTCAAGGCGATCAAATGGCTGCTGCAGCGCCATGCGCCGCTGGCGATCAAGGCCACCGCCGATATCGACCAATACCTGTGGATGGCGCAGATGCTGCGCAATTGCACCGCCAGCCGGTATGCGGTGAACAAGGAGCGCATGGTCCGCCTGTCCGAGTACAGCCGTGACTGCCTCGACGAACTGCGCGCTGAAACCGGGATTGCCTACGAAGGGCGCAGCCTGGGCACCACCCAACTGTTCCGCACCCAGGCCCAGCTCGATGGCGCGGCCAAGGACATTGCCGTGTTGCAGGAGTCCGGCGTGCCGTTCGAACTGCTGGACCGTGCCGGCATCGCCCGGGTCGAGCCGGCCCTGGCCAGCGTCACCGATATTCTAGCCGGCGCCCTGCGCCTGCCCAACGACCAGACCGGCGACTGCCAAATGTTCACCACCCGCCTGGTGGAGATGTGCAAGCAGCTGGGCGTGGAGTTTCGTTTCGAACAGGACATCCAGCGCCTCGATTACGCAGGCGACCGCATCAACGGCGTGTGGATCGACGGCCAGTTGGAAACCGCCGACCGCTATGTGCTGGCCCTCGGCAGTTACTCGCCGAAGCTGCTCAAGCCGCTGGGGATCAAGGCGCCGGTGTACCCGCTCAAGGGCTATTCGCTGACCGTGCCGATCACCAACCCGGCGATGGCGCCGACCTCGACCATCCTGGACGAAACCTACAAAGTCGCGATCACCCGTTTCGACAACCGCATTCGCGTCGGTGGCATGGCTGAGATAGCCGGTTTTGACCTGTCGCTTAACCCGCGGCGGCGTGAAACCCTGGAGATGATCGTCAACGACCTTTATCCTCAGGGCGGCGATCTGGCCCAGGCCAGTTTCTGGACCGGCCTGCGCCCGACCACACCCGATGGCACACCGATTGTCGGCGGCACCCCATTCAAGAACCTGTTCCTGAATACCGGCCACGGCACTCTCGGCTGGACCATGGCCTGCGGCTCCGGTCGTTTGCTGGCCGACCTGATGGCGAAGAAAACCCCGCAGATCAGCGCCGAAGGCCTCGCTATTTCCCGTTATGGCAACCACCAGGAGTCCGCACGACATGTCAATCCAGCGCCAGCTCACCAATGAGCGCATGAGCCAGATCGTTGTTCACAGCGGTACCGTGTATCTGGCAGGCCAGGTCGGCGACGACATGAATGCCGGCATTGAACAACAAACCCGCGAAACCCTGGTCAACATCGAGCGTTTGCTGGACCTAGCTGGCACCGACAAGACCCGGTTGCTGTCGGTGACGATCTATCTGAAAGACATCGATGCCGACTTCGCCGGCATGAATGCGGTGTGGGACACGTGGCTGCCCAAGGGCGTCGCGCCGGCTCGCGCCACGGTTGAAGCCAAACTGTGTGAACCGCAAATCCTGGTAGAGCTGTCCGTCGTGGCCGCGCTGCCTTAAATAAGCATCCCTCTCCCGGCGCCGATGTTGTTGGTCAGCGCCGGTTTTTTTCACTCGCCGCCTAGAAGCCCGCCGCCATGCGTCCTGCCCGTGCCCTGATCGACCTCCAAGCCCTGCGCCACAATTACCAATTGGCCCGTGAAGTCACCGGGGCCAAGGCCCTTGCCGTGATCAAGGCGGATGCCTACGGCCATGGCGCGGTAGCTGTCGCCCAGGCGCTGGAAGCCCAGGCCGATGGGTTCGCGGTGGCGTGCATTGAAGAGGCCTTGGAGCTGCGCGCCGCCGGGATACGTGCGCCGGTGCTGCTGTTGGAAGGATTTTTCGAAGCCGATGAACTTCCGCTGATCATCGAGCAGGACCTGTGGTGCGTGGTGCATTCGCTGTGGCAACTGGAGGCTATCGAGCAGACCGCGCTGAGCAAGCCGTTGACCATCTGGCTCAAGCTGGACTCGGGCATGCACCGTGTCGGCCTGCATCCCAAGGATTACCAGGACGCTTACAAGCGCCTGCTGGCCAGCGGCAAAGTCGCGAAGATCGTGCTGATGAGCCATTTCGCCCGCGCCGACGAGCTCGATTGCGTGAGCAGCAACGAACAAGTGGCGGTATTCGAAGCGGCTCGTCAGGGTCTGGCGGCTGAGGTCAGCCTGCGCAATTCACCGTCTGTATTGGGGTGGCCGAGTGTGACCAGCGACTGGGTGCGCCCAGGCATCATGCTCTACGGCGCTACGCCCTTTGGCGAAGACCAGGCCATCGCTGCACGTTTGCAGCCCGTGATGACCCTGGAGTCCAAGATCATTTGCGTCCGCGAACTGCCGACGGGTGAGCCAGTAGGCTACGGTGCCAAGTTCGTCACGCCCAAGCCGATGCGTATCGGCGTGGTGGCCATGGGGTATGCCGATGGCTACCCGCGTCACGCCCCCACTGGCACACCGGTGCTGGTCGCCGGCCAGCGCAGCCAGTTACTGGGCCGGGTGTCCATGGACATGCTGTGTGTCGACCTGACGGATGTGCCTCAGGCGGGCCTGGGTTCCACGGTGGAGTTGTGGGGCAAGAATATCCTCGCCAGCGACGTCGCGGCCGCAGCTGAGACCATCCCCTACCAGATCTTCTGCAACCTGCGCCGGGTGCCAAGGCTCTATTGCGGGGCTTGATCGCCCGATACGAATGCCGCCGCTCGGGATTTAGGCCCAAGTGTTGTAAATACTGAACGCTGTCGCCATGATAACGCTCAATTACAACAAAGCCTGAATCCTAGGAGGCTCCTGCATTGGACGTCGGCGAACGACTGCAATCCATCCGTAAACTCAAAGGCCTTTCCCAGCGCGAGCTTGCCAAGCGCGCGGGCGTCACCAACAGCACCATTTCGATGATCGAGAAAAACAGCGTCAGCCCCTCGATCAGTTCCCTGCGCAAGGTGCTGGGTGGCATTCCCATGTCCATGGTCGAGTTCTTTTCCGAAGAGATCCTCCAGGAAATACCGACGCAGATCGTCTATAAAGCCAATGAGCTGATCGACATTTCCGACGGTGCCGTCACCATGAAGCTGGTAGGCCGAGCGCACCCCAGCCGAGCCATCGCGTTTCTCAACGAAATCTACCCGCCAGGCGCCGACACGGGCGAGGAAATGCTCACCCATGAAGGCGAAGAAACCGGGATTCTGGTGGAAGGGCGCCTGGAGCTGGTGGTCGGTCTTGAAACTTTTGTGCTTGAGGCTGGCGATAGCTACTACTTTGAAAGTAGTAAGCCCCATCGTTTTCGCAATCCGTTTGACGTGCCGGCGCGACTAATCAGCGCAGCCACACCCGCGAACTTCTGAAAAAGAGGCGCCCTGCCAGCGTTGCAGAGGTTCCCGCGGCCGTACACCGCGAGGTCGAATCTCCCTTTATTTAATAGGGTTGTTTCGGCTGGTCGGGCTAACCGCTATACTTTCGCCGCCTGCGAAACCGTGGCCGCAGGCGTGAATAGCCACCATTGAGGGTGAACGCGTGAACCTAATTATGAAAATGCTGGCTGCACCAGCAACCGTACTGGCCCTTTGGGCTGTCAGCGCTCAAGCTGCGACCAACGACGACATCGCCAAGCGCCTGGAGCCTGTGGGCCAGGTCTGCGTCCAGGGCCAGGAATGCAAAGGCATGGAGGTCGCTGTGGCGGCGGGTGGCGGCGGCGGTGCCAAGACGCCGGATGAAGTGATCGCCAAACATTGCAACGCATGCCATGGCACGGGCCTGCTGAATGCGCCGAAAATCGGTGATGCGGCAGACTGGGGTAAACGTGCCAAAGAGCAGGGTGGCCTCGACGGGCTGCTTGCCAAGGCCATCACTGGCATCAACGCCATGCCGCCTAAAGGCACCTGCGCCGACTGCTCGGATGATGAGCTAAAGGGTGCAATCGAGAAGATGTCCGGCTTGAAATAAACCGATTTTCGTCAAAAAAGCCGCTTACTGGCGGCTTTTTTGTGCCCGAGATTTGTGTTTCACCACTGTTCTTTGCAGCAAAGACCCGCCACTCTCTGTCCAACCCCCAATTCATGGAATGTTCGGGAGCAGTCGGATGGTGCAGTTGTGTTCAATCGAGCAAGCAGTTGACGACGTACTGGCCCGTTTGCCGGCGCATATCCACATGGGCATGCCGCTGGGGCTGGGCAAGCCCAATCTGTTCGTCAACGCGCTGTACCGGCGCATCGCACAGTTGCCCGAGCGGGCGCTGACGATCTACACCGCGCTGAGCCTGGGTCGGCCCACCCTCGGCGACGGTTTGCAGAAGCGCTTTCTCGAACCCTTTATCGAGCGTGTGTTTGGCGATTATCCCGAGCTGGATTTTCTCGCCGACCTGCACAAAGACAGCCTGCCGAAGAATATCCGCGTGCAGCAATTCTTCATGCAGCCCGGCAGCCTGCTCCACAGTGCCGCCGCCCAGCAGGATTACGTCAGCAGTAACTACAGCCATGCAGCGCGGGACATCAATGCCGCCGGCCTGAACCTGGTGGCGCAACTGGTTGCCAGCAGCGCCGAGCATCCCGACCGCCTGAGCTTGAGCTGCAACCCGGACATCACCCTCGACCTGCTGCCAATGATCGCCAAGCGGCGCGCGGCGGGTGAGACCATCCTGATCGTCGGCCAGGTCCACAGCGACTTGCCCTACATGCCCGGCGATGCCGAGTTGGGCATGGACGCCTTCGACTACCTGCTCGATGAGAAAGACAGCACCACGTTGTTCTCCACGCCAAACATGCCGGTGGGGTTCCAGGACCACTTTATCGGCCTGCATGCCAGCACCCTTGTGCGCGACGGAGGCACCTTGCAGATCGGCATCGGCTCCATGGGCGATGCGCTGACTGCCGCGCTGCTGGCACGTCAGGCCGATAACGAAGCCTATCGATTGCTGCTCACCGACCTGGATGTGTATCAGTGGGCGCCCCTGATCAGCCGTGAGGGTGGCGTTGAGCCGTTCGCCCGTGGCCTTTACGGTTGTAGCGAAATGTTCGTCAACGGCCTGCTGGTACTGGCCGATGCCGGGATCATCCGGCGCAAGGTGTACCCGGACGTGGCGACCCAGCAACAGGCCAATGCCGGGCTGCTCGACGATGCGGCGCAGCCCGATGGCATCTCGATTCATGGTGGTTTCTTCCTCGGCCCGCGCAGTTTCTACCAGCGCTTACAGGAGATGAGCCACGCCAAGCGGCTGGAATTCAACATGACCGGCATCAGCTATATCAACGAGCTGTACGGCCAGGAAGAGCTCAAGCGTTTGCAGCGTCAGGATGCGCGGTTTATCAACAGCGCGATCATGGTCAGCTTGCTCGGTGCCGGTGTGGCCGACCAACTGGAAGATGGCCGCGTGCTCAGCGGCGTGGGCGGGCAGTACAACTTCGTTGCCCAGGGCCATGCGTTGGAGGGCGCGCGTTCGATCCTGATCCTGCGCAGCTGGCGCGAGTCGGCGGGGGAAGTCAGTTCGAATATCGTCTGGGAGTATGGCCATTGCACCATTCCCCGACACCTGCGGGATATCGTCATCACCGAGTACGGAATTGCCGATTTGCGCGGTCAGACCGATGCCAAGGTGATTGAGGCGTTGCTCAATATCACCGACTCCCGTTTTCAGGATGGCCTGATCGAACAGGCACAAAAGGCTGGCAAGTTACCCAATGATTTCAAGCTGGCGCCGCGTTTTGCCGACAACACACCGCAACGGCTCCAGGCGATTCAAGCCAAGCATCGACGCCTGTTCCCCGAGTACCCGCTGGGCAGTGATTTCACGGAGCAGGAGCGGGATCTGTTACGCGCGCTGAACTGGCTCAAGAGCAAATTCAAACTGACCGAGATGCTGGAACTGGGCAAGGCGGCGCTGGATGCGCCGGAGCCGGAAGCGTTTCCCGAGCATCTGAAGCGGATGGGGCTGGATAAGCCGCAGGGGTTGAAGGAGGATCTGTATCAGCGTCTGTTACTGGCCGGCCTACAGGCCACCGCACACTAAAAGCCAACACAAGACAAAATGTGGGAAGGGGCTTGCTCCCGATAGCAGTGGGTCAGCCAACCTGTTGGTGACTGATACACCGCGATCGGGAGCAAGCCCCCTCCCACATTTTGAGCTGCGTTGGCTCAGATGAAGGTCACAACCCCACCCGCCAGCGACTTCACCCGCGCCAGCGATTCAACCCGGTAACCCTGCGCATCCAGCTCCGCACGGCCACCCTGGAACGACTTCTCGATAACGATGCCCAGGCCGGCCACGGTCGCACCCGCTTGCTTGATGATCGAAATCAGCGCCTGGGACGCCTTGCCGTTGGCCAGGAAGTCATCGATGACTAGCACGCGGTCGCTGCTGGTCAGGTGGCGCGGGGAGATCGCCACGGTGCTTTCGGTTTTCTTGGTGAAGGAATACACCGTCGCCGACAGCAGGTTTTCGGTCAGCGTCAGGGACTGCTGCTTACGTGCGAAGATCACTGGTACGCCGAGGTTCAGGCCGGTCATGATCGCCGGGGCGATGCCGGAGGCTTCGATGGTGACGATCTTGGTGATACCCGAGTCCTTGAACAGCGCGGCGAATTCGTCGCCGATCAGTTTCATCAGCGCCGGATCGATCTGGTGGTTCAAAAAGGCGTCAACCTTGAGTACCTGATCGGAAAGCACGATGCCTTCTTCGCGAATTTTCTTGTGCAGTGCTTCCACGGAAAGCTTCCTCTGGTGGCGCAACAGGCGCCGAAAGTAGATTAAAAAGTAGTCGATTCTAGCGCTTTAACATCGCGCGTATATCAGCCAAGGCGCTGTTGCCGCGAACGGCCTTCACCTCGGTCGGTGTGTCGTCGTTGCCTTCCCAGGCGAGGTCATCCGGCGGCAGCTCATCCAGGAACCGGCTGGGGGCACAATCGATGATTTCGCCGTATTGCTTGCGCTTGGCGGCAAAGGTGAAGGCCAGGGTCTGACGCGCACGGGTAATGCCCACGTAGGCCAGGCGCCGTTCTTCCTCGATGGTGTCGGCTTCGATGCTGGAGCGATGCGGGAGGATTTCCTCTTCCATGCCCATGATGAACACGTAGGGAAATTCCAGGCCCTTGGACGCATGCAGGGTCATCATCTGCACGCCTTCGGCGCCATCTTCCTCTTCCTGCTGGCGTTCGAGCATGTCGCGCAGCACCAGTTTGCCGATGGCGTCCTCGACGGTCATTTCACCGTCTTCGTCTTTTTCCAGGGTGTTCTTCAGGGCTTCGATCAGGAACCAGACGTTGCCCATGCGGTAGTCCGCGGCCTTGTCGCTGGAACTGTTGGTGCGCAGCCAGTTTTCATAGTCGATGTCCATGACCATGCTGCGCAGTGCGCTGATCGGGTCTTCGCCGGCGCACTGTTCGCGCACCTTGTCCATGAAGCGCTTGAAGCGCGACAGACGGTCGGTGAAGCGCGTGTCCAGGTGTTCGCCCAGGCCGATTTCGTCGGTGGCGGCGTACATCGAGATCTTGCGTTCGGTGGCGTAGTTGCCGAGTTTTTCCAGGGTCGTCGAACCGATTTCCCGGCGTGGGACGTTGATCACCCGCAGGAAGGCGTTGTCGTCATCCGGGTTTACGATCAGGCGGAAGTAGGCCATCAGGTCTTTCACTTCCTGGCGCCCGAAAAAGCTGTTGCCGCCTGACAGGCGATACGGCACCTGGTGGTGCTGCAGTTTCAGCTCGATCAGCTTGGCCTGGTAGTTACCGCGATACAGGATCGCGAAATCGCTGTAAGGCCGGTCGGTGCGCAGGTGCAGGCTGAGGATTTCCACAGCCACGCGCTCGGCTTCGGCGTCTTCGTTGCGGCAGCGGATCACGCGAATTTCGTCGCCATGGCCCATCTCGCTCCACAGTTGTTTTTCAAACTCGTGGGGGTTGTTGGAGATCAGCACGTTGGCACAGCGCAGGATGCGGCTGGTGGAGCGGTAGTTCTGCTCCAGCATCACCACTTTCAGGGACGGGTAGTCGTCCTTGAGCAGCATCAGGTTTTCCGGGCGGGCACCGCGCCAGGCGTAGATCGACTGGTCGTCGTCGCCCACCACGGTGAACTGGTTGCGAGTACCGATCAGCAGCTTCACCAGCAGGTATTGGCTGGCGTTGGTGTCCTGGTATTCGTCCACCAGCAGGTAGCGTACCTTGTTCTGCCACTTTTCCAGGATGTCCTTGTGTTCCTGGAACAGTTTGACCGGCAGCAGGATCAGGTCGTCGAAGTCCACCGCGTTGAACGCTTTGAGCGTGCGCTGGTAGTGGGTGTAGACGATGGCGGCGGTCTGCTCCTTGGGGTTGCGCGCGGCTTCGAGCGCTTCGGCGGGCAGGATCAGGTCGTTTTTCCAGGACCCGATCATGTTCTTGATCTCGTCGACGCCGTCGTCGCCCGCGTATTCCTTCTGCATGATGTCGGTCATCAGGGCCTTGACGTCGGTCTCGTCGAAGATCGAGAAACCCGGCTTGTAGCCCAGCCGTACATGTTCCTTGCGGATGATGTTGAGCCCAAGGTTGTGGAAGGTGCACACGGTGAGGCCACGGCCTTCGCCACCCTTGAGCAGGGTGCCGACGCGCTCTTTCATTTCTCGCGCCGCCTTGTTGGTAAAGGTCATGGCGACGATGTACTGGGCGCGGATGCCGCAGTTCTGGATCAGGTGCGCGATCTTGCGGGTAATCACGCTGGTCTTGCCGGAGCCAGCACCGGCGAGCACCAATAGAGGGCCGCCGACGTAGTTCACGGCTTCTTGCTGCCGGGGATTGAGTCGGGACATACAGAGTTCGGGGAGTCGTTGTTCAAAAGGGCGGGCATTTTAACAGGCTGGCAAGATTCTGCTGCCTTAGAACGACGGTGTGACGTACCACTCGATCTAAATTTGCCGGTTTTGCTACTTTGCCGCAGGATGTGGGGGGTATCGCGACTATTTTTCACAGTTTGCGTGTTTGATAACACCTATCATTTGTCATGCATTTGTCATTGTCAGGCCGCACGTCATAATGCCCGCCGCCAACGAATTATTGCAGAGTCTAGGGAGCTAGCTTGTCTACGCCTGTCGAACCCTTGCGTTTGCTGCTGTTGGCCGATGAGCCTGAGTGGGCAGCGTTGTTGCGCGAGTGCCTGGCGCCGATGGGCGATGGGGCTGTGCTGATCAGTGCGCCCAATTGGGACTCGGTGAGTCGTCTGTTCGACGACGACCACGGTGCGGTGCTGTTGACCACGCCCAATCTGCAACCCGGTCCCGGCCGTTGCAGCTTGCCGTGTGTATTGCTGCTGGAGCAGGAACCGCTGGTTGCACCGCTGGGTGTCAGTGATTGGCTGATCCATTGCGCGCTGGATGCCGATACCTTGCGCCGCTGCCTGCGCCACGTGCGCGAGCGTGGCGTGCTGGAGACTACGTTGCAGCGCCTGGCCGAACAGGATCCGCTCACCGGTATCGCCAACCGCCAGGGTTTCCAGACCTTGCTGGCGGCGCGGCTGGCGGATAACGAAGGCCGTGGCCTGGCCCTCGGGCATCTGGACCTGGACAATTTCCGTCACGCCAACGATGCCCTCGGCCACCAGGCCGGCGACCGCTTGATCCTGCAGGTCGTATCACGGCTCAAGAGCCAGCTGGAAGCCGGTGATCAATTGGCGCGGCTGGGCAGCGATGAGTTCGCGCTGCTGATCGACACCCGCCGTGCGCCCCAGCGCGCCGAGTGGATGGCCGAGCGCATCACCCAAGTGATGGCCGAGCCGTACTGGGTGGACGGCGAAAGCCTGCTGATCGGCTGCAGCCTGGGGGTGGCGCATGCCCGCGCGCGGGCCGGGGCCGATCCGTTGATGTGGCACGCTCATATCGCCATGCAGCAGGCCAAAAGCACCCAGGGCTGTACCTTTCATATCTTCAACGAACGCATCAACCGCAACGCGCGCAGCCTGGCCGACCTGGAAAGCGAATTGCGCCGTGCCTTGCGCCGCGATGAGCTGGAACTGCATTACCAGCCGCGCCTGGACCTGGATGACGGGCATATCGTCGGCCTGGAAGCCCTGGTGCGCTGGCGTCATGGCGAGCGTGGCCTGTTGCCACCGAGCGAATTCGTACCCTTGGCCGAGCAGAGCGGCTTGATCGTGCCGTTGGGCTACTGGGTGATTTCCCGGGCCCTGCGCGACATGCAGGACCTGCGCGAGCGCGGCCTGCCGGCCTTGCACATGGCGGTCAACCTGTCGTTTCGCCAGTTTCAGGACAGCCAGTTGCTCTCGACCCTCAGCCGGCTGATTGCCGAGCGCGGTGTAGAAGCGCAATGGCTGGAGTTTGAGTTGACCGAAACCGCCGTGATGCGTCGCAGCGACCTGGTCAAGCAGACCATGGACGCCCTTGGCCGCCTCGGCGTGCGGTTTTCCCTGGATGACTTCGGCACCGGTTTCTCATCGTTCGTGCACCTCAACAGCCTGCCGATTGCCCTGTTGAAGATCGACAAGAGCTTCGTCGGCGGCATGGAAGAGCGCGAAGAGAATCGCAAGCTGGTGCACGCCATGATCAACCTGGCCCACAACCTCAACCTGGAAGTGGTGGCCGAAGGTGTGGAGACCGCCGAGCAGCTTGAGCTTTTGAGACTGTTTGGTTGCGATCAAGCCCAGGGTTATTTGATCAGTAAACCGTTGCCACTGGCCGAGCTGGTGGAATACCTGACGTTTGGCCAGAGCCAGCAGGCGTTGTTGAGCTAAACATGCCAGCCTTGTAAACCCAATCCAAAATGTGGGAGGGGGCTTGCTCCCGATAACGGTGTATCAGTCAACACATCCTGGGGCTGACAACCGCCATCGGGAGCAAGCCCCCTCCCACATTTGTAATCGAGTAGGGCCTTAGTGCGTCTGTGCGGCCTCGAAAGCAGTGTGTGTTTGTGGCTCTCGCCGGATCATGCGTTTCATTTTCGCTTCGAACGCCCAGGTCAGGCTCACCGCAGCACAAGCAAGGCCTAGCGCCAGGCCCCACCACACGCCGGTCGGCCCCCAGCCCAAGGTGAACGCCATCAACCAGGCCGATGGCGCGCCGATCAGCCAATAGCAACCGAGCCCCACCAGGAACGTGGTCTTGGCGTCCTTGAGGCCACGGATGCAGCCCATGGCAATGGTCTGCACGCCGTCGAACAACTCGAACCAGGCCGCGACGGCCAGCAGGCTGACGGCAAGTACGATCACTTCGTGAAAGGCCGGGTCGTCATGGTCCAGGAACAGCCCGATCAGCGGGTCGGAAAACAGCCAGAACACCACGGCAAATCCTAGCATGACCAGAGCGCCAAACCCCATGCCGACCCGTCCGGCCAGGCGCGCGCTCAATAACTGTCCGGCGCCATAATGCTGGCCGATACGCATGGTGACTGCGTAGGACATCCCCGCGGGGACCATGAACGCCACCGAGACGATTTGCAGGGCGATCTGGTGCGCTGCCAACTGCGTGCTGCCCATGGTGCCCATGCACAGTGCCGCAAACGCAAATAGCCCGACCTCTACCGCGTAGGTGCCGCCAATCGGCAGGCCCAGGCGCCACAGCTCGCGCAAATATTGGGTATTGAGGCGCAGCAGGCCTGTACTCAATGGATAGGCGGCGTAGGTCCGGTTGCTGCGGATGTACCACATCAGCGCCAGCGCCATGCTATTAGCCACGATCGCCGTGACCAGGCCAATGCCCATCAACCCGAGCTTCGGCAGGCCGAACATGCCTTCGATCAGCGCATGGTTGAGCAGGTAGTTGACCACCGTGCCGCACAGGCTGATCACCATCACCGGGGTGGCTTTGCCGATGGCGCTGGTGAAGCCGCGCAGCGCCATGAAGCTGAGGTAGCCGGGCAGGGCGAAGGGCAGGAGGGTAAGGAATTGCCCGGCGGCCTGCACGTTGGTTTCGGTCTGACCGAATATCAGCAGCAGCGGCTTGAGGTTCCACAGCAGCAGCGCCGCCGCCAGGGCCATCAACCACGCGAGCCACAGCCCGGCCTGGGTCAGGCGGGTGGCGCCTTCGATATCGCCCGCGCCGTGACGGATAGCCACCAGGGTACCCACTGCCGCAATCACACCGATACAGAATATCGCCACGAACGAATAGCTCGCCGCGCCCAAGCCACCGCCGGCCAGGGCTTCGGGGCTCAGGCGGGCCATCATCAGGGTGTCGGTCAGCACCATCAGCATGTGCGCCAACTGTGAGGCAATCAACGGCCCCGACAGCCGCAGAATGGCCCAGAGTTCGGTGCGTGCTGGGATGCTGCATGATCATCACTCTCGAAAAGTCAGAAGGGGGGAAAGGGTTGATTCTCGGCGCTTTGCGCGTATTGCACAAAAGGATAAATGCGATCATTCGCATGATTAAAACTCATGCCTGGTTTGTTCTGGTAGGGTCTGCTGATAGCACTGTCGGAGCTTTCAGAATGTCTCGTCGTCTTCCTCCGCTTTACGCCTTGCGCGCATTTGAAGCCGCGTCACGCCACCATTCCTTTACCCGCGCGGCGCAGGAGCTGTCGATTACCCAGAGTGCGGTCAGCCGGCATATTCGTACCCTCGAAGAGCATTTCGCCTGCCGCCTTTTCCAACGCAGCGGCCGCACTTTGCAGCTCACCGAAGCGGCGCGCTTGCTATTGCCCGGCGTGCGCGAAGGTTTCTCCGCCCTGGAGCGTGCCTGCCATACCCTGAATGCCGAAGATGACATTCTGCGCATGAAAGCGCCTTCCACCCTGACCATGCGCTGGCTGCTGGCACGGTTGAGTCGCTTTCGGGCCCTGCAGCCTGGCAATGAGGTGCAACTCACCAGCGCGTGGATGAGCATCGATGAGGTGGACTTCAATCAGGAACCGTTCGATTGCGCGGTATTGCTCAGCAACGGGCACTTTCCAGCGGACTGGGAGGCCAGTTACCTGTTTGCCGAAATGCTCATTCCGGTGGGGGCGCCCAACTTATTGGATGACGGGCCCTGGGATGTGGCGCGGTTGGCGACGGCTGAGTTACTGCATCCGACCCCGGACCGTCGCGACTGGCGTTACTGGCTGGAGCGCATGGGGCTGGCGTCGCGGGTTTCGCTCAAGGGTGGGCAGGTGTTCGACACGCTCGAGTTGGGCATGATCGCTGCGGCGCGGGGTTATGGCGTGTCCATGGGCGACTTGCTGATGGTAGCCGAGGACGTCGCCCAGAAGCGCTTGAGCCTGCCTTGGCCAACGGCCGTAGCGAGTGGCGAAAGCTACTACCTGGTGTGGCCGAAAACCCGGCCCGGTGGCGAGCGCTTGCGGCGCTTGGCGGAATTTCTTCAGGGCGAGGTCCAAGCGATGGTTTTGCCCGCTGTGGAACGCTTCGAATGAAGGGTTTGGCTTGTGCAGTGCAATCGTTTGCGTGATGCCCCTGTGAATTGCTCAAGTATTGCAGAACCGCGCCGAAGTAAGGTGTTGGAACCCTCGTGCACAATCGTTTCCCACTAGATAATTCGCCGAGCAGCGCTAAGAGATCAGGATGATCCTGGCCTCGGCTCAGGAGCTGTCATGTCTCAACCTCGCGCTCGGATCGCTTCCCAGTTAGGCCTCGCATTGGCCGTGATTCTGGCTGTCGTCATCAGCGGCAGTACCGTTTTTGCCTTACGCTCCCTCGACACTGCCAACCTCGCCACACGCGAGGAACATCTGGCCAGCGAGGCGCGCCTGCTCGCCGACCAACTCAACACCTTTCACAGCACCTTGCGCGAGAGCACCCAGCGTTTGAGCGGGCTGTTTGAAAAGCGCTTTGGCGCAGGCTTGAGCGTGCGCGCAGACCAGCCAGTTGCTGTGGCCGGTGTGCAGACGCCCAGCCTCTACCTGGGCAATCAGGTGCTGAACAACAACTTTAGTGAAGTGGACGAATTCAAGGACATGTCCGGCGGCGTGGCCACGGTATTCGTGCGCAGCGGCGATGACTTCATCCGCATCAGCACGTCCCTGACCAAGCAGGACGGCAATCGCGCCATCGGCACCGTGCTCGATCGCCAGGGGCCGGCCTACCAACGTGTGTTCAGCGGGCAGGCCTACATCGGTCGGGCCGTGTTGTTCGATCGCTCCTATATGACGCAGTACAGCCCGGTGCGTGACGCAAGCGGCAAGGTCATCGCAGTGTTGTTCATCGGTTTCGACTACACCGACGAGCAGAAAGCTCAGTTCGACAACCTCAAGCGTTTCCGTATCGGCCAGACCGGCTCCCTTTCGCTGCTGGATGAGCAGAAGCATTGGCTGGTGCCGCCGGCCGGTGTACAAGCCCTGGATCAAGCCATTCCAGTGATGCTCGACTTGGCGAAGAAGCCGGGTGAAGGCCGCTTCTGGAGCGACAAGAACGAAGATTTCTACAGCGTCTCGGTACCGTTCGAGGGTGGCCCCTGGGCGGTAGTAGCGAGCATGCCCAAGGCTGAAATTCGTGCAGTGACCTGGGACGTCGGCCTGCGCCTGGTGATCGGCAGCGTGCTGGCAATGCTGCTGGCGGTGGGCGCCACGGTGTGGCTGTTGCGCAGCAAGCTCGCGCCGTTGAGTGACTTGGTTCGCCAGGCAGAAGCGCTGGGTGCGGGCGATCTCAGTGCGCGCCTCAACGTCTCCAGCCATGACGAGATCGGCCAGTTGGCGCGCAGCTTCAACCAGATGGGCGAAGCGCTGTCGACCATGGTTTCGCATATCCGCAAGGCGGCTGAAGAGGTCAACAGCCGTGCCCAGGCGTTGTCGGGTTTGTCTGGCGGTGCCTATGAAGGCATGGAGCAGCAGTCCGGCGAGATCACCAGCATGGCGGGCGCGGTGGAAGAATTCAGCGCCACTTCGCTGAATATCGCCGACAACATGGGCAACACCGAGCGTCTGGCCCAGGAAAATGCCCAGCAGACCCGCATCGGCCGTACCTCGATGCAAGACGCGTCGTCGTCCCTGGAACATATCGCCACCGCTCTGAACAGCACGGCTACGGTGATCAACACCTTGGGCCAGCGTTCCCAAGAGATCGGCGGCATCGTCGGCGTGATTACGTCGATTGCGGAACAGACCAACCTGCTGGCGCTGAATGCGGCCATCGAAGCCGCCCGCGCGGGCGAGCAAGGCCGTGGCTTTGCCGTGGTTGCCGATGAAGTGCGTAACCTGGCCTCGCGCACTCGCCAGGCCACCGATGAAATTTCCGGCATGATCCAGAGCATCCAGCAGGAAACCGGTAATGCCATCAGCACCATGGAACACGGCAATGTGCTGATGCAGGAAGGCCTGTCACGTAACGCCGACGTGGCCTCGGCGCTGGCACGCATCGATGAGCAAAGCCGTTCGGCTGGCCAGCAGTTCGCCGCAATCACCACGGCCACGCAAGAGCAAAGCAGCACCGCGACCTTGCTCAGCAGCAACCTGCAGAGTATTGCGCTGGCTAACAGTGAGCAGCGTGAAGTGGTGTCGAACCTGGCGATCACCGCCAAGGAACTGGAGACGTTGGCGGCGGGCTTGCGGCATGAAGTGGATCGGTTCCGCTAAGCGACCGCGTTCCGAACACAGGGGCGAACGGGTCAATTGATCGCCGCCGGACGGTACTGCAAGGCTTCTTGCAGATGGTGGCGAGCGATGTCTTCCGTTTGTTCAAGGTCGGCCAAAGTGCGCGCCACCTTGAGCAGCCGATGAGCCGCCCGCAACGACAGCGTCAGTCGCTCGCATGCGCTTTCCAGCCAGCCTTCATCGGCCTTCGCCAGCGTGCAGTACTCGCGCAGCCCCGGTAGATCGAGGAACGCGTTGGCGCAGCCCTGGCGCTGTTGCTGGCGTTCCCGCGCGTCGGCCACCAGGGCCGCGGTTTTCGCGGTGTTGTCGCCGGTCTGTTGGGCCGGGCTCAGTGCCGTGGCTTCGCGCGCCACCGTCAGGTGCAAATCGATCCGGTCCAGCAGTGGCCCCGAGAGCTTGTTGCGATAGCGTTGAATCTGTTCCGGCGTGCAACGACAACGGCCGCTGGGTTCGCCCAGATAACCGCAAGGGCAGGGGTTCATCGCCGCGACCAGTTGGAAGCGCGCCGGGAAACTCACCCGGTCACGGGCGCGGGAAATCACAATATGTCCCGACTCGAGCGGCTCGCGCAGTACCTCCAGCACTTTGCGGTCGAACTCTGGCAATTCGTCTAGGAACAACACGCCGTGATGAGCCAGGGTGATTTCCCCCGGCTGCGGCTTCGATCCTCCGCCGACCAGCGCCGGGCCTGACGCCGAGTGGTGCGGCTGGCGGAACGGCCGGTGCGGCCAATGGCTCAACGGTGCCAGGCTGACCACGGATTGAATCGCCGCGACCTCCAGCGCTTCCTGCTCGCTGAGCGGTGGCAGCAACCCCGGCAGGCGGCTGGCGAGCAAGGTTTTGCCGGTGCCGGGCGGCCCGCTGAATAACAGGTTGTGTGCCCCCGCTGCGGCAATCAGCAAGGCGCGCTTGGCGGCCAACTGGCCCTGTACTTCACTGAGGTCCGGGTAAGGTTTGTTCAAGTACAGCAAGCCGTCTGACGTGTAGGGCTCGATCGGTACATGCCCATTCAAGTGCGCAACTACCTGCAGCAGATGATCCACAGCAATCACCTTCAGCCCTGATGCCAGGCACGCTTCCTCAGCGTTCGCCCTGGGCACTATCAAGGTGCGCCCGGCCTTGCGCGCCGCCAAGGCGGCCGGCAACACACCTTTGACCGCACGCACCTCGCCGGACAGCGCCAACTCGCCCAGGCACTCGACGTCATCGAGCATCAATGCTGGCACCTGCACGCTGGCCGCGAGGATCCCCAGGGCAATCGCCAGATCAAAACGCCCGCCGTCCTTGGGCAGGTCGGCGGGCGCGAGATTGAGCGTGATGCGCCGCGGCGGATATTGCAGGGCCGAGTTGAGAATGGCGCTGCGTACGCGGTCCTTGCTTTCCTTTACTGCGGTTTCCGGCAAGCCCACCAGGGTCAGGGATGGCAAGCCATTGGCCATATGCACTTCAACCGTGACGACGGGGGCTTCAACGCCGATCTGGGCGCGGCTGTGGACGATGGCGAGGGACATGCTCGATCCTTGAATGGGAGGCCGCTTCCTGCGGATTATTCAAGGGTAGACGAGGGTGGGAAAAGCAACGCGGGGAGGTTTTACAGAACGTATCCAGACAACAACTGTGGGGGAAAAACCCTAATGCCAGGCAGTTAAGGCGAACACCGTACCTGTGGCGAGGGAGCAAGCTCCCTCGCCACAGGTGACTTCGCGCTTCTGCCGTTTTTAAGGCTGAGGGGTAACCCCCCATCACTCATCGCGGTTATTCAGCAGAGGCTGGCGTCATCCGCGCTTCCAGTTCCGCGACTTTCGCCTCCAGGCTCTCAAGCCGCGCACGCGTGCGGGCCAACACCACCATCTGGCTGTCGAATTCTTCACGGCTCACCAGGTCGAGCTTGCTGAAGCCGCTTTGCAACAGGGCCTTGAACTGGCTTTCGATCTCATTGCGGGGCAGCGCAGTGTCGCCGCTGAAGAGGCGAGAGGCGTGGCCGCTCAGGGCATCAAGGAAGTCTTTGGGCGCGAGCATGGGAAATATTCCGGAAAACAATTGGCCGGCAGTGTATCACGCAGCCTCTATAGTCTTTCCACGGCCTGGCGCGCACGCTTTTCGCGCATCGGGATGGACGGTCGCGCACTGTTTTGATGCGCTTGGCCACTGCCGGAACGCCCGGCGGGTGGGCATGAGCGGGCAACGGACTGATTTCAGTGATTTTTACGGAGCTGGCAAGGTTTCTGCTTAGACGAACATGACCCATGCACTGATGCAGTCGCTGTGACGAATGCAGTGCGCCGATGGATCAGGGGTACAGGTTTTTCGTCACCAGTGTTCGCTGGCGTCGCCACGGTAAATGCCGAGGCGACGATGCGTTACAAAGCCAGGCACTGCGCTTAGACTTGAGACGGGTTTGTTTTCCTGGGGCAAGTCCACCAATTCGGGAGAGAGTTTTCATGAAGCTAGTCACTGCCATCATCAAGCCGTTCAAGTTGGACGACGTACGCGAGTCACTGTCCGAGATCGGCGTGCAGGGCATTACCGTTACTGAGGTCAAGGGCTTCGGTCGGCAGAAGGGTCATACCGAGCTGTATCGCGGTGCGGAATACGTGGTTGATTTCCTGCCGAAGGTGAAGATTGATGTCGCCATTGACGACAAGGATCTTGACCGGGTTATCGAGGCGATAACCAAGGCCGCCAACACTGGCAAGATCGGTGACGGCAAGATCTTCGTGGTCAATCTGGAACAGGCTATTCGCATCCGTACCGGCGAAACCGATACCGACGCAATCTAAGCCGCCAAACCCCAACGCCCCAGGAGAAAAACACTATGACTCTGCGTAAATTCGCAGGGCTCGGAGCCCTGTTGTCCATCGTAATGCCAAGCCTTGCAATGGCGGCAGATGAAGTGGCGGCTCCAGTCCTCAACTCCGGCGACACTGCCTGGATGCTGACCGCCACCGCACTGGTGCTGTTCATGACTATTCCTGGCCTGGCGCTGTTCTACGGCGGCATGGTCCGTTCCAAGAATATTCTGTCGGTGATGATGCAATGCTTTGCCATCACTGGCCTGATCAGCATCCTCTGGGTCGTCTACGGTTACAGCATTGCGTTCGATACCACCGGTATGGAGCAGGGCGTAGTCAACTTCAACTCCTTCTTCGGCGGCATGGGCAAGGCGTTCCTGGCGGGCGTCACGCCAGCCAGCATCACCGGGCCTGCGGCGCTGTTCCCGGAAGCGGTGTTCATCACCTTCCAGATGACATTCGCCATCATCACCCCGGCGCTGATCGTCGGTGCCTTCGCCGAGCGCATGAAGTTCTCCGCGATGCTGATTTTCATGGGCATCTGGTTCACCCTGGTCTATGCGCCGATTGCGCACATGGTCTGGAGCGGCAACGGCGGCCTGATGTGGGACTGGGGCGTGCTGGACTTCGCCGGTGGCACCGTGGTGCACATCAACGCCGGTGTGGCTGGCCTGGTGGCGTGTCTGGTACTTGGCAAGCGTAAAGGCTTCCCGACCACCCCGATGGCACCGCACAACCTGGGTTACACCTTGATCGGCGCGGCGATGCTGTGGATCGGTTGGTTCGGCTTCAACGCCGGTTCGGCTGCGGCGGCCAACGGTACGGCCGGCATGGCAATGCTGGTTACCCAGATTGCCACTGCTGCTGCCGCGCTGGGCTGGATGTTAGCCGAGTGGATCGCTCACGGTAAGCCGAGCGCCCTGGGTATCGCCTCGGGTGTGGTGGCTGGCCTTGTCGCCATCACTCCGGCTGCTGGCACCGTCGGCCCGATGGGCGCCCTGGTCATCGGCCTGGCGGCGGGCGTGGTGTGCTTCTTCTGCGCCACGACCCTCAAGCGCAAGCTGGGCTACGACGACTCCCTGGACGCCTTCGGCGTGCACGGTATCGGCGGTATCCTCGGCGCGATCCTGACCGGCGTGTTTGCGGCCCCATCGATGGGTGGCTTCAACGCCGCTACCACCGACATTGCCGCCCAGGTATGGATCCAGTGCAAAGGCGTCGGTTTCACCGTGCTCTACACGGCGATCGTCACCTATGTGATCCTCAAGGTGCTGGACATGGTCATGGGCCTGCGTGTCACCGAAGAGGAAGAGGCGGTCGGCCTCGACCTTGCGCAACACAACGAGCGCGGCTACAACTTGTAAGTACGCGAAAAAAAGATGCCCGGCTTGCCGGGCATTTTTTTGTCTGGCGTTTGTCTTTGGCTATAAGTGGTATGGGTTTTCTGTCGACTTTGTGATGGGATCCACACGGCACTTTTGAGGGTGCGAATGTCTTACAGGCATGTAGGCGTATTCGGCACTTTGTTTTTTTCCAGAGCGCGCTAGAATGCGCGCCGATGGGCGGAGAACTGTATGTGGCAACAGACCCTGATTACCCTGCGGGCCAAGCCCCGGGGCTTTCACCTGGTGACCGACGAGTTGCTTGCCGGCTTGCCTGAATTGAAGGCGTGTCGCGTGGGTCTGTTGCATCTGTGGCTGCAGCACACCTCGGCCTCGTTGACGGTCAACGAGAATGCCGATCCGGCGGTTCGCCGTGACTTCGAGCGTTTCTTCAACAGGCTGGTGCCGCAGGGCCATGCAGGGTTCGAACACAACGACGAAGGTCCGGATGATCTGCCGGCGCACTTCAAGGCCAGTCTCCTGGGTTGCCAGCTGAGTTTGCCGGTGAAGGCCGGCCGCTTGGCGATGGGGACCTGGCAAGGTGTTTATCTGGGCGAGCACCGTGATCATGGCGGTGCCCGTAAAGTCCTCGCCACCTTGCACGGTGAAGAGGCATAAGCCACTGGTGATCCAGTGGACGTTGATTTTTTCCGGCGACCTCGACAGAGGGTGAAGCTGGGCTATAACTAATCTGCTTTTCGCAAGTCATGAGGTAGAACATGAGCGACGATGATCTGGAAAACGACGACCTCGAAGTAGGTGAAGAAGACGACACTGAGGAAAGTCTTGAAGCGACGGCGGATGACGTTGCTGAAGACCTTGATGACAGTGCTGGCGATGATGCCGCCCCCAAAGCCAAAGGCAAGGCCAAGGCTGCTGTCTCGGTAGACGAGTTGCCCAGCGTCGAAGCCAAGAACAAGGAGCGCGATGCGCTGGCCCGTGCGATGGAGGAATTCCTCGCCAAAGGCGGCAAAGTGGTCGAGGTCGAGCCTAATGTGGTTGCTGATCCACCAAAGAAGCCTGACAACAAGTACGGCAGCCGTCCTATCTGAGGTCAGCTGACTGCTTGTAAGAAAGAACCCGCCGTCGCTGCGGGTTTTTTCATGTCTGCTATTTATGAGCCTGGGGCGATTCAATGTGGGAGGGGGCTTGCCCCCGATGGCGGTGGGTCAGCCAGTACATCTGGTGACTGGTACACCGCTATCGGGGGCAAGCCCCCTCCCACATTTGGATCTCAGGTGTTACTGCCAATTGCGGAGCAATACGGGGAGCTCCGTCAGGCTGCGAATCTGCGCATCCGGGAGTTCTTCCCCTTCCCACACCTTGCCCGTCGGGTTGAACCACACCGCTCGCAGCCCCGCCTGCTGCGCACCCGCAATGTCATCCCCTGGATGATCGCCAACGTGCACCGCCGCCCCGGCCTCCACACCGCCGCGCTGCAATGCCTCTTGGAACAATCGCGCATCCGGCTTGGCGATACCGATATCTTCGGCGCGCAGGGCAAAGTGGAAGTAATCCGCCAGGCCCACGCGCTGCACGTCGGCATTGCCATTGGTGATAACCCCGAGCAGAAAGTGCTGGCGCAGCGCCTTGAGCATCGGCTCGGCTTCGGGGAATACGCTGAGCTGGTGTCGCGCATGTATGAACGCCTCAAAACACACATCGGCCATCTCTGAAGCTTCAGGCTGTGGGTAGCCGGCCTCTTCGAATGCCTGCAGCAATACGCGGTGGCGCAGGAGGCTGATGCGGTGTTTGAGTTCAGGGTGACGCTGCAGCACTTGCTGGCGCAGGCTGGCGAAATGTTCCAGAGGTAAATCGCCCACCTTGGAGGCGTTGAGCGCCAACCATTCGCGCATTGACGCTTCGGCGCTGATGATGACGGGTACGTTGTCCCAGAGCGTGTCGTCCAGGTCGAAGGTGATCAGCTTGATGCTCATGAGTCGTCGCCCTTGATGCGTTTGGCCCGTGGATGGGCGCTGTCGTACACCGTTGCCAGGTGTTGGAAGTCGAGGTGGGTGTAGATTTGCGTGGTCTTGATATCAGAGTGGCCGAGCAGCTCCTGTACCGCGCGCAGGTCTTGGGACGACTCGAGCATATGGCTGGCGAAGGAGTGCCGGAGCATATGCGGGTGCAGGTTTTGCCCCAGTTCACGTTCGCCCGCGGCCTTTACCCGCAACTGAATGGCTCGTGGCCCCAGGCGCCGACCTTGTTGGCTGATAAATACGGCGTCGTCTTGCGGGTTGGCCAGTGCGCGCAACGGCAACCACAATTGCAAGGCTTCACGGGCTTTGCGGCCGACCGGCAGTACGCGCGTCTTGCTGCCCTTACCCAGCACCTGCACCAGTCCGTCCGCCAGGTCGAGCTGGTCGAGATTCAGGCCGGTCAGTTCTGACAGGCGCAGGCCCGAGGAATAGAACAGTTCGAGGATCGCCTGGTCGCGGTGCGCCAGGAAGTCATCCTCGACCGCACCGTCCAGCAGTTGCAGGGCGCGGTCGGTGTCCAGGGTCTTGGGCAGGCGTCGCTCGCCTTTGGGCGGTGACAGGCCGTTGGCCGGGTCGTGGTCGCACAGGCCTTCGCGGTTCAGGTAGTGATAGAGGCCGCGCACCGCCGACAGCAGGCGCGACAGGCTGCGCGAAGACTGGCCTTGCTGGTGCAGCCGAGCGACCAGGCTGCGCAGGCTTTGGATATCCAGGGCTTTCCAGCCGGCAACCTGCTGTTTTTCGCAGTAGGCCAGCACCTTGTTCAGGTCCCGCCGATAGGCCTCCAGGGTATGAGGCGACACCTGGCGCTCGTTGCGCAGGTGAGCGCAGTAAGCGTCCAGTTGCCGTTCCATGGCTAGCGCACCGCGCGCAGGGCAGTGGTGTAACGCGGCAAGACGCGGCCCAGCACTTCGGCGATGTAGGTCAGGAACAACGTGCCCACCGAGCTCTTGTAGTGCGCAGGATCGCGGCTGGCAATGGCCAGCACGCCGTGCAGGCCTTGGTGGCTGATGGCTACTACGGCAGTCGAGCCGATCTGTTTGCGCTGTTCGGCACCAAACAGGAAGTCCAGTTCGTGCTCGCGCAGGGTGCCGCTGATGGTCTTGCCTTCCGACAGCAGGCCGCCGATGGCCGTTTGCGCTTCGCTGCCACTGACCCAGCGACCCACCGGCATCGGGTTGTCGCTGAACAGGATCAGGCTGACAAATGGCACCTGGAAGTCCTGGCGCAGGCTGTCTTCCACGGCCATCACTGTTTCTTCCAGGCTGGCGGCGTCCATCAGGGTCAGGATCAGGCGACGGGTCTTGTCGAACAGGCGATCGTTGTCGCGCGCCACATCCATCAGGTGCGAAAGCCGGTGGCGCATTTCGATATTGCGCTCACGCAGGATTTTCATCTGCCGCTCCACCAACGACACGGTATCGCCACGCTGGTGAGGGATGCGCAATGCCGGAAGCAATTCATCGTGCTCGACGAAGAAGTCCGGATGAGCCTCAAGGTACGCCGCGACTGCAGCGGCCTCCAGGCTTTCACTTGGGGTGACGTGTGCGGGTACTTGAGGCTTATCGGTCATTGGCTTGGCTCACTCATAGACGGACCTGTCCTTCGTATACACGCGAGGCCGGCCCGGTCATTATCACCGGGTGGCCTGGGCCTGCCCATTCGATGGACAAGCGCCCACCGGGCAGGTCGATCAGCAGTGGCGAATCCATCCACCCCTGGCTGATCGCGGCCACGGCAGCGGCGCAAGCACCGGTGCCGCAGGCCTGGGTTTCGCCGGCGCCGCGCTCCCACACGCGCAATTGCGCGCGGGAGCGGTCGATCACCTGCAGGAAGCCCACGTTGACCCGCGCTGGAAAGCGCGGGTGATGTTCGATCTTCGGCCCCAGTTCATGCACCGGCGCGTTGTTGATGTCATTGACCCGCAGCACCGCATGGGGGTTGCCCATCGACACCGCGGCGATGTCCACGGTGTTGCCGTCCACATCCAGTGCGTAACTGAGGGCCTGCTCCGGCGCCTGGAACGGAATGTCCGCCGGCACCAGGCGTGGCGCGCCCATGTTGACGCTGATCTGGCCGTCACTGCGCACATCCAGTTCGATCACGCCGCCCTTGGTCTCGACGCGAATCTGGCGCTTGGCGGTCAAGCGCTTGTCCAGCACAAAGCGCGCAAAGCAGCGTGCGCCGTTGCCGCACTGCTCCACTTCAGAGCCATCGGAATTGAAGATCCGATAACGGAAGTCCACGTCCGGGTTGGTCGGCGCTTCCACCAGCAACAGTTGGTCGAAGCCGACACCGGTATGCCGGTCGCCCCATTGCTTGGCGTGCTTGGGCAGGATGTGCGCGTGCTGGCTGACCAGGTCGAGGACCATGAAGTCATTGCCCAGCCCGTGCATTTTGGTAAAACGCAGCAGCATGGCTTACTCCGGCAGCAGGCTTTCGCCAGCATACAACTCGGCTACCGTCTCGCGGCGACGCACTTCAAACGCTTGATCACCGTCCACCAGCACCTCGGCCGCACGGCCGCGAGTGTTGTAGTTGGAACTCATGACAAACCCATAGGCACCGGCCGAATGCACGGCCAGCAGGTCGCCTTCCTCCAGGGCCAATTGACGATCCTTGGCCAGGAAGTCGCCGGTCTCACAGATCGGGCCGACGATGTCATACGCGCGTGCTTCGCTGTTGCGAGGTGCCACGGCGGTGACGTTCATCCAGGCCTGGTACAGCGCCGGGCGGATCAGGTCGTTCATTGCCGCGTCGACAATGGCAAAGTCCTTGTGCTCGGTGTGCTTGAGGTACTCGACCTGGGTCAGCAGCAAACCGGCATTGGCCACGATGTAGCGGCCCGGCTCGAACATCAGCGTCAGGTCGCGACCTTCGATACGCTCGCGCACGGCCTTGATGTAGTCGGCGATCAACGGCGGTTCTTCATCGCGATAACGCACGCCCACGCCACCACCGAGGTCGATGTGGTGCAGGTAGATGCCGCAGTCGCCGAGGCGGTCGATCAGCGCCAGCAGGCGGTCGAGCGCATCCAGGAACGGCGGCAGGGTGGTCAGTTGCGAGCCGATATGGCAATCGACGCCCAACACGTCCAGGTTCGGCAATTGGGCGGCGCGGATGTAAACGTCTTCGGCGTCGGCAATGGCGATGCCGAACTTGTTCTCTTTGAGACCGGTGGAAATGTACGGGTGAGTACCGGCATCGACGTCCGGGTTGACGCGCAGGGAGATCGGCGCGCGAACGCCCATCTCGGCGGCCACGACCTGCAGGCGCTCCAGCTCGTCGGTGGACTCGATGTTGAAGCAGTGCACGCCCACTTCCAGGGCGCGGCGCATGTCTTCGCGGCTCTTGCCGACGCCGGAGAACACGATCTTGTCGGCCTGGCCACCGGCGGCCAATACACGTTCGAGTTCGCCACGGGACACAATGTCGAAACCGGCGCCAAGGCGCGCCAGGACATTGAGCACACCCAGGTTGGAGTTGGCTTTCACCGCGTAGCACACCAAGTGTGGCACGCCTTCCAGCGGGTCGGTGAACGAGCGGTATTGCGCTTCGATGTGTGCACGCGAATACACATAGGTCGGGGTGCCAAAGCGCTCGGCAATCGCGGACAGCGCCACGCCTTCCGCGAACAGCTCGCCGTCCCGGTAGTTAAAAGCGTCCATGAGGGTCCCTTAGTAAGTGTCGTGCTTGTGCGCTTTGGATGGCTTTTGCGACGACTGCGCCTGTTCATTCGGGTCTTTGCTGTCGTCGGGCAGGTACAGCGGGCCTTTTTGACCACAGGCACTAACGAGGCAAGCGACCGCGACGAGCGCAGCAAGGGAAGAGATCAGGCGCTTCATGGCGAAATCCTTGAATATGCATTAATTGCGCCCGAGTATACCGACCACCCGCCAGCTTGCCTATGCGCTGGAATACCCGTCCGGCGGGGGTTTGCCGAGACGGTCGGGAAGCGGGCTACGCTAGCTGAGGATATTTCGTACCGCCATCTGTGATGAAATCGGTATCCTTTGCAATCGGCAGGGCGCGTCCGTATCGTGCGGCGCTTGAGCAGAACCAGACACTTTTGAGGTTGCCACAATGAGTTTGACCGAAGCCCGTTTTCACGACTTGGTGGATGCCGCCCAGGAGAAGTTGGAAGATATTTTCGACGACAGCGACCTGGACGTGGACCTGGAAAACTCGGCCGGCGTGCTGACGGTCAAGTTCGAGAGCGGCCAGCAGTTGATCTTCAGCCGCCAGGAGCCGCTGCGTCAGCTCTGGTTGGCAGCGCGCTCCGGTGGTGTTCACTTCGACTACGACGAAGAAAGCGGCAAATGGCAGTGCGACAAGAGTGAAGAGCTGTTGGGAGAAATGCTCGCGCGCCTGGTCCACGAATATACCGGCGCCGACCTGGATTTTGACGAGATCTGACCGTGACCCAGCCTGCACCCGTACGCCCGCCCAAGCCGCTGTTCAGCAATGTCAGCCCGGCAGTGCCGTCACCTTGTATCAGTTTGTGTCGCCTGGACGAGCAAAAAGTCTGCCTCGGCTGCTTCCGTCACGTCGAAGACATCCGTGAATGGCGCTCTGCCGACGATGCGCGGCGTCGAGTGATCTGCGCCGAGGCCGAGCAGCGCCGGGCCCACGCCTGAGCTGTCTTGTTTATTTGTGACGCTGTGTTAGTGTCCGGATACACCTCAACTCATCGAGGTCCGTGAGAACCCCGCCTTTTTCTGGCGGGGTTTTGCTTTTTTGTGCAGAAAAAAGGAGTCTGCCTGAATCATGACCACCGCACCGTCCATCATTCTTACCCGTCTTGACGTGCAGCGTCTGGAGCAACTGATCGACCGCTTGGGCGACGAGTTTCCCGGTGTCGAAGCGTTGCAGGCCGAACTCGACCGCGCCGAAGACGTGGTCGGTCACGATGAAGTGCCTGCGGGTGTCGTGACCATGAACTCCAGCGTGCATTGCCGTGAGCAAGGCAGTGGCAAGGACTATCACCTGACCCTGGTTTACCCGAAGGACGCGAATGCCGACGAGGGCAAAATCTCGATTTTGGCGCCGGTCGGCAGCGCTTTGCTGGGCCTGCAAGTGGGCCAGCACATCGACTGGCCTGCACCGGGCGGCAAGACCCTCAAGCTCGAGCTGCTGAGTGTTGAAGGCCAGCCCAAAGACGGCGGTCCCTTCTCTCTTTAAATCTGGCTCAGCGCTTGATTGAGCGCGAGCTCCAGCTCGGCCTTGTAGCGCAGGTACAGATTGCTCGGGCTTTGCACGTCGCCCAGCAGGCCCGACAAATCCAGATCGGTAATGTAGCAGCGGTAACGCTCGGGCTCCCGACGTTGCCCGACGATCTCCCGGGCGACCACCGTAAACAGCTGGTCGCCAAACTCCAGTTCGGAAAACTCCCGCTGATTGCAGTACAGCGTGATGCTCACCTTGCCAGGCGCCGCCTTGCCGATAATCGCCTGCACGTCATAAAACGGCTTGTTGGCTGGGTTCTGCGGCGCCGGCCTTGGCTCCACAACGCGCGCGCGAGCACTGCCCGATGGCAAGAGCTGGTAGTACAGGGTTTGTACTTCGCCCAACGGCTGCTGTGTGTCCAGCGGTGCTAGCGCTTCGCGGCGATAGATGATCGAAAGCAGGAAGCGCTGCAGCGGTGCGAACAGGCTTTGTTCATCATGGAACGGCAGGCGTTGCTGCCAGAGCGCATTGAATTCGTCGAGCACATACAGCTCGGCGAAGCCTTCATTGGCTCGGTAGAACACCTGTATGCAATCGGCCAGCCCCATGGGCAGCACAAGTGCCAGGTCATGGTCTTCCAGCGCCATGGCGTCCAGATGCAGCGGGCTGTAGCTGGCCAGCTCTTCGCTGAGGTAGGCGATCAATGCGTCCTGGGTCGGCAGCGCCACATGGGTGGCTTGGCCGGGGGTCAGCTCCACGACGTGATAGTGCTGCTGCACCTGGAGCAGGTAGCGGTGATTGCTTTGGCCGAGCAGCAGGTTCTGTGCGGTGTCGAATACCTCTTCCACGCGCTGGGCAATGAACTGCGCCCGGTTGTGACAGAAGCAGCGCACCCGCAACCGTGGCAAATGATCCGAGGGTAGTTGGTTGAGGTAATCGCGCAGGCAATCGAGCAGCGCGTGGGGGCCGTCGTAGCGGCTGACCATCACCTCGTTCCAGCTATTGAGCGTGACTTGGTCCAGGGTCAGTACCAGGTTTTCACGTACGCCGGCATAACTCAGGGAGTCGGTGCGTTCGGTGGTCATCAGAATATTCAGGTCGCGGTGGTGCTTGAGTGGATCAACCCCGACGTTGATCAGCAACAGCACTTCTTCCGGCACCGCCGAACGCAACAAGCGAACTTCATCGACGCTGGCCAAGGGCAGGGCGATGGTCTGTTGCAGGCTGCCCAACAGGTTGAACAGCTCGAATTCGGTCATGTCGCTGGCGCCTGGGTGCAGCGCCAGGCGCGTACTGCTGTCGATCACACCGTTGCGATGGCACCAGGTGAGCATTTCCAGCAGGTCGCGGCTGCGTTTGATGGGCGCGAAGTGCTCCCACTCCAAAGCCGTGAGATTGCCGTTATACAGGCCCCAATGATGCTGGCCCGGTTCCTTGCGGTTGGGTGAATGCACCAGGGTCAGGGTGTCTTCGGCCAGGTCCGGAGCGATACCGGGGTTGATGAACTCGACCTTGCCGGCCTTGCGTTCAAAGGCGGCGTACAAGCGACGGCCCAGCACATTGAGGTCACGCTTGTTGATCAGGCTGACGGTTTGTTCCGCGCGGGCGAACTGGGTGAGGAAGCGATAGCTGTAGTTCAGCTCGTTGACCAGGGCACGGCGCTCGGAGGCGACCTGGCGCACCTTCCATTGGCTGCGGCTGTCCAGCAGGGCCAGTTGGCGCTGGTCCCATCCCCACTCTTGGGCCAGGCGTTCGAGCAGCAGGCGTTGCCAACTGGCGGTGCGTTGGCCGGCGCTGAGCTTGCGGTTGACCTTCAGGTACAGGCTGCGTCGCACCAGTTCCAGGCGCTCGGGCTCATTGCGGGCCTTGAGGTATTCCTCGATGCGGCGGTAGACCACGATGTAAGGGTCCAGCTCATCCAGGTCCATCTGATTGGCGAACACTGCGCGCTTGAACCGCAGGCTCAGGCAATGCACGTTGGGGTGCTCGCTGGCGTAGACCTCGGTCAGCAGCAGCTTAAGCACCGATTTATAAGGCGACTCGATGCCCTTGAACAGTTGCCACAGGCCGGCGCCGATGAATTCCCCCGGGGGAATGCGTGCCAGATGGCCGAGATCGAGGGTCTCGTCGGCGCGAATGAAGCGTTTGGAAATCAGCGTGTGGGTGAACTCGGCATAGCGGCGTTCTTCATACACCGGCACCAGCCACCAGATCGGCGTGCGTCCGGCCAGCCAGATAGCGGTGCGGTAGAACTCGTCCAGCAGCAAATAGTGCTGAGTGGTGCCGCAATCGTCGGAGCTCAGTTGCGTGTCCCGCTCACCGAGTACAAAGCGCGTCGGTTCGATCAGGAAAAAATGTGCCTCGGCTCCCATGGTCTGGGCCCAGGCCTCCAACAGTTGGCACTTTTTGCGCAGCTCGGCCAGCTCGTTTTCATTCAGGTCGGGAGCGTGGCACACCCACACGTCCATATCGCTCTGATCCGCCTGCGCTAGCGTACCCAGGCTGCCCATCAGGAACAGGCCGTGGATCGGGCGGGGCGGGTTGCCATGGCGCGGCTTGTAGGAGAACGAGCGCGTCAGGCGCTGGGCTTCAGCCAGGGCCTGTGCGTCGGGTTCGAAATTCGACAGCCCGGCCGGTGTGGTGCTGGAGACATAACCTGGCAGCAGTGGGTGATTCACGTGGAAAAACAGCGGCAACAAGGTCAGCACGCTTTGTTGGCGCGGGGTCAGCCCTTCCACGGCACGGGCCATGCGGCCTTCATTGAGGGCCAGGAAACGCGCGCGCAACTGGGTCAGCACCTTACGGTCGATGCCTTCGTCCAGGTCGGGGCGGATTTCATGGGTGCGGGTCATGTCGAATTCGGTGGCTCGCAGGGCCCGACGTGGGCGGCCGTGTAAGAGTTTACAGGCAGTAGCGTAGGAGGTTTAGCGGGAAATGGTGTTGGCGTTGGATTTTTGTGAATGGTGCAACAACGCCCTCGGAGTCCGCAGAGGGGCGGACTCCATGGGCGGGATCAGGTATCAGGCGGCTTCTTTGGTCGACGCGGTGGTCAAGATAGTCAGCAGGGTCTGGGCTTGCTCAGCGGCGTCCCGGCCAAGGCTGGTCAGGTAGCCTCCGTCCGGCTGGTCGATAAGGCCTTTGGCATGGAGGCGCTTGGCAGCGGCGATGGCAGTGGGAGCAGCGGTCTGATGGACTTTCAGACCTTCCTGGGTGCTGTCCAGGGGAAAGAGTACAAGGATTTCCAGTTCGGCAACCAACTCAGGGGTATACGACATAAGGACTCCAGACTTTCTAAATTTATTAGAGGCTAGCAGGCCATAAGGTGAACGTACTTTGCCGAACTGTCCAGCGTGTTGCTGCGCGCCCGAGGGTTATTCTTTTTCCGGCGGCAACTCAGGCAGTGCTCGCAGCGCGGTTTCATACCATTGGGTATCAAAGGCGCGGTCTTCATCCAGCATTGCATCAATCTCGAAGGCCAGCACATGAGCCATGAGATTCAGGATCTCGTCGCGCTCATAACCGACCAGCGTCAGTTTGTTGAAAGTCGCCTTGGCCGCTGGCGGGTTGTCGCTTTCGATCTGGTTTTCAATCGCTTCGATCAGTGTGTTTTCGGTGAATTCTTCTTCGTCGTTGTCGATATCGGTCGGCTCGCTCATGGCAGGCTCCTCAAGGAAAGGGCGCCAGTCTAACTCCATTCAGGCAGGTGATGCTGCTGGTCAGGCCACGCCTCAGCGTCTATAACGCTTGCAGCCAACCCCACACCCGGCCCGGAGGCACTCGCAATGCTCAAGCTCTACGGTTTTGCTGTCAGCAACTACTACAACATGGTCAAGCTGGCGCTGATGGAGAAAGGATTGCCTTTCGAAGAAGTGCCTTTTTATGCGGGTCAAACGCCTGAAGCCTTGGCGGTGAGTCCGCGAGGCAAAGTGCCGGTGCTTGGCGTTAAGCAAGGCTTTATCAACGAAACCAGCGTGATCCTCGAATACATCGAGCAGACTCAGGAAGGGCCGGCACTGCTTCCGGCCGACCCGTTTCAACGCGCGCAGGTGCTGGCGTTGTGCCGCGAGATTGAGCTGTACATCGAACTGCCCGCGCGAGCGTGCTTTGCCGAAGCCTTTTTTGGCATGACGGTGCCGAAGGCGATCAAGGAGAAATCCAGGGCTGAATTGTTGCTTGGTGTCGGTGCGCTAGGTCGGCACGGGCAGTTTGCGCCTTACGTGGCGGGAGAGAGCTTCACGATTGCCGATCTGTATTTCATGTACAGCTTGAACCTGGCCGTGGGTGTGGGCGAGAAGCTGTTTGGGCTGGACCTGTTGGCTGAGTTGCCGAAGGCGAAGGCGTTGCTGGAGCGTTTGAATGCGATGCCCAATGCACAAAAGGTAGAGGCGGACAGACAGGCGGCCATGCCGGGTTTTATGGCGATGATTGCGGCCAAAAAGTAATCCAATGTGGGAGGGGGCTTGCCCCCGATAGCGGTGAGCCTGACACTCTGCCAGCAGGGGCAAGCCCCCTCCCACATTTTATTCAGCGGCTGGTCAGCAGGGCCTGACCACGTACGACCGCTGCCTTGACCTGCGCCGGCGCAGTACCGCCGACATGGTTGCGGGCATTCACCGAGCCTTCCAGGGTCAGCACGGCGAATACGTCCTGCTCGATCTGGTCGCTGAACTGGCGCAGTTCTTCCAGGCTCATTTCAGCCAGGTCCTTGCCGTTATCCACACCGTATTTCACGGCATGACCAACGATTTCATGGCAGTCACGAAATGGCAGGCCGCGACGCACCAGGTAGTCGGCCAGGTCGGTCGCGGTGGAGAAACCCCGCAAGGCTGCTTCACGCATGATCGCGTGCTTGGGCTTGATCGCCGGGATCATGTCGGCGAACGCACGCAGTGAGTCGCGCAGGGTGTCGGCGGCGTCGAACAGCGGCTCCTTGTCTTCCTGGTTGTCCTTGTTGTAGGCCAGCGGCTGGCCTTTCATCAGGGTCAGCAGGCCCATCAGTGCGCCGAATACGCGGCCGCTCTTGCCACGCACCAGCTCGGGCACGTCGGGGTTTTTCTTTTGCGGCATGATCGAGCTGCCGGTGCAGAACCGGTCCGGCAGGTCGATGAACTGGAATTGCGCGCTGGTCCAGAGCACCAGCTCTTCGGAGAAGCGCGACAGGTGCATCATCGCAATGCTCGCGGCGGCGCAGAATTCGATGGCGAAATCACGGTCCGACACGCCGTCCAGAGAGTTGCCGCCGACAGCGTCGAAACCCAGCAGCTGCGCGGTGTACTCACGGTCGATCGGATACGTGGTGCCCGCCAGCGCGGCGCTGCCCAACGGCATGCGGTTGGCGCGCTTGCGGCAATCCACCAGGCGCTCGTAATCGCGGCTGAGCATTTCGAACCAGGCCAGCAGGTGGTGGCCGAAGGTCACGGGCTGAGCGGTCTGCAGGTGGGTGAAGCCGGGCATGATGGTGTCCGATTCACGCTCAGCCTGCTCCAGCAAACCCTTCTGCAAGCGGGTGATTTCAGCCAGGATCAGATCGATTTCATCGCGTAGCCACAGGCGGATATCGGTGGCCACCTGGTCGTTACGGCTGCGACCGGTGTGCAGCTTCTTGCCAGTTACACCGATGCGATCAGTGAGGCGAGCCTCGATGTTCATGTGCACGTCTTCCAGGTCGACGCGCCAGTCGAACGTACCGGCTTCGATCTCGCCACGGATGGTGGTCAGGCCATCGATGATGCTGTCGCGCTCGGCGTCGGTCAGTACGCCGACCTTGGCCAGCATCGTGGCATGGGCGATGGAGCCCATGATGTCGTGGCGGTACAGGCGCTGGTCGAAGGAAACGGAGGCGGTGAAGCGCGCGACGAAGGCGTCGACGGGTTCACTGAAGCGGCCGCCCCAGGACTGGTTGGTCTTGTCGGTGCTCATGGATTCGCTCGTGATCTGCTTAAAAGAGGCGTGAAGGTGTGCCGGCGATAATAACAGGGTTGTCCGCGGACGCGATGCTGTGGGTGGGCGGCAATTTTTTTTGTACGAAGGATGGCTAAGTGCCTTGCCGCCGACCGCATCCAGGACGAGACTGGCAACAGGTACTTATTGAAACGATATTTGACGATTGAGCAATATCGTCTCGGCGAGCGTCTACAGTTGGACTGATAGTGTGTGAATGCACCAAAGTCGGGTGATGCGGTCAGAGCCCAGACTATCCATTAAAAAAGGGGGGTATTCGGATTGTGTATCAGCAAACCCTACAACGATGCGCTAAGGCGGCAGGTTTTGGGCGCTATTGAACAGGTCCGGGTAAATTTGGGTGCCGCTCTCGGGGCACTTTTTGCCGCTCGCGCTAGTCTTAGCGTGGATCGCTGTGACGCAAGTCACCGCACCTGTCTACGTTATCCTTGTGCGAGACTCACGCAGGAATCCAGCGCAATATGAATGTCCTGATCGTTGATGACGAACCCCAAGCCCGCGAGCGACTGAGCCGTCTGGTCAGTGAACTCGAGGGTTATACAGTCCTTGAGCCGAGTGCCACCAGCGGTGAGGAGGCGTTGACGCTGATCGACAGCCTCAAGCCGGATGTGGTGTTGCTCGACATCCGTATGCCGGGCCTCGATGGCCTGCAAGTCGCTGCCCGCCTGAGCGAGCGCGAGTCTCCACCTGCCGTGGTGTTATGCGCGGCCCAGGAAGAGTTTTCTGCACAGACGCTGGAAGACAGCGGTGTCAGTTTCCTCGTCAAGCCGGTGGCTACCGAAAGCTTGCTCAAGGCGTTGAAGAAGGCCGAGCGGCCCAGCCGCGTTCAGCTTGCCGCCTTGACCCAGCCTGCCGCCCAAAGTGGAAATGGCCCCCGCAGCCATATCAGTGCACGAACCCGCAAGGGCATAGAACTGATTCCCCTCGCTCAGGTGGTCTACTTTATCGCCGATCACAAATACGTGACCTTGCGTCACGAAGCGGGCGAAGTGCTGCTCGATGAGCCGCTCAAGGCCCTTGAAGATGAGTTCGGTGACCGTTTCGTGCGCATCCATCGCAATGCGCTGGTGGCCCGAGAGCGAATCGAGCGCTTGCAACGCACGCCTCTGGGGCACTTTCAGCTTTTCCTGAAGGGGCTCAATGGTGATGCCTTGATCGTCAGTCGGCGCCATGTCGCTGGCGTGCGCAAGATGATGCAACAGCTTTAGCCAAGGGGCTGTGGCGAGTCCTGCAGTCCTTATCCCGGTGCGACGTGGCCAGGGAGGCCCCGCACTTGCTGATACAAATCAAAGCGTATTTGCCTGAGCTGTTATTATCTGCCGTATCTATTCAGTACGGATTGATCCATGTCTTCTCGCGAAATCCGCATCGCCACCCGTAAAAGCGCCCTGGCCTTATGGCAGGCCGAATACGTCAAAGCACGTCTTGAACAGGCCCACCCTGGTCTCCGGGTGACCTTGGTGCCCATGGTCAGTCGCGGCGACAAGCTGCTGGACTCGCCGCTGTCGAAAATTGGCGGCAAGGGTCTGTTCGTCAAGGAGCTTGAAACCGCGCTGCTGGAGAATGAAGCCGACATCGCTGTGCATTCGATGAAAGACGTGCCCATGGACTTCCCTGAAGGTTTGGGCCTTTTTTGCATCTGCGAGCGCGAAGACCCGCGCGATGCCTTCGTTTCCAACACCTACGCGTCCCTGGATGAATTGCCCCTGGGCAGCATCGTGGGAACTTCCAGCCTGCGTCGCCAGGCCCAACTGCTGACTCGTCGCCCCGACCTGCAGATCCGCTTCCTGCGCGGCAACGTCAACACGCGCCTGGCCAAGCTGGATGCGGGCGAGTATGACGCGATCATTCTCGCCGCCGCCGGCCTGATTCGCCTGGGCTTCGAAGATCGCATCACCAGCGCTATGAGTGTCGAGGACAGCTTGCCCGCGGGAGGGCAGGGCGCGGTCGGGATCGAATGCCGTACCGCCGACAGCGAAATTCACGCGCTGCTCAAACCGCTTGATCACGCGGACACCGAAGTTCGCGTCACGGCCGAGCGTGCCTTGAACAAACACCTCAACGGTGGGTGCCAGGTACCGATCGCCTGCTATGCCGTGCTCGAAGGTGAAAACCTGTGGTTGCGTGGCCTTGTCGGGGACCCGGACGGCGGCACGCTGCTGACCGCCGAAGTGCGCGGCCCACAACGTGAGGCCACGGCCTTGGGCATCCAGGTTGCCGAGGAATTGTTGGGCAAGGGCGCCGGTGCCATTCTGAAAAAAGTCTACGGCGAGGCCGGCCCGCAGTGAGCCCTTGGCGATTGCTGCTGACACGGCCTGCCGAGGAGTCGACAGCCTTGGCGGCGACCTTGGCCGAGGCTGGCGTTTTCAGCAGCACGTTGCCCTTGCTGGAGATTGAAGCGTTACCGGTCACGCCTGAACAGCAGGCGACCTTTGCGGCGCTGCAGCGCTATTGCGCCGTGATCGTGGTGAGCAAGCCGGCGGCGCGTCTTGCATTGCAACAATTGATCGAGCCCTTGCCGCGAATGCCGTGGTTCAGTGTCGGCGCCGCTACGGCACAGATACTGGCCGATCACTGCTTGGACGTGCACTATCCGCCGACGGGTGACGACAGCGAGGCATTGCTTCAATTACCAGCGTTGCGCGAGGCTATCGCACTGCCGGGCGCCCGGGTATTGATCGTGCGCGGCGAGGGCGGTCGGGGGTTACTCGCGGAACGTTTGCGCGAGCAAGGTGTTAGTGTCGACTACCTGGAGTTGTATCGCCGTTTGCTTCCAGCCCATGGCACGGGCGCACTGGCGCAGCGCATCCAGTTGGAACGCTTGAACGGCCTGGTGGTCAGCAGTGGGCAAGGTTTTCTACACTTGCAGGCCTTGGCCGGCTCCGATTGGCCTGAGGTGGCACAGCTGCCGTTGTTCGTGCCCAGTCCGCGCGTCTATGAAATGGCGCGGGCCGCGGGCGCAGAAAAAGTTGTGGATTGTCGCGGCGCGAGTGCCGCGGCTTTGTTAGTGGCGTTAGGGAGCAATCCCGTTCCCACTCTCTGATACGCAAAGGACGGATACGTGAGCGAAACAGCCTTGCCTAAAGATGAAGCTCAGCCCGCGCTCGATGCGCCGGTCGGAACGCCGGTCGCCGCGCCACGCCGTGGCAATGGCCTGGCCGTCGTCGCTTTGCTGCTGGGGGCTGCAGGCGTTGCTGCCGGTGGCTGGGGGATCTGGCAGGTGCGGGCCCTGCAAGCCAGCAGCCAGCAGCAACTGGGCCAGGTACAGACTCTGGATGACCAATCCCAGGGCCTCAAGCAGGGCCAGCAGCAGTTGGCTGCCCGCCTTGCGCAGCTGCCAGGCGCCGATGAGCTGGAAGAGCGCCGACGCCTGGTCGCCCAGTTGCAGGGCGATCAGCAACGCCTGAGTCAGCGTCTGGAAACCGTGCTGGGCGCCAGCCGCAAGGATTGGCGCCTGGCTGAAGCCGAGCATCTGATTCGTCTGGCCAGTTTGCGTTTATCCGCCTTGCAGGACATCAACAGCGCCCAGTCGCTCGTTCAGGGTGCCGACGAGATTCTTCGTGAGCAGAGCGACCCAGGCGCATTCGCGGCGCGCGAGCAACTGGCCAAGAGCCTCGCGGCGTTGCGCAGCACCGAACAGCCGGACCGCACCGGGTTGTACTTGCAGTTGGCAGCGTTGCGCGACCAGGTGGTGCAACTGGCGGCGATCGCCCCGGAGTACCAGCTCACGGAGCCCACTTCCCAAGGGCGCCCCACCAGCGACACGGGTAACCAGTTGAGCCAATGGTGGGAACAGATATCGCGTTATTTCCGTATCGACTTCAACCCCGATGACAACATTCGTCCGCTGCTGGCGGGCCAAGGGTTGAACCAGGTGCGTCTGGCCTTGAGCCTGGCGCTCGAGCAAGCACAGTGGGCAGCGCTCAACGGCGAATCGGCGGTGTATAGCCGTTCGCTGGGTGAAGCGCGCAGCGTCTTGCAAGATAACTTCAATCAGGACAACCCACAGAGCAAGGCGATGCTGGCGCGTATCGCCGAGCTTGAGCCCAAGGCCGTGTCGGTGGTGACTCCTGACCTGGCCGCGAGCCTTGCGGCTGTGCAGGCTTACCTTGAGCGTCGTCATTTGTCTGCCGACGAAGCCAAGGCTTCGGCTGCCAAGCCTGCGACCCAGGAGTAGAGCCGATGAAGCGTTTCTATGTGATCCTGGTGCTGGCAATCGCGATTGCCCTGGCATTGGCAGTGGGTATTTCAAAGCACACCGGCTACGTGCTGATTACCTATCCCCATCTGCTGCATTACGAGTCGAGCTTGTGGGCCACATTGGTGGCCGTGTTTGCCATCGGCCTTGCGATCTACCTGATCCGCGTCTTGCTGAGTCTGGTCACTGCCTCTGGCGGCGTGGTCAACCCCTGGTCGCGGCGCAATCGCAGCCGGCGTGTGCAGATCGCAATCGAGCAAGGCCAGATGGACCTGGCTGAAGGCCGCTGGGCCAGCGCCGAGCGCCACTTGCACCGCGCCGCTGAAGCAGAGCGCCAACCACTGCTGTATTACCTTGGCGCGGCACGCGCGGCCAATGAGCTGGGTCGTTACGAAGAGTCGGATGCTTTGCTGGAGCGTGCTCTGGCGCGCCAGCCCCAGGCGGAACTGGCCGTTGCCTTGAGCCACGCGCAGTTGCAGATGGACCGTGGCGATACGGAAGGCGCACTGGTCACCCTGCAGGCGATGCATGAGCGCCATCCTCACAATGCCCAGGTGCTGCGACAGCTGCAGCGACTGCACCAGCAGCGTGGCGACTGGTCATCGGTGATTCGCCTGATGCCTGAGCTGCGCAAGGACAAGGTACTGCCGGCCAGTGAGCTGGCTGAATTGGAGCGCCGGGCGTGGGGAGAAAACCTTAGCCTGGCCGCACAACGTGAAGAGCCGGGCGAGGCTGGCTTGCGGTCCCTTGAGCGCGCATGGGAGCAGCTGACTTCAGCCCAGCGCCAGGAGCCGCAGCTGGTGTTGGCTTATGCTGACCAACTGCGTCGACTGGGCGCCGATGCCAAGGCCGAGGAAGCCCTGCGCGGTGCGATCAAGCGCAGTTATGACAGCCATCTCATTCGGCTCTATGGCCTAGTGCGCGGCAACGACCCAGCCCGTCAGTTGAAGTTTGCCGAGGGTTGGTTGAAGGATCATCCAGGCGACGCCAGCCTGTTGTTGACGCTGGGACGTCTCTGCCTGCAGAACAGTCTGTGGGGCAAGGCACGGGATTATCTGGAAAGCAGCCTGCAGGTGCAGCGCAATCCCGAAGCCTGTGCTGAATTGGCCCGTTTGCTGGCTCAGTTGGGTGATACCGAGCGCAGCAACCAATTGTTCCAGGAAGGCCTGGGGCTACTCGACAATCGTCTGCTGGCCGCACCGTTGCCAGCCCCTGCGCAAGCTTGAAGTAGGAAAGGACGAAAGGATTGGCTCAGACGGATCGTCAAGCCAATCCTATAACCCTATGTAAATGCTCGGCTTAAGCGGGTCCGTCATCAATTCTTACGCCCTGGAGGACGATTTCCCCAGCGCGTTGGCGGGATCTCCCTGTGTTTTCGCGGAATTGTCTGCTCCAAGGCGTATTGAAAGCGGTCGGGCCTTTCCTCTACCGTAGCGACCTATCTCTTGCGTTGCGGATAAACAATGTCTTTGGCCCCCTTACGCTCCTTGTTTTTCCTGGCGTTCATGGCCGGTGCGCTGACGTTGGGCGTGTCTTTCTATCTGGAATATGGCGCACTGTTACAGCCATGCTTTCTGTGCCAGGTACAACGGTTGGTTCTTGCCGCCTTTGTACTGATCAACCTGATCGCCGCCCTACACAACCCCGGCCGCTCCGGCGCGTGCCTGTACGGGTTGGCGAGCATGGGGTGTGCATTGTTTGGCGCCGTCACCGCCGGGCGCCAAGTGCTGTTGCAGAACGCTCCTTCAGACCAGATACCGAACTGCTGGCCGACCCTTGATTACATGATTGAAAACCTGTCGTTCTGGCAGGCTGTGCGGTCGGCTTTCAAGGGGACTGTGGATTGCGTCGAAATCAATTGGACGTTGTTTGACCTCAGCCTTCCGGAGTGGAGCCTGCTTTTTTTCGTGGCGGTTCTGATTCTGGGGGGTATGCCGCTTTGTCGGTTGTTGCTTGGCCGACGTTACGTATCGCGAAGCGAGGAAAATACGCTTCATGTTGTAGGACGGGATTAAACGCTTGTATGAACTTTCTCTCGTGCGTACCTTGAAGCCATAGTGATGCGGGCATAATCTGGCCCGCACGCGTTATCGAAACCGCTTGTCAGACGCGGCCTTGCCCGGCCGCCGCTTTCACCTTGAAGTGTTATGCAGGCGCAGGGCTGCAGCGTCCCTTATAGGGAAGAGAGATCATCATGCTGGAAAGTTGTCAGAATGCTCAGGAACGCTGGGGTGGGGTGCACAAGCTGATCGACAGCTGGTTGAAAGCACGTCACGAACTGGTTCGGGCCTTTGATGCTCTCGGTGCCAAGCCCGAGGCACTGGCTGAGAAGCGCGAGCCGCTGCAAGATTTCTGCGGGGTGCTGGTGGACTATGTGTCTGCAGGTCATTTCGGTGTCTATGAGCAACTGACCAAAGAGGCAGAGGCTTTCGATGATCAGCGTGGCCTGGACTTGGCAGAGACCATTTACCCACGCATCGATGTCATCACCGAAAAGCTGCTGGCGTTCACTGACCTGTGCGATGCGGGGAAGTGTGTTGCTGAAAAATTCAAGGAGTTGGGCGCACTCTTGCATGAGCGCTTTGAACTGGAAGATTGCCTGATTGAAGTGCTGCACAACGCTCATAAAGAAGAGCCTGCAACTCAGGCATGAAGCGTTGAAACACGATTAAAAAACGGTGCGCATGTCGCACCGTTTTTTATGGGGTCAGTGGCGAGTCCCGAGCAATTCGATTTCGAAGACCAAGGGCGTGTAAGGTGGAATCAATTCGCCCGCGCCGTCCGCGCCATAAGCCTGCGCTGAAGGAATCACCAGGCGCCATTTCGCACCGACTGGCATCTGTTGCAATGCGCTGGCCCAGCCGCTGATCACACTGTCCAGGCGAAACCATTGCGGCTGCGTGCTTTTATCGAAAACGGTTCCGCCGGGCAGTTGCCCTACGTATTTCACCTGCACCTCATCATTCGCCAGCGGCTTGTTGCCGGTGCCCGGCGTCAACTCGGTGACCAAGATACCGTCCGCCAATTCACGTACTCCCTTTGCCGCTTTTTCCCTGGACAGAAATTGCTGTTCGGCGGCGAGTGCTTTTTCACTCTGCGGTGCTTGGGTGTCGGTGGCGTTCTGTGCTTCGTGCTGTGCAAGAATCTGTTCGATGCGTGTGTTATCGAGCGCCAATGGTTTGCCTTGGTAGGCTTGTTTGAGTCCGTCGATCAGGGCCTGGATCTGCAGGTCCGGGACTTCCTGACGCAGGCGCTCACCGAGGCTGGCGCCCAGGCTGTAGGCGAGGTCATGTTGATCCTGGGCAGCTGTTTTTGGAGGAGATGTTTCGCTTGCATCGGCGGTGAAAATCGCCAGGCCGAGCACTAGGAAAAGGTAACGCGACATGGGTGTCCTCCCGCCGAAAGTGCGACGGATTATGCCAGCGTGAGTGGCTGAGCAGTGGCGTAGTTTTCTGTTATATCGATAAGAATTTTCGTACGTTGCAACGCAACGCAATTGATACTGTCAACATGCCCTAGCGGCGGTAAGAGCAGAGGGCTAGTATGAGCCGCACCCACGTCAGCCAGGAGGTAAACCATGTCGGCCAAACAGAAGCCTGTAAATACCCCGTTGCACTTACTCCAACAATTGTCGGGCAGCTTGCTCGAACATCTGGAAAGCGCTTGTTCTCAGGCCTTGGCCGATGCAGAAAAACTGCTCGCCAAACTCGAAAAACAACGCGGCAAAGCGCAAGAGAAGCTGCACAAATCCCGTACCAAACTGCAAGACGCTGCCACTGCCGGCAAGGCCAAGGCACAAGCCAAAGCCAAAGACGCTGTCAAAGAACTTGAAGACCTGCTGGACGCTCTCAAGGACCGCCAGGCTGAAACCCGCAGTTACATCTCCCAACTCAAAAAAGACGCTCAGGAAAGCCTGAAACTGGCCCAGGGTGTTGGTCGTGTGAAGGAAGCCGTAGCCAAGGCACTGGGTGCTCGTACTCCGGCAAAAGTCGTCGCAGCCAAGAAGCCAGCGAGCAAAGCTGTTGCAGCGAAGGCGCCGGCTAAAGCTGCCGCTAAGCCAGTTGCTAAAACGGCCGCTGCGAAACCAGCCGCCAAGCCAGCAGCTAAAACTGCTGCTGCGAAACCGACCGCCAAGCCAGCTGCAAAAACCGCTGCTGCAAAACCAGCCGCCAAGCCAGCAGCTAAAACTGCTGCTGCAAAACCAGCCGCCAAGCCAGCTGCAAAAATCGCTGCTGCAAAACCGGCCGCTAAGCCAGCTGCAAAAACCGCTGCTGCGAAACCTGCCGCCAAACCAGCTGCAAAAACCGCTGCTGCGAAACCTGCCGCCAAGCCAGCTGCAAAAACCGCTGCCGCAAAACCCGCCGCCAAGCCAGCTGCTAAAACTGCTGCTGCAAAACCTGCCGCCAAACCAGCTGCTAAAACTGCTGCTGCGAAACCAGCCACCAAGCCAGCTGCAAAAACCGCTGCTGCGAAACCTGCCGCCAAACCAGCTGCTAAAACCGCTGCCGCAAAACCAGCCGCAAAACCAGCCGCCAAGCCAGCTGCCAAACCTGCTGCTGCGAAACCAGCTGCCAAGCCAGCTGCTGCAAAACCAGCCGCCGCAAAACCAGCACCTGCAAAGCCAGCCACTCCCGCAGCACCTGTCGCTACTCCGACTGCATCCTCCGCTCCAACCGCATCGGCCAGCAGCACTTCTGCACCGGTAGCGCCAAGCGTCACCCCAACCAGCGCTTCCTAAGTGCGGGTGATCACGACGCGCAGCTGCTGCAGCGCGTCGTGGTCAAGGTCGACGGTTTCGCTCGTCAGGCCTTCAAGCCATTCGTATTGCCCATTTACTTCGTTGATCGGCCAGGTCTGAGCCAGCGCTTCCAGGCGTGTCAGCAAGGTTCGCTCGGCTTGCAGCTCCATTGCCTTGAGCTGTTCCCGTAACGCTGCCAGTTGCACATCCTGCTGCGCCATCACCCGCCATCGCCTGCGTATCTTGCGCAAGGGTTCAACCACGTCCATGCGCCACGGCCGCGCAAGCTGTTGCAGTGCCACAACGCGTTCAGGTAATCGCGCCACACCACGTTGCTCCAGCCACGCGCCACACAGCAACAGGCACACATCCGCTCCTTGCTCCTGCAACCGCAGGCACGCCGCCTCCACACCGGGGCGGGCATAAGTCGAGAGGGCAAAGCTCCACAGGTCAGCGCACATATTCACACCCAAGCCAGCGGCCAACGAAGCTGGTAGACTCCGCCGCCATTATGATCCGACTTCAAAGCCTAACATTACAGCGTGGCCCGCAACGTCTTCTTGAAGATGCCGAGCTGACCCTGCACGCCGGTCACAAAGCCGGCCTGATCGGTGCCAATGGCGCCGGCAAATCCACGTTGTTCGCCCTGTTGCTGGGTGAGCTGACCCCGGATTCGGGCGACTGCCTGCTGCCGGCCGACTGGCGCATCGCCCATATGCGCCAGGAGATCGACACCCTGGACCGCATCGCCATCGACTACGTGCTCGATGGCGACCTGCGCCTGCGCCAGGTACAACACGACCTCGCCGCTGCTGAACAAGCCCAGGACGGCGCCGCCCAAGCCCGCCTGCATTCGGAGCTGGACAGCGCCGACGGCTACACCGCTGACGCCCGCGCTCGCAAGATGCTCGCCGGCCTGGGCTTTACCAACGAACAGATGGACCGCCCGGTCGCCGACTTCTCCGGTGGCTGGCGCATGCGCCTGAACCTGGCGCAGGCGCTGATGTGTCCTTCCGACCTGTTGCTGCTCGACGAGCCGACCAACCACCTGGATCTCGATGCGATCCTGTGGCTGGAAGACTTCCTCAAGAATTATCAGGGCACCCTGTTGCTGATTTCCCACGACCGGGATTTCCTCGACGCCGTGGTCGACAACATTGCCCATGTCGAACAGAAGAAAATCATGCTCTATCGTGGCGGCTACACCGCCTTCGAGCGCGCCCGTGCCGAACGCCTGGCCCAGCAGCAACAGGCGTTTGAGAAGCAGCAGGCGCAGCGTGCGCACATGGAAAGCTACATCGCCCGGTTCAAGGCCCAGGCCACCAAGGCCCGTCAGGCCCAGAGCCGGATCAAAGCGCTGGAGCGCATGGAAGAGCTGTCAGCGGCCCATGTTGATTCGCCGTTCGACTTCGTGTTCCGTGAGTCGGTGAAGATCTCCAGCCCCTTGCTCGATCTGTCGGATGCACGCCTGGGTTACGGCGACAAGACGATCCTGGAGAAGGTCAAGCTGCAGCTCACACCTGGCGCGCGGATCGGTTTGTTAGGCCCTAACGGCGCGGGCAAGTCGACGCTGATCAAGAACCTCTCAGGTGAGCTGGAGCCCTTGGCCGGTCGCCTGACCCGCGGCGAGAACACCGTGGTCGGCTACTTCGCCCAGCATCAGTTGGACTCGCTGGATTCCAAGGCCAGCCCGCTGCTGCACCTGCAACGCCTGGCACCCACCGAGCGCGAACAGACCCTGCGTGATTTTCTCGGTGGTTTCGACTTCCGTGGCGCACGTATAGATGAGCCGGTGCTGAATTTTTCCGGTGGTGAAAAGGCACGCCTGGCCTTGGCCCTGATCGCCTGGGACCGCCCGAACCTGCTGCTGCTCGACGAACCGACCAACCACCTGGACCTGGAAATGCGCCTGGCGCTGACCATGGCCCTGCAGGAGTTCAGTGGCGCGGTACTGGTGGTGTCTCACGATCGCCACTTGCTCAAAAGCACCACCGATAACTTCCTGCTGGTGGCTGATGGCAAGGTTGAAGAGTTCGACGGCGACCTGGACGACTATGCGCGCTGGCTGACCGACTACCGTCTGCGCAATGCGCCGGTCAGTAACACGCCGGTCAACCCGGATAAGACCGACAAGAAGGCCCAGCGCCAGGCCGCCGCCGCACTGCGTCAGCAGTTGGCGCCGCACAAGCGCGAAGCCGACAAGCTGGAGGCCGAGCTGGGCAAGGTGCATGAGCGCCTGGCCAAGATCGAAACCAGCCTGGGCGACAGCGCCGTGTATGAGGCAGCGCGAAAGGATGAACTGCGCGACCTGCTGGCCGAGCAGGCCAAGCTCAAGGTGCGTGAAGGGCAACTGGAGGAAACCTGGATGGAGGCCCTCGAGCTGCTTGAAACCCTGCAAGCGGAGCTGGAGGCGCTGTCCTGATGGAAGCGTTGCAACTGCCCTTGCCGGCGCAATGGATCGAGCCTGTGTGGATCGGCGTGCAAATCCTGCTGATCCTGCTGGCCGGCTACCTTGCCCAGCGTTTTGTCGCCAAAGGCCTGACCCGTCTGGGTGAGCGCTATCCGTTCCCGCCACAATTGCTGATGCCGCTGCGCGGTGGTCTGCGCTGGCTGATCATGGGCAGCGCGCTGATCTTCGTATTGGGTCGCCTGGGCGTATCGGCCACGGTGCTGTGGACGGCGCTGTCAGGGTTTGTGGCGGTGGCGGCGGTGGCGTTCTTCGCCATGTGGTCCGTATTGTCCAATTTGTTGTGCGCCATTTTGATCTTCACCGTGGGGCCGTTTCGCCTCGGTGACATCGTCGAGCTGGTGGACACTGTCGACAAACCCGGTGTGAAAGGGCGCGTCGTGGCGATCAATCTGCTCTACACCACGCTGATCGAGGTGCAGGAAGCCGGCACCGACAGCGCGATGGTGCAAGTGCCCAACAGCCTGTTCTTCCAGCGCTCGGTTCGACGTTGGCCCGGTACGCATGTATTCCCTGGCGACCGTTAGAAATCACATCCTGTAAAAATTTATAGCCAGCCTCCGGTCGGCGGCGTTAGCTTAAGGCACAACCAAAAACTCCTTCCTGAGGTGTGCAATGGCACTCGACACGTGGCTGGCCTTTTTCCTGGCCAGTTGGATCATCTCCCTTTCCCCCGGTGCCGGCGCCATCGCCTCGATGTCCAGCGGGCTGCAGTACGGTTTTGTGCGCGGTTACTGGAACGCCATTGGCCTGCAACTGGGTCTGGCGATGCAGATTGCGGTGGTGGCGGGCGGCCTGGGTGCGATCCTGGCGGCATCGTCAACCGCGTTCTATGCGATCAAATGGTTTGGTGTGGCGTACCTGATATACCTGGCCGTCAAGCAATGGCGCGCGTTGCCTATGGACATGACCGATGAGGCCGCAATACGTCCGATCGGCAAACCGATGGCGATGATGTTCCGCGGTTTCCTGGTCAACGCCAGTAACCCCAAAGCGTTGGTGTTCATGCTCGCGGTGCTGCCGCAGTTTGTGAACCCGCAGGCACCGTTGGCGATCCAGTACCTGATCATTGGGGCGACGATGATCAGCGTCGATATGATCGTGATGGCCGGTTACACGGGGTTGGCCTCGAAAGTCCTGCGCCTGTTGCGCTCGCCCAAACAGCAGAAGCGTGTCAACCGCACGTTTGCCGGGTTGTTCGTCGGTGCTGCCGGGTTCCTCGCCAGCCTGCACCGCGCCACGGCGTAATTGAGGAAACCGGATCAAAATGTGGGAGGGGGCTTGCTCCCGATAGCGGTGGTTCAGCTAGAGATGAGCTGACTGATACCCTGCTATCGGGAGCAAGCCCCCTCCCACATTGGTTTTGTGGCGTGACGAAATAACACCTTGAGTCAAATCCGTTAAAGCTCAACAATAGTGTTACTTCGTATTTCCACTTGAGATTCATTCATGACTGCCTCCTTGCGTTTTCTCGCCTGGCTGATGCTGCCGGCGTTGATGTCGTGCAGCTTTAATCTGTTGGCCGCGACGGCCGAAGGCGCACCCCAGGCCCTGCATCTGTTGGACTATATTGGCGCCGATTATCCACCCACAGTGGAGGCGGGCAAGGTGGTGGACGAGTCGGAATTTCGCGAACAGGTGGAATTCCTCGGTGTGTTGCAGGGGTTGGTTGCGCAGCTGCCGGAAAAGCCCGAGCGCGCCGAGTTGATCAAGGGCGTCGCTGAGTTGCTCACCGCAGTCACCGCCCATGCAGACGGCGCAAGCGTCGCCCGTCAGGCTCGTCAGCTGGGCGCCAAGCTGGCGGTGGCGTATGAAGTCAGCCAGGCGCCAGCGATCACCCCCGATCCAACGCGTGGTGCGCCGCTGTATGCCCAGCACTGCTCCGTGTGCCACGGCACGGCGGGCGCCGGCGATGGCCCTGCGGGCATGGGCATGACCCCGCCGCCGGCCAACCTGCGCGATGCCTCGCGTCTGGATCGCCTGAGCCTCTATGCGATCTACAACACCCTGGGCCTGGGTGTCGAAGGCACCGACATGCCGTCTTTCGCCGACCAGTTGGATGATCGCCAGCGCTGGGACCTCGCTACCTACATCGCAAGTTTCACGACTGACCCGGCAGCAGCCAAAAGCGAACACGCCTTCAACCTGGCTGACCTGGCACGCCAGACGCCCAACGAAGTGCTGGCCGCAGACGGCGCGGCGGCGGCAGCGACCTTTCGCACCCAGCGCGCGCAACCGCCGCAGGTCAAGCGTGGCCCGGCGCAGTTGCTTGATTACACCGCCGCCACCCTGGACAAAAGCCTGGCCGCGTTCCGCAACGGCGACCACGAACAAGCCTATGACCTGTCTGTAGCCGCCTATCTGGAAGGCTTCGAGCTGGTGGAAAGCTCGCTGGATAACGTCGACGCCAATGTGCGCAAAGACACCGAGAAGGCGCTGATGGCCTACCGGCAGTCGTTGCAGGACGGTCTGCCGATCGACCAAGTGCAGCAACGCCTGGACGTGGCCAAGGGCAAGCTCGGCGAGTCCGCCGGGTTACTCGGCAGCGATGGCCTGAGCTGGTCGTTGAGCTACATCTCAGGCTTGCTGATCCTGCTGCGCGAAGGCCTGGAGGCGATCCTGGTACTGGCTGCGATCCTGGCCTTCCTGCGTAACACTGGCCAGCAATCGGCAGTGCGCAGCGTCAACGTCGGCTGGGGCCTGGCACTGTTGGCCGGCTTGGCCACCTGGGCGTTGGCGGCCTACGTGATTGACGTCAGCGGTGCCCAGCGTGAACTGCTTGAAGGCTGCACGGCGCTGTTTGCCAGCGTGATGGTGCTGTGGCTCGGTGTGTGGATGCACGACCGGCGTCACGCGGCAGCCTGGCAGGACTACATCAAGAGCAGCCTGGTGGGCGGCGGCGGGCGCTTTGGTTTTGCGCTGCTGGCCTTCTTCTCGGTGTACCGCGAGCTGTTCGAAGTGATCCTGTTCTACGAAACCCTCTGGCTGCAAGCCGGCCCGGCCGGGCACAACGCAGTTCTGGCCGGTGGCGCTACCGCCTTGGTGCTGCTGGTGGGCCTGGCCTGGGTGATTCTGCGCGGCTCGGCGAAATTGCCGCTGGCGCTGTTCTTCGGCATCAACGCTGCGCTGCTGTGTGCGCTGTCGGTGGTGTTCGCCGGGCATGGCGTCAAGGCGCTGCAAGAGGCAGGCATCTTCGGCACGCGGCCGGTGGCGTTCTTTGACTTCGACTGGCTGGGTATCCACGCCGATGCGTATTCATTGAGTGCGCAGGCCGTGGCGATCCTGGCGATTGTGGTGCTGTATGGGCGCAGTCGCTTAGCCGAGAAGCAGCGAGTGGCAGTATAGGTATGCGGGTCTGGATCGACGCGGACGCCTGCCCTCGGGCCGCCAAGGATCAGGTGGTTAAATTTGCCCTCAAGCGCCAATTTGAAGTTGTGCTGGTGGCGGGCCAGAGCCAGATCAAGCCCAGCTTTGCCTGTGTGAAGCTGATCGTGGTACCCAGCGGCCCCGATGCGGCGGATGACTATCTGGTGGAGCACGCCGTGCCCGGCGAACTGGTGGTCTGCAGCGACGTGCCCTTGGCCGACCGCCTGGTCAAGAAGGGCGTCACGGCCCTCGACCCGCGCGGCAAGGAGTTCAGCCCGGCGAACATGAGTGAGCGGCTGGCGGTGCGCAACCTGTTCACCGACTTGCGCGAGCAAGGCCAGATGGGCGGCGGGCCGCCGCCGCACAGCGAGAAGGACAAGCAGGCGTTTGCCAACGCGCTCGACCGAATCCTCACGCGCTTGATGAAACCTTTGTAGGAGCGAGCTTGCTCGCGAAGAAAGTCAACGATGACGCGGGCACTTCGGATGAACACGGCGTTCTCAGGTTTTTCACGAGCAAGCTCGCTCCTACAGAAAGAGGACGTTAGTCGTTCTCGTGGGTCAGCTCCAACACCCGGTCTACGAGCTTGTTGATGCCCGACGCCACCTCACTGATGTTTTTACCCAGCATATACGCCGGTGTGCTCACCAACTTGCGCGCTTTGTCCTCGACGATCTCCTCCACCGTGCACTCCTGGTGGGTAGCGCCCATTTTGTTCAACGCCGCTGCGGTGTCGGTATCGTTGCCGATGGTGCAGGTGACCCCTGGGCCGTAGATTTTTGCGGCCAGGGCAGGGGATATGCAGATCAGCCCCACGGGCTTGCCGGCTGCGGCGAAGGCTTCTGCCAATTCCAGGACCTGTGGGTTGACGCTGCAGCTAGCGCCTTCCACGGCGAAGTTGGACAGGTTCTTCGCCGCGCCAAACCCGCCCGGCACGATCAGCGCATCGAAGTCTGCAGCGTTGGCCTCACTGATGGCCTTCACCGCGCCGCGGGCGATGCGCGCTGACTCCACCAATACATTGCGCGACTCAGGCATTTCTTCGCCGGTGAGGTGGTTGATCACGTGCAGCTGCGCAATATCCGGCGCGAAGCACTCAACCTGCGCGCCGCGCTGATCCAGGCGCAGCAGCGTGATCACGCTTTCATGAATTTCTGCACCGTCGTACACGCCACAGCCGGAAAGGATCACTGCAATCTTTTTGCTCATGGGCATTTCTCCTGATTCATGGCGTTAAATGTCTACTAATTTGTAACCTGTTGCCAATGGGATCTCACGCAAGTGCACCTAATCTGATGTAACAAAAATAGACCGGACTAGCCCATGGACTTCGTGCCTTACGCAGTGCCGTTTTTCATTGCCTTGATCGTGGTTGAGCTGCTGGCCGATCGTTGGCGCGGTGCGCGCAACTATCGAGTGGCCGATGCGATCAACAGCCTCAGCACCGGCGTGCTGTCCACTACCACGGGGTTGCTGACCAAAGGTGTGGGCCTGCTGACCTATGCGTTCGCCCTCAAGCACCTGGCGCTGATCGAGTTGTCGTCCCAGAGCGTGGGGACATGGCTATTCGCTTTTGTGTTCTACGACTTCTGCTACTACTGGCTGCATCGTCTGGGTCATGAGCGCAATATCCTCTGGGCCGCGCATTCAGTGCACCACCAGAGCGAGGACTACAACCTCACCACTGCGTTGCGTCAGACCAGCACTGGCTTCCTGCTGAGCTGGATCTTCTACCTGCCGCTGGCCGTGCTCGGTGTGCCATTGGTGGTGTTCATCAGCGTGGCGTCGCTCAACCTGTTGTATCAATTTTGGGTACATACCCGTCACGTGCCCAAGCTCGGCTGGTTCGAATGGTTTTTCGTCACACCCTCCAATCATCGGGCCCACCACGCACAGAACGCCCTCTACATGGATCGCAACTACGGCGGGGTGTTCATTTTTTGGGATCGGCTATTCGGCACGTTCCAGGAGGAGGACGACAACGAGCCGGTGGTCTTCGGCGTGACCACGCCCCTGGCCAGCTGGAATCCGCTGTGGGCGAACCTGCAGTTTTATGCGCAGTTGTGGAACGATGCCCGCCGTACTGAAAGCCTTTGGGACAAGCTGCGCATCTGGTTCATGCGCACGGGCTGGCGCCCCGCAGACGTGAAAGCCAAGTACCCGATGGCCAAGCCGGACTTGACCCAGTTCCGCAAATTCGAAGTGCCGCTGGATACGCGCCAGCAGATTTACGTCGCTTTGCAATTTGCGGTTTACGTAGGGTTTGGCAGCTATTTGATGAACTTCGGCGAACGTCTGCCGACGGCGGCGCTGATCCTGGGCTGGGGGGCGATGGCGCTGGGGCTGTTCACGCTGGGCGTCGCGCTGGAAAGTCGCCCGTGGGCGCTCAAGGCGGAATGCGTGCGCCTGGGGCTGAATGTGCCTTTGGTAGGGCTGGCCCCGTGGATCGGGTTGTGGCCCGCCAGCCATCTTGGGTGGCTGGCCCTGGTGAGCTACAGCTTGCTCAGCGTGATCGGCCTTTACTGCTGCAGAGGCCGGTTTACTCGCTTGGCGTCTTAGGTGTTTCGACCGGGGCGGGTTCGGCAGCGAGCCGAGCCTTGGCCGCACACGCCTCGCGGGCGATGCGGGCATTCTTGAAGCGGCGCCGCAGCCATAGGCCAAAACCCAGCACCAGCAAGGCACCCAGCACCCACAGCTCGTATTTCTTGACGCTGCCAAGCATGCCTTCCAGGACTGCGCCGAAATGATAGGCCGCAGCCCCCAGCGCAGCCGCCCATATTGCCGCACCGATACCGTTAAGGATCAGATAGCGCAGGGGAGGGTAGCCGGACAGGCCGATTGCCACGGGCATCACCGTGCGCAAACCGTAGACGAAGCGAAAGCTCAGTACCCAGATATCTGGATGCTTGCGGATATGTTCCAGCGCCTTGTCGCCCATCAATTGCCAGCGCGGCTTGCGTGCCAGCAACTTGCGGCCGTGTTTGCGCCCCATGTAGTACCAAAGCTGGTCGCCGGCGTAGCTGCCAAAGAAGGCAACGACCACCACCAGGTTGATATCCATGTATCCACGGAACGCCAGGAAGCCTGCGAGTACGAGGATGGTCTCGCCTTCGAAGAATGTGCCGAGGAAGAGGGCAAAGTAGCCGAAGTCATGCAGAAATTGTTGAAGCATGGTCTAGGGTGCTGGCGAAATGAACGCGCAGCCTACGCCTTCACGAAGATTCATGAAAGTATCGAGATGTGTCATGAAGTGAACAATTCCTACATAAATGACGAATGCGGCTACAGGTCGCATCGATAAGCACAACTGTCATTCCTTCGTCATAATGGCCGCTTATAACTGCACCGCTCGCCCGTAAACGCGGGCTCAGGAGTCTGTCGTGAGCTTTACCCCCGCCAATCGGCTATTCCCCGCCACTCGTCTGCGTCGTAACCGTCGTGATGATTTTTCTCGTCGTCTGGTACGTGAAAATGTGCTGACAACGAACGATCTGATCCTGCCGGTATTCGTGCTGGACGGTGAAAAACGTCGGGAAGCGGTGGCATCGATGCCAGGGGTGGAGCGCTTGAGCATCGATTTGCTGCTGGAAGAGGCCGCCCATTGGGTTGAGCTGGGAATCCCGGCGCTGGCGCTGTTCCCGGTAACGCCCAATGAGCTCAAGTCCCTCGACGCCGCCGAAGCCTGGAACCCGCAAGGCATCGCCCAGCGCGCCACTCGGGCCTTGCGCGAGCGTTTCCCGCAGCTTGGGGTGATCACCGACGTGGCCCTGGACCCGTTCACCACACACGGCCAGGATGGCATTCTCGACCAGGCCGGCTACGTCGAGAACGACATTACCGTCGATGCGCTGGTCAAGCAGGCCTTGTCCCACGCGGCGGCAGGTGCCCAGGTGGTGGCGCCGTCGGACATGATGGACGGTCGCATCCAGGCGATTCGCGAAGCCCTTGAGCTGGCCGGGCATGTCAATGTGCGAATCATGGCCTACTCGGCCAAGTACGCCAGCGCCTATTACGGCCCATTCCGCGATGCAGTGGGTTCGGCGCTGAACCTGGGCAAGGCCAACAAGGCTTCGTACCAGATGGACCCGGCCAACAGTCAGGAAGCCTTGCACGAAGTAGCGGCCGACCTGGCCGAAGGCGCCGACATGGTGATGGTCAAGCCCGGAATGCCTTACCTGGACATCCTTTGCCGGGTCAAAGAGGAATTCAAAGTGCCGACCTTTGTCTATCAGGTCAGCGGTGAATACGCCATGCACATGGCCGCAATCCAGAATGGTTGGTTGAGTGAAGGGGTGATCCTCGAATCCCTGACAGCCTTTAAACGTGCCGGCGCTGATGGCATTCTGACCTACTTCGCCGCCCGCGCTGCCCAATTGCTTAGAGAGCAACAATAGCCCTCACAGGAACACTCGATGAATACCGAAGGACTTAAAGAAGTTGCCGTAAAAGACGCTCATCCAGTGGTTGAACAAATCGCCGAGACCCCGCCGGAGCTGGAGCCTGCTCCGCCTGTGGTGGCCGCCGAAGCACCGGCCCCAGCGCCAGTGGCCGTGGTCACCAACCTGGATGACAGCAGCCTGTACATCCACCGCGAGCTGTCCCAACTGCAATTCAACATCCGCGTGCTGGAGCAGGCGCTGGATGAGTCCTACCCGTTGCTGGAGCGGCTCAAATTCCTGCTGATCTTCTCGAGCAACCTCGACGAGTTCTTCGAGATCCGGGTCGCAGGGCTCAAGAAGCAGATCACCTTCGCCCGTGAACAAGCCGGTGCCGACGGCCTGCAACCGCATCAGGCCCTGGCGCGCATCAGCGAGCTGGTGCACGGCCATGTGGACCGCCAGTACGCGATCCTCAACGACATCCTGCTGCCGGAACTGGAAAAACATCAGGTCCGATTCATCCGTCGCCGTCACTGGACCACCAAGATCAAGACCTGGGTGCGCCGTTATTTCCGTGACGAGATTTCACCGATCATCACCCCGATCGGCCTCGACCCCACGCACCCGTTCCCGTTGCTGGTGAACAAGAGCCTCAACTTCATCGTGGAGCTCGAAGGCATCGACGCCTTCGGCCGCGACTCTGGCCTGGCGATCATCCCGGCGCCGCGTCTGTTGCCAAGGATCATCAAGGTACCCGAAGAGGTAGGGGGGGCTGGCGATAACTATGTATTCCTTTCGTCGATGATCCATGCGCACGCCGATGACCTGTTCCAGGGCATGAAGGTCAAGGGCTGTTACCAGTTCCGCCTGACGCGTAACGCCGACCTGGCGTTGGACTCCGAAGACGTCGAAGACCTGGCCCGTGCCCTGCGCGGCGAGCTGTTCTCGCGGCGCTACGGCGATGCAGTGCGCCTGGAAGTGGCCGACACCTGCCCCAAACACTTGTCGGACTACCTGCTCAAGCAGTTCAACCTGGCCGAGTCCGAGTTGTACCAGGTCAATGGCCCGGTCAACCTGACGCGTCTGTTCAGCATCACTGGCCTGGACAGTCACCCGGAGCTGCAATACAAGCCGTTCACCCCGCAAATCCCGAAACTGCTGCAAAACAGCGAGAACATCTTCAGCGTGGTAAGCAAGCAGGACATTTTGCTGCTGCACCCGTTCGAGTCGTTCACCCCGGTGGTCGACCTGTTGCGCCAGGCCGCCAAAGACCCACACGTTCTGGCCGTGCGCCAGACGCTGTATCGTTCTGGCGCCAACTCGGAAATCGTCGATGCACTGGTCGACGCTGCGCGTAACGGCAAGGAAGTCACCGCGGTCATCGAGCTGCGGGCGCGTTTCGATGAGGAGTCCAACCTGCAACTGGCCAGCCGCCTGCAAGCGGCCGGTGCGGTAGTGATCTACGGCGTGGTCGGCTTCAAGACCCACGCCAAGATGATGTTGATCCTGCGCCGCGAAGCCGGTGAGATCGTGCGTTATGCGCATCTGGGCACTGGCAACTACCACGCCGGTAACGCGAAGCTCTACACCGACTACAGCCTGCTGACGTCCGACGACGCCTTGTGCGAAGACGTCGGCAAGTTGTTCAGCCAGCTCATCGGCATGGGCAAGACGTTGCGCATGAAGAAGCTGCTGCACGCGCCGTTCACGCTGAAGAAGGGCATGCTCGACATGATTGCCCGCGAGACCCAGTTCGCCCTCGATGGCAAGCCGGCGCATATCATCGCCAAATTCAACTCGCTGACCGATCCGAAGATCATCCGCGCGCTGTACAAGGCCAGCCAGTCCGGGGTGCGCATCGACCTGGTGGTACGTGGCATGTGCTGCCTGCGCCCGGGCATTGTCGGCGTCTCGCATAACATCCATGTGCGCTCGATCATCGGCCGCTTCCTGGAGCACACGCGGGTGTTCTATTTCCTCAACGGTGGCGAAGAGCAGATGTTCCTCTCCAGCGCCGACTGGATGGAGCGCAACCTCGACAAGCGTGTGGAGACCTGCTTCCCGGTGGAGGGCAAGAAGCTGATCATGCGGGTCAAGAAGGAACTGGAAAGCTACCTGACCGACAACACCCACAGCTGGAGCCTGCAGTCGGACGGCCGGTACGTGCGCAACACCCCGACTGGCAATCAGAACCCGCGCAGTGCGCAGGCGACGCTGCTGGAGAAGCTGGGTAGCCCGATCCTGACCGTGAACTGACCGTCCGCGCGTCAAAAAATGTGGGAGGGGGCTTGCCCCCGATGGCGGTGTCTCAGTCAATGTATCAACTGACTGACACACCGCGATCGGGAGCAAGCCCCCTCCCACAGTTGTTTTGCGCTGGGCGTTAGCGCACGTTCAGGCTGAACCCCACCCGCGTCAGCCACTCCGCTTCCTGGGCAAAGTCCGCCTGGGTCAGCTGGTTTTCGTCCAGCCAGCCTTTCGGGAACATCACTTCCAGGCTGTCGCCGTCGGCGCGCAGTTTCACCTGGGGCATTTCCTGGGTGCCGCGGATGTGGTGGAACAGGATGGCAAAGCGCAACAACGCGCACAGGCGAATCAGCTTGATGCCGTCCTTGCCGAACTCGGCAAACTTGTCTTTGGGAATATTGCGGCGATGGCCGCGCACCAGCAGCGCGAGCATCTGCTGATCTTCGCGTGAGAACCCGGCCAGGTCCGAGTGCTCGATCAGGTAAGCGCCATGCTTGTGGTAATGGTAGTGGGCAATGTCCAGGCCCACTTCGTGCACCTTGGCGGCCCAGCCCAGCAGTTCGCGCCATACACCGTTTTGCAGGTCCCAGTCGTCGGCCACTTGGTCGAAGGCATGCAGCGCTTTGCGCTCGACGCGCGCGGCTTGCTCCAGGTCTACGTGATAACGCTCCATCAGCGAACTGAGGGTGCGCTCACGCACATCTTCATGATGATGACGGCCAAGCAGGTCATAGAGCACGCCTTCACGCAGGGCGCCGTCACAGTGGTCCATGCGTTGCAGCTCGAGGGCATCGAAGATGGCTTCAAGAATCGCCAGGCCGGCTGGGAAGATAGCGCGGCGGTCAGGCTTGATGCCGTCGAAGTCGATTTTTTCGGCATCCCCCAGCTTGAACAGCTTGCGCTTGAGCCACGCCAGGCCTTCGGCATTTACCTCGCCGGTGCCATGGCCGCCGGCCTTGAGCGCCAGGCCGATGGCCCGGATAGTGCCGGAAGAGCCGATGGCTTCATCCCAGCTCAGGCGGTGCAGGGCGTGTTCGATACTCATGATCTCAAGCCGCGCCGCCGTGTAGGCCTGGGCGTAGCGCGCCGGCGTGATCTTGCCGTCCTTGAAATAACGCTGGGTGTAGCTGACGCAGCCCATCTGCAGGCTTTCGCGCAGCAGCGGTTCGAAACGCTGGCCGATGATGAATTCGGTGCTGCCACCGCCAATGTCCGCCACCAGGCGTTTGCCCGGGGTGTCGGCCAGCGTATGGGAAACCCCGAGGTAGATCAGGCGCGCCTCTTCGCGACCGGAAATAACCTCCACCGGATGCCCGAGGATTTCCTCGGCGCGATGGATGAATTCGTTGCGGTTACGCGCTTCACGCAGGGCGTTGGTGCCCACTATTCGCACAGCGCCAGGCGGCATGCCGTTGATCAGTTGCGCAAAGCGTTTGAGGCAGTCGAGCCCGCGCTGCATGGATTCTTCATTGAGCTGACGTTCGTCATTGATCCCGGCAGCCAGTTGCACTTTTTCGCCGAGCCGCTCAAGGATGCGGATTTCACCGTTCTGGGCCTTGGCCACGACCATGTGAAAGCTGTTGGAGCCCAGGTCGATGGCAGCGATCAGGGACAGATTCTTGGCTTGGGATTGCGGCATGGTTTGGGGTCTCGGTCGATAACCTCGCCATCGTGCCACGATCGACCGCTGGAGCCAACGCGTTGTGCTCCGGTAATTTTTCTCAGGCTGTCTATGGGGATATTTTGTGAGATGTGTAGGTTGGGATCCCATGGCGGCCGATGAGTAATAACTTGATTGTGTAGGTAATTTTTAACTTCGAGTGTTGTAAGGCTAAATTTGAATTTTCCTACAGTGCGCGTATGGATGTGTCATTGGTTATCTTGTTTTAGCCTACTTTTAAATTGGCTTTAAATGACCGGCAGCTTTTACGGCTCTTACATTAACTGGAGTCTTGTCTGATTCTTTAACGAAGCGCCAAAGCGACACACTGTCACTCGGCAATTTTGCCTGGGTGTTATTTATATGTCGTTGCGGATATTCAGGAAGATAAGTTATTTGGTGATGGAGCCGCCAAGACGAAAATAGAGAGCGCCTGATAACTTCTATGTGACAGGTCGAATATGAAAAAAATTGTTGGATTGACCCTGGGTCTCGCTTGCCTGACGGCAAACATCGGCGCACATGCTGCCACCAGCGCCGAACTGATCGTCAGGGGGGTCATCAAGCCCGCTGCCTGTAACCTCAGCATGAGCGGCGGTGGCATTATCAACTATGGCGACATCCCTTCGGGCCAGTTGTCCCAGACGGCGTTCAACCCGCTGACCGAAAAAACCACGCCTATCACCATCAACTGTGGCACTACGCCAGGTAAGTTCGGACTCAAATTTGTCGACTTGCAGGCCGCCAGCAAGGTGCCGGGCATCCTTGCTGCACTTGGGAGTGGCTACACCGAGGCGCACAACTATGGGCTGGGGACTGTGGCCGGCCGCAAGACCGGTGGCTTCGCCGTGACCCTCAGGGACCTGCGCTCACCGACCGCAACACTGTCTCCGATCATGCGAGTCAGCACCGGCGCCTGGCAGAACAGTGATGGCAAAGTCGCACAATCGCCTAACCAATATTCCTGGCGCAGTAGTACGGCCGTTACACCCGCCTCTATCTCCCAGTTGACCGGGACGATTGCTGTGCGCGCGGTTATCAATAGAGGCCAGGACTTGGACCTGAGTCGCGACGTTACCCTTGATGGACGCGCAACGCTTGAATTGAGCTACATCTAAGCGACATAGCGACAGCCGATCAGAAAGTTTTGTAGTTCTGGTCGGCTGTTTTATAGGCGCGCCCGGCTATCAATAGTCAGCTTCAAGATCGTGGGGAACACAGAGTGCTTAGTTGTCCAATAAAAAAGAGTAAATGGTTGTTATGTGTAATGTTGGTTCTGTGTCTTGTTGGTGTTGCGGTTGCTGACGGTATGTTGCCGGAAACCACGGTTATTGTACTGAATGAAGAACAGGGTGAAGCGACGATAAACATCAAGAACACCGACGCAGCGCCAGCGCTACTGCATTCGGTGATAGAGAATGTACCGGAAGATGTGGAGCCGCTCTTGATCGTGACGCCGCCTATTGCACGCGTGGAGGGCGGCGAAACGCAACTGGTGCGTTTCATCAGTACGTTGAAGGAGCCCTTGAAAACTCAGCGGCTCAAGCGAGTGTCTTTCGAAGGCATCCCCCAAGCGCGCGCTGGGGGCGGTGCGACCATTGGTATCACCCTGCGGCAGAATTTGCCGCTGATCCTGCATCCCCAAGGTCTGCCGGTTCATCACACGCCTTGGGAGCTGCTGAAATGGCGACGTGCGGGGCAACGTGTGACGGTGCATAACGACAGCGCTTATGTGGTGCGCATGGCACCACAGGTTCGGTTACTGCCGCAGGGAACCCCAGCTACGCTGCCGCGAAGCTACATTTTGCCCGGCGAAGCCCTGGCGGTGAACGTTGACGGCTCTCTGGAAGGATTGACTGGCATCGAAATTCAGCCGGCCACGATCTACGGCTTTTCGGTAGAAAACTACCGGGCCCCGATCAGCACCGATGGGGGTTGATCGACTCATGACAAACCTGTCGAGTCACCGAGCCGCCGCTTTCTTATGGACCCGGCGACCTACGCTGCTCATGGGCGTCGCGACACTGTGGAGTCTGCCTGGCGTTGTCCCTGCATTGGAGTTGGGCGAGGGCTTTGACCTGGCGGCATTGAACACGCATGGGATTGATCCGAAAGTCTCAGATTATTTCCGCACCGCGGCGCGCTTTCGCGAGGGCACCCAGGTGGTGGGGCTGAAAGTCAACGGTAACCCGCTCGGGCTGGTGGACGCGCAGTTCGATGCCAATGGGCAATTGTGTTTTACCCCGGCATTGCTGGAAAAAGCTGGGCTGGTAAAAACCGGGAGTATCGTGCGCAAGGGCACCACTGCCGGCCAGGCATGCCATGACTTTTTGGGGCAGTTCCCTACGACTATGGTGCGCCTGCGTCCTGGCAACGATGAGGTGTCGCTGGTAGTGCCAACCTCATCATTGCGTGAGCCGCAGTGGGAGTCCGGAGAGTTCGCCCGGGGGGGCATGGCCGCATTGTTCAACTATGACGTGCAAGGTTTCGACAGCCATTCGCGCAGTGGGAACAACCGGTTCGTGTCGGCCTACACCGAAGCGGGTTTCAACCTGGGCGATTGGATTGTTCGCAGCCGTCAAATCCATGTCGCCGATAACGGAGTGACACACAACGAACACCTGTATGCCTATGTGCAGCGCGATATCGCTGCATTGCAGTCGACTTTCCAGGCCGGCCAGCTTTCCAGCAACAATCCACTGTTTGGCGGCATCCAACTCTCGGGTGTGCAGTTCTCCCCCGACGGCCAGTCGCGCCGGCCGGCCGGCAATAACAATGCAGTGGTGGAAGGCCTGGCGCAGAGCCAATCGCGGATCGAGGTGCGCCAGTCCGGCGTTCTGATCCACAGCACGCTGGTGCCCGAAGGGCCGTTCCGGCTGACCGGCTTGCCACTGCTCAATGGCACGAGTGACCTTGAGGTGAGTGTGATCGACGTACGCGGGGCCCGACGCAGCTTCGCGGTGCCGGCGGCGTCCTTCGCCGGTGCCGCCCCGGCGGTCCCTGGCTATTATTTGTCCCTTGGCAAGCTACGTGAGGACGCGCTCGGTGAGGGGCTCTCCCCGGTCGTCGCCATGGGCAGCGGCACGTGGGGCCTGGGGCGTGACTCATCTGCCGGTTTCGGCTTGCTGAGTACCGAGGAGTACTGGTCGGCAGGTGGCACGTTGAGCAGCGTATTCTTCCAGCGGGTCTCGGTGGGCGCTCGCCATAACCTTTCCCGCGACAGCCGTGATCAGGTTTCCGGTGCACGCAGTCACGTATCAGTGAGCAGTCCGGTATCCGCCAACATCGACCTCAGCCTCAGCGCAACCAGCCAGACTCGTGGCTATCGCGAGGTGATTGACGTCGGCCGCTCGAGCTCGGCCGACGTGTTGGACTCGCGCTTCAAGAACCAGTACACGGCGGGTGTGACATGGGTCGACCCCACCCTGGGGGCGTTTTCCCTGAGCTATTCCCGTGGCGCTCAATTTGATGGGCAGTCGAGCGAACACGTATTCGCGTCATGGAACAAATCGTTGCGCTATGCCGATGTCGCGTTGATTGCCGATTCGCAGATAGGCAGCACTCAGGCGCGCCGTGATACCACGCGGGATAGAAACCGGCACGACACCAACCTCGACGGTGACCTGTCCTTGCGATTGCAGGTCAGCGTGCCCTTGGGCGGTGACCGTCGCGTGAACAGCTACGTCAGCCGCCGTGGGGGGCAATCCCGGACCGGTACCGCGCTCACTGAACGGGTCAATGAGTATGTGAACTATGACGTCGGTGTCGAGCGCGATCTCAGTGCGAAGCAGCAATCGATGCGCGCTCAGGTAGACCTCACGCCGCGCTACACCCGAGTCGGTCTGGGCGTGAGTCGCGACCCCTTGGGCACCAGTTACACCGGGCAATTGCAGGGTGGCGTGGTTGCTCACGAAGGTGGGATTACCTTCTCGCCTTACGCGGTACAGGACACGTTTGGGATTGCGTCGGTGGGAGACGTTGCCTCTGCCAGGATCGATACCCCACAAGGCCCGGTGTGGACCGACTTTACCGGGCAGGCGGTGCTTCCAGGCTTGCCTGCCTACACCAGCAGTCATATCGAAGTACAAACCCAGTCCTTGCCAAAACGTGTTGATTTGAAGAACGGCACCCGAGTACTCAGCGCAGGTCGCGGTTCCGTCAACACCGTGGCATTCGATGTGGTGAAGGTGCGCCGCATGCTGGTCAACGCCAGCGATGATCAAGGACGGCCACTGCCCCAGGGGTCAGCGGTATTCGGCAAGGGCGATCGTTTTCTGACCAGCGTGGTGGGTGAGGGCATGATTTTTCTGAACGACGTGAACGACATTCAAAACCTGAGGGTTTCATTACCGGGCTCTGCCAGTTGCCTGCTGAGCATTTCTGCCGAGGGGAAGCCTGGCGATGACACGTTCTACGAAACGACAGCGGCGGTGTGCCATGGTCGGTAAGCTCAAAAGTATCGGCTGTGCATTGTGCTGTACGGTGCTGTTGGCTCAAGGGGCACGAGCCGAAAACTGCCGATTGTCCGTGAGCCAGCCGCGTATCGACTACGGAGTGATTCGCAGGGAGGCACTGGTCGAAAGCGCTACGGTGAGGCTCGCTACGCGCACGCTGCTGCTCAACGTGTTGTGCGTCGAGCCGTCGGCGATCGCGTTGCGGTTTGTCGGTGCCGCCGATGGGCAAGCGTTCCGCTTCGGCCAGCAGGGGCGTTTGCGTCTTAGCCTCAGGCATTCCCAGCTCGATGGGCGTGCCGTTGAGTGGGTAAGGGGGAGCGAGCCCGGTGGTGGCGCGGGTGGGCAGTTACTGCCCGGCCAGGTCCTGGTGGCACGCGCCGCAGGGATGCCGGTGACGGGTCAGCGTCTGACGGCCCAGGTCGACATTGACGCCGACCTGCCGGTCGACGCCCTGCAGGTACGCAGCCAGACGGTATGGGAGGGGCAGGGTAGTTTTGAGCTGGTCAGCCCGGCTGTTCCACAGAACCGATGAAGTTGGCGAGTTCAGGTGTCTGCGGGTTCGCAAACACAACCTTGGGGTCGCCCACTTCATGCACTTTGCCTTGGTGCATGAACACCAGCTTGTCACCGACTTCGCGGGCAAAGCGCATTTCGTGGGTCACCATGATCAGGGTCATGCCATCTTTGGCCAGTTGGCGCACCACGCTGAGTACTTCATTGACCAGTTCCGGGTCCAGGGCCGAGGTGATTTCGTCGCACAGCAGCACCTTGGGTGACATGGCCAGGGCACGGGCAATGGCGACACGCTGTTGCTGGCCACCGGAAAGCCGGTCCGGGAAAGCGTCGAACTTTTCCCCCAGACCGACCCGTTCCAACATCTGTTTGGCTAACTGCGCCGCCTTGGCCTTGGGCACCTTTTGTACCACTTGCGGGGCGAGCATGACGTTCTCGCCGACAGTGAGGTGCGGGAACAGGTTGAATTGCTGGAACACCATCCCGACCTTCTGCCGCAGACTGCGCAGGTCGGCGCGGGCGGCGTCGAGGTATTCGCCATCGACTTCGATCACGCCGTCGTTGATGGATTCCAGGCCATTGAGGGTACGCAGCAAGGTGGATTTACCCGAGCCACTGCGGCCGATGATCGCCACTACCTGGCCTTCTTCAACGGTCAGGTCGATGCCCTTGAGTACGTGGTGATCGCCGTAATATTTATGCAGGGCGGAAATTCTAAGCAGAGGCATGCAGTCTCCTTTCCAGGTAGCGCGCACTGAGGGACAAGGGGTAGCAAAGCAGGAAATAGCCGAGGGCTACCAAGCCGTAGACCATGAAGGGTTCGAAGGTGGCGTTGGCGAGCATGCCGCCGGTCTTGGTCAGTTCGGTAAAGCCAATGATTGAGGTCACGGCGGTGCCTTTGACCACTTGCACCGAAAACCCCACGGTCGGTGCTACGGCAATGCGCAGCGCTTGGGGCAGGATCACGTAGCGCAGTTGCTCAAGGGGGTTGAGCGCCAGGCTGGCGGAGGCCTCCCATTGCCCAGGGGCTATTGAGTCAACGCAGCCGCGCCAGATCTCGGCCAGGTAGGCGCTGGTAAACAGGGTCAGGGCAATGGCCGCCGCCAGCCAGGGCGAAATATCCACCCCGAGCAGTGCAACACCGAAAAACACCAGGAACAGTTGCATCAGCAACGGCGTGCCCTGGAACAGTTCGATGTAGGTTCGGGCAACGTTGCGCGGGAATGCCTTATGGCTGATACGCATCGCCATCACCAGCAGGCCGATCACACCGCCGCCGACAAATGCCACCAGCGACAACAACAGCGTCCATTGCAGTCCGGTGAGCAGGTTGCGCACGATGTCCCAGAAGGAAAAATCACTCATCGGCTGTTCCTCATCACGTAGCGGCGGCCGATCCAATTGAGCAACTGGCGAATCATCAGCGCCATGCACAGGTACACGAGGGTGGTCAGGGCATAGGTTTCAAAGGCGCGGAAATTGCGCGACTGAATGAAGTTGGCGGCAAAGCTCAGCTCTTCGGTGGCGATCTGCGAACAGACGGCCGAGCCGAGCATCACGATGATGATCTGACTGCTCAGGGCCGGCCACACCTTACCCAGTGCCGGCAGCAGTACCACGTGGCGAAACGCTTCGAACCGCGTCATTGCCAAGGCCGCCGCCGCTTCCAGTTGCCCGCGCGGTATGGCCTGGATGCCGGCGCGGATGATCTCGGTGGAATAGGCGCCCAGGTTGATCACCATTGCCAGCACGGCAGCTTGCCACTCAGTGATTTTCAAACCCAGGGACGGCAGGCCGAAGAAGATGAAGAACAGCTGCACCAGAAATGGCGTGTTGCGGATCAACTCGACGTACACGCCAAAGCACCAGGCAAACGGCTGGATCTTCCACGCCCGCACTACCGCGCCGATGGTGCCCAGAGCCACTCCCAGAATCGCGCCAATAGCGGTCAGCTCAAGCGTAAACAGGGCGCCGCGCAACAACAGGTCGGTGTTGGCCAATACCGGTACAAAGTCGAATTGATACGCCATCAGTCAGCTCCGTCGCGTCACAGATCAGCCGGCAGCGGCTCTTTAAGCCACTGCATGGCATTCTTTTCCAGGCTGCCATCGGCCTTCGCCGCGACCAGTATCTGGTTAACCTTCTCCAGCAACGCCGGTTCGTTCTTGTTCACTCCCACGTAGACCGGCGAGTCCTTGAGCTTCACTTTCAGCGCCGGTACGCGTTTCGGGTTGCGCTCGCTGATCGCCACCATCACAACGTTGCCGCTGGCGATCAGGTCGACCTGGCCGGCCAGGTAGGCGGCGATGGTCGAGTTGTTGTCTTCAAAGCGCTTGATGGTCGCCTCTTTGGGCGCGACCGCTGTCAGCTCGATGTCCTCGATGGCGCCCCGGGTAACGCTGATGGTCTTGCCCTTGAGGTCGTCGGTGGTGCTGATCGCCGCGTCAGGCGGGCCGAACACGGCGAGGTAGAACGGTGCGTAGGCCTTGGAGAAGTCGATGACCTTTTCGCGCTCGGGGTTCTTGCCCAGGCTGGAGATCACCAGGTCGACCTTGCCGGTGGTGAGAAACGGGATGCGGTTGGTGCTATTGACTGGCGTCAGCTCCAGCTTGACCTTGAGCTGGTCGGCCAGCAACTTGGCGGTGTCGATGTCCAGGCCGCGGGGCTGCATGTCCGGGCCTACCGACCCGAACGGCGGAAAGTCCTGAGGCACGGCGACCTTGAGGGTGCCACGGGCGACGATATCGTCCAGACCGTTGGCCTGGGCGGGTGCCTGGCTCAGCATCAGGCTGGCAAACAAGGCAGTGAGCAGGGCGCTGTAGCGCTTGGTCATGGCAACTCTCCGAGAAGGGCGAAGGGATTTTCTGAGTTTGCCCAGTGCACAGCCCATGCCAGCCCTCCTGGAAATGCCTGAAACGCACGGATCCGTTGAGGTGAGATGGTCTTACTGGTCTGAACAGTCGTTGAGCTTTTCGCACCCTTTTCGAGCGCCTTGAAAAGCGCGCGAGCCCCTTTGGGGCGTGGCTTGCCGACAGACGCGAATAGCTTTACAACTAGCCGTTCAGTTGACTGGAACCTTGAGTTTTCTATGAATTCCATCGCCCAAGCCGTACCGGAAGCGGCCCTGCAGGCCATCCGCAAACTGATCAAGGAACAGGGCTTCGGGCCGGGCGATGCGTTGCCCTCTCAGCGCGATCTGGCGGTGCGGTTGGGCGTGAGTCGGGCGTCGTTGCGTGAGGCGTTGTCGTCCTTGAGCGCCTTGGGTGTGGTCAGTGTGCAGCCAGGCAAGGGTGTGTTCGTGCAGGCGCCGCAGCCGGCGGCCGAACCCGCCTGGCCGTTTGCGGCTCAGGCCACGCCGCTGGATATCTTCCAACTGCGTTACGCCCTTGAAGGCTTCGCTGCAGGTTTGGCCGCGGTCACATTGACCACCGATGAGCTCGACAGCCTGCAAGACAATGTCGAGGCGATGCGCAAGGTGCTCAAAGCCGGTGACTTTGACGCCGCCGCCCGGCTGGACTTCGAGTTCCACCAGCGCATCCTGCTGGCCAGCGGCAATCAGGCGATGGTGAGCATTCTGAGTGCCAGCGCCGAGGTGTTCCTGGAAAGTCAGAAACTACCGTTCATCCGGCCGGAACGCGCCATGGAAACCTGGCAGGAACATCGCAGGATCCTGCGCGCCCTGGCCCGACGCACCAGTGGGCCAGCGCAGAAAACCATGCAGGAACATGTACGTAATGCAGCGTTGCGCACGGGCATTGCCTTCGTTACGCCCGTCTCGCCTTGAGCAGGCGATACCCAAACTCGTGCGTCACCATAGCAAGACTCAATCAGAGGCGGCTTCCTGAACGGGGGAAGGGCGGCTATGATGGGCAACGTTTTTTTTGCTTACAATCCGGAGACATCCATGAGCAACGATCTTATCAAGCACGTCACCGACGCGACCTTTGAGGCCGAAGTACTCAAGGCTCAGGGCCCGGTGCTGGTTGACTACTGGGCTGAATGGTGTGGCCCTTGCAAAATGATCGCTCCGGTCCTGGACGACATTGCAACCACGTACGAAGGCAAATTGACCATTGCCAAGCTGAACATCGACGACAACCAGGAAACCCCGGCCAAGCACGGCGTGCGTGGTATCCCAACGTTGATGCTGTTCAAGAACGGTAACGTCGAAGCCACTAAAGTCGGCGCGCTGTCGAAGTCCCAGCTGCAAGCTTTCCTCGACGCCAACATCTAAGCGTCGCCAAAAAAGCCCCGAAAATCTCGGGGCTTTTTCGTAGAACAGGGCTAGACGCTCCGAAATTCAGGTGGTACATTCGGCCCCGCACTGGTTTCTCCACTGCCCCCTGCAAGCCGTCGCCGACGCATTCCTTTTCGATTAGTACGCGATCCTGTCGCCTTCTCTGCGGCGCGGCCTCATTAAGCCAAAAGCTTAATTTTCCCCCCTCCATAAATGATTACGTCATTCCTATATGAATCTGACTGAACTCAAGCAAAAGCCGATTACCGACCTGCTCCAACTGGCCGAAGAAATGGGCATAGAAAATATGGCCCGTTCGCGCAAGCAGGACGTGATTTTCTCCCTGCTCAAGAAGCACGCGAAAAGCGGCGAGGAAATCTCCGGTGATGGCGTGCTGGAGATTCTCCAGGACGGCTTCGGCTTCCTCCGCTCCGCAGACGCTTCCTATCTCGCCGGCCCAGACGATATCTACGTCTCGCCGAGCCAGATCCGTCGCTTCAACTTGCGCACCGGCGACACCATCGTTGGCAAGATCCGCCCTCCGAAGGAAGGCGAGCGTTACTTCGCCCTGCTCAAGGTCGACACGATCAACTTCGATCGTCCAGAGAACGCGAAAAACAAGATTCTCTTCGAGAACCTGACCCCGCTGTTCCCGACCGTGCGCATGAAGATGGAAGCCGGTAACGGTTCCACCGAAGATTTGACCGGTCGTGTGATCGACCTGTGCGCCCCCATCGGCAAGGGCCAGCGTGGCCTGATCGTAGCGCCGCCGAAAGCCGGTAAAACGATCATGCTGCAGAACATCGCAGCAAACATCGCACGCAACAATCCTGAAGTTCACCTGATCGTGCTGTTGATCGACGAGCGTCCGGAAGAAGTGACCGAAATGCAGCGCACCGTGCGTGGCGAAGTGGTTGCTTCGACGTTCGATGAGCCGCCAACCCGCCACGTGCAGGTTGCTGAAATGGTGATCGAGAAGGCCAAACGCCTGGTCGAGCACAAGAAAGACGTTGTGATTCTGCTCGACTCCATCACCCGTCTGGCCCGTGCCTACAACACCGTGATCCCGAGCTCCGGCAAGGTACTGACCGGTGGTGTCGATGCCCACGCCCTCGAGAAGCCAAAGCGTTTCTTCGGCGCCGCGCGCAACATCGAAGAAGGCGGCTCGCTGACCATTATCGCCACCGCGCTGGTTGAAACCGGCTCGAAAATGGACGAAGTGATCTACGAAGAGTTCAAGGGTACCGGCAACATGGAATTGCCCCTGGACCGTCGTATCGCTGAAAAGCGTGTGTTCCCGGCCATCAACATCAACCGCTCCGGCACCCGCCGCGAAGAGTTGCTGACCGCCGACGACGAACTGCAGCGCATGTGGATCCTGCGCAAGCTGCTGCACCCGATGGACGAAGTCGCCGCCATCGAGTTCCTGATCGACAAGCTGAAAACCACCAAGACCAACGACGAGTTCTTCCTGTCGATGAAACGCAAGTAATACGGCGTTTCAGGTCCGAAAAATGGCGCCCCAAATGGGGCGCCATTTTTTTTTGCGTCGAGATTTATCGTGTTTTGTGGCATAAGTGTCCGTTAAGTAACAAAAATTGTACTCGCGACTACGCTCACTCCTTTCGTCACTGACTGACCACAATTCTTATGACCACTCTTGCTTACCGCAGAGACATCGACGGACTGCGTGCCATCGCTGTCCTTTCAGTCGTGTTGTTTCACTTCGGCGTACCTGGCATCACCGGCGGTTTCGTTGGCGTTGATGTGTTCTTCGTCATTTCCGGCTTTCTGATCACTTCCATTATCTGGCGCGAGCGTCAGGCCGGGCGTTTCAGCTTCATCGACTTCTGGGCCCGGCGCGCACGACGTATTCTGCCGGCGCTATTTGTAATGATTGCCGCGACACTGGCGGTGGGCTGGTTTCTGTTGGCGCCCAAGGACTACGAAGAGCTGGGGCGGTCTGCGCACTATCAGGTGACCTTTACCTCCAATCTGCTGTTCTCGCGCCAGCATGGCTACTTCGATGCCTCTTCGGACATCAAGCCCCTGCTGCATACCTGGTCGCTGGCGGTCGAAGAGCAGTTCTACATCTTTTTCCCGCTGCTGCTCACGTTGCTCTCAAGTCGCCTGAAACACTGGCGCCTGGCGCTGTTCGCGGTGTTGCTGGGCTCGTTTGGCATGAGTGTGTGGGCGGTTCAGCATGAGCCGCAGAAAGCCTTCTTCCTGTTGCACCTGCGGGCTTGGGAGTTGCTGGCCGGCGCGATGCTGGCGGTGCTGCCCAAATACGAGTGGCGCGCCTCGCCCGCCCTGGCGCAAGGGGTCAGCCTGGCTTCGCTGGGGCTGATCCTGATCGCCGTATTGGGTTACGACGCGAAAACACCGTTCCCCGGCGCAACCGCGCTGTTGCCTGTGCTGGGTGTCGTCGGCTTGATCTGGGCCAACGGCCAGCAACACACCTGGGTCGCGCGCCTGTTGAGCACGCGGGTAATGGTCGGCATCGGGCTGATTTCCTATTCCTGGTACCTCTGGCACTGGCCGGTGTTCGTGTACGCCAAGTACGCGGCGGTGGATGGCCTGAGCGCCCTGGAGCTGAGCGGGCTGATGCTGCTTTCGCTGGTGCTGGGCTATCTGTCATGGCGCTTCGTGGAAACGCCGTTCCGGGAAAAACGCTTGCTGGCCACCCGCAAGACGATTCTGGCGGCAGCCATGGTCGGCATTCTGGGGCTGGGCTTTACGGGCCTTGCGATACGCGAGTTCGACGGTGTGCCTTCACGGTTGTCCGAACAGGCGCTGCGTTTCGCCCAGGCGAAGAAGTGGAGCCCGGAGCTGCTGGCGTGCATGGCTGACAAGGACACGCCCGATGAACGGTTGTTCTGCCATTTCGGTCCGCAAACCCAGTCCGTCTCGGCGCTGGTATGGGGCGACAGCCATGCCACCGCGCTGATCCCAGCGCTCAAGGTGGGCGCTGATCGCCACGACATCAGCCTGGTTGAAGCCAGTTTCGCAGGCTGTATTCCGCTGGATGGTCTGGAGAACATCACCCGCTGCGCGCATTTCAACCATCGCGTCGAGAAGGCGATGGCCGAGAAGAAATTCAGCGACGTGGTGCTGGCCGCGCGCTGGAGCCTGTATGTCTATGGGCAAATGTCCGGTGACAAGGAGCATGCGCTCAAGGACCCGAGCACCGGCAAGTATGTGCGCGCTGTCGCCGAGCAGCGCTTTGCCCAGGGCCTGCGCGAGCGCATCCAGGCACTGCGCGCTGCCGGGCATAAGGTCTGGTTGGTCAAAGAGGTGCCGCTGCAGGAAATCATCGTGCCTTACCGCCTCAGTCGCCTGGCGATGATGAATCGACCGGTGGATGGTGAAGGGCTCGCCGTCGCCGAGCATGTGAAGCGCCAGGCCTTTATCACCCAGTTGTTCGACGAACTGGCGGCTGCTGACAGTGGCGTCAGGGTGCTGGATCCCGCGCCGTTGCTGTGCGGCACCGACGGGTTGTGTCGGGTGGAACTCAACGGCCGGGCGCTGTATACCGACGATAACCACCTTTCCGATGTGGGCGCGCGGCATATCGAGGCCTTCCTGGAGCCGTTGTTCAGTTCGCTGCAATCACGGGGATTGACGGCCAATTAAGCTGCCAGCCGCCTCTAGAGCAGGTAGGATGTACGCCTATTTTACGGGTGGCATGGTTAATGAAATTCAAGGATCTTCGGGATTTCGTGCAGCAACTTGAGCAGCGCGGAGAGTTGAAACGTATCCAGATGCCGATTTCACCGGTACTGGAAATGACTGAGATTTGTGACCGCACCTTGCGCAACAAGGGCCCGGCGCTGCTGTTCGAGAACCCGACCGGCTATGACATCCCGGTGCTCGGCAACCTGTTCGGCACGCCCAAGCGCGTCGCCTTTGGCATGGGCGCCGAGTCGGTCAGCGAGTTGCGCGAGATCGGCAAGTTGCTGGCTTTCCTCAAGGAGCCCGAGCCGCCCAAAGGCTTGAAGGACGCTTGGTCGAAGCTGCCGATCTTTCGCAAGATCATTGCCATGGCGCCCAAGGTGGTCAAGGACGCGGTGTGTCAGGAAGTGGTCATCGAAGGCGATGACGTCGACCTAGCCATGCTCCCGGTGCAGACCTGCTGGCCCGGCGATGTCGGCCCGCTGATCACCTGGGGCCTGACCGTTACCAAAGGTCCGAACAAGGACCGCCAGAACCTCGGCATCTACCGTCAGCAAGTGATCGGCCGTAACAAGGTGATCATGCGCTGGCTGAGCCACCGTGGCGGCGCCCTGGACTTCCGTGAGTGGTGCGAAAAGCACCCGGGTAAGCCGTTCCCGGTCTCCGTGGCGCTGGGCGCCGACCCGGCCACCATCCTGGGCGCCGTGACGCCGGTGCCGGACAGCCTGTCCGAATACGCCTTTGCTGGCCTGCTGCGCGGCAACCGCACCGAACTGGTGAAGTGCCGCGGTAACGACCTGCAGGTGCCGGCCACCGCCGAAATCATTCTCGAGGGCGTGATTCACCCCGGAGAAATGGCTGATGAAGGGCCTTACGGCGACCACACCGGTTATTACAACGAAGTCGACAGTTTTCCGGTGTTCACCGTCGAGCGCATCACCCATCGGATCAAACCGATCTACCACAGCACCTACACCGGCCGGCCACCGGACGAGCCGGCCATCCTCGGCGTGGCGCTGAACGAAGTGTTCGTGCCGATCCTGCAAAAGCAGTTCCCGGAAATCACCGACTTCTACCTGCCGCCGGAAGGTTGCTCGTACCGCATGGCCATCGTCACCATGAAGAAGTCGTATCCAGGCCATGCCAAGCGGGTAATGCTGGGCGTCTGGTCGTTTTTACGACAATTCATGTACACCAAGTTCGTTATTGTCACCGACGACGACATCAACGCTCGCGACTGGAATGACGTGATCTGGGCCATTACCACGCGTATGGACCCCAAGCGCGACACGGTAATGATCGACAACACGCCGATCGACTACCTTGATTTCGCCTCGCCGGTGTCGGGCCTTGGATCGAAGATGGGCCTGGATGCCACGCACAAATGGCCGGGCGAAACCACTCGTGAGTGGGGCCGGGTAATCGTCAAGGATGACGCAGTGACGGCTCGCGTCGATGCAATCTGGAAAGAATTGGGAATAGATTGATGCGTGTAACCCTGCAACCTTCCGGCGCGGTACTGGAGCTGGACCCTGGCGAACGAATCCTCGACGGCGCACGTCGCCTCGGCTACGAGTGCCCGCAGGCCTGTCGCAACGGCGTATGCCACGTGTGCGCGGCGCTGCTGGTGGAGGGCCGCGTGCAGCAGGCTGGCGAAGTACGTGACCACGGTGAGTTCTTTACCTGTATCGCAGAGCCGCTGGAAGATTGCATTGTGTTGTGGGATGGCGTGCTGGCGCCGGGAGAGTTGCCGTTGCGCAAGTTGTCGTGCCAATTGAGCGAATGCGTGGAAGCCGGTGGCGATGTGTGGCGCGTGCGCCTGCGAGCTCCGGCGGGCAAGGCGGTGCGTTACCACGCGGGGCAATACTTGATGATCGAGCGTGAGAGCGGCGAGAAGTCGGCGTTTTCCCTGGCGTCGGCGCCTCACTCCGGACGTGAGCTGGAATTGCACGTGCTGGCCCGTGAAGACAGCGCACGCAACCTGCTGGACCAGCTCCAGCGCAATCAGATGGCGCGTATTGAACTGCCGTTTGGTGACACCCACCTGGCCGAGTTGCCGGACGGGCCGCTGGTGCTGATCGCCGCCGGCACGGGCATGGCCCAGATGCACAGCCTGATCGAGCATTGCCGGGCTTCCGGTTTCAAGCACCCTGTGCACCTGTATTGGGGCGTGCGTCGTCCGGAAGACTTCTACGAGATCGAACACTGGGAGCAGTGGCAGCAACTGCCCAACCTGTTCCTGCACAAGGTTGTGAGTGACTTGTGCGGCTGGGAAGGGCGTTGCGGCTTGCTGCATGAAGCTGTGTGCGAGGACATTACCGACCTGACGGCCGTGCATGTGTACGCCAGTGGATCACCGGCGATGATCTACGGCACGCTGGACGCATTGGTCGACGCCGGGATGGACGCACACCAGATGCGCGCCGACGTATTCGCCTACGCCCCCCGGCCCTGAGCAGAGCAAAAACATCAGGGTTAAACGCCGATCAAATGGTGGGAGTGGGCTTGCCCGCGATTGCGATGGATCGATTTACACATAGGTCGACTGACACAGTGCCTATGTGAGCAAACCCCTGCGCGTTGGCCTGTGCCCGCTCAGAACCGCAACCCCGTCGTCACCATTGCCGCATTGAACCCCAGCAGCACCACTTCCGCCGCCACCGGCCCGTAATGCGTGCCTACGGAGGGAATGATCACTGGCGCCACGCCGTAACGGTTCAGCGGGATCTTATCGCGGTACTTGCCGCGATAACCCTGGATCGCCCCGCCCGTGACCTTCAGGTACACCGGGTACTCGGCCATGTCATAGCGCTTACCCGCATAGGCATAGTACGAACGCTGGCGGAACGAATTGCGAAACGTCGCCCCGCCGTACACAAAACCCGAGGCTTCGTTGCGCTCCAGGCCGATCAGGTCCTGGTTATTGTTGTGCTCCGGGTCAGGCGCGAAGTGCCGGGTGTAGACGCTGGTCTGGGCGTACCAGAAGCCTTTGTCGTCCTCGGTAGCCAGCGTTTCGCCAGCCAGTGCCGTGGTGGCCTGGGCGAGGAACAACAGGCCAGGCAAGCGGAATTTCTTCATGGGGTGCGACCTCGATAGTCGGTTTGAAGGGCGGCTAAGTGGGTCGTTCTGTACGCGCCATTTTGACGGTTTGGCGTATTCCCAGGCTGAACCGGGGCTGAAAGTAGCGGGATTGTTGCCCTCAATCCTGACGGGCGGGCCTGCTTGCTTATGCTTTTGCTTATTCTTTAAAGGTATTTAGTTTGTTACATAAATATCATTAAGCTATATCTCAACGGACTACCGATCTTCTTTCAGTCACCAGCACACTGACCGCCACCGCCCGCCAGCCGGACCGATCGTACGAATTCAGAGCAGTGAAGTTCTGATTCTTGATTCAAGGGGAGCGGTATGGGGAGTTACAAGAAACACGCGCTGTACTCAGCGATTTTGTCGGCCAATTTGCTGACCGCTGTGGGCTTCAATCCCGTCCTGGCAGACGAAACGCCTGCCGCCGAAGCGCCCAGGCTGGACACCGTGATCGTCACCGGTACCCGCGCCCAGGAGCGCACTGCCAGCGCTTCGTTGTCGCCTATCGACGTAATCTCCGGCGAAACCCTGCGCAGCACCGGCTCCGACGAGTTGGGCGCCGTGTTGGCGCGCCTGATTCCATCGATCAACTTTCCCCGGCCAAGCCTGGTCGATGGCGCTGAACTGGTGCGCCCGGCGCAGTTGCGCGGCCTGTCGCCGGACCAGGTGCTGGTGCTGGTCAACGGCAAGCGCCGTCACACCAGTGCCTTCGTCAATCTCGGCGGAGCGGTGGGCCGTGGTTCGGCACCGGCAGACTTGAATGCGATCCCGCTGTCGGCGGTCGACCACATCGAAGTGTTGCGTGATGGCGCCTCTGCTCGTTACGGCTCAGACGCGATCGCAGGGGTGATCAACGTGATTCTCAAGCACACCGATCATGGCGGCTCGGTCTCCACCAAGTTCGGTGAGTACAAGAAGGGTGACGGGATCCAGCGCAATATCAGTGGCAACACCGGCCTGGCATTGGGTGATAACGGCTTTATCAACCTCTCGGGCGAAGGCGCCGATAACGATTACACCAACCGCGCCGGCAATGATTACCGCCCCGGCAGCATCGGCTCCACCACCTACGGTCAGCGTGTGTTCCGTCAGGGCGAGCCGGCCACCAACGAAGGCAAGTTCCAGTTCAACTCTGAATATGCCTTCAACGATGCGGCCGAGTTCTACACCTTTGGCGGCTACAGCAAGCGACGCGGCGAGACGGCGGCGTTCTATCGAGCGAGCAATGCGTCCAACAACATTGCGGCGCTCAACCCCAACGGCTACCTGCCGCTGATCAAGGGCAACCTGGAAGACACCTCCCTGGTGGTCGGCTTGCGCGGTCTGCTGGCTTACGACTGGCATTACGATTTGTCGGCCAACTACGGCAAGAACCAGTATGAGCTGGGCACTGAAACCATCAATACGTCTCTGGGCCTGAGCACGCCGCGCAAATTCAACAATGGCACCTTGAACAACGATCAGAAGCAAGTCAGCCTGGACCTGTCCCGTGAGTTTGACCTGGGGTTGCTGCCATACCCGGTTTCCGTGGCGTTCGGCGGTGAATACCTGCATCAAGGCTATGAAATCGAAGCAGGGGAGCCCGCCTCCTACTACCAGACCGGCAGCTCGGGCCTCGGCGGTTTTCGCGATGCCGATGCCGGCACCAGCACCCGGCACAACTGGGCGCAGTATCTGGACCTGGAAACCAACTTCACCGAAAAGCTCAGCGCCTCGGCTGCGGTGCGGCATGAGGACTACAGCGATTTTGGTTCCAACCTCAGCGGTTCGCTGTCGGCCCGTTACGACTTCACCCCGCAAGTGGCGTTGCGCGGCAGTATTTCCAACGGCTTTCGCGCGCCGTCCCTGGCTCAGCAGAATTTCGCCTATACCTCGTCGCAGTTGATCGGTAATACGATCCAGGAGGCCGGCACGTTCCCGGCCAACAGCCAGGTGGCGCGACTGCTCGGTGCCGAAGACCTCAAGGCCGAAAAGTCGCGCAACTACAGCCTTGGCCTGGTGCTGGAGCCTGCCGACGACCTGACGGTGACGCTGGATGTGTATCGCATCGACATACGCGACCGCATCAGCCTGTCGTCCAACCTCTCGCTCAACCCGGCGACGGTTGCCTACCTGCAAGCCAACGGGGTCGGCAATATCAACTACACCACGGCGCGTTATTTTACCAACGCCACCGACACCAGCACCGACGGCGTCGACCTGGTGGCCAACTATCGCTATCAGTTCGATAACGGTATCCGCTGGAACAGCACCGTGGGCTACAACTACAACCACACCAAAGTCACCGACGTGAAGGCCAACCCGGCGGTCCTCGACAGCTTGGGCGCCAACCTGGTGCGGGTGGACCGTCGCGAGCGCATTGGTTTGCTCGGTGACACCACGCCCCAGCACAAGCTGAGCCTGGGCAACGATTTCACCTTCGGCCAGTGGGCGCTGCACAGCAACCTGGTGCGCTATGGTGAGTTCACCAGCTACCAGGCGGACAAGGTCAACGACCAGACCTTCAAGGCAGCCTGGGTGCTGGACCTGTCGGCGGATTACAAACTGAAGAACTGGACCTTCACCTTGGGCGGCGACAACGTCACCGACAAATACCCCGAGAAGGTCAATGCCTACGCCAGCAGTGGCGGCAATCTCGCCTATAGCACTTTTTCGCCGTACGGTTACAGCGGCGCGTTTTATTACGGTAAAGTCGCTTACAACTGGTAATACATAGGAGGCGCACTGCTTTTCGCCATGACCGCCATTGAAACCGATCTTTTGCAGTTGGCTTACCCTCCGCGGCTCGATCTGGGGCCGCAACTCACTCACGAACAATTGATGAGCTCGATGCAGGCCACCATGGGTCGGCACAAGGGTGGGCCGGTCTGGCTATTTGCGTATGGTTCGCTGATCTGGCGCCCGGAATGTTCGTCCACCGAGCGGGTGCGCGCACGGGTCCACGGCTATCACCGGGGCCTGTACCTCTGGTCTCACGAGCACCGCGGTACGCCGGAGTTGCCGGGCCTAGTGTTTGGGCTGGATCGTGGCGGGTCGTGCAGCGGGTTTGCTTACCGCTTGCCGGAAGATCAGTTGGAGGCGTCGCTTTATGCGTTGTGGCAACGCGAGATGCCTTACCCGTCCTATCGACCGCACTGGCTCAGTTGCCGGCTGGAGGATGGCAGTCAGGTACAGGCGTTGGGGTTTGTGCTGGAACGGCACTTGCCCAGCTACGCCGGCAACTTGCCTGATATCGTGCTCAATCACGTGCTGCAAAGCGCTTGCGGGCGTTACGGCACCACTCGCGATTATGTCGAGCAGACCGTGAACGCCCTGCGTAGCCACGCCATGCCAGATAAAAACCTGGAGGCGCGGCTCAAGCGTTGTGCAAAGGATTGCTCAGGCGGCTAGCGCGCCGAGCTGACGCTGTTGGTGTGCCACAGCGTTGGGATCAGGAAGGCAATCGCCAGGATGCACGCGCCGATCAGCAGCACGAAACCACCGTCCCAACCGAAGTGGTCCACGGTGTAGCCCATCGCCGCACTCGCCGCCACCGAACCGCCCAGGTAGCCGAACAGGCCGGTGAAGCCCGCAGCCGTACCGGCGGCTTTCTTCGGTGCCAGTTCCAGCGCCTGCAGGCCGATCAGCATCACCGGGCCGTAGATCAAGAAGCCGATGGAGAACAGCGCGATCATGTCGACCGTTGGATTGCCCGGCGGATTGAGCCAGTAAACCAGGGTCGCCACGGTCACCAGCGCCATGAACACGATGCCGGTCAGGCCGCGATTGCCACGGAAGATCTTGTCCGACATCCAGCCGCACAGCAGCGTGCCCGGGATACCTGCCCACTCGTAAAAGAAATACGCCCACGACGATTTGTCGACCGTGAAATGCTTGGCTTCTTTCAGGTAGGTCGGCGCCCAGTCCAGTACGCCGTAGCGCAGCAGGTAGACGAACACGTTGGCGAACGCGATGTACCACAGCATTTTGTTGCGCAGTACGTACTTGACGAAGATTTCCTTGGCGCTGAATTCGTCTTCGTGGCTGGCGTCGTAGCCTTCCGGGTAGTCGTTCTTGTACTTCTCGATAGGCGGCAGGCCTACCGACTGCGGGGTGTCACGCATGGTGATGAAGGCAAACGCCGCCACCAGCAACGCCACGGTCGCCGGCACATAAAAGGCCGCATGCCAGTCGTTGAACCAGGCCATGCCCAACAGGAACAGCGGGCCGATCAGGCCGCCGCCGACGTTATGCGCCACGTTCCATACCGACACCACGCCGCCGCGTTCCTTTTGCGACCACCAGTGCACCATGGTCCGCCCACTTGGCGGCCAGCCCATGCCCTGGGCCCAACCGTTGATGAACAGCAAAATGAACATCATGGTCACGCTGGACGTTGCCCAGGGTGCGAAACCGAAAATGAACATCACCCCGGCTGAAACCAGCAGGCCGAAGGGTAGGAAGTAGCGCGGGTTTGAGCGGTCGGACACCAGGCCCATGAGGAACTTGGACAGGCCGTAGGCGATCGCGATGGCCGACATCGCCAGGCCCAGCTCACCACGGGTGTAACCCTCGTCGATCAGGTAGGGCATGGCCAGGGAGAAGTTTTTGCGCAGCAGGTAGTAGCCGGCGTAACCGAAGAAAATACCGGCGAAGATCTGCCAGCGCAGACGTCGGTAGGTACTGTCTATTTTTTCCTCAGGCAGGGGCGCCTGGTGTGCGGCAGGTCGAAAGAAAGCAAACATTCAAGAGCTCCAAATTTCTTGTTTTGACTGCGGATGCGAATGTTACAGTTTCGTTACCGAAAATAGCATCGCCTCTTATCTGCAAACACAGGAAAACGGAGCAATTGCATGTTCTTTTATGAACATGTCGCTAATAGATAAGTTGCGGTCGTAAATGGATTCTGCAGACACGGGAGATCCACTTGTGGGAGGGGGCTTGCTCCCGATAGCGGTGGGTCAGTTGATACATCAGGTGACTGACACAACGCCATCGGGAGCAAGCCCCCTCCCACATTTGAATGCATTTCATACCGGTCAGCGGGTCTGGACGACCACCTTGCCCACCGCCTTGCGCTGCCCCAGGTCATTGATTGCCTGGGCAGCCTGATCCAGCGGATACACCTGCGACACCAACGGCTTGAGCTTGCCCTCACCGTACCAAGTGAACAGCTGCTGAAAGTTCGCCGCATTGTCCTGCGGCTGACGCTGGGCAAACGAACCCCAGAACACGCCCACCACTGCCGCGCCCTTGAGCAGCGCGAGGTTCACCGGCAGTTCCGGAATGCGCCCGCTGGCGAAGCCCACCACCAGCAAACGGCCGTTCCAGGCGATTGAGCGGATGGCTTGGTCAAACAGGTCACCACCCACCGGGTCGTAGATCACGTCGGCGCCGTTGCCGTCGGTCAGGCGCTTGACCTCGTCCTTGAGGCTGGCTTCGCTGTAGTTGATCAGCTCATCGGCGCCGGCCGCCTTGGCCACCGCCAGTTTGTCGGCGCTACTGGCGGCAGCGATCACCCGGGCGCCCATGGCCTTGCCGATTTCCACGGCGGCCAGGCCCACGCCACCGGAAGCGCCGAGTACCAACAGGGTTTCGCCGGGTTGCAGGTGGGCGCGCTGTTTCAGCGCGTGCATCGAGGTGCCGTAGGTCATGCTGAAGGCGGCGGCGGTGTTGAAGTCCATGCTTGGCGGGATCGGCAGCACGTTGTAGCCCGGCACCGCAACCTGCTCGGCAAAGCTGCCCCAGCCGGTGAGGGCCATCACGCGATCGCCGACTTTCAAGTGGCTGACCTTCTCTCCGACATCGCTTACCACGCCCGCCGCTTCGCCACCCGGTGAAAACGGGAAGGGCGGCTTGAACTGGTATTTGCCTTCGATGATCAGGGTGTCCGGGAAATTCACCCCGGCCGCGTGCACGTCCAGCAGGATTTCGTTCTTCTTGATCGTGGGGCTGGCGATCTCTTCCAGCACCAGGGTTTCGGCAGGACCGAAGGCTTTGCACAGCACAGCTTTCATCGGACTATTCCTTTTGGCGTCGTGGCCGATAAGTGTAGGAGGGTACACCCGTGGGTCAATGAGCATGCCCGCGCCTGATAAGCCCCCATAAGCTTGTGCTCAGCCTTGCTAGCGTTATGCTACCCGGCAACCGAATTCGAGGAATGAACTGTGAAAGCGTGGATCCTGTTGATGCTGGCCCTGACCTTGCCGATGGCAGCCCAGGCCGAAGAAGCCAAAGAGGGCGAGGCGCCGAAAGTCAGCTACATCAGCCTTACCCCGCCGTTCGTGGGCAACTACGGGCTCGATGGTACGGCCAAGCTCAAGGTATTCAAGGCCGACATCGCCCTGCGCGTGACCGGTACCGAAGCCGCCGCAGCGGTCAAAGCCAACGATGCGTTGATTCGCAACCAACTGGTGGCGCTGTTTACCCAGCAGACCAACGAAACCATGAGCAGCGTTAGAAGGTAAGGAAAAGCTGCGTCAGGAAGCGTTGAAGCAAACCCAGCAAGTGATGAACGATGAAACTGGCAAGCCGGTGGTCGAAGACTTGTTGTTCAACAACCTGATCATCCAGTAACGGCTCAACGCAAACCCATGACCGCCGTCCACTGCTCGGCAGTGACCGGCATCACCGAGAGCCGGCTGCCTTTTTGCACCAAAGGCAGTTCGGCCAGCGCGGTCTGCTGCTTCAGGTAGCCCAGGCCCAGCACCTTTGCAAACGTCTGCCCATGCGCGACGTCGATTGCGCTCCACGGGTTTTTCTCAAGGGTGGCCTTGGCGTCGAAATAGTGGCTGTCCGGCTCAAGTGCGGTCGGGTCGGGATAGGCGGCCTCGATGATTGTGCCGACGCCGGCAATGCCCGGCTCCGGGCAGCTGGAGTGGTAGAAGAAGAATTCATCGCCAACCGCCATGGCGCTCAAGAAATTGCGCGCCTGGTAATTGCGCACCCCGTCCCAGCGCGCTTTGCCGAGCTTTTCCAGGTCATGGATGGACAGTTCGTCAGGCTCGGATTTCATCAGCCAGTAGGCCATTTTTGGGCTCCTGAAAAAGGCATTGGGCAAGTTGTCGGGCAATGCCGTGACAAACCGACAGTCGGTTGGCGTCAAGGTTTGCGTGTTGGTTCACGTTACCGCAGAATGCCGGCTTTTAAGCTTGGCGCAGCTGCAACGGACTACTTTGGAACGTTGTTGTCATCGTGTACGAGGTGCCTGAAGGGGGGCAATCGATGCAACGTAAACCGGATTTACTATGGATATTGGTTATTTTGTTTGGTCTGGGCGTCGTGACCACCGGGTATGCCCAGAGCCTGTGGTCGAACAAGACCGATGCACCGGTTGAACTCTCGCCTGTGCAACAGCAATTCAAGCGTTAACACGACTTAAGGCGTCGCTGGTTCCAGCGGCGCTTCTGCGACATACCACTGCTTATCGGTGACAGTGCCCGCCAACGGCACGTCCCAACTCGCCTGCGCCAAGCGATCCACTTGCTGACACTCATGGGCCAGCCCAAGCAACGTCGGCTTGCGCCAGCTTTTGCGCCGGGCGAGGTAAGCCAGGCTGCGGTCATAGAAACCGCCACCCATGCCCAATCGCCCGCCCTCATTATCGAACCCCACCAGCGGCAGCAGCACCAGGTCCAGCGCCCACACCTTGCGTTGGCGTTGGGCATTGGGCCGTGGCTCAAGAATGCGAAAGCGGTTGGGCAGCAACTTATCCCCAGGCCGCACGCGCTGGAACACCATCTTGGTTCGCGGCCACGCACTCAGTACGGGCAGGTAAGTGGCCTTGCCCTGGCGCTGAGCAACGCGCAGCAGCAGACGCGGATCGATTTCACCGTCCGTCGGTAGATATAAAGAAATATGTTTGGCCCGGCGAAACAGCGGATGCTGTGCCAGTTGTCGATACAGCCCCAAAGCGGCCTGACGCTGCTCGCTGGGGGTGAGTGCGCGGCGGGCCTTGCGCAACATGCGTCGAAGTTGCGGACGGGAAAGTGGCGCAGGTTCGGTCATGGCTTTTCGGCTCATAAAACAATGCCAGTCCTGGGACTGGCATTGAGTTTGGGAATTCAGGCTCCCCGGCAGAGCCGCTGTCGACTAAGCCCTTGAACCCGAAAGTTCAAGGTGGAAGAAGCAGTAGGCTTTAAGGCTTTCCGTCTAGCGGACATGCACACCAGCCCAACGTGCAACTTCCAGGGTAGTGCGAATCGGCTCCGGGACATCGCCGACTGGCAAACACGCCAGGGAGTGAGGCGAGTATACCTTAAACAGACTCGGCAATCAGCCCTTGGGTGCTTCTGAATCGGTGGAGAGCGCCAGATCAACGCGTTCGAGCAGGTCGCGCACTTGCTCGCGGGTCGAACCGCTGGCCTGCACATCAGGGCGCTCCTGCTTGTGCAGCAGGTCGTGGGTAATGTTCAGGGCGGCCATCACGGCGATGCGGTCGGCGCCGATCACTTTGCCACTGCTGCGGATCTCACGCATCTTGCCGTCCAGGTAGCGGGCAGCGCTCACCAGGTTGCTGCGCTCTTCCTGGGGGCAGATGATCGAATATTCTTTGTCTAGGATCTGCACGGTAACGCTATTGCTTGAACTCATGAGTCTTGCTCCAGGGCCTTCAGGCGCGAAATCATCGATTCGACCTTACGCCGGGCGATTTCGTTTTTTTCAATGAGGTGAGCGCGTTCCTCGCGCCAGGTCTTTTCCTGAGCTTGTAGGAGTCCGTTTTGACTCTTAAGTTGCTCGACCCGATCAATTAGCAGTTCGAGTCTGGCCATCAGCGCTTGCAGGTCGGTGTCTTCCATTGGGTTCCACTGGATTTGTCTGATGAATGGCAACTGCAGGATAAACGATCTGACGCCCTCGATAGTCTTGGTACGTCTGCCGGTGCTAGGATACAGCGCTCCATTCTAGACATTGCGCCGTCTGGCGCCTAGCTCACCATGCCCATTCAGAACTCCCCGTACGACGCTTTTTCCAAACTGCTGAGCACCAGCGGTCATCCCTGCTCGCCTGCCGAACTGCACGGCGTGCTGTTGGGCCGCAGCTGCACCGGTGTCGGCTTCGATGCCGACAACTGGTTGGCCGATGTGGCCGAGCTGCTTGAAAAGGAACCTGAAGATAACGTGCGCAACGCGTTGATCGGCCTGCAAGAGATGGTCAAGGGCGAGCTGACCGGTGATGACGTCACCGTGGTCCTGCTGCTGCCGACCGACGACGCACCGCTTGCCGAACGCGCCGCTGCACTGGGCCAATGGTGCCAGGGCTTCCTCCACGGTTTCGGCGTGAACGCCGGTGGCCTGGAACTGAGCACCGACGCCAAGGAAGTGCTGCAGGACCTGGCAGCCATCTCCCAGGTGCAAGACGCCTTGGAAGAGTCCGAGGACGGCGAGGGCGACTACATGGAAGTCATGGAATACCTGCGCGTCGCGCCATTGCTGCTGTTCACCGAGACCCGCAAGTCCGCTGAACCGGCGGCGCCCAAGCCGTCGCTGCACTAAGAGAGGAAACCCATCTGCCCATGATCCATATCCCCAAAGCGGAATACACCCGTCGCCGCAAGGCGCTCATGGCGCAGATGGAACCCAACAGCATCGCCATCCTGCCCGCCGCCGCCGTGGCGATCCGCAATCGCGATGTGGAACATGTCTACCGCCAGGACAGCGACTTCCAGTACCTGAGCGGTTTCCCCGAACCGCAGGCGGTGATCGTGCTTATGCCCGGTCGCCAGCATGGCGAGTACGTGCTGTTCTGCCGCGAGCGCAACGCCGAACGCGAATTGTGGGATGGCCTGCGCGCCGGCACTGAAGGCGCGATCCGTGATTTCGGGGCGGACGATGCGTTTCCCATCACCGATATCGACGACATCCTGCCCGGCCTGATCGAAGGCCGCGACCGGGTGTATTCGGCCATGGGCAGCAATGCCGAATTCGACCGGCACCTGATGGAGTGGATCAACGTGATCCGCTCCAAAGCGCACCTGGGCGCCCAGCCGCCGAACGAATTCGTTGCCCTGGATCATTTGCTTCACGACATGCGCCTGTATAAATCGGCGGCGGAACTGAAGGTGATGCGCGAGGCTGCGCGAATTTCCTGCGCGGCCCATGTGCGGGCGATGCAGGCCAGCCGTGCCGGCCTGCATGAGTTCAGTCTGGAGGCCGAGCTGGACTACGAATTTCGCAAAGGTGGCGCGAAAATGCCGGCCTATGGCTCCATCGTTGCCGCCGGGCGTAATACCTGCATCCTGCATTACCAGCAGAATGACGCGTTGCTCAAGGACGGCGACCTGGTGCTGATCGATGCCGGTTGCGAGATCGACTGCTACGCCAGCGACATCACGCGTACCTGGCCGGTCAACGGCAAGTTCTCGCCCGAGCAAAAGGCGATCTATGAAATTGTGCTGGCCTCCCAGGAGGCCGCCTTCCAGCAGATCGCGCCGAACAAACACTGGAACCAGGCGCATGAGGCGACCGTGCAGGTCATCACTGCCGGGCTGGTCAAGCTGGGGCTGCTGCAAGGCGACGTTGACGAGCTGATCGCCAGTGAAGCCTATCGCGCCTTCTACATGCACCGCGCCGGTCACTGGCTCGGTATGGATGTACATGATGTGGGCGAGTACAAAGTAGGCGGTGAATGGCGCGTGCTGGAAGTCGGCATGGCCTTGACTGTGGAGCCGGGGATCTATATTTCACCGAACAACCAGAACGTAGCGAAGAAGTGGCGTGGCATTGGCGTACGCATCGAGGACGACGTGATAGTGACCAAGCAAGGCTGTGAAATCCTGACCGGCGCGGTGCCCAAGACGGTGGCCGAGATCGAAGCGCTGATGGCGGCTGCCCGATGAGCCGGGTCAACCTGGCGATCATCGGTGGCGGCCTGGTAGGCGCCAGCCTGGCACTGGCGTTGCAGGCCGGGGCCAAGGCGCGCGGGTGGACCATCGCCCTGATCGAGCCCTTCGCTCCGGGTGACAGCTATCAGCCGAGCTACGATGCGCGGTCTTCGGCGTTGTCCTTCGGCGCCCGCCAGATTTATCAGCGCCTGGGCCTGTGGCAAGCGATTTCCCAGCGCGCCGAGCCGATCAAACAGATTCATGTGTCGGACCGCGGACGGTTCTCCACCGCACGCTTGTCTGCCCTGGAAGAAGGCGTGCCGGCCCTGGGGTACGTGGTGGAAAACGCCTGGCTCGGCCAGTGCCTGTGGCAAGGCATGGACAAGGACGTGGTGAGCTGGCGCTGCCCGGCTGAGGTCACACGCATGGAGCCACTGGAGGGCGGCTATCGGCTGACCCTCAATGACGAAACCGTGCTGGAGTGCGACCTGGCGGTGTTGGCCGATGGCGGTCGCTCCGGTCTGCGTGAGCAGCTTGGCATCGGCGTGAAAACCCGGCCTTACAACCAGAGCGCGTTGATCGCCAATATCACCCCGAGCGAAGCCCACGATGGCGAAGCGTTCGAGCGTTTTACCGATGACGGCCCGATGGCCCTGCTACCGCTGCCCGACAATCGCTGCGCGCTGGTCTGGACCCGCATCGGCATGGACGCCCAGCGCCTGGCCAACCTCGATGAGCGCAGTTTCCTGAGCCAATTGCAGGACGTGTTCGGCTATCGACTGGGCACCCTGAAACAAGTGGGCGCGCGACATCTTTATCCGTTGACCCTGGTGGAAGCCGAAGAACAAGTGCGCTCGCACCTGGTAGTGCTGGGCAATGCGGCGCATAGCCTGCACCCGATTGCCGGGCAGGGCTTCAACCTGTCCTTGCGCGATGCCAATGCCCTGGCCGAAGCCTTGCTGGCAGGGCCGCAAGTGCCCGGAGACCTGGCAACGCTGCAACGCTATCGCGAGCGCCAGCGCCTGGACCAGCAATTGACCGTGGGTTTCTCCGACCAGGTCACGCGCCTGTTTGGCAGCGGGCAACCGTTGGTTGCGCTGGGGCGCAACATGGGCCTGCTCGGCCTGGATCTGCTGCCGCCGGCCAAACGCTGGTTCGCCCGCCAGGCCATGGGCCTGGGCACGCGCTCCGATGCGTAAATGGCTGATCGAGCGGCTGGGCAAGGCGCGGCTGCTGCGTTGGGTGATGACGCTCTATCCGCCGTATCTGGGCGCCGGTGTCAGCGTGCAGCAGATGAGCGCTGACTTTCGTCACGTCAAAGTGCGCATGGGCCTGGGCTGGTATAACCGCAATTATGTGGGCACGCAGTTCGGCGGCAGTCTGTATTCGATGGTCGACCCGTTCTACATGCTGATGCTGATGGAGAACCTGGGTCGCGACTACATCGTGTGGGACAAGGCCGCCAGCATCGACTTCATCGCGCCGGGCAAAGGCCCGGTGTATGCCGAGTTTTCCATCGACGACACCTTGCTCGATGAGGTGCGCCGACAGACCGCCGATGGCGAGAAATATTTGCCTCGCCTCAAGGTCCAGATTCATGACGGCTCCGGCACCCTGGTGGCGCGAGTCGACAAAACCCTTTACGTGCGGCGCAAGCCGCCAGCGAGACAGGCTTGACTATGGACATGCGCGCAGATGTGCTGATCGTCGGGGCCGGAATGGTCGGAAGCGCCCTGGCGCTGGCGTTGCAGGGCAGTGGCCTGCAGGTATTGCTGCTTGACGGCAGCCCGCTGAGCGTCAAGCCGTTCGAGCCGGCCGCGGCGTTTGAACCGCGGGTGAGTGCGTTGTCCGCCGCCAGCCAGCGCATTCTGCAGCGCCTTGGCGTGTGGGATGGCATTGCCCAGCGTCGCGCCAGCCCGTATGGCCAGATGCAAGTGTGGGACGGCAGCGGCACCGGGCAGATCCACTTCTCGGCGGCCAGCGTGCATGCCGAGGTGTTGGGGCACATCGTCGAAAACCGCGTGGTCCAGGACGCCTTGCTGGACCGCCTGCATGATTGCGACCTGGGGCTGCTGGCCAATGCGCGCCTGGAGCAGATGCGCCGCTCCGGCGATGACTGGCTGCTGACCCTGGCCGATGGCCGCAAGCTGCGCGCGCCGCTGGTGGTCGCCGCCGACGGTGCCAACTCCGCGGTGCGCCGCCTGACCGGCACCCCCACCCGTGAATGGGATTACCTGCACAACGCCATCGTGACCAGCGTGCGCAGCAGCCAGCCGCACCAGCGCACGGCGTGGCAACGCTTTACCGACACCGGCCCGCTGGCGTTCCTGCCGCTGGTGCGGGACGGGCAAGAAGACTGGTGCTCGATTGTCTGGTCGACCACGCCGGCAGAGTCCGAGCGCCTGATGGCGCTGGATGACGAGCGCTTTTGTCGCGAGCTGGAGCGTGCCTTTGAAGGGCGCCTGGGCAACGTGATCAGCGGCGACCCGCGCATCTGCGTGCCGTTGCGTCAGCGCCACGCCAAACGCTATGTGGCCGAGGGCCTTGCATTGATTGGCGATGCAGCCCACGTCATCCATCCGTTGGCGGGGCAAGGCGTGAACCTGGGTTTCCTCGATGCCGCGGTGCTGGCCGAAGTGCTGCTGGCGGCCAGCGAACGTGGCGAGCGCCTGGCGGATGTGAAGGTGCTGAGCCGCTACGAGCGTCGGCGCATGCCGCATAATCTGGCGCTGATGGCGGCCATGGAAGGCTTCGAGCGCTTGTTCCAGGCCGATCAACTGCCGTTGCGCTGGTTGCGCAATGCCGGGTTGAAGATGGTGGATCAGATGCCGGAAGCCAAGGCGGTGTTTGTGCGCCAGGCCCTGGGCTTGAGCGGTGACCTTCCGGAACTCGCCAAACCCTGACGTCGCGCGCTCCCACAAGCCTATAACTGGTCTGTGCAACATCTGGTAACGGCTCCACCATGCGTTACCAAATGTGAGTCCTTATCATTTGCCCTCTTTTTGCAAATGAGCGACCGCACCCATGTTGGCACCCAAGCGCCTCCTGACTGCCCTGGCACTTACCCTGATCGGCAGCACCACCGTGCAGGCCGCCGACGAAGTGGTGGTCTACTCGTCGCGCATCGATGAACTGATCAAACCGGTGTTCGACGCCTACACCCAGAAAACCGGTGTGCAGGTCAAATTCATCACCGACAAGGAAGCCCCGCTGATGCAGCGCATCAAGGCCGAGGGCGAAAACGCCACCGCCGACCTGCTGCTCACCGTCGATGCCGGCAACCTTTGGCAGGCCGAGCAGATGGGCATTCTGCAACCGTTCACCTCCGAGGTGATCAACAAGAACATTCCGCTGCAATACCGCTCCTCGGCCCACGCCTGGACCGGTTTAAGCCTGCGCGCCCGCACCATCGCCTATTCCACCGACCGGGTAAAACCGGGCGACCTGACCACCTACGAAGCCCTGGCCGGCAAACAGTGGGAAGGCCGCTTGTGCCTGCGCACGGCGAAAAAGGTCTACAACCAGTCACTCACCGCCACGCTGATCGAAACCCACGGCGCGAGCAAAACTGAAGAAATCGTCAAAGGCTGGGTGAATAACCTGTCCACCGATGTGTTCTCCGACGATATCGCGGTGTTGGAGGCGATTAATGCCGGGCAATGCGATGTGGGTATCGTCAACACCTACTATTACGGCCGCCTGCACAAGCAGAAGCCGGACCTGGCGGTGAAGCTGTTCTGGCCGAACCAGGGCGACCGTGGTGTGCACGTCAACCTGTCGGGTATTGGCTTGACCAAGCACGCGCCACACCCAGAGGCGGCCAAGGCTTTGGTGGAGTGGATGACCACGGCTGAAGCGCAGAAAATCTTCGCCGACGTGAACCAGGAGTTCCCAGCCAACCCGGCGGTACCGCCGTCGGCCGAAGTGGCGAGCTGGGGCAAATTTGTTGCCGATACCTTGCCGGTGGAAGTGGCGGGCAAGCGCCAGGCCGAGGCTATCCGCTTGATGGACCGCGCCGGCTGGAACTGATCCTGTAAATCGCGCAGATCAAAATGTGGGAGGGGGCTTGCCCCCGATGGCGGAGTGTCAGTCTAATCACCCGTGACTGATACTCCCTCATCGGGGGCAAGCCCCCTCCCACAGTGTTTTATGTCTGCTTTCAGATAGTCCTTTCCCAGGGAATTTGCTCTTGGCCCATCCCGCCCAACGCCGCTGGTACCTGCCGGTCTTCAGCGTCGCCGCCCTGGTGCTGCTGCCGCTGAGCGTGCTGTTGCTGTCCTGGCAAAGTATCGACCAGCAGATCTGGTCCCACCTGTGGGACACCCAGATGCCCCGTTTGCTGGGCAACACCTTGACGCTGGTGCTCGGCGTCGGTCTTGGTGTGACGTTGCTGGGCGTGAGCCTGGCCTGGCTGACCAGTCTCTGCGAGTTCCCCGGGCGCCGCTGGCTGGATTGGGCGCTGATGCTGCCCTTCGCGATTCCGGCCTATGTGTTGGCCTTCGTGTTCGTGGGGCTGCTGGATTTCGCAGGCCCTGTGCAAACCCTGCTGCGCGAGTGGTTCGGGGCAGGGCTGCGCCTGCCGCGTGTGCGTACCACCAGCGGTGTGATCATCGTATTGGTGCTGGTGTTCTACCCCTACGTCTACCTGCTGGCGCGCTCGGCTTTCCTGGCCCAGGGCAAGGGCTTGATGGAGGCGGCACGGGTGCTGGGCCAATCGCCCTGGCAAGCGTTCTGGCGCGTGGCGCTGCCGATGGCTCGCCCGGCGATTGGGGCTGGTGTCGCCTTGGCCTTGATGGAAACCCTGGCGGATTTTGGCGCGGTCTCGGTGTTCAATTTCGACACGTTCACCACCGCCATCTACAAAACCTGGTACGGCTTTTTCAGCCTGTCCAGTGCGGCGCAACTGGCCAGCCTGTTGCTGCTGGTGGTGATGCTGGTGCTGTATGGCGAGCGGCGCGCGCGCGGAGCGAGCCGGCCCGGCAACGAGCGCCCGCGAGGCAAGGCGTTGTATCACCTGCGGGGGTTCAAGGCGGCAGCGGCCAGTGCCTGGTGTGGCGTGGTGTTTGCCTGCGCGTTTGTAATCCCCATGCTGCAACTGGTGGTTTGGTTCTGGCAGCGCGGCCGGTTCGATCTGGATGAACGCTACACCGGCCTGATCGTGCACACCCTGTACCTGGGCGGCATCGCGGCGCTGATAACGGTCAGCGTGGCGCTGGTACTGGCTTTCGCCAACCGCCTGGCGCCGACGCGGGTGATTCGCTCCGGCATCAGCCTGGCCAATGTCGGTTATGCCTTGCCCGGCTCGGTGCTGGCGGTGTCGATCATGCTGGCCTTCAGCTACCTGGACCGTGAACTGGTGGTGCCGCTGTCGGGCTGGCTGGGCGGCGCGGGCAAACCGTTGCTGTTGGGCAGCCTGTCGGCGCTGGTGCTGGCGTATCTGGTGCGCTTTCTGGCGGTGGCCTATGGGCCCCTGGAAAACAGCCTGGCGCGTATCCGACCATCGTTGCCCGAGGCCGCACGAAGTCTGGGCGTGAGTGGACCACGACTGTTTTGCAAGGTGTATCTGCCGCTGTTGCTGCCCGGAACCCTGAGCGCGGCACTGCTGGTGTTTGTCGATGTGCTCAAGGAAATGCCCGCCACCTTGCTGATGCGCCCGTTTGGCTGGGACACCCTGGCGGTACGGATCTTCGAAATGACCAGTGAAGGAGAATGGGCGCGGGCCTCGCTGCCGGCGCTGACCCTGGTGCTGGTCGGGTTGTTGCCGGTCATCGGACTGATCCGACGCTCCGCACGACAAATCGGTTAGGTGCCAGTCCTACAGCTTGCGGCTACAATGCGCGGCATTCGGTGTGCCGCGTCTTTCGAGATGGGTTGCCACAGGTGTCTGCAGGCCTTGTCATTCAAGGCGTCCGGCACTAGCGGTGGCTCTGCACACCTTCGCCAAGCCCGGAAGGAGAAACCCATGGGACAGCGTACGCCTCTGTACGACCTGCATCTCGCCCTCGGCGCGAAAATGGTCGATTTTGGCGGTTGGGATATGCCTTTGCATTACGGCTCGCAGGTCGAGGAGCACCATCAAGTGCGGCGCGACTGCGGGGTGTTCGATGTATCTCATATGACCGTGATCGATGTCAGCGGCCCTCAGGCCAAGGAATGGCTCCAGCACCTGCTGGCCAATGATGTCGATCGATTGCACGGCTGCGGCCGTGCGTTGTATAGCGCCATGCTCAACGAGCAGGGCGGAGTGGTGGACGACATGATCGTCTACCGTACCGAAACCGGTTACCGGCTGGTGGTCAACGCCGCCACCCGTGACCAGGACATGGCCTGGATGCAGGCGCAACTGGGGCATTATCAAGTGCAGCTCCAGGAGCGTTCGGAGCTGGCTATGCTCGCCATTCAAGGTCCCCATGCGCGGCAGAAGATCGCCGAACTGGTGACCCAGTCCCGTGGCACCCTAATCCATCAGCTCAAACCGTTCGAGGGCCAGGCCGACGGCGACTGGTTTATTGCCCGCACCGGTTACACCGGCGAAGACGGCCTGGAAATTGTCCTGCCTGCCGACCAGGCGCCGGGGTTTTTCAACGACCTGGTGGGCGCCGGTATTTCCCCCATTGGCCTCGGTGCCCGCGATACCTTGCGCCTGGAGGCCGGCATGAACCTGTATGGCCAGGACATCCATCAGCAGGTGTCACCCCTGGCCGCCAACATGGCCTGGAGCATCGCCTGGGAACCGGCCTCGCGCAATTTCATCGGCCGCGCCGCGCTGGAAGCGGAAAAAGCCGCCGGTGTGCAGTTCAAACTGGTGGGGCTGGTCCTGGAAGAACGTGGGGTTTTGCGCGCTCACCAGGTGGTTCGTATCGCCAATGTTGGCGAAGGGGAGATCACCAGTGGTAGTTTCTCACCTACGCTTAGCAAATCCATTGCACTGGCACGCGTGCCGACGGCGACTGGCGACCGGGCCGAAGTGGAAATCCGCGGTAAGTGGTACCCGGTCCGAGTGGTCAAGCCGACCTTCGTGCGCCATGGCAAAACCCTGATCTAACTAATTTTCCGGCAGGCCAATGGCCGCTGACATTTCTTCTTGAGGACACAGACTATGAGCAATATCCCTGCCGACCTGCGTTTTGCCGAAAGTCACGAGTGGGCCCGTCTGGAAGCCGACGGCACCGTGACTGTCGGGATCTCCGACCATGCACAGGAAGCCTTGGGTGATGTGGTGTTTGTTGAACTGGCTGAGGTCGGCGCCAAATTTGACGCAGAAGCGCAGGCGGGTGTGGTTGAGTCGGTGAAGGCAGCTTCGGATATCTATGCGCCGGTGGCTGGCGAAGTGATTGCCGTCAACGAAGAGTTGAGTGGTAGTCCTGAGCTGTTGAACTCTGATCCGTACGGCGCCTGGATCTTCAAGCTCAAGCCAAGCAACCCGGCTGATCTGGAAAAACTGCTCGACTCCGCCGGCTATAAAGCGGCCATCGGCGAGTAAACGCAAGGCCCATGTGGGAGGGGGCTTGCTCCCGATAGCGGTGGTTCAGTCAAAGATGCATTGGCTGACACTCCGTCATCGGGGGCAAGCCCCCTCCCACATTGGGTGATCAGTCTGCTTTCAATACTGCTTTGACCGCCGCCACGGCCCGCTCCACATCCGCCTCTGTCATCGCCGTAAACATCGGCAACGACACGATCAAACGCCCCACTTTCTCCGCAACCGGGAACATGCCTTCCTTGAACCCCTGTGCCCGATACAGGCTCAGCAGGTGGATCGGCGGGTAGTGATAGCCAATGCCGACGCCGTGGGCCTGCATCTGCTCCATAAAGGTGGCGCGGGCAGGCAAACCGTCCTGACGCTCCGGCAATACCAGTTGGAACAAGTGCCAGTTGCTGTTCTCGAAGTCCGCCGGCGGCAGTTGCGCGCCGTACTGCTCTTCGAAATCGCTGCCGAAGCATTCGAAGTAGTGCCGTGCCAGGTTCTGGCGATGGGCAGTGATCTTCTCGATGTGGGCAAATTGGCCCAGGCCGATGGTGGCCGCGATATCAGTCATGTTGAATTTGCCGCCCAACACGTCCACATCCAGGCCATCAAAGCCGCTGCGGGTAACGCCCTGCAGGCGGTATTTCTCGGCCAGGCGGGCTTCTTCGGCGCTGTTGAGCACCAGGCAACCACCTTCCGATGAGGTGATGTTTTTGTTCGCCTGGAAGCTGAACGACACGAAGTCACCGGTCGCGCCGATGCGCTCCCCGTCCCAGCTGGACCCCAGCGCCTGGGCGGCATCCTCGACGATCCGCAGGTTGTACTTGTTGGCCAGTGCATAAAGCATCGGCATGTCCAGGGGCAAGCCGGCCAGGTAGACAGGGATGATCGCCTTGGTGCGTGGGGTAATCGCGGCTTCAACCTGGGCCAGGTCGATGTTGCGGGTCACCGGGTCGATATCGGCGAACACCGGGGTGGCGCCCACTTCGAGGATGACGTTGGCCGTGGCAACCCAGGAAATCGGTGTGGTGATGACTTCATCCCCCGGCCCGATACCGGCAACGCGCAGGGCAATCTCCATGGTGCAAGTGCCGGAGTTGAAGGTGCGTACCGGACGGCCGCCAAAGTATTCCGACAACTGCGCTTCGAACGCCTGCACCTTCGGTCCGCTGGTGATCCAGCCCGAGCGCAGCACATCGCCGACCGCCGAGATGGTGGCTTCATCAATGGTAGGTTTGGAGAACGGCAGGAAGGGCAGTTGGCTCATGACGAAGAAGGCATCCGTTTCAGTTAGGCGATAAGTAATGGACGTGTGAGTCCTGCATGGTTGCATGGCTCGACTGAATATAGCCTGTCGCCCGTGAACGATTCGTCACGTTGCAGACAAAAAAATGCCGCTTGAAAAAGCGGCATTTTTTAACGTGCAGTTGTTACTCGGTAACAGCGTTCTTCGCGAGGATGGCGTTGGCCAGCTCCATATCCGTGGCCTGGAGGCCAGGGTTGTCGGCGCGTACTTTCTGCATGGCTGCTTCCAGGTACGGGCCGCGAATGCCGCCGTCGCTGGCAACGAAGCTGCCCGCGTCGTCCTGAGCCGCGACCACCAGCTTGTGGTCCTTGAAGGTCAGGTAAGTCGAGCCGGTGGTGGCGCCCGACGAGATGACATTACGCCAGAAGCTGTCGGCCATGGCTGAACCGACAGGGAGGGAAAGCACAGCGAGGGTTGCGACAGCATATTTAAGACGCATGATGGGTGACTCCGGTGGGTTATCTGTACGTTTTGATTGTAGTTAACCTGATCCAGTTCCATCACTGACTAAACAGTTTCAACCTTCAAAACCACTCCATCCTGGCTAACCACGCGGACTTGAGCGCCTACAGGCGCATCGGCACCGGTTACCATCCAAACCCCATCGCCGACTTTGACCTTACCCCGGCCGTCCACAATCGCTTGATGCACCACGAAGGTGCGCCCGATCAGCTCTGAACCGCGCTCGTTCAAGCCGGGTTGGTCGCTGGCCTTGGTGCTGCTGCGTTGGCGTTTCCACCAATACACCGCCGTCAATATCGACAACAGGGCGAACAGTAACAGTTGCCACTCAAGCCCCAGGGGCGGAACGATAAACTTGATCACCCCCACGGCGGCTGCGGCGATACCCATCCACAACAGGTAGCCTCCGGCCCCGAATACCTCGAGAATCAACAACACGGTGCCCAGCGCCAGCCAGTCCCAGAACGAAAGATGCTGAAGGAAATCCCACATGGCGGCGGCCTCAGCCTTTCTTGCTGTCGAAAGTCGCTTTGACGATCTCGCCGATACCGCCCACGGCACCAATCACCTGGCTGGCCTCCAGCGGCATCAGGATCACTTTGCTGTTGTTCGCTGACGCGAGCTTGCCCAACGCATCGATGTATTTCTGCGCGACGAAGTAATTTACCGCCTGCACGTTGCCCGATGCGATCGCTTCCGACACCACCTGGGTTGCGCGGGCTTCAGCCTCGGCCTGACGCTCACGCGCTTCGGACTCAAGGAAGGCGGCCTGGCGGCTACCTTCGGCCTCGAGGATCTGCGCCTGCTTCTTGCCTTCGGCGGTGAGGATCGCCGAGGCGCGCAGGCCTTCGGCTTCCAGGATCTGGGCACGCTTGATCCGCTCGGCTTTCATCTGCCCGGACATGGCCGCCATCAGGTCGGCGGGCGGGCTGATGTCCTTGATTTCGATACGGGTGATCTTGATGCCCCACGGCGCCGTGGCTTCGTCGACGGTGCGCAGCAGTTTTTCGTTGATACCGTCGCGCTGGCTGAGCATGGCATCCAGCTCCATGGAGCCAAGTACCGTACGGATATTGGTTTGCAGCAAATTGCGGATGGCATGCTCGAGGTTGTTCACCTCGTACGCGGCCTGGGCAGTGTTGACCACCTGGAAGAAGCACACGGCGTCGATCTGCACGGTGGCGTTGTCAGCGGTGATCACTTCTTGAGGTGGGATATCCAGCACGCTTTCCATCACGTTGATCTTGCGGCCGATTCGGTCCATGACCGGGATGATGATATTGAGGCCGGGCTTGAGGGTGTTGGTATAGCGGCCGAAACGTTCAACTGTCCACTGGTAACCCTGGGGCACTACTTTAAAACCCATGAACAGGATGGCAATGGCCAAACCCACGAAAAGAAGCAGTACGGTTCCGATCTGCATAGCGATTCCCTATCTGATGATGTCAGTGATACGTCGTTCGGCCGATTGTAACGGCCTCGTCACGGATAAGAACGGTTTCAGTGCCCAACAAACAAAGGATTTGTTACTGAATCCCCAGGGGTAACCCTGAGTACTTCGGCCATCGTCGTCAGCCCAGCCTTAACCTTTTGCAGGCCGGCCATCCGCAGGCTATGCATGCCTTGCCCAAGGGCCGCATGACGCAAGGCCTGCACGTCCGCGCCGGGGGTGATCAGCGCCTTGAGGGTTTCGTCCAGGCTCATGATTTCGTAGAGTCCGGCTCTGCCTCGATAGCCACTGTCGCGGCACTCCACGCAGCCGACGGCTTCGTAGGCTTCAGCCACGGCGCGTTTGCAATGGGGGCACAGCACGCGCACCAAGCGTTGTGCCATCACGCCTATAAGAGTTGCCTTGATTAAATAATGAGCGATACCCAGTTCCTGCAAGCGGCTGATCGCGCTCGGCGCATCGTTGGTGTGCAGGGTCGACAGCACCAGGTGCCCGGTCAGCGCGGCCTGGATCGCCATTTCGGCAGTTTCCTGGTCACGAATCTCGCCGATCATGATGATGTCCGGGTCTTGGCGCAGCAACGCGCGGATACCGCTGGCGAAGGTCAGGTCGATGTTGTGCTGCACCTGCATCTGGTTGAACGCTGGCTCGACCATTTCGATCGGGTCCTCCACTGTGCATAGGTTGACCTCGCGGGTCGCCAGTTGCTTGAGGGAGGTGTAGAGCGTGCTGGTCTTGCCCGAGCCGGTCGGGCCGGTGACTAGAATGATGCCGTTGGCCTGCCGGGTCATGGCCTGCCAGCGCTGTTGATCGTCGGCAGACAAACCCAGCTCGTCGAAACTCTTGAGCAGCACCTGGGGATCAAAAATACGCATGACCAACTTTTCGCCAAAGGCGGTGGGCAAGGTCGAAAGGCGCAGCTCCACTTCGGCGCCCGCCGGGGTTCGGGTCTTGATGCGGCCGTCCTGGGGTTTGCGTTTCTCGGCCACATTCATTCGCCCAAGGCTTTTCAGGCGGCTGACCACGGCGGTGGTGACCTGAGGCGGAAACTGGTAGACGTCATGCAGCAGCCCATCGATGCGGAAGCGCACACGGCCCTGATCCCGGCACGGTTCGACATGGATATCACTGGCACGCTGACCGAAGGCGTACTGCAAGAGCCAGTCGACTATGTTGACGATATGCGCGTCATTGGCGTCCGGCTCCCTGTCGCTGGCGCCAAGGCTGAGCAGTTCGACATTACCGGGTGCCGCGATTTTCTGATCGGCGCCGCTGACTGACTTGGCCAACCGATAAAACTCATTGATACAGCGCTGGATGGCTTGGGGGTTGGCCACCACGCGCTTGATCGAGCGTTTGAGCACCTGGGAAAGCCCGGCTTCCCAGCCAGTGACATGGGGCTGCGCGCTGGCCACCGTGACGCTGCGGGCATCCACGGCCACTGCAAGGATGGCATGGCGCTGGGCGAAGGCGTGAGACATCAACGGCACCACCGCTGTAACGTCGATCTTCAACGGGTCGATGCGTAGGTAGGGCTGATCGGCCTGCCGGGCCAGCCACTGAGTCAACGTTTCCAGGCACGGGCCTTCGGCGGCGATACGTTCCAGGGGATGCTGGGTGCTGGGAGGCGCGGACGACAAGCGCTGCGCCAACTCTGCCGTGATCACTTCCTGCTCGACCAATGCGGGCAGCAGTTGATGCAGTTCCAGGGGGTGATCTTGCGGGATGGCGGACATGAGGGTTTCCTGGTGGCGTCGGGTGTAATCCCAGCCTAGCCAGCCTCTGAAAATCCTCCGTGCATCTGTGTTGCAGGCTTTTACCTGGACGTTGCCCCCACGGCTTGAGACCGCGCGCCACCCGCCGGCCACAACTCCACGGAGCACACGCTGATCAGGTTTCGAAATTTTTCACCGATTACCTGGGCGCGGTGCCAGCTCAGGCTATCAATCACGATATCGATGCAAAACAGGTCGTCTTGCCTGTTCACGCTTACTTGTTTGGGCGTGAGCAATTGCAGTGCGAAGTAATTCAGCACTCGACACAGCACGTCCGGTTCCGCCTCCGCAATGATCTGATACTGGGTCTCACAGTGAAGGCAATCGGCGGCCCATGCATCGACGCGGGCAATACAGTGAACGGTTTCGACGGCGTGCATGCTCAATCTCCAAATTTGACTGGAGAAATTTTTACATTCGGTACGCGAGATTTCTTATCTAAAACCCGCTAATTTGGCGAATAATCGAATCATATAATTCAACTTGGCTAAGTTAAGAGGTTTTTCTATGCACAGCGAGCTGGACGTATACGACCGCCGCATCCTGGCGCTGCTGCAGGAGGACGCTTCGCTCTCCAGCGCACAGATTGCCGAGCAGGTCGGCCTCTCGCAGTCACCGTGCTGGCGGCGTATTCAGCGGCTCAAGGAGGAGGGGGTGATCCGTGGACAAGTCACGTTGCTGGACCGCAAGAAAATCGGTCTCAACACGCAGATTTTCGCCGAGGTCAAACTCAACGCCCACGGGCGGTCCAACTTCACCGAGTTCACCGAAGCGATTCGTGGCTTTCCGGAAGTGTTGGAGTGTTACGTGCTGATGGGGGCGGTGGACTTTCTGTTGCGCATTGTTGCGTCAGACATCGAGGCGTACGAGCGGTTTTTCTTCGACAAGTTGTCGATGGTGCCGGGGATTCAGGAGGTCAATTCGATTGTGGCCTTGTCTGAGATCAAATCTACCACCAGCCTGCCAGTGTTGCGCTAGCAGGCCCGGCCTAATCGGGGGCAAGCCCCCTCCCACACTTGACCAAGTTCCTACTCTGGAATGCAGTCACTGTGGGAGGGGGCTTGCTCCCGATAGCGCTATTACAGACGCAGCAAAGTCTTCCAGGCACGATTCTGATAAACCGCAATCGCCTGATGCATCCGCGCATCCAGCGACTCATCGGTAATCGGCTGGTTAGCCAGATGCGCCAGCTTGTTCAGTTCGCCGTACAAACGGTCCAGTTCCGGGATGTCCACCACCTGACGCGCATGGTGCAGCCAGGCCTGGATGCGCTCGATGCGCGGCAGTTGCTCGGCCAGGTCTTCCGGCTGTTGCTGGTAGCGCTGCAGTTGCAGGGCGACGGCGTCGTCGGCCAGCAGGCGCGGCAGCCAGTTGGTGATCTGCGCGCCACCCTGGCGGTTGCCACGCACGTTGCGCTCGACGGTCCAGGCGCGGGCCAACAGCCAGCGTGAGGTGTTCAGGGAGAACAGGCCCCAGCGCACGTCCTGCAGTTCTTCAACGAACTGTTCAGGTGCGGCTTTGCGAATGTCTTCATCGTCGTCACCGGCCTGGACCAGCGGACGCCAGTCTTCCAGCAACGCATCCAGGGCACTGCGCAATTGGCTGGTGGACTGACGCGGCGCGGCCTGGCCGAGGCTGCCGATCAGGGCGCGCAGCTCGCCAAGGGTCTCGACCCAGTCCTGCAGCAGACGCCAGTGGCCACTGAAGCGATATTGTTCGGCCAGGCGCTGGCTGCTGCCCAGCAGGTGCCACATGATCGCGGCGAAGGCATCGTCCAACGGCATTTCGGCGTGGATCTGCGGTGCCGGCAAGCTCAAGGAATAGCTGCTGGCGTCATACAGGCGATAGCCACGCTCGGCCTTACTGATATCGCACGGCATCAGTGCCAGGGTCGCAGCCAGCTCGGCGGCCAGTTCCAGCAGAGCTGCCGGTTCGCCTTCGCGCAGTTCCAGTTCCAGCTCGCAGATTTCTTCCTTCTGCTTGCCGACCACCACATGGCCCAGGTCCAGGGCGGCTTCGATTACCACCTTGGCCTTGCCGCGACCCCAGGCGATTTCGGCGCGTTCGCGCACGAAGTCGGTGGTGAAGATCGGCTTGAGGGTCTTTTTGTCCAGCTCGGCCAGTTGCTCGGGCCAGCATTCGCCGTCGAGTTTCTTCACGTCGAGCTTGGCTTTGGGCAGTTCCCAGTTGTATTCGTTACGTTCCGACAAGCCGGCGACGCTCTGGCCACGGGTCTTGAGGGTCTGAATGATGTCGTCACCGTCCTTGCGCAAGCGCAGGGCGACTTTGGCCTGGGCCAGGTCGCGTTCGGGGGTGTCGAAGTATTGGTTCATCAACTCACGGCGTTCCCAGCCACTTTTGTTGCGTTTTTTCAGTAGCGGGTGCTCACGCAGCGCGGCGAGTGTTTCGCGGCTGACGCGTAGCTTGATTTCGGTTTCTTTCTGCATGGCCGGAAAATCCAGGATCGGGAGCGCAGCCGGGGAAAAGTGTGGCTGCCAAGGTCGTGCAGTGTACAGGACTGAGCCCGGCAACGTGCCGCAACGGTTTATTGTGTCGTGCAGATGGCTCTATAGTGGGGTTCATCCGGGAAGTTGGAGACCGCGCATGCCGTTACCGTCCATGAAAGAGCAGTTCGCCGCGCTGATTGCCGCGCCGTCGGTCAGTTGCACCCAAGCGTCGCTCGACCAGACCAACCGCCCGGTGATCGACCTGCTCGCCACCTGGCTGGGCGACCTGGGCTTCTCCATCGACATCCAGCAGGTTAGCCCCGGCAAGTTCAACCTGCTGGCAAGTTTTGGCAGTGGCCCTGGTGGCCTGGTGCTGGCTGGCCATAGCGACACGGTGCCCTACGACGCGGCGCTGTGGAAAACCGATCCGCTCAAGCTGACGGAAGTCGACGGCCGCTGGGTAGGATTGGGCAGTTGCGACATGAAAGGTTTTTTTGCGCTGGCGATAGAAGCGGTGCTGCCGCTGCTCGACCAACCGTTCAAGCAACCGTTGCTCATCCTCGCCACCTGCGATGAAGAAAGCTCCATGTCCGGCGCTCGCGCATTGGCCGAAGCAGGGCGGCCGTTGGGCCGGGCGGCGGTGATTGGTGAACCCACCGGGCTCAAGCCGGTCCGTCTGCACAAAGGCGTGATGATGGAACGCATCGACATCCTTGGCCGCAGCGGCCACTCGTCGGACCCAAGCCTGGGCCATAGCGCCCTCGAAGCCATGCACGACGCCATCGGCGAACTTCGCGGCCTGCGCCTTGCCTGGCAGCGCGAATACCGCAACCCGCAATTCAGCGTTCCACAGCCGACCCTGAACTTCGGCTGCATCCATGGCGGCGACAACCCCAACCGCATCTGCGGCCAATGCTCCCTGGAGTTTGACCTGCGACCTTTGCCGGGCATGGACCCCGAGGTGCTGCGCGCCGCCATTCGGCAAAAACTCAAGCCTTTGGCCGAGCGGCACAAGGTCAAGATCGATTACGCACCGCTGTTTCCGGAAGTGCCGCCCTTCGAGCAACCCGAAGACGCCGAGTTAGTGCGGGTGGCGGAACGTTTGACTGGCCATCGTGCCGAAGCAGTGGCGTTCGGCACCGAAGCGCCTTATCTTCAGCGCCTTGGTTGTGAAACCCTGGTGCTCGGCCCTGGCGATATCGCGTGTGCGCACCAGCCAGGCGAATACCTCGAAATGTCACGCTTGGAGCCTACAGTGCGTCTACTGCGGGAACTGATCGAACATTACTGCCTGAAACCTGCATAAATTAACCCCTGCCTGTTCGTACATACAAAGGAGAGTGAGCGTGTCGCCAAGCCTGTTCCGACGATAACCATCAGCCCGCTGTGCGCTTTCAAGATTGATCCTTTTTTCGGCTGCTTTTTATTACAGGCCCAGGTGTTATGCCCGAATACGTTAATTGGCTTCGTCACGCTTCGCCCTACATCAACGCTCACCGCGACTGCACCTTTGTGGTCATGCTGCCCGGCGATGGTGTGGAACACCCCAACTTCGGCAATATCGTTCACGACCTGGTGCTGCTGCACAGCCTGGGGGTGCGCCTGGTGCTGGTGCACGGCTCGCGTCCGCAAATTGAAGCGCGCCTTGAAGCGCGCGGCCTGACCCCGGCTTATCACGAAGGCTTGCGCATTACCGATGCTCCGACGCTCGAGTGCGTGATTGATGCGGTGGGGCATTTGCGTATCGCCATCGAAGCGCGCCTTTCCATGGACATGGCCTCGTCGCCCATGCAGGGCTCGCGCCTGCGGGTGGCCAGCGGCAACCTGGTGACCGCGCGGCCAATCGGTGTGCTCGAAGGCGTGGACTATCACCACACCGGCGAAGTACGCCGGGTCGACCGCAAGGGCATCAACCGCTTGCTGGATGAGCGTTCCATCGTCTTGCTGTCGCCATTGGGGTATTCGCCCACCGGTGAGATTTTCAACCTGGCCTGCGAAGACGTCGCCACCCGTGCCGCCATCGACCTGGGCGCCGACAAATTGCTGCTGTTCGGTGCCGACCTGGGCCTGATCGATGAGAACGGTCGACTGGTGCGTGAGTTGCGTCCGCAACAAGTACCGGCGCACCTGCAGCGCCTGGGCAGCAACTATCAGGCAGAGCTGCTCGATGCCGCCGCCGAAGCCTGCCGTGGTGGCGTAGGGCGCAGCCATATTGTCAGCTACGCCGAAGACGGCGCCTTGCTCACCGAACTGTTCACCCGCGACGGCGGCGGTACGTTGGTCGCCCAGGAACAATTCGAACAGGTGCGCGAAGCGGCGATTGAAGACGTCGGCGGTTTGCTCGACCTGATCAGCCCGCTGGAAGAGCAGGGCATCCTGGTGCGTCGCTCCCGCGAAGTGCTCGAACGTGAGATCGAGCAGTTCAGCGTGGTTGAGCGTGAAGGCATGATCATCGCCTGTGCGGCGTTGTATCAGATCGCCGATTCGGATGCGGGTGAGTTGGCGTGCCTGGCAGTGAACCCGGAATACCGCCATGGCGCCCGTGGCGATGTGCTGCTCGAACGCATCCAGACCCGCGCCCGGGCCCAAGGCCTGAAGACCTTGTTTGTCCTCACCACCCGCACCGCGCACTGGTTCCGTGAGCGCGGCTTTGTGCCCAGCAGCGTGGACCGCCTGCCGTCGGCGCGGGCGTCGCTGTACAACTATCAGCGCAACTCGAAGATTTTCGAGAAGGCCTTATAGTCCTTAATCCACATCTGTCCAAATGTGGGAGGGGGCTTGCCCCCGATAGCAGTGGGTCAGTTAACTAATAAGTCGCTGACAGACCGCAATCGGGGGCAAGCCCCCTCCCACATTTGACCGCATCAGTCTTTGATGAATTTGTCGGTCACATACGCTGAATAGTCCGGCAACACCGTTTCGACCTTGCCCTGCTCCTTCAAGAACGTCGCCGTCTCCCCAATCGCCTTCGCCGTGCCGCCCTTGAGCAGTGCTTCGGTCTGTTGCGCCTGTGCATCCGGAAAGGTGCTGCCAGCCAGCAATTCAGGAATGTCGGTGGCGTTCGCGCCTGTCAATTTGGCGATTTTCTGTACCGGCTCTGAATCCACCGTCCAGCTGTCCTTATGCGCGGCGTAGTCGGCAAAAGCGTCCAGCGTCACCTTGGCAAACTTGGCCACTACGTCAGGATGTTTTTCCGCGAAATCCTTGCGCGCCACCCATACCTCGAAAGTGGGCGCACCCCACTGACCCACCTGCGCCGCGTCTGTCAGGGTTTTGCCGGTCTTGCGGATTTCGCCCAGGGCCGGTGACCACACGAACGCGCCGTCGATATCGCCACGTTTCCACGCGGCTGCGATTTCGGCCGGTTGCAGGTTCACGACTTTGACTTGCTTGGTGTCCAGCCCCCAATGCTTGAGTGCGCCCAGCAGGCTGTAATGAGAGGTCGAGACGAACGGCGTGGCGATGGTTTTGCCGATCAGGTCGGCGGGTTTGTCGATACCGCTGCCGTTGCGCACCACCAGGGCTTCAGAAGCGTTGATTTGTGCCGATACGATAAAAGCCACAATGGGTAAGTTGCGTGAAGCGGCCGCCGCGAGGGGGCTGGAGCCGAGGTTGCCGATTTGCACATCGCCGGAGGCTATGGCTCTGACCACTTCCGGGCCGCTGTTGAACCGGCGCCAATCGATCTTTTCGCCGATGGCTTTTTCGTAAAGGCCGTCGGCCTGTGGGACTTTGCTGGGATCGATGCCGGTCTGGTAGCCGACCGTCAGGTCAGCCGCGTTGACACCAAAAGAAAGTAATACCGATACAAAAACTGTAACAAATTGACGGGAGGATGTGCGTTTGGCCATGATGGCGTCGCCTTTTTGATCGTGAGTGACGTATGCAACCGAACGTCAACACTAAACGATCTAAAAAAGCATCAGTAAATACCCTTTAGGAATTAGCTTATGGAACGGTTCGTCTAACCTGGCCAGCCCGTTTCGCGAATGCTCTTATTCCTGAATGGTATGAAAAAGAATGAAACAATTCTTTTTGGGTGTATGAAAAACTCATTACCCTGCAGGGACCAAATCAACTGCGCTTAGACGAAGGTAGTAGACATACAAGGTTACGATTGACTTGGTAGTCACTATCTGGCGCTAATCGCGCATCTGTGGATCAAGGGCGTCAGACCCGAGACCAAAGAAATACAAAAATTAGAAATGAGAGGAGCGGTACATGAAGAAGTCCACCTTGGCTGTGGCTGTAGCGTTGGGCGCAATCGCCCAGCAAGCAGGCGCTGCCGGTTTCATCGATGACAGTAAGGTAACGCTGGGTCTGCGTAACTTCTACATCAACACCGACAACCGCGACTCGGCCGCAGGTACTGCAGCCAACAAGCGCGCCGGTGTACAAAACAAGCAAGAAGAATGGGGCCAGGGCTTTGACCTGCGCTTCATCTCCGGTTACACCCAAGGCACCGTAGGTTTCGGTCTGGACGCTATCGGCCTGCTGGGTGTTCGCCTGGATTCCGGCGGCGGCACCAACGGCGCCACGGCTAGCTCCTACGGTGGCACCGTGTTCCCGAGCAAGTCCAATGGCGAAGCCGTTGATAACTACTCGAGCCTGGGCCTGACTGCCAAAGCCAAGATCTCCCAGACTGAACTGAAGCTGGGTACCTTGCAGCCTAAGCTGCCGGTTATCGTGACCAACGACGGTCGTCTGCTGCCGCAGACCTTCCAGGGCGGCCAGATCACCACTAACGATCTCAACAAAGACCTGACGCTGGTTGCCGGTCAGATCGAAAAAGCCAAGGGCCGGAACTCCAGCAACGTCGACAACCTGTCGATCTCTGGTGCCAACTCCCGTGGCGCAAACTGGCGTGACAGCAACAAGTTCTACTACGCCGGTGGTGACTACAAGATCACCAAAGACCTGACTGCCCAGTACTACTACGGCAATCTGGAAGACTTCTACAAGCAGCACTTCCTGGGCCTGACCCATAACTGGGCCATCGGTCCTGGCGTACTGAAGTCCGACCTGCGTTACTTCAACAGCTCGGATGACGGCAAGAACGGCCACGAGTCCGCTTACTTCTCCTCGGGCAACTACAGCGGTGTGAACTCCGGTCGTGGCAAGGTTGATAACAACCTGTACAGCGGTCTGTTCCTCTACACCGTCGCCGGTCACACCTTCGGTGGTGGTTACCAGGTGAGCAACGGCAGCAGCGATTTCCCTTGGTTGAACCAGGGTGACGGCTCGTCGGCTTACCTGACCACTGACATGCAAATCGCCAAGTTCGCCCGTGCTGGCGAACGTACCTGGCAAGCTCGCTACTCCTACGACTTCGCCAAGGTTGGCGTGCCTGGCCTGACCGCTGGTGTTGTGTACCTCAAAGGTACCGACATCGACACCGTCAACGGCAGCCGTGCCGAGTTCACCGGCCAGTCCGAGTGGGAACGTGACATTACTGTTGCTTACGTTGTTCCAGAGGGCGTGTTCAAAAACGTCGGTGTTGCCTGGAAAAACGCAATGTGGCGCAACGATGTTGCTGCCGCGCGCGATCAGGACGAAAACCGTGTAATCGTCAGCTACACCTACGCGTTCAAGTAACTGCTTAAAACCTTGCCCGGCGCAATGCCGGGCAAGGTGTGTTGCTTTTCAAGTCGGGCTCAACCCCCCGCAAGCCCTTCCTGAACCCTCTTTTTTACAGCGTCTCAAGGCCTTCTCGAACCTTGAAAACGATGTTGATCCTCGCTCGTCCCCAAGTCCAATGAACAGATTTTTAATATTCCTTTATCGTCTAGATAAATCGATATTTATTCTTTTTAAATTATCCACGATCCATGCACAGTGGGCTCCATAAGCACTCATCAGGAGCCACACCATGAGCCTAAGACTGGGCGACATCGCCCCCGACTTCGAACAGGATTCCAGCGCCGGCAAGATTCGTTTCCACGAATGGCTGGGCGATAGCTGGGGTGTGCTGTTTTCCCATCCGGCGGACTTCACCCCGGTGTGCACCACAGAGCTGGGCTTTACCGCCAAGCTCAAGGACGAGTTCGCCCAGCGTGGCGTCAAGGCCATCGCCTTGTCGGTTGACCCGGTGGACTCGCACCACAAGTGGATCGAAGACATCAACGAAACCCAGAACACCGTGGTCAACTTCCCGATCCTGGCCGATGCCGATCGCAAGGTGTCAGACCTCTACGACCTGATCCACCCCAACGCCAGCGACACTCTCACTGTGCGCTCCTTGTTCGTGATCGACCCGAACAAGAAGATCCGTCTGACCATTACCTACCCGGCCAGTACCGGGCGTAACTTCCATGAAATCCTGCGGGTGATCGACTCGTTGCAGTTGACCGACAACCATAAGGTCGCCACGCCGGCCAACTGGCAGGACGGCGATGAAGTGGTAATCGTGCCGTCGCTCAAGGATGAGGAAGAGATCAAGAAACGCTTTCCGAAGGGCTATCGGGCAGTCAAACCCTACCTGCGGCTTACGCCACAGCCCAATCGTTAACACATTACCCATGTGGGAGGGGGCAAGCCCCCTCCCACATTTCACAGTTCACACCGCAGGGGTTTTTCAGGCCGTTTTTACGGCCTTTTTTTTCGTCTGCCGATTCACAATCCACATATGCATTTAAAGAATAAACAAATGAATAAATAAGATTTAAAGATATATAAATCTGCTGCTAAGGTCTGTTCCATCTTGGCGTCATCGTTACACAGCGAACCGCCGACACTTGCTCAAGGAATACTTGCATGCTGGTCGTAACACTTGGAGGCAGCCCCAGTCAGCGTTCCCGCTCCGGGGTGTTGCTGGAGAAAACCCGTCAATGGCTGCAGGCCCAGGGCGTGGAAGTGGTGAGTTACCAGATCCGCGACTTCCCGGCCGAAGACCTGCTGCATGCGCGCTTCGACAGCCCCAAGGTCATTGACCTGTTGCAGCAAGTGGCGAATGCCGATGGCCTGGTGATCGCCACGCCGGTGTACAAGGCGTCGTTCTCCGGTGCCTTGAAGACGGTCCTCGACCTGCTGCCCGAGCGCGCCCTGGCCCACAAGGTGGTCTTGCCGATGGCCACCGGCGGTAGCATCGCGCACATGCTGGCGGTGGATTACGCCCTTAAACCGGTGTTGTCGGCGCTGAAGGCGCAGGAATTGCTGCATGGCATTTTTGCCGAAGACAGCCAGATCGCCTATGGCGAAGGCAGTGCCCAGGCGCAATTGGTGCCGGTGCTTGAACAGCGTTTGCACGAGGCCTTGGAGCAGTTCTACAGCGCCATGGCCCGCCGCCCGAAACCGCTGGACCCGCATGTGTTGAATGAACGCTTGTTGAGTGCTCGCTGGAGCATTTAAGCCTTACCCCGACATCTGGAAACACTCACCTTACTCAGCCGCCAACGGCCAAGCAGGTGCAGCCAAAACCCTAATCGCATATTTGGAGAGAGCGCCATGCGCACTGTCATTTTGCGTCGCGGTCTGGTCGCACTGTTTGCTGCGGCTGTGTCCTTCGGCGCCATCGTTCAAGCCCACGCCGCCGAAACCCTGCGGATCGGTTATCAGAAATACGGCACGCTGGTGCTGCTCAAGGCCAAGGGCACCCTGGAAAAACGCCTGGCTGCCCAGGGCGTGCAAGTGCAATGGACCGAATTCCCCGGTGGCCCGCAATTGCTGGAGGGCCTGAACGTCGGCTCCATCGATTTTGGCGTCACCGGCGAAACCCCACCCGTATTTGCCCAGGCCGCCGGTGCCGACTTGCTGTACGTGGCGTATGAGCCGCCCGCGCCGACCAGTGAAGCGATCCTGGTGCCGAAGGATTCGACGATCAAATCGGTGGCCGAGCTCAAGGGCAAGAAAATCGTGCTGAACAAAGGCTCCAACGTGCACTACCTGCTGGTGCGTGCGCTGGAAGATGCCGGCCTTGCCTACACCGACGTGAAAACCGTGTTCCTGCCGCCCGCCGATGCTCGCGCCGCTTTCGAGCGCGGCAGTGTGGACGCCTGGGTGATCTGGGACCCGTACCAGGCCGCCGCCGAGAAACAACTGCAAGCGCGCACCCTGCGCGACGGCACCGGCATCGCCGACAACCATCAGTTCTACCTGGCCACCAAGCCCTACGCCGAACAGCACCCCGAAGTGATCAAGGCGCTGGTGGAAGAAGTGCGCGCCGTGGGCGAATGGTCCAAGGCCAACCCGCAGGAAGTGACTGACCAGGTCGCGCCGCTGCTCGGCCTGCCGGCGGACATCACCCTGACCTCGGTGAAACGCCAGGGCTACGGCGCACTGTTCCTGACGCCTGAAGTGGTCGCTGCCCAGCAGAAAATCGCCGACAGCTTCTACCAACTCAAATTGATTCCCAAGCCCTTGAGTATCAAGGACGTGATCTGGACCCCACCCGCCGCTGTTGCCAAAGCGCCGTAATCCGACTTCTTCAGGAGACAACTCCATGAGCCTCAATATTTTCTGGTTCCTGCCTACCCACGGCGACGGTCATTACCTTGGCACCGCCGAAGGCGCTCGCGCCGTCGATCACGGTTACCTGCAACAAGTGGCCCAGGCCGCTGATCGCCTGGGCTTCGGTGGGGTGTTGATCCCTACCGGGCGCTCCTGCGAAGACTCCTGGTTGGTGGCCGCCTCGCTGATTCCCGTGACCCAGCGTTTGAAATTCCTCGTCGCGCTGCGCCCCGGGATCATTTCCCCGACGGTGGCCGCGCGCCAGGCGGCGACCCTGGACCGCCTCTCCGGTGGCCGTGCGCTGTTCAACCTGGTGACCGGCGGTGACCCGGAAGAACTGGCCGGCGACGGCTTGTTCCTGAGCCACGAAGAGCGCTATCAGGCGTCGGTGGAATTCACCCGCATCTGGCGTCGCGTGCTCGAAGGCGAGACCGTGGATTACGACGGTGAGCACATCAGCGTCAAAGGCGCCAAGTTGCTCTACCCGCCGGTTCAGCAGCCGCGCCCGCCGCTGTACTTCGGCGGCTCCTCCGAAGCCGCCCAGGACTTGGCAGCCGAGCAAGTGGAAATGGTGCTGACCTGGGGCGAGCCACCGGCAGCGGTGGCCGAGAAGATCGAACAGGTGCGGGCCAAAGCCGCGAAGCTCGGACGCACCCTGCGCTTCGGCATTCGCCTGCATGTGATCGTGCGTGAAACCAATGAGGAGGCCTGGAAAGCCGCCGATAAACTCATCTCCCACTTGGACGACGACACCATCGCTCGCGCCCAGGCGTCCCTGGCGCGCTTCGATTCGGTGGGCCAGCAGCGCATGGCGGCCTTGCATGGCGGCAGCCGCGACAACCTGGAAGTCAGCCCCAACCTGTGGGCTGGGGTCGGCCTGGTGCGCGGCGGCGCGGGGACTGCACTGGTGGGCGATGGCCCAACGGTTGCGGCGCGGGTCAAGGAATACGCGGACCTGGGCATCGACACCTTTATCTTCTCGGGTTACCCACACCTGGAAGAGTCGTATCGGGTTGCCGAGCTGCTGTTCCCTCACCTGGATATCGAACGTCCTGAGCTGCCCAAAGGCGCCGGCTACGTCAGCCCATTCGGCGAGATGGTGGCCAACGACATTCTTCCCAAAGCTGCATCACAGAGCTGAGGCGGCGCTATGAACCTGGAAAAATTCAGTCATCGCGTGGCGCCCTGGGTGCTGCCGATCCTACTGCTGGCGGTGTGGCAGCTGTCGGTGACGGCAGGTTGGTTGTCGACGCGTATTCTGCCGGCGCCCAGCGCGGTCATCGAGGCCGGCATCAACCTGATCCGCAGCGGCGAAATCTGGACGCACCTGGCGATCAGTGGCTGGCGCGCGGGCCTGGGCTTTGTGATCGGTGGCAGCATCGGCCTGGCGCTGGGCTTTATCACCGGCCTGTCGAAGTGGGGCGAGCGTTTGCTGGACAGCTCGGTGCAGATGATCCGCAACGTGCCGCACCTGGCGCTGATTCCCCTGGTGATCCTGTGGTTCGGGATTGACGAGACCGCGAAGATATTTCTAGTGGCCCTCGGCACGCTGTTCCCGATCTACCTGAACACTTACCACGGCATTCGCAACGTCGACCCGGCGCTGGTGGAAATGTCGCGCAGCTACGGGTTGTCCGGCTTCAGCCTGTTCTGGCAGGTGATCCTGCCGGGCGCGTTGCCGTCGATCCTGGTGGGCGTGCGCTTTGCCTTGGGTTTCATGTGGTTGACGCTGATCGTGGCGGAAACCATCTCGGCCAGTTCCGGCATTGGTTACCTGGCGATGAATGCCCGCGAGTTTCTGCAAACCGACGTGGTGGTGCTGGCCATCGTGATGTACGCGATCCTCGGCAAGCTGGCCGACCTGGCGGCGCGCGGCCTGGAGCGGGTGTGGCTGCGCTGGCACCCGGCGTATCAAGTGAATAAGGGAGGTGCGGCATGACGGCTCAACAACCCCCGCGCCTGCTCAAGGGCATCCCCCTGGCGGTGCGCAAGTTGCGCAAGTCTTTCGGCGCTCGCGAAGTGCTCAAGGAAATCGACCTGCATATCCCGGCCGGCCAGTTCGTGGCCGTGGTCGGCCGCAGCGGCTGTGGCAAAAGTACCTTGCTGCGCCTGCTGGCGGGTTTGGACAAAGCCAGTGGCGGCGAGCTGCTGGCGGGCTCCGCGCCGCTGCATGAGGCGATCGAAGACACGCGGTTGATGTTTCAGGAAGCGCGCCTGCTGCCGTGGAAAAAGATCATCGACAACGTCGGCCTGGGCCTCAAGGGCAACTGGCGTCCCAAGGCCTTGGAGGCGTTGGAGGCCGTCGGCCTGGCCGAGCGCGCCGATGAGTGGCCGGCGGCGTTGTCCGGCGGCCAGAAGCAGCGCGTCGCCCTGGCCCGCGCCTTGATTCACCAGCCGCGTCTGTTGCTGCTCGACGAACCGCTGGGAGCGCTGGATGCCCTGACACGGATCGAGATGCAGCAACTGATCGAGAACCTTTGGCAGAAACACGGCTTTACCGTGCTGCTGGTCACCCATGACGTCAGTGAAGCCGTGGCGATCGCCGATCGGGTCATCCTGATCGAGGACGGCGAAATCGGCCTGGACCTCAGCGTCGACCTGCCACGCCCCCGCGCCCGTGGCTCACATCGCCTGGCTGCGCTGGAAGCCGAAGTGCTCAACCGCGTGCTGTCGCTGCCCGGCTCACCGCCGGAACCCGAACCTGTTTCACCGCTGCCGACGCAATTGCGTTGGGCTCAATAACTCGCAGAGGAAAAACCATGACTATCAAAGCCATCAACGTGCGTAACCAGTTCAAAGGCACCATCAAGGAAATCGTGGTGGGCGACGTGTTGTCGGAAATCGACGTGCAGACCGCCTCGGGCATCGTCACTTCAGTGATCACCACGCGCTCGGTCAAAGAGCTGGAACTGGTGATTGGCAGCGAAGTGATTGCCTTTGTGAAGTCGACTGAGGTGTCGATTGCCAAGTTGTAATGGACGTCGCTCTTGAGGTCGTCATCGGGGGCAAGCCCCCTCCCACACTTTGAATGTATTCACAGATCCAAAGGTGGGAGGGGGCTTGCCCCCGATGAGGCCGGCCCAGCCAACACAAGACTCACCGCTTGGGCAAATACACCGGCAAATAAAGCCCCACATACGCATCAAACACCCGCATCCCTTCCTGCGCCATACGCGGCGTAATCTGCCCATGCTGATGCACCGAGCGCGCATACACGCGGTCGCTCAACTCCAGTGCCAGGGCAAATACATCCACATCGTTGGGTAGGCTTGGCACGTCGAAGTGACGGTTGAACACCTCCAGCATCAGCACCCCCAGTTCCAGGTCATGCTGGCGATCCGCCTGGGTGACTTCGGTCAGCCCATGCTGGGCCAGGATCAATTGGCGGGCGGCGGCATCGTTGCTGTAGATGCTGAGCATGCGCTGCTCGACGATGCAGGACAGGTCGCGCCAGGTCTGGAGTGAATCGTGCTCGATGGGCGCCTGGATGGCCGCACGAAAGGCCGCGTGCACATCAGCGGTCAAGGCTTGCAGCAACGCCGGCACGCTGGCGAAAAAGTGGTACACCGACGATGGCGGAATCTGCGCGCGTTCGGCCACGCTGTAAATCGACAAACCGGCCACGCCTTCGGTTGCCAGCAAGGCACGGGCGGCGTCCAGGATCGCGTCGATCCGGGCTTGGCTGCGGGCACGTGGTTTGCGAGGGGCGGCGGGGCGGGGCGGCATGGAAGTCTCCTACAGGGCAGCGGGCATTGTATGAGCAGGAGGGTGTGTTGTCTGCCCAGCACCATCGGGGGCAAGCCCTCTCCCACAGTTGATTGCATTCCACATTTGCAACGCGGTCAGTGTGGGAGGGGGCTTGCTCCCGATGCTGCCGACTCGGTCCCTCAGAAGAACTCCATAAAAAAACGCCGCAGCCTATAAGGCCTGCGGCGTTCTTTTTTGCAGCACCCGCTTAAACGGTATGCAGGTACCAGTTGTACTCAAGGTCGGAGATGGAGTGTTCGAACTCCTCCAGCTCACTTTCCTTACAGGCGACGAAGATATCGATGTATTTAGGATCGATGTACTTGGCCATCACCTCGCTGTCATCCAACTCGCGCAGGGCATCGCGCAGGTTGTTCGGCAAGCTCTGTTCGTTCTGCTCGTAGCTGTTGCCTTCCACTGGCGCACCCGGTTCGATCTTGTTGGTCAGACCGTGGTGCACACCCGCCAGGACCGAAGCCATCAGCAGGTAAGGGTTGGCATCGGCGCCGGCCACGCGGTGTTCGATACGCACCGCATCGGACGAGCCGGTCGGTACGCGGATCGCCACGGTGCGGTTGTCCAGGCCCCAGCACGGCGAGTTCGGCACGTAGAACTGTGCGCCGAAACGACGGTAGGAGTTGACGTTGGGGCACAGGAACGCCATTTGGGCGGGCAGGGTCTCGAGCACACCGCCGATCGCGTGACGCAATGCGGCGTTCTGCTCGGGATCCTCGCTGGCAAAGATGTTCTTGCCGTCCTTGTCCAGAATGGAGATGTGTACGTGCAAACCGTTGCCTGCCTGGCCTGGGTAAGGCTTGGCCATGAAGGTGGTGTCCATCTCATGGTCGTAGGCGATGTTCTTGATCAGGCGCTTGAGCAGTACCGCGTAATCGCATGCCTTGATCGGGTCGGCGACGTGGTGCAGGTTCACTTCGAACTGCGCCGGGGCACTTTCCTTGACGATGGCGTCGGCCGGAATGCCTTGCTCTTTGGCACCTTCCAGAATGTCCTGGAGGCAGTCGACGTATTCGTCGAGGTCGTCGATCAGGTAGACCTGTGTCGAATGCGGGCGCTTGCCGGAAATCGGCGAGCGGGGCGGTTGCGGCCGGCCGTTCACGTTCTCCTGGTCGATCAGGTAGAACTCAAGCTCGAAGGCGGCGCAGATGGTCAGGCCCATGTCGTCGAACTTGCTCACGACTTGTCGCAGCACTTCGCGAGGATCGGCGAAGAACGGCTCACCTTCCAGTTCGTGCATGGTCATCAGCAGTTGCGCGGTTGGGCGCTTTTGCCAGGGCTCATTGCACAGGGTGTCGGGGATTGGATAGCAGATTCGGTCAGCATCACCGATATCCAGGCCCAGGCCGGTGCTTTCCACCGTAGAGCCGTTGATATCCAGGGCAAATAGAGAGGCAGGCAGGTTAATGCCCTTCTCGTAAACCTTGTGGAGGCTGGTGCGTTCGATGCGCTTGCCGCGCACCACACCATTCATATCCGCAATTAGAAGGTCTACGTACAGAACCTCAGGATGATCCTTAAGGAACGCGTTCGCTTCGTTAAGCTGAACGGCACGCGGGGGTACCGACATGATGCAACACCTTTGTTGTTAAAAATATCAATCATTGATCTTTTCTGGTTTCAGTCAACCCGAACGGCATGCCGAAGTCAAGCGAGGCCTTTTTTGCCCTAAAAAAGCGCCGCGGCGCCTTTTTTGGGGCTTTTTGGGGCGGTTTTTTGGGTTTGAGGGTCTTGGGACCTGCAGGCTTGAGCGGGCCGTGTTGTATTTTTTACGGGGGTGTTGTGTAAAAAAATGAACAAGGCTAAGCTCGATTCAAACCCATAACAGCAATAATACCGGGGTGCTTCATGTCTCGCCTGCCGCCATCCGGCGTCTTGGCCTGCTTCTGTCAGGCTGTGTCATCCGTTTCTCCTTGCAGCGTGCATGCCTGCAAACCGGCCAATATTCTTGACGCTTGGGCCGCCCTTCTTTTTCCCCCTCTGTTTGTCTCGAATGTGCAGCTGCGCCGCGCCGATGCGGGGTGCTGCTCATGATTCTGCACAAGTTTGGCGTGAGGAATGCAACCCTTGGGCAAATGGCAGGTAAGCTCCTACCCTGAGTGAACAAACGACGCGGATGCTGCGTCAACCAACGCCTGGCTTTTTAATGGATGCCAGGAAACCCAGCCCAGAGGCATTTATGAGTAACAACCTCGACCAGCTCACCGATTGGTTGAAAGACCACAAGATCACAGAAGTCGAATGCATGATTGGCGACCTCACCGGCATCACCCGGGGCAAGATCTCGCCGACCAACAAGTTCATCGCCGAAAAAGGCATGCGCCTGCCCGAAAGCGTGCTGCTGCAGACCGTAACCGGCGACTATGTCGAAGACGACATCTATTACGAATTGCTCGACCCGGCCGACATCGACATGATCTGCCGCCCCGACCAAAACGCGGTATTTCTGGTGCCTTGGGCCATCGAGCCGACCGCCCAGGTGATCCACGACACCTACGACAAGCAAGGCAACCCGATTGAGCTGTCGCCGCGCAACGTGCTCAAGAAAGTCCTCAAGCTCTATGCCGACCGCGGCTGGCAGCCCATCGTGGCGCCGGAGATGGAGTTCTACCTGACCAAACGCTGCGAAGACCCGGACTTCCCGCTGCAACCGCCGATTGGCCGCTCCGGCCGCCCTGAGACTGGTCGCCAGTCGTTCTCTATAGAAGCCGCCAACGAATTCGACCCGCTGTTCGAAGACGTCTATGACTGGTGCGAACTGCAGGAGCTGGACCTCGACACGCTGATCCACGAAGACGGCACCGCACAGATGGAAATCAATTTCCGTCACGGCGATGCACTGTCCCTGGCCGACCAGATCCTGGTGTTCAAGCGCACCATGCGTGAGGCCGCGCTCAAGCACAACGTGGCTGCCACCTTCATGGCCAAACCGATGACCGGCGAGCCCGGCAGTGCGATGCACCTGCACCAGAGCATTATCGACATCGCCACCGGCAAGAACGTCTTCTCCAATGAAGACGGGACCATGAGCCAACTGTTCCTTAACCACATTGGCGGACTGCAGAAGTTCATCCCCGAATTGCTGCCTTTATTCGCCCCCAACGTGAATTCATTCCGCCGCTTCCTGCCCGACACCTCGGCGCCGGTGAACGTAGAGTGGGGCGAAGAAAACCGCACCGTGGGCCTGCGCGTACCGGATGCCGGCCCGCAGAACCGCCGCGTGGAGAACCGCTTGCCAGGGGCCGATGCCAACCCGTACCTGGCGATTGCCGCCAGCCTGCTGTGTGGCTACATCGGCATGGTCGAAGGCCATAACCCGAGCGCCCCCGTGGTAGGTCGTGGCTACGAGCGACGCAATCTGCGCCTGCCGTTGACCATCGAGGACGCGCTGGAACGCATGGAAAACAGCAAGACCATCGAGAAATACCTGGGGCAGAAATTCATCACAGGCTATGTCGCGGTCAAGCGGGCCGAGCATGAAAACTTCAAGCGCGTGATCAGTTCGTGGGAGCGGGAATTCCTGCTCTTCGCCGTCTGATGCGCCGGGCGCGTCTTTCACACGGCGCGCCCTCACCGAAAAAGTCTAGGAGATCGGTATGTCCAGCAACAACCCGCAAACCCGTGAATGGCAAGCCTTGAGCAATGATCACCACCTGGCGCCGTTCAGCGATTTCAAGCAATTGAAAGAGAAAGGCCCAAGGATCATCACCAAAGCCCACGGCGTTTACTTGTGGGACAGCGAAGGCAACAAGATCCTCGACGGCATGGCCGGCCTGTGGTGCGTGGCGATCGGTTACGGTCGCGATGAACTGGCTGACGCCGCCGCCAAGCAGATGAAAGAACTGCCGTACTACAACCTGTTCTTCCAGACCGCTCACCCGCCGGTACTCGAACTGGCCAAAGTCATTTCCGACGTCGCACCCGCTGGCATGAACCACGTGTTCTTCACCGGTTCCGGCTCCGAAGGCAACGACACCATGTTGCGCATGGTCCGCCACTACTGGGCGATCAAAGGCCAGCCGAACAAGAAAACCATCATCAGCCGCAAGAATGGCTACCACGGCTCCACCGTGGCCGGCGCCAGCCTGGGCGGCATGACCTATATGCACGAGCAGGGCGATTTGCCGATTCCGGGCATCACCCACATCGCCCAGCCTTACTGGTTTGGCGAAGGCGGCGACATGAGCCCCGAAGAATTCGGTGTCTGGGCCGCCAACCAGCTGGAAGAGAAGATCCTGGAACTGGGCGTGGACAACGTCGGTGCCTTTATTGCCGAGCCGATCCAGGGCGCGGGTGGTGTGATCGTGCCGCCCGACAGCTACTGGCCGCGCATCAAGGAAATCCTCGCCAAGTACGACATCCTGTTTGTCGCCGACGAAGTGATCTGCGGTTTCGGCCGTACCGGCGAGTGGTTCGGCAGCGACTTCTACGACCTCAAGCCACACATGATGACCATCGCCAAGGGCCTGACCTCGGGCTACGTGCCCATGGGCGGCCTGATCGTGCGCGACGAAGTGGTGGCTGTGCTCAACGAAGGCGGCGATTTCAACCACGGTTTCACCTACTCCGGGCACCCGGTGGCAGCAGCGGTGGCCCTGGAAAACATCCGCATCCTGCGCGAAGAAAAAATCGTTAGCCGTGTACACGACGAAACGGCACCGTATTTGCAGAAACGTCTGCGGGAACTGGCGGACCATCCGCTGGTGGGTGAAGTACGCGGTGTGGGCATGCTCGGTGCGATCGAGCTGGTGCAGGACAAGGCCACGCGCAAGCGTTACGAAGGGAAGGGCGCCGGCATGATCTGCCGCACGTTCTGCTTCGAGAATGGCCTGATCATGCGCGCCGTGGGCGACACCATGATCATTTCGCCGCCGCTGGTGATCAGCCAGGCAGAAATCGACGAACTGGTGTCCAAGGCCCGCCAGTGCCTGGACCTGACTTTGGCGGCATTGCAGGGCTAAGTGCTAGGCTCAGTGCGCAGCGGCTTTCGGTGGCTGCGACTGTGTAGATAAATGTGGGGGCCGGTTGAAAGCGGGCCCCCGAACTTGCCAGACTGTCGTCCTGTTTTGTTGCCCTTTGGCTGGGCCCGAAACACCTACAACTTGCGGCCCAAAAAAGAAAAATCGGAGCATCACTAAATGAAGGCATTAGGTTTGAAGAACGCTGGCAAGACCCTCCTCGCCTTGTCCCTGATGGGCGCAATGGCGGGCGCGGCCCAGGCCGACGATAAAGTGCTGCATGTGTACAACTGGTCCGACTACATTGCACCGGACACCATCGCCAACTTTGAAAAAGAGTCGGGCATCAAGGTGGTGTACGACGTGTTCGACAGCAACGAGACCCTGGAAGCCAAGTTGCTGGCGGGCAAGTCCGGCTACGACATCGTCGTGCCGTCGAACAACTTCCTCGCCAAGCAGATCAAGGCCGGCGTCTACCAGGAGCTGGACACCTCCAAGCTGCCTAACTACAGCAACCTGAACAAATCCCTGCTTAAGGCCGTGTCGATCAGCGACCCGGACAACAAGCACGCGTTCCCGTACATGTGGGGCTCGATTGGCATCGGTTACAACCCGGAGAAGGTCAAGGCCGCGCTGGGCGTGGACAAGATCGAGTCCTGGGACGTGCTGCTCAAGCCGGAAAACATCGCCAAGCTGAAAAGCTGCGGCGTGAGCTTCCTCGACTCGCCGACCGAAATGCTGCCGATCGCGCTGCATTACCTGGGCCTGCCGACCGACACCCAGAAGAAGGCCGACCTCAAGCAGGCCGAAGACCTGTTCCTGAAAATCCGTCCTTCGATTGGCTACTTCCACTCGTCCAAGTACATCTCTGACCTGGCCAACGGCAACATCTGCGTAGCCGTGGGTTACTCGGGTGACATCCAGCAGGCCAAGTCCCGCGCGGCTGAAGCCGGTGGCAAAGTCAAAGTGGCCTACGACATTCCGAAAGAAGGTGCTGGCAGCTTCTTCGACATGGTCGCCATTCCGAAAGACGCTGAAAACGTCGAGGCCGCCTACACCTTCATGAACTACCTGCTCAAGCCGGAAGTAATGGCGTCGATCACTAACAGCGTGCGTTTCCCGAACGGCAACGAGAAAGCCACTGCGCTGGTCGACAAAGACATCACCAGCGACCCGGGCATCTACCCGTCGGCCGAAGTGCAGGCCAAGCTCTACGCGATTGCCGACTTGCCGGCGGCAACCCAGCGTGAAATGACGCGCAGCTGGACTAAAATCAAGTCCGGTAAATAAGCCTTAAAACCTGTAGGAGCGAGCTTGCTCGCGAAAATCGTCAACGATAACGCAGCGCCTCTGGTCGCCCGCGTTGCCTGTGAGTTCTTCGCGAGCAAGGGCTAGCCGCCCGCCTCGCTCCTACAAAGAGCGGCAGCCGTACAGAAAATAAATGACAGAAAGTTTTGCCGGATCGGTTTATCGAGGGTAAGTTGCGCGCCGGTTTTGTTGCCGGGCAACAACTTTGGGCCCAACTATTTAAGAGGACCTCCACTTGCCAATTTCTTTATTTCGCAAAGCTTTGCTGGTGGGTGCAGGTATCACGCTGGCTGTCAGCGTGCAGGCCGCATCGACCGTGCATGTTTATAACTGGTCGGACTACATCGGCCCCGACACCCTGGCCAATTTCGAAAAGGCCACCGGCATCAAGCCCGTGTATGACGTGTTCGATTCCAACGAAACCCTGGAAGGCAAGCTGCTCGCGGGGCGTACCGGCTACGACGTGGTAGTGCCGTCCAACCACTTTTTGGGCAAGCAGATCAAAGCCGGGGCGTTCCAGAAGCTGGATAAGTCGCTGCTGACGAACTACGCCAACCTCGACCCGGCACTGCTCAAGCGCCTCGAGAAAAATGATCCGGGCAATGCCTACGCTGTGCCGTACCTGTGGGGCACCAATGGCATCGGTTACAACGTCGACAAAGTGAAAGAAGTGCTGGGCGTCGACAAGATCGACTCGTGGGCGGTGCTGTTCGAACCGGAAAACATGAAGAAGCTCGCCACCTGCGGTGTTTCGTTCATGGACTCGGCGGATGAAATGCTGCCGGCGGTGCTCAACTATATGGGCCTGGACCCTAACAGCACCAACGAGGCCGACTACAAGAAGGCCGAGGAAAAGCTGCTCAAGGTTCGCCCCTACGTGACCTACTTCCATTCCTCCAAGTACATCTCGGACCTGGCCAACGGCAATATCTGCGTAGCGGCCGGTTTCTCCGGCGATGTGTTCCAGGCCAAGGCCCGCGCAAGCGAGGCGGGCAAGGGCGTGAACATCGCCTACGCGATTCCCAAGGAAGGCGGCAACCTGTGGTTTGACGTGCTGGCGATCCCCAAGGACGCCACCAACGTCAAGCAGGCGCACGCCTTCATCAACTATTTGCTGCAACCTGAAGTGATCGCTCAGGTCAGTGATTACGTCGGTTATGCCAACCCTAACCCTGGGGCGGACAAACTGATGGAGCAATCGATACGCACCGACGCAGCGGTTTACCCACCGCAGGCGGTTCTCGATCGGACCTTCGTCAACTTCGAGCTACCCCCGAAGGTGCAACGTTTAATGACCCGTAGCTGGACCAAGGTCAAGACGGGCAAGTAAGGCTCAAACTATCAAGGTTCGCCTGCATCAGGTGGACTGCACTCTTTTTTTTGGGAGTTTCGTAAATGGCAGTTGCCTCCGGCGCCTATAAGAAAGCCCTCGAGGGCGACCAGACACCGAAAAAGGTGCTGGTCAAAATCGACCGGGTCACGAAGAAGTTCGACGAGACGATTGCGGTGGACGATGTGTCCCTGGAAATCAAGAAAGGCGAGATCTTCGCCTTGCTCGGCGGTTCGGGTTCGGGCAAGTCCACCCTGCTGCGCATGCTCGCAGGCTTCGAACGCCCGACTGAAGGCCGCATCTACCTGGATGGCGTGGACATCACCGACATGCCGCCCTATGAGCGGCCGATCAACATGATGTTCCAGTCCTACGCCTTGTTCCCGCACATGACCGTGGCGCAGAACATCGCCTTCGGCCTGCAGCAGGACAAGATTCCCAAGGCGGAAGTCGACGCCCGCGTGGCCGAGATGCTCAAGCTGGTGCAGATGAGCCAGTACGCCAAGCGTAAGCCGCATCAGCTGTCCGGCGGCCAGCGCCAGCGTGTGGCATTAGCCCGTTCTCTGGCCAAGCGTCCGAAACTGCTGCTGCTCGATGAACCGATGGGCGCCCTCGACAAAAAGCTGCGCTCGCAGATGCAGCTGGAGCTGGTCGAGATCATCGAACGTGTGGGCGTGACCTGTGTGATGGTGACCCACGATCAGGAAGAGGCCATGACCATGGCCGAGCGCATCGCGATCATGCACCTGGGTTGGATCGCCCAGATCGGCAGCCCGATCGACATCTACGAAACGCCTACCAGCCGCCTGGTGTGTGAGTTCATCGGCAACGTCAATATCTTCGACACCCAAGTGGTGGACGACGCCGAAGGCCACGCCGTGCTCAAGTGCCCGGACCTGGACCGCGACATCTACGTGGGCTACGGCATTGCCACTTCGGTGGAAGACAAGTCGGTGACCTACGCCATCCGCCCGGAAAAACTGCTGGTCACCACCCAAATGCCGACCTGCGAGCACAACTGGTCCAGCGGCAAGGTGCACGACATTGCCTACCTGGGCGGCCACTCGGTGTTCTACGTGGAGCTGCCGAGCGGCAAGCTGGTGCAGTCCTTCGTGGCCAACGCCGAACGTCGTGGCCAGCGCCCAACCTGGGGTGACCAGGTGTACGTATGGTGGGAAGACGACAGCGGCGTGGTACTTCGCTCATGAACATGAAGAAATTCAAGCGGCGCTTGGATCGCATCGTGCCCAGTGGCAAGCAGGTGGTCATCGGGATTCCCTTCCTGTGGCTGTTCCTGTTTTTCGCATTGCCGTTTTTCATCGTATTGAAAATCAGCTTTGCCGAAGCCGATGTGGCGATCCCGCCCTACACCGAGATCTACACCTACGTTGAGCAGAAGCTGCAAGTGGTGCTCAACCTGGCCAACTACAGCCTGCTGGCGGGCGATGAGCTCTACATCGCCGCGTACCTGGGCTCGCTGAAGATGGCCTTTTTCAGCACGCTGCTGTGCCTGCTGATCGGCTACCCGATGGCCTACGCCATCGCCACCGCGCGCAAGGAAATGCAAACGGTGCTGGTGCTGCTGATCATGATGCCGACCTGGACCGCGATCCTGATCCGCGTCTATGCGTGGATGGGCATCCTCAGCAACAACGGCTTGCTCAACGGCTTCCTGATGTCCATGGGGCTGATCAACGAACCGCTGCAGATTCTCAACACCAACATCGCGGTATACATCGGCGTGGTCTATTCGTACCTGCCGTTCATGATCCTGCCGCTGTACGCCAACCTGGTGAAGCATGATCAGAGCCTGCTGGAAGCGGCATCGGACTTGGGCTCGAGCACCTTCAACAGCTTCTGGAAGATCACCGTGCCGTTGTCCAAGAACGGCATCATCGCCGGCTGCATGCTGGTGTTTATCCCGGTGGTGGGCGAGTTCGTGATTCCTGAACTGCTCGGCGGCCCGGAAACCCTGATGATCGGTAAGGTGCTGTGGCAGGAATTCTTCAACAACCGTGACTGGCCGGTGGCCTCCGCATTGGCCGTGGTGATGCTGGCGATCCTGATCGTGCCGATCATCCTGTTCAACCGCAGCCAAGCCAAAGAGTTGGAGGGCAAGATATGAAGCGCTTCAGCTTTTCAAGCTTCATGCTGGTGGTGGGGTTGCTGTTCATCTACCTGCCGATGCTGATTCTGGTGATCTACTCGTTCAACGAATCCAAACTGGTGACGGTGTGGGGCGGTTGGTCGATCAAGTGGTACGTGGGTCTGCTGGACAACACCCAGTTGATGGGCTCGGTGGCGCGTTCCCTGGAAATTGCCTGCTACACGGCGGTGGCCGCAGTGGCGCTGGGTACGCTGGCGGCATTCGTGCTGACGCGCATCAGCCAGTTCAAGGGACGCACCCTGTTCGGCGGCCTGGTCACGGCGCCGTTGGTGATGCCGGAAGTGATCACCGGTCTGTCGCTGTTGCTGCTGTTCGTGGCCATGGCGCAGATGATCGGTTGGCCCCAGGAACGTGGCATCGTCACCATCTGGATCGCCCATACCACCTTCTGTGCGGCGTACGTGGCGGTGGTGGTGTCGGCACGCTTGCGTGAGCTGGACCTGTCGATCGAAGAAGCGGCGATGGACCTGGGAGCGCGGCCGTGGAAGGTGTTCTTCTTGATCACCATCCCGATGATCGCGCCCTCCCTGGCGGCGGGCGGCATGATGTCCTTCGCGCTGTCGCTGGATGACCTGGTACTGGCCAGCTTCGTGTCCGGCCCGGGCTCGACCACCTTGCCGATGGAAGTGTTCTCCGCTGTGCGCCTTGGGGTTAAACCTGAGATCAACGCGGTGGCCAGCCTGATTCTGCTGGCGGTGTCGCTGGTGACCTTCCTGGTGTGGTTCTTCAGCCGTCGGGCCGAGGAGCATCGCAAGAAGGCCATTCAGCAAGCCATCGAAGAAGCCGCTGCCGATGGCTGGCAGCAGCCGGACAAGCGCCGGGCGCCTGCGCCGGTCTGAAGCCTGGTGAGGTCCAAATGTGGGAGGGGGCTTGCCCCGATAGCAGTGTGTCATTCAGCACAGCTGATACTGACACACCGCCATCGGGAGCAAGCCCCCTCCCACAGTTGATTGCATTTCAAGTCCAGGGTGAGGTACGAATCACCTCCACAAAGTTCATCGGCTTGAACCCCGGCTCCTGATCCACCAGCACATCGGTCTTCACGTTGCCAAACGTAGTCTGCGGGCGATGGCGCAAGCCGTCGGCGAAGGCGCAGATGATGCACTCCTTGAACCCCTCGCCCCGTGGATGCGCATGCACCACAGCCTCGCGCTGCACGCTGCTGAAGGCGGCGTAGTCCATGCCCAGCACGTCCATTTCCACCCCTGCTGTCACCAGCGCCACGGTCGGGCGCAGATGCTGCGGCACACCCGGTGTGGTGTGCAGGGCAATCGACAGCCACACCTGTTCTATATCGTCATCACTGAGCCCATAAGGCTTGAGGAAGGCCGCCGCCGCGTTGGCGCCGTCCACTTCGAAGCGCTCGTTGTCGCTGCGGTGGCCTTCCACCAGGCCCAGGTCGTGGAACATCGCGCCGACGTACAGCAACTCGGGGTTGTACGCCAACTGCTTGCGCTCGCCGCTCAATGCACCGAACAGGAATACCCGGCGGGAATGGTGGTAGAGCAGGTCGGACTCGATGTCGCGGATATATTCCGTGGTGGCCCTGGCCAGGGCGCTGTCGGGGATCTTGATGCCGGCGATGGTGGTGCTCATGGTGGCTCTCCTCTGGAAAGCATTCAGTCTGGTCGCACCCTCGCCAAGGGGCCATCGCGGCGAGGGCGCGATCCCGGCCAATGTGCCGACACATCGTGCCAAGGCAAAATCGGCTAGGGTGTAGCGGGCGATATCATTCTCCAAACCTGTGAAAATCCAAATGTGGGAGGGGGCTTGCTCCCGATGAGGGAGTGTCAGTCAGTACTTAGGTGACTGGCCCGCCGCTATCGGGAGCAAGCCCCCTCCCACAGGGTTCTGTGTTTTTCCTGTTAGAAAGGTGTGTGTTCATGGGCAAAACCGTTGCGATCCTGATCTTCCCCGGCGTCCAGTCGCTGGATGTGACCGGGCCTATGGATGTGTTCTGCGAGGCGAACCGTTTCCTTGCGCCCGAAGACCACTACCAACTGGAGGTTATCGGCTTTGCTCACGGCAGCATGGCGTGTTCCAACGGTTTGTCGTTACAGGCTCATAAGCACTACAGCCAGGCCCTGCATGCCTATGACCTGTTGCTGGTCGCCGGAGGCCCGCAGTTGCCGTTCGAGGATTTCGGCCCGGCCTTCGATGACTGGCTGCGCGCCGCCGCCGCCCGGGCGCAGCGCTTCGGCTCGATCTGCAATGGCGCCTTCATGCTGGCCCGCGCCGGTCTGCTCGACGGTAAAACCGTCACCACTCACTGGGGTGACGCCGCCGACCTGGCCCGGTTGTGCCCCTCGGCCCGCGTCGAAGCCGACCGTCTGTATGTGCAGGACGGCAACCTCTACACCTCGGCCGGGGTCACGGCGGGGATCGACCTGTCGCTCTACCTGCTGGCCCAGGACCACGGCCCGGAAGTGGCGTTGAGCGTGGCCAAGCGCCTGGTGGTGTTCACCCAGCGCTCGGGCGGGCAGTCGCAGTTCAGCCCGTTCCTCACGCCCCATGCCGAAACCACCTCGGCGGTGGCGCAGGTGCAGTTGTACGTACTGGCGAACCTGACCGGGGACCTGGGCATTGCCGACCTGGCCAGGGCGGCGAACATGAGCGCGCGCAATTTCTCGCGGGTGTTTGCCAGAGAAGCGCGGATCACGCCTGCGGAGTTTGTGGAAAGGGCGCGGGTGGACGCGGCGCGGGTCATGCTCGAAAGCACGCACGCGCCGCTCAAAACGGTGGCCTACCAGTGCGGGTTTCGCGACGCCCAGCACATGCGCAGTGTGTTCAACCGTCGGCTGGGCGTGACGCCGCAGCAGTTCAGGCTCAATTTTGCAGCGCCCGTTTAGCGATAACTAAATGTGAACCATAGCTATCTGGCAGGCAGCAGTTTCAAGGTGCCACGGGTATTGGCCGTGATTTCCTCTTCATTGAAATGCGCCTGTTCGTAGCCGCCTTCGATATAGGTTTGCGCCTGGTCACTGTAGTGCGTATCGAAGGGCACGCCGCTTTGCCCCACCGGGTTGATGGTCAAGGCGTGGGCCGCGTCGGCAAAGTCGATCAGGCGACGTGTCGAGGGGCCATAGGTCACCGGCCAGGGAGCCGGGCCGATCATGGCGGTCTGGTTGTTCGGCACTTCGTGGCTGCCCGGTGCGGCGAAGGGCCCCACGTTGAATAGCCTGTCCAGCGGCTTCTGCATGCCCAGCGGGTGGCCGTGGGTCAGGGTGTGCGCTTTGCCCCACTGCCACTGGGACGGGTCATCGCCGAAGGTGGTTCTCAGGTGCGCCAGGCTGTTGTCCCAGGCCAGCTTGACGGTGGCCGCTCGCGTGCCGTTCCACCACGGTGAATCCGGCGAGGCCGCGAGGCGTGGCAAGGCTGCGTCGATCACGCGGGTGCCGAGCAGGGTCTTGAACAGGGCGTCGCCCAGCTTCGGGTGAAAGGTCGCGTCAGCGAGGTTGAACAGCAACTGGTTGAACAGGGTGGCGCTGGTGGAGTCCAGCGGGTAGTCGCCTTTCCAGTTTGCCAATTGCTCCACCAGCTTGAGCTGCGCCGGGTCTGTGACCACCTCACGCAACACCGGCAACAGCGGCGCCAGCAGACGCGGGCCGAAGGCGGTGGTGGTGCCCAGTTGCAGGGCCTGGCTGTTGTTCACATTCCACTTCACGCTGTTGTCGCTCAACTGCGCGTTCAACTGCTGGCCACGGTCGGCCAGGTTGTAATAGCCGGGGATCTCCATGCCGGTGGGCGAGGCTGGCTGGGCATTGGCCGATACCACATAGCCGCGCGCCGGGTTTTCTTCCTGGGGGTTGGCACTGAAAGGGTAGAAGCCCAGCTTGTCGGCCTGGGCGGTGCTGCCGTCGAGGATGAACGCCGGGTTGACGCCGGCCGGGCGTATCGGCAACTGCGCCGCCGCCCACCAGCCGATATCGCCCTTGGCATTGGCCCACACGATGTTCAGCCCCGGCGCCGATACCTTGGACGCCGCAGCACGCGCCTTGACCAGGGAATCGGCCCGGTTGAGCTGGTAGAAACCTTCGAGGATCGGGTTTTCGCTGTCGAGAAACGCCCACCACATGGCGATGGGCGTGGTGCCGGCGTTTTCACCGAGTACGTCATTGACGATCGGGCCGTGGGGCGAGCGGCGCAGGGTGAGGGTGACCGGAGCCTGCCCCTTGACCTGGATCTGCTGTTCGCTGCTGCTCATGTCGACCCACTGGCCGTGATACCAGACTTGGTTGGGGTTCGCCGGGTTGACCTTCTCGGCGATCAGGTCGAGGTCGTCGTTCTGGAACATGGTCAGGCTCCAGCCGAAATCCAGGTTGTGCCCCAGGAAGGCCACCGGCACCAGCGCGTTGTGGTAGCCATACAGCTCAAAGCCAGGCGCCGACAGCTGCGCTTCGTACCACACCGACGGTACCGAGAAACGAATATGCGGGTCGCCCGCCAGCAATGGCTTGCCGCTCTGGGTACGGCTGCCGCTGATGGCCCAGGCATTGCTGCCTTCGAATTGCGGCAGGCCGTTGTCAGCCAGGGCTTGCTCAGTCAGGTTGGCGAGGGCGCCCAGGGTCTTCCAGTCGCCGGCCGCCAGGTTGAGCGCGCCTTTGGGTTGCCAGTCGAGGTCGAAGACCTTGAGGTAGTCGCTGCCCAATTGGTCGCGTACGTAAGTCAGCAGAGGTTCGGTACGAAAGGCCGCAGCAAAACTGTAGGCCATATACCCGGCGACACTGATGGAGTCCTCGGCGGTGAACGGGCGCTTGGGGATGCCCAGCACGTCAAACTCCATCGGGCTGGCGTGGCTGGCCTGATATTGGTTGATCCCGTCCAGATAGGCTTGCAGGGCCTTCGAGGAGGCCGACTCGGGGTCCATGTGCTCAACATAGCTCAAGGCGCGCTCGCGGATCTGCAGGCTGCGAAACAGCTTATCGGTCTCCAGCAGCTTGGGTCCCAGCACCTCGGCCAGTTCGCCACGGGCCAGGCGGCGCATGATCTCCATCTGGAACAGCCGGTCCTGGGCGTGCACATAGCCCAGGGCGCGGTACAGGTCGGCCTCGTTGCCGGCACGGATATGCGGCACGCCCCGATCGTCGTAGCGCACCGTGACCGAGCCTTGCAGGTGCGCCAGCGTGACCGTGCCCTGGCGGGTCGGTTGCTTGCTGTAGACGTACCAGCCGGTGCCGACGGCGACCAGCACAACCAGCACCACGAGAGCCTGCAACACACGCTTCATCGACTTTCCTTAACCAGATGGACGGACTACGGTTGCTTAGGCCACGAACAATAGCAGCCCACCGCCAGGGTGTGGGTGGCATTCACTTCACGCCCGGCTTGCAGGGCCTTGAGGATGGGCTCGATAAAGCTGTTGCTGGAATTGCAGGTCAACCCTTCGCTGTAGGGGCCGAAATACGCCAGCTTGCCGGTACGGTCCCAAATGCCCACGGCCGGGCTTGCCGGTACCTGATCGGCGCCGGGCAGGGCGTCGAGGGTTTTCATCTGGCCCAGGTTGTCCGGCAGCACGCCGTGGCTGCCGGCTTTCTGCAGCGCATAGAACTCGACACCTTGCGGCGCGTATTGCTCGACCAGCTCGCCCAGGTGTTGCTGGTTGCCGACATTGCACGGGCAGGCCGGGTCCCAGAAGTGCACCAGGCGAATCGGGCCGGGACCGCGCAGTGCGGCGGGCAGTTGCAGCGCGTCGCCGGAGAACACCGCCGTGTGCTCGCTGAAGGCCCGCAGGTAACGGCCCTGGAACCAGTCATACGCGGCCCACAGCACGCCGGCGCAGATAATCAGCACCAGGCTGGCGAACAAGGCGGTGCGGTAGGGCTGTCGCATTCAGATGTATCCTCGCGGGTCGCGTAGCTTGCCATGCTTGTCCTGACAGATGAATATCGCAGCTCGATATTCATCTTCACCGTCAGTCTGGAAGCCTTTATGCCCGTCACCTTTGACCCTGATCATCTGCGCGAGAGCTTGCGGCCGCTGGTGGATGCGCAGCCTTTGTCAGCCGAGGCGAGGGTCTATCAACGTTTCTACGGCCTCGACCTGGGCGCACGCAAGGTGCCGGCCGTGAGCCGTCTGGGGCGCTTGGAAGTGGACGGGTTCGAGGTGGTGGCCCAGGTGTGGTGGCCGCCCGTGCCCGTGGCGACAATGTTCATGTTCCACGGTTTCTACGACCACATGGGGCTGTACCGCCACGTAGTGGAATGGGCGTTGGACCAGGGCTTCGTGGTGATCGCCTGCGACCTGCCGGGTCATGGCTTGTCCAGCGGCGCGCGCGCCAGCATTGATGAGTTTGCGGTGTACCAGGATGTCGTGCAGGCGTTGTTTGTCGAGGCCCAGGCGCTGCAACTGCCGCAGCCCTGGCACCTGTTCGGGCAAAGCACGGGCGGGGCCATTGTGGTGGATCATTTGCTCAACCACGGCGCCGAAAGCCCGGCCCAAGGCAAGACCTTTCTGCTCTCGCCGCTGGTACGTCCGCGTGCCTGGGGCTGGTCCCAGCTCAGCTATTACCTGCTGCGCCCTTTCGTCAAAGGCATTGCGCGACGGTTCAGCGACAACTCCAACGACCCGGCCTTCAAACCTTTTCTCGAAGCCGACCCGCTGCAACCGCGCCAACTGCCCACTGCCTGGGTAGGCGCCCTGGCGCGCTGGATCAAGCGCATCGAAGCGGCGCCACCTAGCTCACGGCGGCCGGTGATCGTGCAGGGCGAAGAGGATATGACGGTGGATTGGCAGCACAACTTGCAGGTGCTACGCAGCAAGTTCGATCAGCCCGAGGTGTTGATGCTCAAGCGTGGGCGGCATCACCTAGCGAACGAAATTCCGGAGATTCGCGAAGAATATTTCAGTTTTCTCACGGACCAACTGAAGTAACACAGCCCAATGTGGGAGGGGGCTTGCTCCCGATGGCGGTGTGCCAGTCAACTTATGTGTAGCTGACACACCGCCATCGGGAGCAAGCCCCCTCCCACATGTTCTACTGCGCCAGGCTCGAGGTGCTTTGGCCGACAGCCAGCCCTGCGCGGATGGCGGCGAGTGCCGCCTGGTAATACGCCTTGCCTTCGGGCGATTCGGCGAACGTTGCGAATTCTTCCAGCTCCGGGTCAGACAAATCCCGGTAGACGTACAGCAGCGTGTTATTCAGGTCCTTGTCGATCTGCTGCATCAGTCGCTCGCGCTGCCCGTTCAGCATGCCCTGGGCCTGACCGCCGCCCAACAGGCCGGGGATCATCTGGCTCAGGCTGTCGGCCGCCACGCCGGCAATCGCCAGGCTGACTTCGGCGCCGGCTTCGCGGGCGGGCAGGGCCTGGGCCAGATGACCGATGATCAGGCTGCGGGTGGCGTCGGCTTGAAGTTTCGGCAGGCCCTGAGCGTTTTTCGCCAACTGGTCGCGACGCGTGGCGAGCAATTCGGCGGCGACAATCTTGCGCCCCAGGGGCGACTGGAAAAAAGCCAGGGCCGGTTTCGGGTCCGCCAGGTGTTTGCGCAGTTGGGCCTCGGCACGCTGGTCCATGGCCTGGGCCGCGAAGCGTTTGCTGCTGTTGTCCACCAGCGCCTGGTACACCGCCGGCGGCAGGCTGTTGCGATAACGCTGTTGGGCGGCGGCGAGGGCGTCATTGAAATGCGCACGTTGTTCGGCCCAGCCGGCGACCTTGTACAACTGATCATGGCCGTCTGCCCAGGCGGGCAAAACGCAGAACATCAGCAAGGAAAAAAACAAACGACGCATAAGGACTCCTGTCAGTCGGCCACTATTGTCCGTGTCGGGCGTAGGATTTGTCGAGAAGTCCTATCAGTCACCTGACTAAAGTGTATTCAGACGCTCGACGGCGCTGTCGGATTCACAGGCGTATGGATACTATGCGCGCCATGCAAATACCCCTCGATCACCCGCTGCTGCAACGCATTGTCGACGACTTGGCCGAAAAAGGCTGGTCGCAGCAGAATGCTTTCCTGCCCCAGGCTCTGACCCTGGAGCTGGCGACTGAGTGCCGTAAACGTGCGGCGCAAGGTGAACTGGCACCGGCAGCGGTGGGGCGCGGGCCGGCCCAGGAAATTCGCGAGGGGATTCGCGGCGATCACATTCAATGGCTGGAAGAGGGCGATGCCGCCGTCTGCGACACCTACATGGCGGTAATGGACAGCCTGCGCCTGGCCATGAACCGTGGCCTGTTTCTCGGCCTGGAAGACTTCGAAAGCCACTTTGCGATGTACCCGCCCGGGGCGTTCTACCTCAAGCATGTCGATCGTTTTCGCGACGATGACCGGCGCATGGTCTCGGCCGTGATCTATCTGAACGATGCGTGGCTGCCTGAACACGGCGGCCAGTTGCGCATGTACCTCAAGGGTGGCCTCGAACACGACGTGGTGCCCACCGGCGGTAGCCTGGTGGTGTTCCTCTCGGGCGAAGTGCCCCACGAAGTTCTGCCTGCCACGCGTGAGCGCCTGTCCCTGACCGGCTGGTTCCGCCGGCGTGGCAACGAGCCGTTTTAACCTATTGAGAGACGCTGGAGCAAAAAGTGTGAGAGGGGGCTTGCCCCCTCCCACATTGGTCACTGCGGTGCATTGCCTTCAAACCACTTCTGTTCCAACGCCTTCAATCGGCCATCATCCTTCACCCGCTTCAACGCACCGTCCAGGCTCGTCTTGAATGCCGGGTTGCCCTTCTGGAACGGAATCACCAGCTCAGGCTTGTGGTGATAAGCCGCGCTGACATCGAACTGATCCTCAAGCTCGGCAGTCATAGCGATATGGTTAATCGCCACGTCATATTTGCCGGTCGCCACGCCAGGCAGCAGGTCGGCGTCATCGGTGGTGATAAACGAGGAACGCACGTCCATTTCCTTGGCCAGCAGTTCACCCAGTTCGACTTCAAAGCCGGTGAGTTTCTCGCCTTCCTTGAAATTGTAGGGCGGGGTGTTGGCTTCAAGGGCAATGCGCAGCTCACCGCGATCGTTGACGTCATCGATCAGCTCGGCGTGAGCCAGCGAGCTTAGTAGGGGAAGCAACAGTAACAGCCCAGGCGAAAAGCGCATGGTCACTCCTAAAGAATTCGTACCGGCGAGACGCCGTTCAGCATTGCTTTGCTATGGTGTCGAGTGCCTTGGACAGCAATTTGTCGCGAAGTTGTCAGAACCCTACAGATTTCACAAAAAACTGGAGAAGCGAATGAAAGCCCTTTTGTCCCGTGCAACCCTGGCCTCCTTGATGCTGGGTGCTTCGATGTTGGCCACAGCCGCCGATGGCATCCCGCGCAGCGCTCCACCTGAAGGTGCGAAAGTGTTTATCGTCTCGCCTAAAGATGGCGCGACCGTCGACAAGACCTTCACCGTGAAATTCGGCATGGAAGGCCTGAAACTGGCGCCGGCCACCGACCAGACGGCGGGCACCGGCCACCACCACCTGCTGATCGACCAGAAAGACTTGCCGGATGCGAAACTGCCGATTCCGGCCACCGACACCGTTATCCACTACGGCAAGGCCCAGACCGAAACCGAATTGACCCTGACGCCCGGCAAGCACACCTTGCAACTGGTGGCCGGTGACAAGCTGCACATGCAGTTCGACCCGACTGTAGCCTCGAAAGTCATCACGGTTAATGTGAAATAAAAAAACGGGAGTCCCTTGCGGGGCTCCCGTTTTTTTTGCTGCAAGCTTCAAGTTACAAGCTGCAAGCGACAGCTTTTATCTTGCCGCTTGCAACTTGCCGCTTACAACTGCTCTTAAAACAACACCCGGCTACGGATAGTGCCGTTGATGTGCTGCAGCTTCTCTTGCGCCAGGTCCGAGTACTCGGCGTCGACGTCGATCACCACGTAGCCGACCTTCTCGTTGGTCTGCAGGAACTGACCGGAGATGTTGATGCCGTTTTCCGCGAAGACCTTGTTGATCTCCATCATCACACCCGGAATGTTCTGGTGGATGTGCAGCAGACGGTGCTTGCCAGGGTGAGCCGGCAGGGCCACTTCCGGGAAGTTCACCGACGATACCGAGGTACCGTTGTCGCTGTACTTGACCAGCTTTTCCGACACTTCCAGGCCAATGTTCGCCTGGGCTTCAGCGGTGGAGCCGCCGATGTGCGGGGTCAGGATCACGTTGTCCAGGCCGCGCAGCGGGCTTTCGAAGATGTCGTCGTTGGAGCGTGGCTCTACCGGGAACACGTCGATGGCGGCGCCGATCAGGTGCTTGTCCTTGATCGCGTCGGCCAGGGCGTCCAGCTCGACCACGGTACCGCGCGCGGCGTTGATCAGGATCCCGCCCTTCTTGATGGCGCGGATTTCCTTCTCGCCGATCATCCACTGGGTCTCAGCGGTTTCCGGAACGTGCAGGGTGACGATATCGGACATGCCCAGCAGTTCGGTCAGGCTCGACACCTGGGTGGCGTTGCCCAATGGCAGCTTGGTCAGGGTGTCGTAGAAGAACACCTGCATGCCCAGGCCTTCAGCCAGTACCGACAGCTGCGTGCCGATCGAACCGTAACCGACGATACCCAGCTTCTTGCCACGGATTTCGAAGGAATTGGCTGCGCTCTTGATCCAGCCGCCACGGTGGCAGGACGCGTTCTTCTCCGGGATACCGCGCAGCAGCAGGATGGCCTCGGCCAGCACCAGCTCCGCGACGGAACGGGTGTTGGAGTACGGTGCGTTGAACACCGCGATGCCGCGCTCGCGCGCTGCGTTGAGGTCGACCTGGTTGGTGCCGATGCAGAAGCAGCCGACCGCCACGAGTTTCTTGGCGTGGTCGAAGATCTCTTCGGTCAGCTGAGTGCGGGAGCGAATGCCGATAAAGTGCGCGTCGGCGATCTTTTCCTTGAGCTGGGCTTCCGGCAGAGAACTGGTGATGTACTCAATGCTGGTGTACCCGGCGGCTTTCAGAACGTCGACAGCCGATGGGTGGACGCCTTCCAGAAGAAGGAACTTGATCTTGCTCTTATCGAGAGAAGTCTTGCTCATCTGCGTAAACCTGTATCCCGGAGAAAAATGGCAGGGAGTCGGATCACTTAAGCTGACCCGGACGGCAGGAAAGCCGTCACCGCAGAAACGCCCTTGGGCTCTGTCCTGCGGGGGCGGTATGCTAGCATACGCGCCCCGCTAAACACCTATTCCTGCGACGTGAAGCGTTCTCAGGATGACCATGAATTGTTCGAGAGTTCTGTCGATGACCCATCCTGCCCTGATTGATGAGCTGAAGACCCTGGTTGAGCCCGGCAAAGTGCTGACCGACGCCGACTCCCTGGAGACTTACGGCAAGGATTGGACCAAGCACTTCGCTCCGGCGCCCACCGCCATTGTCTTCCCCAAGACCACCGAGCAGGTGCAGGCCATCGTCCGTTGGGCCAATACACACAAGGTGGCGTTGGTGCCATCCGGTGGTCGCACAGGCCTGTCAGCGGCGGCGGTGGCGGCAAATGGCGAAGTGGTGGTGTCGTTCGACTATATGAACCAGATCCTCGACGTGAACCTCACCGACCGCACCGCGGTGTGCCAGCCGGGCGTGGTCACCAAGCAATTGCAGAACGTCGCCGAAGAAAACGGGTTGTACTACCCGGTGGACTTCGCATCGTCCGGTTCCAGCCAGATTGGCGGCAACATCGGCACCAATGCCGGCGGGATCAAGGTGATTCGCTACGGCATGACCCGTAACTGGGTGGCCGGGATGAAGGTTGTTACCGGCAAGGGCGATGTGCTGGAACTGAACCGCGACCTGATCAAGAACGCCACCGGCTACGACATGCGTCAGCTGTTCATCGGCGCCGAAGGCACCCTGGGCTTCGTGGTGGAAGCCACCATGCGCCTGGACCGCGCGCCGAAAAACCTGACCGCCATGGTGCTCGGTACCACCGACTTCGATTCGATCATGCCGGTGCTGCACGCCTTCCAGAGCAAGCTGGACCTGACCGCGTTCGAGTTCTTTTCCGACAAGGCCCTGGCCAAAGTTCTCGGTCGTGGCGATGTGCCGGCGCCGTTCGAAACCGACTGTCCGTTCTACGCACTGCTGGAATTCGAAGCCACCACCGAGGAAGTCGCCAATCACGCCCTGGAAACCTTTGAGCACTGCGTCGAGCAAGGCTGGGTGCTGGACGGCGTGATGAGCCAGAGCGAGACCCAGCTGCACAACCTGTGGAAGCTGCGCGAGTACATCTCCGAGACGATTTCCCACTGGACCCCGTACAAGAACGATATTTCGGTAACAGTTTCCAAAGTGCCGGCATTCCTGAGCGAGATTGACGCGATCGTCGGCGAGCACTACCCGGATTTCGAAATCGTCTGGTTCGGCCACATTGGCGACGGTAACCTGCACCTGAACATCCTCAAGCCGGAGACCCTGAGCAAGGACGAGTTCTTCGCCAAGTGCGCCACCGTGAACAAGTGGGTGTTCGAGACCGTGGCCAAATACAACGGCTCGATCTCCGCCGAACACGGCGTGGGCATGACCAAGCGCGATTACCTGACCTACAGCCGCTCGCCGGTTGAAATCGAATACATGAAGGCCGTGAAAGCGGTGTTCGACCCTAACGGGATCATGAACCCAGGCAAGATCTTCGCTGTTTAAGGACGCTTTTTAAGGAGTCGTTCCATGAGCTACCAGCACAAGTATGTCGACGGCACCAACATCCACTTTCCAGTGGGTAAAGTGGTGTGTATCGGGCGTAACTACGCCGAACACGCCAAGGAACTGGACAACCCGGTGCCGACCGAGCCGTTGCTGTTCATCAAGCCGGGCAGTTGCGTGGTGCCGCTGGAAGGCGGTTTCAGCATTCCTGTCGAGCGCGGTTCGGTGCATTACGAAGCGGAAATCGCCGTGTTGATCGGCAAGCCGTTGTCGAACAAGCCAAGTCGTGAAGAAGTGTTGGACGCCATCTCCGGCTTCGCGCCGGCCCTGGACCTGACTCTGCGCGACAAACAGGCCGAGTTGAAAGCCAAGGGCCTGCCGTGGGAGATCGCCAAGTCGTTCGACGGCGCTGCGGTGATCGCACCTTTCGTGGTCGGCAGCACCTTTGCGGACGTGACTGATATCGGCATTCGCCTGACCATCAACGGCGAAGTCCGTCAGGACGGCAACAGCGCGCAGATGCTCAACCCGATCGTGCCGATGATCCAGCACATGGCCGGTTGCTTCTCGCTGCAGGCGGGTGACGTGATCCTGACCGGCACGCCGGCTGGCGTAGGGCCGCTGAATGTCGGTGATGAGCTGGTGCTGGAGTTGTCGGGCGTGAATCGCTTCGAGAGCGTTGTTCGCTAAGTGACATTAAAAATGTGGGAGGGGGCAAGCCCCCTCCCACATGAGTTCTGTGTACATTCTTGGTTTTGCATTTTTTTCACACGCCATCCGCATAATTCCAGCTTCTTGCACGCAGGCCTTTGGGTCCTGTGCTATTCCCTACAGCTGACTTCCGGAAAAAGCCCTCAATGGCCGTGCCTCTGCCCACTTCCAAACCTACGCTTCGCTCACGTTTGACCATGCGCTGGTATTCCTGGGTGTTTCTGGCCGGTGCCATCCTGTATGGCATCGCCTGGGCCATGCACTGGGATGATCGCGGTGTGTTGTGGGTGCTGGAGCGTTTCGAAAGCCCGGCCGAACGCCGGGAGAGTGTGTGGCTGCCGGACTATCACGCGGTCATCGATGCCAAGCTGCTGCCGGGTATGGAAAAGGATGAGGCCTCGGACCTGTCCTACAACCCCCATACCAAAACCCTGTTTTCCGTGATGGGCAAGAACCCGTTCCTGGTGGAACTGAGTCTGCAAGGCGACGTGCTGCGCAAGATGCCGCTCAATGGCTGGAACAATCCGGAAGGCGTGACGGTGATGGAAAATGGCCTGTTGGCCGTGGTCGACGAGCGCGAACACAGCCTGACCATCGTCAAGGTTGACGCCAGCACCACCGCGTTGAACAAGGCCGATTTCCCCAGCTATGACCTGGGCCCGTCCAAAGACCAGAACAAGGCCTTTGAAGCGATCACCTGGGACAAGCGCAACCAGCAACTGGTGCTGGGCGAAGAGCGCCCGCCGGCCCTGTTTACCTGGAAGAGCGACGGTAGCCAGGCGCTGACCGGCGACAAACAGAAACGGGCCAGCACCGAACTGGACGTGCGCAACCTTTCCGCCTTGGCCATCGACCCACGTACCGGGCATTTGCTGGTGCTGTCGGCTGACTCCCATCTGCTGTTGGAACTGGATGAAACGGGTGAGCAAGTCAGCTTCATGACCCTGCTGGGCGGTTTCAACGGCCTCAAGGGCACCATCCCGCGTGCCGAAGGCGTGACCATGGACGAGAGCGGTACGCTGTACATCGTCAGTGAGCCGAACCTGTTCTATCGGTTTGAAAAGCAGAAATAACGCAGGTTTTACTTCAGACTTTTCCCAAAAGGGCGGCATCCACCAGACAGCACGTTGCGTTTAAGTTTAAATTCAGGCGACCTTGATATCTATTCGCCAGTTTTTCTCTGAGCCCGCCACGATGCGTCGACTTGCCCGTCCCAAACCTGCTTTTTTAATCCTGCTTTGCATGGCGTTGGTTGCTGGCGCGATCGTTGCGCAGCAGTTCCGTCTGTTCGAACGCGCCTGGTTCAACTGGCAGGTGTGGCACCAGCCAGCGGATGAGCGCGGCATAGGCCTGGCGGATTACCGCGTCGTCCTGGAAGGCCAGGTGATCGAAGGGCTCGACGACGATGTGTCGGCCCTGACTTTCGATCCGGTGCGCAAAAGCCTGTTTACCGTCACCAACAAGAACGCCGAGCTGGTCGAGCTGTCCCTGCAGGGCAAGATTCTGCGGCGCATTCCGCTGGTGGGTTTTGGCGATGCCGAGGCGGTTGAGTTCATCAGCGATAACATTTACGTCATCAGCGACGAGCGCCAGCAGCGGCTGATCAAAGTGCACGTGGACGACGACACCCAGTTTCTCGACGCCGCCGATGCGGAGCAAATGACCCTGGGCGTGCATATCGGCAGCAACAAGGGCTTCGAAGGCCTGGCTTATGACTCGGTGGGCAAGCGCCTGTTTGTCGCCAAGGAACGCGACCCGATGGTGATTTATGAGGTTCACGGCTTTCCCCATTTCAAAGCGGAAAAAACCTACTCGGTGCACGTGATCAACAACCCCAAGCGCGATGCCGGCTTGTTCGTGCGCGACCTGTCTAGCCTGCAATACGACGAACGCAGCGGCCATTTGCTGGCACTGTCGGATGAGTCGTTTCTGGTGCTGGAACTGGATATCGACGGTCGCCCATTGAGCAGTCTGTCGCTGCTCAACGGGCGCCATGGCCTGAAAAAACGTGTGCCTCAGGCCGAAGGGATCGCCATGGATGACGAGGGCACTTTGTACCTCGTCAGCGAGCCGAACCTGTTCTACGTGTTCAAGAAACCCTGATCAGAACATCCACTGCACGCCCAGCGAGTAGCCGGTCTGGCTGCCCTCGGCATGGCCGAGCCGACCATTGACCTCCGCGTACACCCCCAGTTGCGGGGTAATCGCCAGTTGGCTGCCGAGCTGCGCGCGACCGAAACTTTTGTCGACTGAGCCCAGTTTGGCGGTGCGGGCCTGGCCATCGGCGCGGGCGGTCAACTGCAGGTCGTCCAGACGCCCATCGGCCAGTTCCTTGACCCACGCGATATTGCCGTAAGGCATCAGGCTCAGGCCGTAAGGCAGGGCGAGCGCACCGCGCACGCGCCAGCCCAGGCTGGCTTCCAGGGAATCGAACGACTGTTCTTCGTAGTCCAGCGCGGTGCGCAGGTTCTGCTTTTCGTTGAACTGATCGATGCGGTAGTGGCTGTAATCGAGCCCGGCAAAGGGTCCGCTCTGGAGGGCGCCGAAATCGAAGTCATAGCCGCCCAGCACCCGTGCGCCCAAGGACAACGCGTCTGTCTTGCCGGTCAGTTGCTGGTCGAGCAGCACCGGCCCGCCGTTGGCCTGGATCAGCAGGTTGCGTTTGGAATCAAAGCGCGTATGGCCGACGCTCAGGTCGCCGGCCAGCCAGCTCGGACCACCATCATTGAGCAGGGCGTAGACGGCGGCCTGCCAGGTGTCGCTGTCGAGCTTGCCGCGGTGCTCCAACGCATCGCGGCCGTTGCGGTAGCTCAGGCTGGCGCCGATGTTGAGGGCTGAACTGAGCTGATAGTCGCCCAGCGCATGCAGGCCCAGTTGCCGAGCCTCTGGGCTGGGCGCGCGGTCGAAGCCGCTGTCCGGGTTGTATTCGCCATCCACGCCGATCTCGCCATCGAAGCTGCCCACTTCGCGGCTGGCCGACTGCAAGGTCAGCCAGCGGCGGTCGTGCAGGCGCACGGCGGCCTGGTGCTGGCGCTGCAGGTTGTCCTGCATGTTGCGCGCGACGGCGCCGCCCGAGGCGGTCGAAGCCATCAAATCGGCGTTGGTCAGCTCCAGCACCAGGCGGCTGAGCAGGCGCGAATAGTCGCGCAGGCGCTGGTCGATGCGCGCCTGGCCGAACGCATCGGTGAGCACGGCTTTGTTGTCTTCGTTCGGGTCGTGCCAGGTCGAGCCGCCGGGAATTTTCGGGTTGTTGGTCTGGGTGTAGCCATCCAGGTCGCCCAGCTCCCAATTGGTGGCCTCGATGTACAGGATCGGGATGTTCAGCGGTTCGAACGGTTCGCCATCGCTGCAGCAACCGGTGCCCTTGGGGTACTGCGGGTCCAGGCCGGGGTTGGTGAACAGCGGGATATTCAGTTCCCGGGCAATCTGGAAGGTGTGCTCGCGCAGCGCCGCCAGGCTGGGGTTGGTCGCGCTGTTCTGGCCGGCGTGGGCATACATCATGTCGCCGGTGATCAGGCTGTCGAGGTTGATCATCGCAAGCATATTGGCGCGCTGGCTCGCGCTCAGGGAGTCGACGAAGGCCTTGGAACCGCGCAAGCCTTCTTCCTCCGCACCGAAGCCCACCACCTGCAGGCCATTTTCCAGTTGCAACCCGCCCAGGTTCTTCGCCACCTCGGTGAGCACGCTGGCGCCGGAACCGTTGTCGTCCAGGCCTTGCAGGGCAGGGCGGCCGAAGTAGGTGTCGAAGTGTGCGCCGATCACCACGTATTGCGGTTTAGTCCCGGCGGCGTAGGCCACCACGTTTTGCGAGGCGCGACTGCCGTTGTTCCAGGTGAAGTTTTGGCGACTGATGCTGTAGGCCGTGCCCATCTGGCTCTGCATCCAGTCGGCTGCCCCGGCGAAATTGGCGGTGCCGCGATAACGGCCGGGGTAGTCGTTGATCAGTTTTTCCAGGGTGGTATTGGCGTGCTGGCCGTAGTCGTAGGCCTGAAGGTGCGTAGACAGCAGAGTGCCGGCGACGCTGATCGCGAAGGCTAGGGGCTTTATCACAGGGTCTTCCTTGAGGTGATGGTCGGTTCAGCCCATACGCTTTGCACAATGCGCGCCTCATTCCGTGGGCGGCTGCGAATTGGCGCATTGTTAAACGCGTGGGTCGCCTGGTTGTAATTTGTAACGGATTGGATACCAGACGGGACCTGGTGTGCCGTGACAGAGCGCACGGTTTTGGCGAGGAGTGCTGCGAAAGGTAGCGTTTTTGCTTTTTGAATGTGGGAGGGGGCTTGCCCTCTCCCACATTTGAACTGCGGTGTTATTAAGCTTTGAGGGTTTTCACGCCTTCCGAGGTGCCCAACAGCAACACATCCGCTGGACGCGCGGCGAACAGCCCATTGGTGACCACGCCGACGATGGCGTTGATCCGGGTTTCCAGTTCCACCGGGTTGGTGATCTGCATGTTGTACACATCGAGGATGATGTTGCCGTTATCGGTCAACACGCCTTCGCGGTACACCGGGTCGCCGCCCAGTTTCACCAGCTCGCGGGCCACGTGGCTGCGGGCCATCGGGATCACTTCCACCGGCAGTGGGAATGCACCGAGCACCGGCACCAGCTTGCTGGCGTCGGCAATGCAGATGAAGGTCTTGGCCACGGCCGCGACGATCTTCTCGCGGGTCAGGGCTGCGCCGCCGCCCTTGATCAGGTTCAGGTGCTCGTCGCTTTCGTCCGCGCCGTCGATGTAGAACTCCAGGTCGCTCACGGTGTTGAGCTCGTACACCGGAATGCCATGGCCTTTAAGGCGGGCGGCGGTCGCTTCGGAGCTGGCTACCGCGCCATCGAACGCGCCCTTGTGCAGGGCCAGTGCATCGATGAAGCAGTTGGCGGTGGAGCCGGTGCCGACGCCGACGATGCTCTTGTCGTCGAGTTTGGGAAGGATTAAATCGACAGCGGCCTGGGCCACTGCCTGTTTGAGTTGATCCTGGGTCATGCGGGCTCCGGAACGGGCGGGGAGTTATCGAGGGCGGCGAGTATACCCCAACAAACCTTGGGATTCGTGTGGTCTCCCGGCCAAAAGCCGGGTTAGACTCCTTGGTCCTGCCCAGCCCCTGAAGTAGATGCCTGCCGATGCTTGAACACTACGTCAAAAAGATCCTCACCTCGCGCGTTTACGACATCGCCGTAGAGACACCCCTGCAGACTGCCCGCCAGCTTTCCGAGCGGCTGGGCAACCAGATTTGGCTCAAGCGCGAAGACTTGCAGCCAGTGTTCTCGTTCAAGATTCGCGGCGCCTACAACAAGCTGACCCAGCTCAGCGCCGAGGAGCGCGCGCGTGGCGTGGTCACCGCCTCGGCGGGCAACCATGCCCAGGGCCTGGCCCTGGCGGCCAAGGTGCTGGGGGTCAAGGCAACGATCGTGATGCCCAAGACCACCCCGGAGATCAAGGTCGAAGGTGTGCGCTCGCGTGGCGGCAAAGTGGTGCTGCACGGTGATTCTTTCCCGGAAGCCCTGGCCTACTCGCTGAAGCTGGTCGATGAAAAAGGCTACGTCTACATTCACCCCTACGATGATCCGCACACCATTGCCGGGCAGGGCACCGTGGCGATGGAGATTCTGCGCCAGCACCCTGGGCCCCTGGACGCGATCTTCGTACCGGTGGGCGGCGGCGGGCTGATCGCCGGTATTGCAGCGTACGTGAAATACCTGCGCCCGGAGACCAAGATCATCGGCGTCGAGCCGGACGACTCCAACTGCCTGCAGGCTGCGATGGCGGCGGGTGAGCGCGTGGTGTTGCCGACCGTCGGCATCTTCGCCGATGGCGTGGCAGTGGCGCAGATCGGCCATTACACCTTCGAGATCTGCAAGGACTACGTGGATGAAGTAATCACCGTCAGCACCGATGAAATCTGTGCGGCGATCAAGGATATCTACGACGACACGCGCTCGATCACCGAGCCGGCAGGCGCATTGGGCGTGGCCGGGATCAAGAAGTACGTCGAGACCCGTGGCGTCAGTGGCCAGACCTTCGTCGCCATCGACTCCGGCGCCAACGTCAACTTTGACCGCCTGCGCCACGTGGCCGAACGTGCCGAGCTGGGCGAGGGCCGCGAAGCCATCATCGCCGTGACCATTCCCGAGAAGCCGGGCAGCTTCAAGGCATTCTGCGAGGCGGTGGGCAAGCGCCAGATCACCGAGTTCAACTACCGCTATCACACCGGCAGCGAAGCGCACATTTTCGTCGGCGTGCAGACCCACCCGGAAAACGACCCGCGCAGTGCGTTGATCGCCAGCCTCACCGAGCAGGGTTTCCCGGTGCTGGACCTGACCGAAAACGAACTGGCCAAGTTGCACATCCGCCATATGGTGGGTGGGCATGCGGCCAAGGTCAGCGACGAGCTGGTGTTTCGGTTTGAGTTCCCGGAACGGCCGGGGGCACTGTTCAACTTCCTCAACAAGCTGGGCGGGCGCTGGAATATCTCGATGTTCCACTACCGCAACCACGGTGCAGCCGACGGCCGTGTGGTCGCTGGCCTGCAAGTGCCGGCGGACGAGCGCCACCTGGTCCCGGCTGCGCTGGCCGAGATCGGCTACCCGTATTGGGATGAAAGCGAAAACCCGGCCTACCAGTTGTTCCTCGGTTGAGCGACTACGCTGACTGAGCGGCCTTCAAGGAATCGAGACAATGGAAACGCTGACCACCCTCAAAGTCATCCACGTCATCGCCACGGTGTTGCTGCTGCTCAGCGGCCTCGGCCTGGCGGTACTGGCCTGGCGCAAGCGCAGCACCGGCCCTGCGGTAACCGTGCAACGCCCGTGGGCGTTCGTTTGGCTGCTGATGGGGGTTTGCCTGGTGAGCATGCCGTTTACCGGTTGGTGGATGGTGCACCTGGTGGGCTGGCCGCTGGGGCAGACCTGGATTCTGGGTTCCAGTATTCTCTACACCGTCGCGGCGTTGGCCTGGTTCTGGCTGGTGGCGCGGCTCAATCGGCTGCGCAAGGGCGAGGGCGGTAGCGTGAATTTCACCCTGGTGCTGGCGGTGGTCAGTTTGGTGGGGTTTGTGGCGATTGCCGGGCTCATGGGGGCCAAGCCGGTTTAAGGCTTGAGACCGAGTTGCCTGCATCGGGAGCAAGCCCCCTCCCACACTTGGAATGCATTTCAAATGTGGGAGGGGGCTTGCCCCCGATAGCTTTATCACCCGCGCAGCGTAATCACCGGCCAGCCACGCTTCTCGGCTTCAGCCCGCAGATTCGGGTCCGGATCCACCGCCACCGGGTGAGTCACCTGCTCCAGCAGCGGCAAGTCATTCATCGAGTCGCTATAAAAGTAGCTGTCTTCCAGGCTGTGCCCAGTCTCTTCCAGCCAACGCGTCAACCGCGTCACCTTGCCCTCACGGAAGCACGGCACATCGGTGCTGCGCCCAGTGTAGCGGCCATTTTCCATCTCGCATTCGGTGGCGATCAGGGTTTCGACGCCCAGGCGTGCGGCAATCGGCGCGGTGACGAAACGGTTGGTGGCGGTGATGATCACCAGCTTGTCACCGGCGGCGCGGTGCTTGGCCAGCAATTGGGCCGCCAGGGGCAGCATTAACGGGTCGATGCAGTCGCGCATGAAGTCGTTGTGCCACTCCTCCAGTTGAGCCATCTCGGTACGGCCGAGGATTTCCAGGCTGAAGTTCAGGTACGCGGCGTTGTCCAGCTTGCCGGCCAGGTAGTCCTGGTAGAACTCGTCGTTGCGCGCCTTGTAGGCGATCGGGTCGAGAATCCCGCGCTCACACAGGTAATCGCCCCAGGCGTGATCGCTGTCACCGCCAAGAAGGGTGTTGTCCAAGTCGAATAAAGCCAGGCGCATTGCAGTTACTCGCTGAAAAGTCTGTAAAAAGGCGTCCAGAATACGGTCTTTTCACAAGAGTGCACATAAGGTAAGAAGCCTCGTTGCCGCTGGATGAAGCTTTGTGGAACAATGCGGCGACATGCGTTTGCGAGGTTGTTGCCGTGATCGACCCCGATGGTTTCCGTCCTAATGTCGGGATTATTCTTACGAATGATGCCGGACAGGTGCTATGGGCTCGCCGAATCAACCAAGATGCCTGGCAGTTTCCTCAAGGTGGGATCAACCCCGACGAAACCCCTGAAGACGCCTTGTACCGTGAGTTGAACGAAGAAGTCGGCCTTGAGCGCGAAGATGTGCAAATTCTGGCCTGTACCCGTGGCTGGTTGCGCTATCGTTTGCCGCAACGCCTGGTGCGAACCCACAGCCAACCGCTGTGTATCGGCCAGAAGCAGAAATGGTTTCTCCTGCGCCTGATCTCCAACGAGCAGCGGGTGCGGATGGATTTGACCGGTAAACCGGAGTTCGATGGCTGGCGCTGGGTCAGTTATTGGTATCCGTTGGGCCAGGTGGTGACATTCAAGCGCGAGGTTTATCGTCGCGCTCTCAAAGAGCTTGCCCCGCGCCTTTTAGCGCGCGACTGACGACGGAGTTCGACCCCGAGCCATGCTCAATACGCTGCGCAAGATCGTCCAGGAAGTTAACTCCGCCAAGGATCTCAAGGCGGCGTTGGGGATTATTGTGTTGCGCGTCAAGGAAGCCATGGGCAGCCAGGTCTGCTCGGTTTACCTGCTGGACCCCGAGACCAACCGTTTTGTGCTGATGGCGACCGAGGGCTTGAACAAGCGCTCCATCGGCAAGGTCAGCATGGCGCCCAATGAAGGTCTGGTGGGCCTGGTGGGGACGCGTGAAGAACCCCTGAACCTTGAAAACGCGGCCGATCACCCGCGTTATCGCTACTTCGCCGAAACCGGCGAAGAGCGTTACGCCTCGTTTCTCGGCGCACCGATCATTCACCACCGCCGCGTCGTCGGCGTACTGGTCATCCAGCAGAAAGAGCGCCGCCAGTTCGACGAAGGGGAAGAAGCCTTCCTGGTGACCATGAGCGCACAGCTCGCCGGGGTTATCGCCCACGCCGAAGCCACGGGTTCGATTCGCGGCCTGGGTCGCCAGGGCAAGGGCATCCAGGAAGCCAAGTTCGTCGGCGTGCCGGGTTCGCCGGGTGCCGCCGTCGGTACCGCCGTGGTCATGCTGCCACCGGCCGACCTCGACGTGGTGCCGGACAAGAGCGTCGATGACATCGACGCTGAAATCAAACTGTTCAAGACTGCCCTGGAAGGCGTGCGCGCCGACATGCGCAACCTGTCGACCAAGCTGGCCACCCAGTTGCGCCCCGAAGAGCGTGCGCTGTTCGACGTCTACCAGATGATGCTGGACGACGCGTCCCTCGGTAACGAAGTCAAAACCGTGATCAAGACCGGCCAGTGGGCCCAAGGCGCGCTGCGCCAGGTGGTCACCGATCACGTCAACCGTTTCGAGATGATGGACGACGCCTACCTGCGCGAGCGTGCCTCGGATGTGCGTGACCTCGGTCGCCGTCTGCTGGCCTACCTGCAGGAAGACCGCAGCACCAACCTGGTCTACCCCGACAACACCATCTTGATCAGCGAAGAACTGACCGCCACCATGCTCGGCGAAGTGCCTGAGGGCAAGTTGGTGGGCCTGGTCTCGGTATTGGGCTCGGGTAACTCCCACGTGGCGATCCTGGCTCGGGCCATGGGCATTCCAACGGTGATGGGCCTGGTGGACCTGCCGTATTCCAAGGTGGACGGCATCGACATGATCGTCGATGGCCATCGCGGCGAAGTCTTTACCAACCCCAGCGAATTACTGCGCAAGCAGTACGCCGAAGTGGTTGAGGAAGAGAAGCAACTGGCGCTGGGCCTCGACTCGTTGCGCGAACTGCCATGCGTAACCCTCGATGGTCACCGCGTGCCGTTGCTGGTGAATACCGGCCTGCTGGCCGATGTGGCCCGTGCGCAACAGCGCGGCGCCGAAGGGGTGGGGCTGTACCGCACCGAAGTGCCGTTCATGATCAACCAGCGTTTCCCGAGTGAGAAGGAGCAGCTGGCGATTTATCGTGAGCAACTGCAGGCCTTCCACCCGTTGCCGGTGACCATGCGCAGCCTGGATATTGGCGGCGACAAGTCACTGTCGTATTTCCCAATCAAGGAAGACAACCCCTTCCTCGGCTGGCGCGGCATTCGCGTCACCCTCGACCATCCTGAAATTTTCCTGGTGCAGACCCGCGCCATGCTCAAGGCCAGCGAAGGCCTGAACAACCTGCGCATCCTGCTGCCGATGATCTCCGGCACCCATGAGCTGGAAGAAGCCTTGCACCTGATCCACCGTGCCTGGGGCGAAGTGCGCGACGAAGGCGCCGACGTGCCGATGCCGCCGATTGGCGTGATGATCGAAATCCCGGCGGCGGTGTACCAGGCCAAGGAACTGGCGCGCCAGGTGGACTTCCTGTCGGTAGGCTCCAACGACCTGACCCAGTACCTGCTGGCCGTGGACCGTAACAACCCACGGGTGGCCGACCTTTACGACTACCTGCACCCGGCGGTGCTGCAAGCGCTGCAGCACGTGGTGCGCGACGCCCATGCCGAAGGCAAGCCGGTGAGCATCTGCGGTGAAATGGCCGGCGACCCGGCGGCGGCGGTGCTGTTGATGGCAATGGGCTTTGACAGCCTGTCGATGAACGCCACCAACCTGCCTAAAGTGAAGTGGATGCTGCGCCAGGTTGAATTGAGCATGGCCAAGGATCTGCTGGCCGAGCTGATGACCATCGACAACCCGCAAGTTATCCACAGCTCGCTGCAATTGGCGCTGAAGAACCTGGGGCTGACGCGGATGATCAACCCGGCTTCCGCCAAAACCCTTTAGACCTGTCAACCAACAGCCAACTGTGGGAGGGGGCTTGCTCCCGATAGCGGTGTATCAGTACCCGATATTCTGACTGACACACCGTAATCGGGGGCAAGCCCCCTCCCACATTTGATTTTTGGTGAGGTTAGAGATTGAGTTCGATCTCGCCCAGCCTGCCGCCCTGAGGGCCGAAACTGCGCTCCACCATCCGCCGCGTACCGTCGGCATTGACGATCAACGCCATGCTCGCCCGTGTTCCGTAACTGGGGCTGGCGATAAACACACTCGACAGCAAGCTCTCCGTCGCCAAGCCGACGCCAGTGTCTGGCAGTTCAGCGAACGGTGCGGTCTGCGGATCGCTCAAAATCCCCAGCAAGGCCTCTGGCTGCGGATCGTGCAGCATCTCGCTCAGCGCCGTCCTGGCCTTGACCAACTTGGGCCACGGCGTATCCAGCCCGGCATTGGACAAGCCATAGACCCCCGGCTTCAATCGCGTCGGCTCGGTCTCATTGGCGTTGTAATGCCAGAGCTCGTCCGGCGTGCCCACTAACAGGTTAAACCCGGCATATTCAATCGAGCGTCCGTTAACGTCCGCCAAGTACTCGTCAATCGGCAGCGAACCACTGAGAAAACGCGCCACCAGCTCGCCACGGGACTTGCGTGACGGTGGCTGGTGCGGGGCGCGGATGTTGGTCAGCGCGGCAAAGCGCCCATCGGCGTTAACCCCAAGCCAGGTGCCGCCCGCTTCCTGATCGCGGCCCGCGTAGACCTGCGGTGCATCCGGCCACTGAGCCAGCGGCAGGCTGGGCCGGGCGTAGAACTCATCGCGGTTGGCCGCGACGATCAGCGGTTGGGCATGGCCCGGCCGCCAGGCGAAAACAATCAGGCACATCGGGTGATCCCTTGTGTGTTTTCCTCACTCTACCCATAGAACCGCAGGCGTTCCATCGCAACGAAGTTGGGCCGCGCACCTTCCATCCGTTAACATGCCGGGCTGTTTGGTGTAGGTGAACTTCTTAATTTGATCTCGCAGCTGTAACGCAGGCTTAATCGCGCATCGGCATGGTCCGGTGCGTCATGACTAAATGTTTTAACGAGGAGTCGCAATGCTGCCTTACCCGCAGATCGACCCGGTGGCCCTGGCCATCGGTCCGCTGAAAATCCATTGGTACGGGTTGATGTACCTGATCGGCATCGGCGGTGCCTGGCTGCTGGCGTCCCGGCGCCTTAACCGTTTCGACCCGACCTGGACCAAGGAGAAGCTCTCCGACATGGTGTTCTGGATGTCGATGGGGGTGATCGTCGGCGGGCGCCTGGGGTATGTGCTGTTTTACGATCTGCCGGCGTATATCGCCAACCCGACGCTGATCTTCGAAGTGTGGAAGGGCGGCATGGCATTCCATGGCGGCTTTGTCGGCGTGATGATCGCCGCCTGGTGGTTCGGCCGGCGCAACGGCAAGTCGTTCTTCCAGTTGATGGACTTCGTCGCCCCGTTCGTGCCCATCGGCCTGGGTGCCGGGCGCATCGGTAACTTCATCAACGCCGAATTGTGGGGCAAGCCCACCGACGTGCCATGGGCCATGGTGTTCCCGCCGTTCAGCGACCCGGCGCAGCTGCCGCGCCATCCGTCGCAGCTGTACCAGTTCGCCCTGGAAGGTGTGGCATTGTTCCTCATCCTTTATCTGTTCTCGCGCAAACCACGGCCGACCATGGCGGTGTCCGGGATGTTCGCGCTGTTCTACGGCATCTTCCGCTTCATCGTCGAGTTTGTGCGGGTGCCGGATGCGCAGTTGGGCTACCTGGCGTGGGGCTGGCTGACCATGGGGCAGGTCCTCAGCATCCCGATGATCCTGGCGGGCCTGGGCCTGTTGTGGTGGGCATACAACCGTCCGCAACCGCTGAAGAACGCCACGCTTTAAATTCGAATGCCAAGACCAGGAGGTCTTGGCTTCAACGATACGGGTAATCACATGAAGCAATACCTCGAACTCCTGCACGACGTCGTGACCAATGGCCTGACCAAGGGCGATCGTACCGGCACCGGCACCAAGGCCGTGTTCGCCCGCCAGTATCGGCACAACCTGGCCGACGGCTTCCCGCTGCTGACCACCAAGAAGCTGCATTTCAAAAGCATCGCCAACGAGCTGATCTGGATGTTGAGCGGCAACACCAACATCAAGTGGCTCAACGAAAACGGCGTGCGCATCTGGGATGAATGGGCCACCGAAGACGGCGACCTGGGCCCGGTGTACGGCGAACAGTGGACCGCGTGGCCGACCAAGGACGGCGGCAAGATCAACCAGATCGACTACATGGTCGAGACGTTGAAGACCAACCCCAACAGCCGCCGCATCCTGTTCCACGGCTGGAACGTCGAATACCTGCCGGACGAAACCAAGAGCCCCCAGGAAAACGCGCGCAACGGCAAGCAGGCCTTGCCACCGTGCCACCTGCTGTACCAGGCTTTTGTGCACGACGGCCATCTGTCGATGCAGCTATACATCCGCAGCTCCGATGTATTCCTCGGCCTGCCCTACAACACCGCCGCCCTGGCGTTGCTCACCCATATGCTGGCGCAGCAGTGCGACCTGATCCCTCACGAGATCATCGTCACCACCGGCGACACCCACGCCTACAGCAACCACATGGAACAGATCCAGACCCAGCTGGCGCGCACGCCGAAGAAGCTGCCGGAGCTGGTGATCAAGCGCAAGCCGGCGTCGATCTACGACTACAAGTTCGAAGACTTCGAAATCGTCGGCTACGACGCTGACCCAAGCATCAAGGCCGACGTCGCGATCTGACAGGCTGCCCTGAGCCAAGAAATATGGGAGGGGGCTTGCTCCCGATTACGGTGTGTCAGTCATGGAAATGCTGGCTGATCCACCGCTATCGGGAGCAAGCCCCCTCCCACATTCAATGCCCGTGGCTTCTGCCTACGTGTGAGGGCTCCGCCTCGCTGGCCTGCACACTCCCGCTGACTTCCAGCCGCTGCAAGATCCCGCACTGCTCCCCACCGCCACAGCGCTGGCGCAAGTCCAGCAATTGCGCCTGCAACCCCAGCAGCCCATCGATGCGCGCTTTCACATGGTGGATATGCTCGTCGATCAACGCATTCACGCTTTCGCATTGGTCCTGGGGGCTGTCACGCAGGCTGAGCAGGCTGCGGATTTCTTCCAGGGTCATGTCCAGGCTGCGGCAGTTGCGGATAAAGATCAGCCGCTCGGTGTGTGCCTGGGTGTACACCCGGTAGTTACCATCGGTGCGCGCCGGGGGTGGCAGCAGGCCTTCCTTCTCGTAATAGCGGATGGTTTCCACGGGGCAATCAGTCAGTTTGGCCAGTTCGCCGATCTTCATCGCAGCAATCTCCAAATGGGTGCTTGACCCTATAGTGGCTACAGGGTCTTTACTTGGCAACAGGCACTTCTTCGGACGCGACACCATGAGCGATTCCCTCCACACCCCGCATAAGCACGACCACGATCACGGCGAGCAAAAGCTCAAACCGGTGCATGACCACGGCGGGGCCTGCTGCTCCGGCACCCCGGCGCCGGCAACGGTAAAGCTGAGCGAGACCGCCACCGCCGGTTCGCGCCTGAGCACCTTTCGCATCGAAGCGATGGACTGCCCCACCGAACAGACGCTGATCCAGAACAAGCTGGGTAAGCTCGCCGGTGTGCAGCAGCTGGAATTCAACCTGATCAACCGCATCCTCGGCGTTACCCACGACTTGCCGAGCACGGCGCCGATCATCGACGCGATCAAATCCATCGGCATGCAGGCCGACCCCATCGAAGAAGGCGCCCCTGCCGCCGCGCCGCCTGCCAAGAAGCATTGGTGGCCGCTGGCCGTATCGGGCGTCGGTGCGTTGGGCGCCGAAGTCCTGCATTTCACTGGCGTGGCACCGACCTGGGTGATCGCCCTGGTGGCGCTGGTGTCGATCCTCAGCGGTGGCCTCACCACCTACAAAAAGGGCTGGATTGCCCTGAAAAACCTGAACCTGAACATCAACGCGCTGATGAGCATCGCGGTGACCGGCGCCGTGCTGATCGGCCAATGGCCGGAAGCGGCGATGGTAATGTTTCTGTTTACCGTGGCTGAGCTGATCGAGGCCAAGTCCCTGGACCGGGCGCGCAATGCCATCAGCGGCCTGATGCAAATGACCCCGGAACAGGCCACGGTGCGGCAGGCCGATGGCTCCTGGTTGGAGCAGGAAGTCAAAAGCATTGATCTCGCGGCCATCGTGCGGGTAAAACCCGGCGAGCGCATCGGCCTGGACGGCGAAGTCACCGCCGGGCAATCCACCATCGACCAGGCGCCGATCACCGGTGAAAGCCTGCCGATCGAAAAGACCGTGGGCGATAAGGTCTTCGCCGGTACGATCAACCAGGCCGGTTCCCTGGAATACAAGGTGACGGCTGCGGCCGACAATTCCACCCTGGCGCGGATCATTCACGCGGTAGAACAGGCCCAGGGCGCCCGGGCACCGACCCAGCGTTTTGTCGACAGCTTCTCCAAGGTCTATACGCCCGCTGTGTTTGTGTTTGCCCTGGGCGTGGCGCTCATACCGCCGTTGTTCATGGCGGGGGTCTGGTTCGACTGGATCTACCGCGCCCTGGTGTTGCTGGTGGTGGCCTGCCCGTGCGCCCTGGTGATTTCCACCCCGGTGACCATTGTCAGCGGCCTCGCGGCGGCGGCGCGCAAAGGCATTCTGATCAAGGGCGGCGTGTACCTGGAGGGCGGTTACAAGCTGGACTACCTCGCCCTGGACAAGACCGGCACCATCACCCACGGCAAGCCGGTGCAAACCGACTACTTGCCACTGTTCGCCACCGTGCAGGACAGCGCGCCGGCCTTGGCGGCGAGTTTGGCGGGCCGCTCCGACCACCCGGTTTCCCTGGCAATCGCCAACGCGGCGGCGGATAAAAACCTGCCGTCCCACGTTGTGGATAACTTCGCGGCGTTGGCCGGCCGTGGTGTGCGCGGTGAAATAAACGGCGAAACCTACCACCTGGGCAACCACCGTCTGGTGGAAGACCTAGGGCTCTGCTCGCCTGCGCTGGAAGAAAAACTCTTCGCCCTGGAAAAACAGGGCAAGTCGGTGGTGTTGCTGCTGGACAAGTCGGGTCCGCTGGCACTGTTCGCGGTGGCCGACACCGTCAAGGACAGCAGCCGCGAAGCCATCCAGCAACTGCACGACCTGGGCGTCAAGACCCTGATGCTTACCGGTGACAACACCCACACCGCCCAGGCGATTGCCGCTCAGGTCGGTATCGACCAGGCCCAGGGCGACTTGCTGCCCACCGATAAACTGCAAGCCATCGAAACGCTCTACGGCCAAGGCCGCCGCGTCGGCATGGTCGGCGACGGCATCAATGACGCCCCGGCCCTGGCCCGCGCCGAAATCGGCTTCGCCATGGCCGCGGCAGGCACCGACACCGCCATCGAAACCGCCGACGTGGCGCTGATGGACGATGACCTGCGCAAGATTCCGGCATTCATTCGGCTCTCCAGGCAAACGTCGAGTATCCTCAAGCAGAACATCGCCCTGGCGCTGGTGATCAAGGCCATCTTCCTGGCGGTCACCTTCTTGGGCATGGCGACGATGTGGATGGCGGTATTCGCCGACATGGGCGTCAGCCTGCTGGTGGTGTTCAATGGCCTGCGCCTGTTGCGCAAATAGACGATGAGAGGGTGGCGTGCTGAGTGCTGAGCTGAAGGCGTTTTTCATGGTTGCTCGCCTGGGCAGCATTACCCAGGCGGCGAAGAAACTCGGCCTGAGCCAGCCTACGGTCACCACCCAGATCCGCAACCTGGAAAGCCAATACGGCGTTGAACTGTTCTACCGTGGCGGCCGCCGCCTGACTGTCAGCGATGAAGGCGCGCGGCTGTTGCCGATGGTCAAGGCGCTGTTGCAGCAGGAAGCGGATATCGAGTTTTTCCTGCGCAACAACGGGCAGGTCCAAGGCGCCTTGCGGATTGCCGCCACCGCGCCTTACTACATTCTGGATCTGGTCAAAGCCTTTCGCGAACGCCTGCCGCAAGTGGAGGTGTCGGTGGAAATCGGCAATTCCCAGCAGGTGCTCGAAGCGCTGGATGACTACCGCGTCGACGTCGCCGCCTCGTCGCAATTGCTGGAAGACGCCCGTCTGGTCCGCCGCGTGCTGGGTACTGATCCTCTGGTGCTGGCGGTGCATCGCAACCATCCGCTGGCCAAGCTCGACCATGTGCCCTTGACGGCGCTGGCCGGGCACACGCTGTTGATGCGTGAAGCGGGTTCCACCACCCGCCGGCTGACGGAAGAGATGCTGCAGGGCGCGGGCGTCAGTTATGGGCCGCTGCTGGAGATTGGCAGTCGTGAGTCGATCCGCGAGGCGGTGCTGCGCAATATCGGCATCAGCATCATTGCGCGCCAGGAGGTGCCCCATGATCCGCAATTGCGAGTGCTGACCCTCGAGAACGCGCCGCAGATTCCGGAGTACCTGTACTGCCTCAAGGAGCGAAAAGCCGCACGCCTGCCGGCGGCTTTCCTTGGCCTGGCCCAGGAAATGTCGCCCTTGTAGGAGCGAGCTTGCTCGCGAAAAACTCCAACGATAACGCAGCGCTATCAGGCAGCCCGCGTTGTTCTCAAGTTCTTCGCGAGCAAGGGCTAGCCGCCCGCCTCGCTCCTACAAAAAATACCAATACTACTATCACCCCCTTTTGCCTTCCTGCCACATCAGCGACGCATTCCCTCCCTACCATGGCCTTCATCCGTTCGATGAGGTGCCTAGCATGAACACAGCCCTGACCCAGCCCGGCGCGCCGATGAAGGTGCGCGGTATCCAGAAACGTTTCGGCGCCTTTACCGCGTTGGACAACGTGTCCCTGGACGTCGCCGCCGGCGAACTGGTGTGCCTGCTGGGCCCGTCCGGCTGCGGCAAGACCACCTTGCTGCGTTGCATCGCCGGCCTTGAGCGCCAGGACAGCGGCGAGCTTTACCTGGGTGAGCGCGATGTTTCCGCGCTGCCACCCCAGGCGCGGGACTACGGCATTTTGTTCCAGTCCTACGCGCTGTTTCCCAACCTGACCGTTGAAGCGAACATCGGCTACGGCCTCACCGGCTGCGGTCGTGATGAAGTGCGCACGCGCGTCGGGCAAATGCTCGAACTGGTCGGCCTGCTCGGCAGCGAAAAGAAATACCCCGGCCAACTCTCCGGTGGCCAGCAACAACGTGTCGCCCTGGCGCGGGCCCTGGCCCCGGCGCCGTCGTTATTGCTGCTCGATGAACCCATGTCGGCCCTCGACGCGCGGGTTCGCGAGCATCTATGTACCGAGCTGCGCCAACTCCAACGCCGCCTGGGCATCACCACGCTGATGGTCACCCACAACCAGGACGAAGCGATGTTGATGGCCGACCGCATCGCGGTGATGAACAACGGCAAGGTGGAGCAGTACGCCACGCCGCAGGAAATCTATGATCGCCCGGCTACACCGTTCGTGGCCGAGTTCGTCGGCCAGGGCAACTGGCTGCCGTTCAGTCGCAACAGCGCCAGCCATGCCCAGGTCGGCGGCATGAATCTGCGCCTGGCCGACGACGCCGGCCAGGCCACCTCCGGTCGCCTGTTCTGCCGCCCGGAAGCGATCAGCGTGAACCCACCCGTGCATGAGGAAAACCTGTTCCCGGCCAAAGTCCGCGAGATCACCTTTCTGGGCAACCGCTGCCGCATGAGTTTCGAGCTGGAACAGCTGCCGGGCCACCCGCTGCTGGCCGAGCTGGCACCGGAAGCCATGCCGCGCCTGGGTGCCCGGGACATTCTGGTGGCCTTGCCGCCGCGCAGCTTGCAGGTGTTTGCCTGAGATGGCCGTGGACAGCGCATTGACGCTACCGCGCACTCCCTCCCGAGCTGAAATGGGCGACCGCCTGTTCGTGGTCGGCGGTAAAGTACTCTGGCTGGGCCTGTTGGTCGTGGCGGTGTTGCTGCCGCTGCTGGCGATTTTCTGGCGCGGCTTCAGCAGCGAAGCCGGGCAGGGCGGCGGCCTGGTAGCCGCACGGGAACTGCTGACCAGTGCCAACTTCCACTGGTTGCTGGGCAACAGCCTGAAAGTTTCCCTGAGCGTTGCGGCCATCGTCGTACCGCTGGCCTATCTGTTTGCCTACGCGCTGCAGCGCACTTTGATTCCCGGCAAGGTGATCTGGCGCGGCGTGTCGCTGCTGCCGTTGATGGCGCCCTCGATGTTGCCGGGCATCGCGCTAGTGTACCTGTTCGGCAACCAGGGGCTGTTGCGCGGCCTGCTCTCGGACAATATCTACGGCTTCTGGGGCATTGTGCTGGGCGAAGTGATTTACACCTTCCCGCATGCCTTGATGATTCTGCTGTCTGCCTTGTCGCTGGCGGATGCGCGCTTGTTCGACGCCGCCTCCAGCATGGGCGCCAGCCCCGCCCGGGCGTTTCGCAGCATCACCTGGCCGGCCACGCGCCAGGCGGTGTTCGCGGCGTTCTGCCTGGTGTTCACCCTGACCATCACCGACTTTGGCGTGCCCGTGGTGGTCGGTGGGGACTATCAGGTGCTGGCGCTGGAGGCCTACAAGGCGGTGGTCGGCCAGCAACAGTTCGGCCGTGGCGCGTTGATCGGCATGGTGCTGCTGTTGCCGGCGCTGTTCAGCTTTGGCGTGGATGCGTGGTTGCGGCGCCGTCAGGGTGACGCCATGAGCGGCCGCGCCCAGGTGTTTCAACCGCTGGCGTCGCGATCAAGGGATGGCTGCTACCTGGCGATCGTGCTGCTGATCTGCGCGGCACTGCTGCTGGTGTTCGGCATGGCGGTGTACTCCTCACTGGTCAAATTCTGGCCCTACAACCTGTCGCTGTCGTTGAACCACTACCAGTTCGAAGACACCGCCGGCGGGGGCTGGCTGGCCTACCGCAACAGCCTGACCCTGGCGTTGTGCACGGCGCTGATTGGCAGTGTGCTGATCTTCACCGGCGCCTACCTGATGGAGAAAACTAGGGGTCAACAGGGCCTGAACCTGGCCCTGCGCCTGCTCAGTTTTGTGCCGATGGCCGTACCGGGCCTGGTGTTGGGCCTGGGCTACGTGTTCTTTTTCAACCTCAGCGGCAACCCGCTGCACGTGTTCTACGGCAGCATGGCGCTATTGGTGGTGTGCACCATTGCGCATTATTTGACCACCGCGCAGATGACCGCCACCACCGCGCTGCGCCAATTGGACGTCGAGTTCGAAGCCGCCGCACTGTCCCTCAAGGCGCCGCTCTACCGCCATTACCTGAAAGTGACGGTGCCGATCTGCCTGCCCGCGCTGCTGGATATTCTGCGGTACTTGTTCGTGTCGGCCATGACCACCGTCTCCGCCGCGATCTTCCTCTACAGTCCCGACACCATCCTCGCCGCCGTCGCCGTGTTGAACATGGACGACGCCGGCAATGTGGGCGGCGCGGCGGCCATGTCGACCCTGATTCTGTTCACCTCAGGCAGCGTCTCGCTGTTGCTGGCGTGGGCCTCACGTGGCGCCTTGCGCCGCTCTCAAGCCTGGCGCCAGACCGCGCCCGGGCAATGACTCTTCAAAGGAGGTATTCGATGTTCAAGCCACTGGCGCTGGTCGCTGCCGTACTCACTGCATTCAGCCTGAATGCCTTCGCCAAGACCGAACTGACCGTGTACACGGCCCTCGAAGCCGAGCAATTGAAAACCTACAAAAAGGCCTTCGAGCAGGCCAACCCGGACGTCGAGATCAAGTGGGTGCGCGACTCCACCGGGATCATCACCGCCAAGCTGCTGGCTGAAAAAGACCGGCCGCAGGCCGATGTGGTGTGGGGTCTGGCCGCCTCCAGCCTGGCGATTCTCGATCAACAAGGCATGCTCGACAGCTATGCCCCGAAAGACCTGGACAAGATCGGCAAGAACTACCGCGACGCCGCCAACCCACCGGCCTGGGTCGGCATGGACGTGTGGGCCGCGACCATTTGCTTCAACACCGTCGAAGCCGAGAAACAGGGCCTGAGCAAACCGGTGAGTTGGCAGGACCTGACCAAGCCGGAATACAAGGGCAAGATCGTCATGCCCAACCCGGCGTCCTCGGGCACCGGCTTTCTGGACGTGAGCGCCTGGTTGCAAACCTTTGGCGAGAAACAAGGCTGGCAGTACATGGACGACCTGCACCAGAACATCGGGCAGTACGTTCACTCCGGCTCCAAACCGTGCAAGCTGGCGGCGTCCGGGGAGTTTCCGATTGGTATTTCGTTTGAATACCCAGCCGTACAGTTGAAGCGCCAGGGGGCTCCGCTGGACATCATCCTGCCGAAGGAAGGCCTGGGCTGGGACATCGAAGCCACGGCGGTGATCAAGGGCACAAGCCACGCCGATGCCGCTAGAAAACTTGCGGACTTCTCCGCCAGCCCGGCGGCGATGGAGCTGTACAAGGACAACTTCGCAGTGCTGGCCCAGCCAGGGATTGCCAAGCCACAGACCGAATTGCCCGCAGATTATGAGCAGCGGCTGATCAAGAACGACTTTGCCTGGGCGTCGAAGAACCGCGACAGCATCCTGGCGCAATGGCGCAAGCGCTATGACGGCAAGTCGGAGAAGGTGACGGGTCAGTAGGCTTTTCGTTAGGGCTGATGGCCTTATCGGGGGGCAAACCCCCTCCCACAATTTGATAGCGAACACAGTCAAATGTGGGAGGGGGCTTGCCCCCGATAGCGGTCTCGAAAACAGGACATCACCAAATGACACACCACAACGATCTGTTAATTGTCGGCGCGGGCATCCTCGGCCTCTCCCACGCCTACGCCGCCGCCAGGCGCGGGCTGAAGGTCAAGGTCTTCGAGCGCAGCGCCACTCCGCTGGGCGCCTCGGTGCGCAACTTCGGCCAGGCGCTGGTCACCGGCCAGCCGCCGGGGCCGATGCTCGACCTGGCACGGCAAAGCCGCGATATCTGGGGGCACTGGGCGCAGGTCGCCGGCCTTCAGCTCAAGCGCAATGGCTCCTACCTGTTCGCGCGTACCGAAGCCGAAGAGCACCTGCTCGAAGCCTTCTGCGTCGGGCGTGCCCGCGAGCACGGTTACAACGTCGAGCTGCTGCAAGGCGCGGCGTTGAACGACCTGTACGCCGGCCAGTTCCGCCATCACCGTGCCGCGCTGCATGGCAAGGATGACCAGCAACTGTATTCGCGAGAAGCGATCCCGGCGCTGATCAACTACCTGGCCCAGGAACTGGGCGTGGAGTTTCATTTTTCCACCCTGGTGCGCGACGTCGAACCAGGCCGGTTGCACAGCACAGCGGGCAGCTTTCGCGCGGAGCAGATCATCGTCTGCTCCGGGCACGATTACCAAACCCTGCTGGCCGAATCGATCGCCCCGCTCAACCCGCAAATCTGTCGCCTGCAGATGCTGCGTGCGCGGCCCGCACGGGCGCTGAACCTGCAACACGCGTTGCTGACGGGCCTGAGTTGCGTGCATTACGGCGCGTTTGCCGACCTGCCGCAAGCCGCACCGGTACAGGCGCAGATCCTGCGCGAAGCACCGCACCTGCATGCCCACGGCATTCACCTGCTGATCAGCCCTACGCCCCACGGCGATTTGATCATCGGCGACTCCCACGACTACGGCAGCGATGCCTCGCCATTCAATGCCGAGCAGGTCGACAACTGGCTGATACAACTGACCGAGCAGACCCTGGGCTGCCAGATCCAGGTGGTGGAGCGTTGGCAGGGCGTGTATGGCTCGCGTGGGCCTGGGCCGTTTTCGTTTGTGCAGGTGGCTGCGGGGATGAGTATTGCGCTGATGCACACCGGTGTGGGCATGAGCGTGGGGCCGGCGATGGCCGAGGGAAACATCACGGCATTGTGGGGGCCGGCGTCATGAGTCGCGAGCGTGTGGTGGCCGAGGTGTTCGGCCTGTACGAGCGGCATGGCACGGCGGATTACATCGGCGAGCCGGTGTCGCAGATCGAGCACATGTCCCAGGCCGCGCAGCAGGCGATGGCCGAAGGCTTTGACGATGAAGTGGTGTTGGCGGCGTTCTTCCATGATATCGGCCACCTGTGTGGTCAGGGCGAAGCGAACATGGGCGGTTATGGCGTGGTCAGCCACGAGCGGTTGGGCGCCGATTACCTGCGCCGTGCGGGCTTTGGCGAACGCATGGCGACATTGGTGGAGTACCACGTGCAGGCCAAGCGATACCTCACCTTCGCCCAGCCGGACTATTTCGCCCGGTTGAGCGAGGCCAGCCGGCGTACGCTGGAGTACCAGGGGGGCGTGATGAGCGCGCAGGAGGCGCAGGCCTTCGAGCAGCACCCGCTTTGTGACATCAGCCTGCGCCTGCGTCACTGGGATGAGCAGGCCAAAGACCTGCACGTCTCGTTGCTCGACCTTGAAGTGCTCAAGGCCAAGGCCTTGCAGTTACTGGCCGATCAGGCGTCGTCCAGGCGCTGAGCCAGCGCCTCGACTTGCTCCTGGCGCTCGGCCTGACTCAACTTGGGGTGCGGGTTGAGGGACGACCATTGCGGATAGGCACGCGCCTTGTTCAGCGCGTCCGGCAGCTTGCCTTCGCGCCAGGTCTTGTCCTGGGGCGTGTCGACCTTGATGCTGTGCATCGCCGCATGCCCGCGCAGGTTCAACGCTTTGAGCAACTGACGTTGGCGCAGGGCGAGCAGGCGCAGCACGCTGTCGTCCACAGTCAGTTCGCGCTGGCCCTTGATCTTGCCCATCAGGCGGCTGCCATAGCTGCGCGCGGTTTGCAGGGCGCCGCCGGCAATCGCGCCGGCCAGCGCGGCAGCGCCCAGGGTCAAACCGCCGACCAGCAGGTCGACACCGGCCCCGGCCGCGGCGCCCGCGGCAATCCCGCCGCCCACACGCACGCCGAGTTGCTTGAGGGTTTCAGGGTTGAACAGGTCGTCACCCCAGCGTCCATCCAGCAGCGGCAAATCGCTGGCGGCGGCGTCCTGGGGGCGGAAGCCGAACAGCTTGAGCAGGGCTTCCACGCACTTTTGTTCGCGCTGGCGCACGGCCTTGCGCAAGTCGCTGATGGCCTGTGGCTCATCCTCGGTCACCACGCTGCGCCGGCACGCGGCACAGTCGATCAACAGTTCGGCGATCAAACGCGCAGCGCTTTGCTGGCGGGCCTGGCGTTGGGCTTGCTGATCGAGGATCAGCCGCTCCAGCTGCGGCCGCGCGTTTTCCAGCAACAGGGCCAGGCTTTCATACAACCGACGCTCGCCATCTTCCGGCGGCGCCACGCTGTCAAAACGCACCAGCGCATGCAGGCCGAGGCGAGCCAGGGCCTCGCGCCAGTCGGGTTCGCGGTGGTCACTGCTGCTGACGAAATTGAGCACCGGCAGCAAGGGCTTGCCGCAGCTGGCCAGCACTTGCAGCTCGTCGCGGTACTTGGCCAGCACCGGCTCGCGGGCATCAATCACGTACAGGCCGGCATCCGAGGCCAGCAGTTGGCGCAGCACCTTGGCTTCCTGTTCGAAGCGTTGGCGCGCCTCGCTGCCTTCCAGAAAGCGCGTCAGGCGCGCCGGGCCATCCAGGCGTTCGCCGGGGCGGTCCAGGCGTTCCAGGTAATCGAGCAGGGCGATGGCATCTTCCAGGCCGGGGGTGTCGTACAGCTCCAGCAAGGCTTCGCCGTCCACCGACAAGCGCGCCCCTTCGACATGCCGCGTGGTGCTGGGGCGATGGGACACTTCGCCAAAGCCGACATCGCGGGTCAGGGTGCGCAGCAATGAGGTCTTGCCCACATTGGTATGGCCGACCACGGCGAGCTTGAGGGGTTTAGTCATGACCGCTCTCCAGCCAGTTCAACGGTGCACAGTCGGCGAAGGGCAGCTCAAGCTGCTGCAGCGCGCTGTGCCAGTCGCCCAGGCGTTCGGCGTCCAGCGCCTGGCCGGGCGGCGCTTGCAGCAGCCACACCCGCGTCGCCGCCGCACTGCGCGCCAGCTCGGCGATCAGCGCCAGGCTGCCACGGTCGGGCGAGCGCCGCGGGTCGCAGGCAATGGCCAGGCGTGCAGGCGGGAAGCGTGTGAGTTGCTCCAGCAGTTTGTGGCGCGATTCCCGGCTGTCGAGGATGCCGGCATCCTTGACCGTACCGGGGAGTTTGGGTGGCCAGGGGCGTTGGTCGTCCAGTTCGATGGCCACCAGCAGTGCGCCGTCGCTTTGCAATTCACTGACGCCGCCAGTTGCCTGGTGCAATTGTTCCGGTGCCGCATCGTTGACTCCCAGCCGCTCGCTGCTCGGCATCAGGCGCTCGCGCAACTGGGCATAGCCGGGCAGGTTGAGGTCCAGGCGCAAGGCCGCACGCCCGCGTTTCCAGCGCCATAGGCACAGCAGCGCGAGTATCAGCCGGGGTAGCAGGCCGTAGACCAGCAACACCCCCACCAACCACGCGGCCCAGGCCTGGCGGGCGCTTTCGATATTCAGCGCGGAGTCGCCACTGGCGCGGATCATCTCCACCGTCGGTACAGTGAAGCCGAGCAGGGCGGGCAGGGTGCCGAGGGCCTGGGTGACGTTAATGAAGGTGTCCGCACCGAGGATGGTGGTTTCCCACACAAAGCCGTAACGCCGGGTGGCGAGCAGCATCAGCAGAACCAGCAGGGCGCTGAGCAACGCCAGCAACCACAGGCTGTTGACCAGCACACCGACGGCCCAGCGGTTGAGTTTCTGGCGTTGCAGCAACAGCAGCAGGGCCGGTGCCAGCTGCGCGGCCTTGGCATCGCGCGCGAGTTTTTCGCTGAGCCACAGCCACAGGCGACCGAGGCTGGCACTGTGTTCGCCGGCAAACACCAGGCCCAGGGCCCAACTGAGCAGCAGGATCAGGTTCAGGCCGAGCAAACTGCCCAGGGCCCAGAACACGTTGACCGGGGCCAGGCCGTTGCCCAGCGCGGCAAACGCCAGGCCGGCGCCGCTGACCACCGCGACGATCGCCAGCAGCACCGCGGCCAGGCGCGCGCCTTGCAGCCAGCGACTGAGGGCGCCGGTCAGGCCATCGCGTTCGGCCAGGTGCAGGGCACGCTGTGCGATGCGCGTTGGCAGGTCGCCACCGGCCGCACGGGCCAGGCGATTGGCTTCGAGGTCTTCCAGGGGGCCGGCGTGTTCTTCGCGCAGGCGCACGGTTTCGGTCAGCCAAAGTGTGTGCAGCGGGTTCAGTGCAGTCACGCGCCATCCTGTTGTGTTCGTGAGGTTGGAGCATAACCGCTGACTCGCAGCTCTGGTATTCTCGTCGCCATGAAAAAGACTCTCCCTTTAAGCCTGATCGCAGCCCTCGGTGAAAACCGTGTGATCGGCGTCGACAACAGCATGCCCTGGCACTTGCCGGGGGATTTCAAATATTTCAAGGCCACCACCCTTGGCAAGCCGATCATCATGGGGCGCAAGACCTGGGATTCCCTGGGCCGACCGTTGCCGGGGCGCCTGAACATCGTGGTCAGCCGTCAAGCCGACCTGGTGCTTGAAGGTGCGCAAGTATTTGCGTCACTGGAGGCTGCGGTTGAACGCGCCGAGGCGTGGGCACTGGAGCAGGGCGCCGACGAGCTGATGCTGATCGGCGGCGCGCAGTTGTATGCGCAGGGGCTGGAGTATGCGGATCGTCTGTACCTGACGCGGGTGGCGTTGAGCCCGGAAGGGGATGCGTGGTTTCCGCAGTTCGATGCGAGCCAGTGGAAGCTGGTGTCGAATGTGGAAAACCCGGCCGAAGGCGATAAGCCGGCTTACAACTTCGAAGTCTGGGAGAGGAGCAGCTACTAGTTTTAAGCTACAAGCTGCAAGTAAAAGCGCGGTGCTCTTTCTTGCAGCTTGAGGCTGATAACTTGCAGATCAGCTGACCAGCTGCCCATGCTCATCGGCATCAAGCAACGCTTTATCCGTCTGCCCCATGATCTGGCTGGTAATCGCCCCCGCCGTCATCGAACCATTCACGTTCAATGCCGTGCGGCCCATATCAATCAGCGGCTCCACGGAAATCAGCAGCGCCACCAGCGACACCGGCAGCCCCATGGCCGGCAGCACGATCAGTGCGGCGAAGGTGGCCCCACCGCCCACGCCTGCCACACCGGCCGAACTCAGGGTCACAATCGCTACCAGTGTCGCGATCCACAGCGGGTCCAGCGGGTTGATGCCGACCGTCGGCGCAACCATCACCGCCAACATCGCTGGATAGAGCCCGGCACAGCCGTTCTGGCCGATGGTCGCACCGAACGAAGCAGCAAAACCGGCGATTGACTGCGGGATGCCCAGGCGGCGTGTCTGCGCTTCGATGCTCAAAGGAATCGAGGCGGCGCTGGAGCGGCTGGTGAAGGCAAACGTCAGCACCGGCCACACCTTGCGGAAGAAGCGCAGCGGGTTGACGCCGGCCAGCGACAGCAGCAGGCCGTGCACCACGAACATCAGGCCCAGGGCCAGGTACGACACCACGACGAAACTGCCGAGCTTGATGATGTCCTGCAGGTTGGAACTGGCGACCACCTTGGTCATCAGCGCCAGTACGCCGTACGGGGTCAGCTTCATGACCAGGCGCACCAGGCGCATCACCCAGGCTTGCAGGGTGTCGATGGCGTTGAGCACTTTCTGGCCTTTTTCCACGTCATCCTTGAGCAGTTGCAAGGCGGCAACCCCCAGGAACGCAGCAAAAATCACCACGCTGATGATCGACGTCGGTTTGGCCCGAGCCAGGTCGGCGAACGGGTTGGCCGGCACGAACGACAGCAGCAACTGCGGGATATTCAGGTCGGCAACCTTACCCGCGTAGTCGTTCTGGATGACTTGCAGGCGCGCCATTTCCTGAGTGCCGGCGACCAGGCCTTCGGCGGTGAGGCCGAACAGGTTGGTCAGGCCGATACCGATCAGCGCGGCAATCGCGGTGGTGAACAGCAGGGTGCCGATGGTCAGGAAACTGATCTTGCCCAGCGACGAGGCGTTGTGCAGACGCGCCACGGCGCTGAGGATCGAGGCGAACACCAGCGGGATCACGATCATTTGCAGCAACTGCACATAACCGTTGCCGACCAGGTCGAACCAGCCGATGGAGGCCTTGAGCACCGGGTGGCCAGCACCATAGATAGCGTGCAGCACCACACCGAACACCACGCCCAGCACCAGGGCGAACAGCACCTTCTTGGCGAGGCTCCAGTGGGTACGGCCGGTTTGTGCCAGGCCCAGCAGCAGGGCCACGAACACCAGTAAGTTGAGAATCAGTGGAAGATTCATTGAAGCTCCGTTGAGAAGGCAGCCAATCGCGTGAGCCTGCGATTGCGAACCGGGAAGCCTAACAGCTTGAAATATATTGATTTAATACCAATATGGAATGGCGACTGTCGTTTTTGGAATAAGGGTTTGACGCTCTGGCGTATGGCCGTGGCGGAATCAGGATGCAGGCCGTCGCGCTCAACGCGAGGACTGTCACACAGATTTGTTAGCGTCGATGTCTTTCACTCAGGAAGTAAACGCTTATGAAGCTCGCGCCGAAATTGCTTGCCGCCGCTCTTTGCCTGGGACTTGCCAGCCAGGCGTTTGCCGCCACCGAGTTGAAACACTGGCCGGCGCCTGCCGCCAAACAATTGAATGAGATGATCGCCGCCAACGCCAACAAGGGCAACTTCGCGGTGTTTGACATGGACAACACCAGCTACCGCTACGACCTTGAAGAGTCCCTGCTGCCCTACATGGAAAACAAGGGCCTGATCACCCGCGACAGCCTCGACCCTTCGCTCAAGCTGATGCCGTTCAAAGACACCGCCGAGCACAAGGAAAGCCTCTTCAGTTACTACTATCGCCTCTGCGAAGTGGACGACATGGTGTGCTACCCGTGGGTGGCCCAGGTGTTTTCCGGTTTCACCCTCAAGGAACTCAAGGTCCAGGTCGACGAGCTGATGGCTTCGGGCAAACCCGTTCCGGTCAGCTATTTTGAAGGCGACACGGTGAAACAGTCCGAAGTGCAGCCACCGAAAGTCTTCACCGGGCAAGCCGAGCTGTACAACAAGTTGATGGAAAACGGCATCGAGGTGTATGTGATGACGGCTGCCTCGGAGGAACTGGTGCGCATGGTCGCTGCCGATCCGAAGTACGGCTACAACGTCAAACCCGAGAACGTCATCGGCGTGAGTACGTTGCTCAAGGACCGCAAAACCGGCGAGCTGACCACCGCGCGCAAACAGATCGCCGCCGGCAAGTATGACGAGAAGGCCAACCTCGGCCTGGAACTCACGCCTTACCTGTGGACCCCAGCCACCTGGATGGCCGGCAAGCACGCGGCGATCCTCACCTACATCGACGAATGGAAAAAACCGGTGATCGTCGGCGGCGACACCCCGACCAGCGATGGCTACATGCTGTTTCATGACGTGGACGTGGCCAAGGGCGGCATCCACCTGTGGATCAACCGCAAAGACAAATACATGACCCAGCTCAACGGCATGATGGCCAAACACGCGGCAGCGCAGGCCAAGGAGGGCTTGCCGGTAACGGCGGACAAGAACTGGGTGATCGTCAAGCCGGAGGACATCCAGTAACAGGCTGAACGCGGTTAAAAAATGTGGGAGGGGGCTTGCCCCCGATAGCGGTCGTTCAGTCAGCTCATCTTTAGCTGACACACCGATATCGGGGGCAAGCCCCCTCCCACATTGGATCTTCATTGTCTTGGGATTATCGCGAGGCAAAAAAATGCCCCCGCCAAGTGCGGGGGCATTTTCATGGGCGGGGCTTACAGGCCGTCGAGCATTGCCTTGTTGCGAACGGCGCCCTTGTCGGCGCTGGTGGCCAGCAAGGCGTAGGCTTTCAGCGCGGTCGTCACTTTACGTGGACGCTTCTCTACCGGCTTCCAGCCTTTCTTGTCCTGCTCAACCCTGCGCGCGGCCAGTTCTTCATCGCTGATCAACAGGTTGATCGAGCGGTTCGGGATGTCGATCAGCACCTTGTCGCCATCCTGCACCAGGCCAATCGCGCCACCGGCAGCGGCTTCCGGCGAAGCATGGCCGATGGACAGGCCCGAGGTGCCGCCGGAGAAACGGCCGTCGGTGAGCAAGGCGCAGGCTTTGCCCAGGCCCTTGGATTTTAGGTACGACGTCGGGTAGAGCATCTCTTGCATACCCGGGCCGCCTTTGGGGCCTTCGTAGCGGATGATCACGATGTCGCCTTCCTTGACTTCGTCAGCCAGGATGCCGCGCACCGAGCTGTCCTGGCTCTCGTAGATCTTGGCGCGGCCTTCGAAGACGTGGATGGACTCGTCCACACCGGCAGTCTTCACCACGCAACCGTCGAGGGCGATGTTGCCGTACAGCACGGCCAGGCCGCCTTCTTGCGAATAGGCGTGCTCGACACTGCGGATGCAGCCGTTTTCGCGGTCGTCGTCCAGGGTGTCCCAACGGGTCGACTGGCTGAACGCAGTCTGCGTCGGGATGCCGGCCGGGCCCGCCTTGAAGAAGGTGTGCACGGCTTCGTCGTCAGTCTGGGTGATGTCCCACTTGGCGATGCCTTCAGCGATGGACGTGCTGTGCACGGTCGGCAGGTCGGTGTGCAGCAGGCCGCCACGGGCCAGGGAACCGAGGATCGAGAAGATCCCGCCGGCGCGGTGCACATCTTCCATGTGGTACTTCTGGATGTTCGGCGCGACCTTGCACAGCTGCGGCACGTGACGGGACAGGCGGTCGATGTCGCGCAGGTCGAAATCGATCTCGGCTTCCTGGGCGGCAGCCAGCAAGTGCAGGATGGTGTTGGTGGAACCGCCCATGGCGATGTCCAGGGTCATGGCGTTCTCGAACGCCTTGAAGTTGGCGATGTTGCGCGGCAACACCGACTCATCGTTGTCGCCGTAGTAGCGCTTGCACAGCTCGACGATGGTGCGGCCGGCCTGCAGGAACAGCTGCTCGCGGTCGCTGTGGGTGGCCAGCGTCGAGCCGTTGCCCGGCAAGGCCAGGCCCAGGGCTTCGACCAGGCAGTTCATCGAGTTGGCGGTGAACATGCCGGAGCACGAACCGCAGGTCGGGCAGGCGCTGCGCTCGTATTCCGCGACCTTCTCGTCAGAAGCGCTGGAATCGGCGGCGATGACCATGGCGTCGACCAGGTCGAGGCCGTGGGAGGCCAGCTTGGTCTTGCCGGCTTCCATCGGGCCGCCGGAAACGAAAATCACCGGGATGTTCAGGCGCAGGGCGGCCATCAGCATGCCGGGGGTGATCTTGTCGCAGTTGGAAATGCACACGATGGCGTCGGCGCAGTGGGCGTTGACCATGTACTCCACGGAGTCGGCGATGATCTCGCGGCTCGGCAGGGAATACAGCATGCCGTCATGGCCCATGGCGATGCCGTCGTCAACGGCGATGGTGTTGAATTCCTTTGCCACGCCGCCAGCGCGTTCGATCTCGCGGGCGACCAGTTGGCCCAGGTCCTTGAGGTGGACGTGGCCGGGGACGAACTGGGTGAAGGAGTTGGCAATCGCGATGATCGGCTTTTTGAAGTCGTCATCTTTCATCCCCGTGGCACGCCACAGTGCGCGCGCGCCGGCCATGTTGCGGCCGTGGGTGGATGTTTTCGAGCGGTAATCTGGCATGGAGCACTCCGGGCGGCTAATCGGTATCAAAGGGGAGTGAGCTTCTATTGACGTCTGGAACACTCAGAAAATGGCCGTGTGTCCGGAAGTTGCCACTCGCGTCGCGGGATCGCCGCTTGCTTGGGCCTCGAGCTCATAAACCCGCCGGGGATGACTGGCGATGAATAGGGCTGATTCTACACCGTCTTCCTGTAGGAGCGAGCTTGCTCGCGAAAAACGTCAACGATAACGCAGCGCTATCAGGCAGCGCGCATCGCCTGTTGGTTTTTCGCGAGCAAGGGCTAGCCGCCCGCCTCGCTCCTACAGGGGTAAGACATATTCAGAACTATTGTTTACAGGCTAGTCGACGCTTCGGCTCCTACCGTTTCTCTTCCAATCACAGAAGAGGACGAAGGAATGTCCACCCAGCAAAATGCTCATCGGCTGCGCACTGGGCGCTATTCAGAATCGGGTCGTATCTACCTGATCACCGCGGTTACCCACCAACGGCAGTCAATTTTTCAGGACTGGCGCATGGGTCGCCTGCTCGTCAGCGAATTCAGGAAAGCTCAGGAAGAGGGTGAGGCGACTTCGCTGGCTTGGGTGGTCATGCCTGACCACTTCCACTGGCTGGTGGAGTTGCACAATGGCGACTTGCCCAGACTGATGCGAATCACCAAGTCGCGAAGTGCCCGCGCGATCAACAGTGCGAGATGCTCTTGCGGGACGCTTTGGCAGAAAGGCTATTTCGATCGGGCATTGCGTCGTGAGGAGGATTTGAAGGCAATGGCCCGTTATATCGTCGCCAACCCTTTGCGTGCAGGTTTGGTCGAGCACATTGGTCAATACCCGCTGTGGGATGCCATCTGGCTATGACACGCCTTCCATTGTAGGAGCGAGCTTGCTCGCGAAAATCGTTAACGATAACGCAGCGCTATCAGGCAGCCCGTGGCGCCGATGCGTTTTTCGCGAGCAAGCTCGCTCCTACAATGAACCATTTTGACTTTGGGCAAACCCCCACATGTTTATCGGTGCGTGGCGTTAGCTATTGGGCAACAACCGGCACGTAATGCTCTTGATATATCGCGTCTCGGCAATCGCCGGGTGCACCGGGTGGTCCGGGCCCTGGCCGCCGCGTTCGAGCATCTGGATGTTGCGGTCCAGGTGGCGGGCGCTGGTCAGGAGGATGTTTTGCAGGTCGTCTTCGGGCAGGTGCATGGAGCACGAGGCGCTGACTAGGATGCCGTCCTTGCTGAGCAGGCGCATGGCTTGCTCGTTCAGGCGGCGGTAGGCGCCTTCGCCGTTCTTCATGTCTTTCTTGCGTTTGATGAAGGCCGGTGGGTCGGCGACGATCACGTCGAAGCGTTCTTCGCTGGCTTTGAGTTCCTTGAGTGCTTCGAACACGTCGCCTTCGATGCAGGTCATTTTCTCGGCGACGCCGTTCAGCGCGGCGTTGCGCTCGACGCCATCGAGGGCGAAGGCGGAGGCGTCGACGCAGAACACTTCACTGGCGCCGAATGCGGCGGCTTGCACGCCCCAGCCGCCGATGTAGCTGTACAGGTCGAGGACGCGCTTGCCCTTGGCATATGGCGCCAGGCGGGCGCGGTTCATGCGGTGGTCGTAGAACCAGCCAGTTTTCTGGCCCTGGATCACCGGGGCTTCGAATTTCACGCCGTTTTCTTCCAGCGCCACCCACTCCGGCACCAGGCCGAACACGGTTTCGACGTAGCGGTTGAGGCCTTCGGCGTCGCGCGCGGCGGAGTCGTTCTTGAACAGGATGCCGCTCGGCTTGAGCACTTGGGTCAGCGCGGCGATCACGTCTTCCTTATGGGCTTCCATGGTCGCCGAGGCGATCTGCACGACGAGGATGTCTCCGAAACGGTCGACCACCAGGCCCGGCAGCAGGTCGGAATCACCGTAGACCAGGCGGTAGAACGGCTTGTCGAACAGGCGATCGCGCAGGGACAGGGCCACGTTGATGCGGTGCACCAGCAGCGATTTGTCCAGCGGCAACTTGATGTCGCGCGACAGCAGGCGGGCGCAGATCAGGTTGTTCGGGCTCATGGCCACGATGCCCAGGGTCTTGCCGCCGGCTGCTTCCAGGATAGCCTGGTCACCTGCCTGGAAGCCGTGGAGTGGGGTGGCGGCCACGTCGATTTCGTTGCTGTAGACCCACAGGTGGCCGTTGCGCAAACGACGATCGGCGTTGGCTTTGAGACGCAGGCTTGGCAGGGACATGACGTCGCTCCGGAAAAAAGAGCGGGAGTATACCCTGTTGTGTAGGTACTGAACGCGCCGCCGGACATGTGGGAGGGGGCTTGCTCCCGATAGCGGTATGTCAGAAACAGATGAGCTGATTGATCCGCTGCTATCGGGAGCAAGCCCCTCCCACATTTGATCCGGTTTCAGTTCGGTTTGTGGGTGTCGGGCACGTCTGCATAAGGGGTAGAATTCCCGCCTAGCCCAGAGTGTGTACTTATGTCCCAAGAGCTTTCCGCCGAACAGATTCAGCAGGTCCTGCAAGGCATCAGCGTGCCGCCCCAGCCGCAAATCATGGTGGATTTGCAGATGGAGCAGTACATGCCCGACCCGGACCTGGAAGTGATCGCCCGGCTGATCGCCCAGGACCCGGGCTTGTCCGGTGCGTTGCTGAAAATCGTCAACTCGCCGTATTACGGCCTGAGCAACAAGATTGCCTCGATCCAGCGCGCGGTGAACCTGCTGGGCAGCCGCTCGGTGATCAACCTGATCAACGCCTTGTCGATCAAAGGCGAGATGAGCGACGACACCATCGTCACGCTCAACCGCTTCTGGGACACCGCCCAGGATGTGGCCATGACCTGCCTGACCCTGGCCAAGCGCACCGGCTCCCAGGCAGTTGACGAAGCCTATGCCCTGGGCCTGTTCCATGACTGTGGCGTACCGCTGATGCTCAAGCGATTCCCGAACTACATGACGGTCCTGGAGCAGGCCTACGCCAACGCCGGCCCGGATTGCCGGGTGGTCGACACCGAGAACAACGCGTTCAACACTAACCATGCGGTGGTGGGCTACTACACCGCCAAGTCCTGGCGCCTGCCGGAGCATGTGACCGACGCCATCGCCAATCACCACAATGCCCTGGCGATTTTCAGCGACGAGACGTCGCGCAATCCGGTGCTTAAAAACCTGCTGGCGATCCTGAAAATGGCCGAGCACATCTGTTCGTCCTATCGGGTCCTGGGCAACCAGAGCGTCGACCGTGAATGGGATGCGATCGGCCACCTGGTGCTGGATTACGTGGGCCTGTCGGACTACGACTTCGAAAGCATGAAGTTGTCGATCCGCGAATTGGGCGCGCACTGAGCCTTTCTTCCCGAGGTACACATGCCTGAGTTACCAGAAGTCGAAACCACCCGGCGCGGGATTGCCCCGCACCTGGAGGGCCAGCGCGTCAGCCGTGTGGTGGTGCGTGAGCGCCGTCTGCGCTGGCCAATCCCGGAAGACCTCGATGTGCGCCTGTCCGGGCAGCGCATCGTGTTGGTGGAACGGCGCGCCAAGTACCTGTTGATCAACGCCGAAGTGGGCACCTTGATCAGCCACCTGGGCATGTCGGGCAACCTGCGCCTGGTGGAAGTCGGCATGCCGGCGGCCAAGCATGAGCACGTGGATATCGAGCTTGAGTCCGGCCTTGCCCTGCGCTACACCGACCCCCGGCGTTTTGGCGCGATGCTCTGGAGCCAGGACCCGCACAACCACGAGCTGCTGATTCGCCTGGGGCCGGAGCCGTTGACCGAGCTGTTCGATGGCGAGCGGCTGTTTCAACTGTCGCGGGGCCGATCGATGGCGGTCAAGCCGTTCATCATGGACAACGCGGTGGTGGTGGGCGTGGGCAATATCTATGCGACGGAAGCGCTGTTTGCGGCCGGGATCGATCCGCGTCGTGCGGCCGGCGGCATTTCCCGTGCGCGGTATTTGAAGCTCTCGGTCGAGATCAAGCGCGTGCTGGCGGCTGCCATCGAGCGCGGCGGTACCACGTTGCGCGACTTTATCGGTGGTGACGGGCAACCGGGGTATTTCCAGCAGGAACTGTTCGTCTACGGCCGTGGGGGCCAGGCGTGCAAGGTGTGCGGGACCGAGTTGCGCAATGTGGTGCTGGGGCAGCGGGCGAGTGTGTTTTGCCCCAGGTGCCAGAGCTGATTGCTGTGTGATGGCTGATAGCGCCATCGGGGGCAAGCCCCCTCCCACATTGAAATGCGTTCCAAATGTGGGAGGGGGCTTGCCCCCGATCGGCCCTCACAGGCGCTGAATAGCTTCAGGCCTTCCCGGTAATCTTCCGGTACTTGTCCATCAACTGCGCTTCAGTCTCAGGATGGGCTTCATCCAGCGGAATGCAATCCACCGGGCACACCTGCTGGCACTGGGGTTCGTCGTAGTGGCCGACACACTGGGTGCACAGGTTGGGGTCGATCACGTAGATCTCTTCACCCTGGGAAATCGCAGCGTTCGGGCACTCGGGTTCGCAGACGTCGCAATTGATGCAATCGTCGGTGATGATCAGGGACATGAAAACTCCTGCCAGGGCTGTCAGCCAAGGCATCTGGAAACTAATGCGCGCAATTGTGCCGCATTGGCGCCCGCAGTGCGAGCGGGCGCCGATCAAGCGGTCTTACTTCTTGAAGCGAAGCGTCAGCGCGTCGGCAACGGCTGGGTGCACGAACTTGGTGATATCTCCGCCTAACGCCGCGATTTCACGGACTAACGTCGAAGAAATGAACGAATAACGTTCCGACGGCGTGAGGAACAGGCTTTCCACGTCCGGCGCCAGTTGGCGGTTCATGTTGGCCAGCTGGAATTCGTATTCGAAATCCGACACCGCGCGCAGGCCACGCAGGAACACATTGGCGTTCTGCTCCTTGGCAAAGTGCGCCAGCAAGGTCGAAAAGCCCACCACTTCCACGTTAGGCAGGTGCTTGGTGACCTCACGCGCCAGTTCCACGCGTTGTTCCAGCGGGAACAGCGGGTTTTTCTTCGGGCTGGCGGCAACCGCGATGATCACGTGGTCGAACAGGCGAGAGGCGCGTTCGACCAGATCGCCATGGCCTTTGGTAATCGGGTCGAAGGTTCCTGGGTACAACACTCGGTTCATCGCGTCGTCCTGGCGGAGTCCGTTGGGGAACCGGATGGTATCGCAGCCATCCCGGTCGGCCAAGTCGACTTACGTAGATAGATGCCGTGAATCGAACGCTTTTTCACGCTGTTTTCAGACGTTCGCACAAGGCTGACGCCAGTTGCGCGGTCAATCCATACACCGACAACTGGGGGTTTGCCCCAATGCTGGTGGGAAACAGCGAGCCGTCATGGATCGACAGGTTACGCAATTGGTGATGGCGACCGAGGCTGTCGGCCACTGCGTTTTTGGGGTCTTCACCCATCGCGCAACCGCCCATCACATGGGCGCTGCCCAGGGTGGTCCGGTGCAACTCGAGGTTCAAACCGTCAATGACGCTACGTGCCTCTGCCAGGCTGTTCACGTACCGGGCGTCGTGATGCAGGGGCTTGACCGATTTGGCGCCCGCCGCGAACTGGATCTCGGCCATGCTGTGAAAGGCCCGGCGCAGGCCATCCCAGGCATAGGGCGAAACCTGGTAATCGAGCACCGGCGTACCGTCACCGCGCAATTCCACGGCACCGCCAGGGCTGTCGGGGTGAAAGCCGTCGCGCAATAACGCGAGCATGGCGTGGGTATGGGGCAACCGGCTCATGTCCAGGGCGTTCTGCGTGCCGTAGCCGCCAAACAAGGTGCTTGCCAACCCTGGATGCAAGGGCGGCGCTTCCAGCTTGTAGGACATTTTGCCGGTAGTGCCGTCCTGCCACTGGAAATGGTCGGAATAGATCGACTGCGGCGCCCCGTAGAACGGGTTGATGACCTCGTCGAACAACCCCGCGGAGAAATTCACCAAGTGCAGGAAGGTGCGCTTGCCCAGGCGTGAATGCGGATCGGGCGCGTCCGAGCGCATCAGCAGTGCCGGGCTGTTGATGCCGCCGCCCGCGAGTACGTAATGCCTGGCCTTCACGGTGATCTTGCGCCCGGTAGGCGCCACGCAGCGCGCGTCCATGGCCACGCATTCCAGGCTGCTGATCGTATCGCCGCTGTACGTGAGGCGCTCGGCACGGGCGAGGTAGAGCAGTTCGCCACCCTTCTCCAGGGTGGACGGGATGGTGGTCACCAGCATCGATTGCTTGGCGTTGACCGGGCAGCCCATGCCGCAATAGCCCAGGTTGAAACAACCGCGCACATTGCGCGGGATCACGTGCCAGCTGTAGCCGAGCTTTTCGCAGCCTTTGCGGATCACGTCATTGTTGGCATTGGGCGGCAGCGCCCATGGCGCGATGCCCAGGCGCTGTTCCATGCTCTCGAACCACGGCGCCATTTCGGCGCTGCTATGGCCCTTCACCGCGTATTCACTGGCCCAGTGGGCGAGGGTGGCGTCCGGCGTGCGGAAGCTTGAGGTCCAGTTGATCAACGTGGTACCGCCCACCGCACGGCCCTGCAGGATGGTAATCGCACCGTCTTTGCTCATGCGCCCTATCCCTTCCTGGTACAGGCTGGCATAGGCTTCGTCTTCCAGGAGCTTGAAGTCGCTGCTGGTCTTGAGTGGGCCTTCTTCGATCAGCAGCACCTTGTAGCCAGCGGCGCTGAGGATTTCCGCCGTGGTGCCGCCGCCGGCACCGCTGCCGATGATGGCCACGTCGGCTTCCAGGGTCAGGTCGTTGTCGAGGGTGGCGCCGTTGTGGGTTTTCCAGCCACGGGCCAGGCCATCGCGGAACAGATCGGGTACGGGCATCAGGTTCGTCTCTTGTTTTTATTGTCGGGGATGCAAATCAGATGTTCGGCGGGCCGGGGTAGCCGCAATGAGCCCAGGACTCGGGGCGAAAGTACCAAGCCATGATCACCAGCTTGAGCAGTGAGCCCTGGCCCATGCGCAGCAGGTTCAGGTAGCTGTTCTCCCAGCGGTGCAAGAAGCTGCGGATCTGCTCGCTGCTGGCGTTTTCCCAACTGCCCCAGATACCGGTTAATGGGCCTCGGGTAATGCCCATGCCGAGCACATCGAACAATTGCTGGGTGAGCTTGAACATCTCCGGCGACAGGTGCCGCAGGCTGTAGTCGAGCTTTTTCAGGGTGTCTTCAATTCCTGCGCTCACGGCCTGGGCGCTGGCCGCGCCTTCCAGCAGTACCGGAATGACCGCGCGCAGGAATGGTAAGTCGCTGCTTCGCAACAGCGCAAAGCCGCTGGCCGGCGTGCTGCTCGAGCAACCGCTGAGGCTGGCGCCCAGCCCGGCAGTCGCCAGGAAGGCGCTGGCGCACAGACCGATTTTCAAGACGCCGCGCCGCGACAGCGCAGGTGTTTCAGTCAGGCTGGGGTTCATTGTTTTTATTGTCCCAAAGGTGGCGTTATCAGCGGATAAACAGCTTCTGGATCAGCGTCTGGATGGTTTTTCCGTAGGGCGGGTAGATCAGCTTCGCCGCGTTCAGGCGCTGTTTAACCAGCACCCCCTTGGCCTTGCTGAAGGTCAGAAAGCCTTCGTGACCGTGGTAGTGGCCCATGCCGGAGGGGCCGATGCCGCCAAACGGCATGTCGTCCTGGGCCACATGCAGCAGGGTGTCGTTCAGGCACACGCCGCCGGAGTGGGTCTCGTGCAGCACGCGGTTCTGTTCACTTTTGTTGTAACCGAAGTAATACAGGGCCAGTGGGCGAGGGCGCTGGTTGATGTAGGCAAACGCCTGGTCGATGCCGCGATAGGGCACGATCGGTAACAGCGGACCAAAGATCTCATCCTGCATGACCGTCATGTCGTCGTTCACATTCAGCAGCAGGCTGTGGGCCATGCGCCGTGCCTGGCCCTGGTCGTACAAGGGAATCAGGGTGGCGCCCTTGTCGGTGGCGTCCTTGGCGTAGGCATTGAGCCTGGCCAGTTGGCGCTCGTTGATGATGGCGGTGTAGTCGGGGTTGTCGGCCAGGGTCGGATAAAACCCGCGAATGGCGTTGGAGTACGCCTCGACAAAACCGTCCACACGGTCTTCCGGCACCAGCACATAGTCGGGTGCCACGCAGGTTTGCCCGGCGTTCAGAGACTTGCCGAAGGCGATGCGCTCGGCGGCGTCCTTGAGCGGCACGTCAGCCGAGACAATCGCCGGCGATTTGCCGCCCAGCTCCAAGGTGACCGGCGTGAGATGTTCAGCGGCCGCCCGCATCACATGCTTGCCGATGCTGGTGGCCCCGGTGAACAGCAGATGATCGAAACGTAGCTTGGAAAACGCCATGCCGACGTCAGCTTCGCCGAGCACCACGCACACCAGATCCTCGGGAAAGATCTTCGCCAGCAGTGCCTTGAGCAGTTCACCGGTGGCCGGTGTGGACTCACTGAGCTTGAGCATCACCCGGTTGCCGGCGGCCAGGGCCCCGACCAGCGGGCCGATGGCCAGGTACAGTGGGTAGTTCCACGGCACGATCACGCCGACGACACCCAGCGGTTGATAAATGACTTTGGCTGACGCGGGCTGAAAGGCAATGCCGACAGCGCGCCGGGAAGGCTTCATCCAGCCTTTGAGGTGGTTGCTGGCGTAATCAATGCCATGCAGGCTGGGCATCAGTTCGGCAAACAGGGTTTCGTCGGCGCTGCGATGGCTGAAGTCCTGGCTGATGGCGTTGATCAGCGCCTGGCGTTCAGCGCTGAGCAGATCACGCAAGGCCTTGAGCGCATTGCTGACGTTGCGCGGACGGCGGCATCGGGTTGGCGGCATAGGCACGACGTTGCGCTTCGAACAGGTCCTGGAGCTGGTCCAGCGCCTGGGATTCTTGCAGGTAAGCAACATTGGCAGACATGGCGCGATCCCGGTTGTTATAGGTCTGCCTGGATTTTTAGAGTCATTACTCTAAATTGTCAAATAACATTGCAGTAACATCCAGATTTATCCGGGCCCGGATAGGCCGTAAGATGCCCCATCCCGTGTTTGGAAGCTGATCCCTATGGCACCACGAGTAAAGACCAGCGAGCGCATTGTGCAAACCAGCCTGGAGCTTTTTAACCAGCAGGGTGAGCGCAGTGTCAGCACCAACCATATTGCCGCCCACATGGAAATTTCCCCGGGCAACCTGTACTACCACTTCCCCAACAAGCAGGCGATTATCGCCGTGCTGTTCCGCGAATACGAAGCGCTGGTGGATAATTTCCTACGCCCGCCTCAAGGGCGAGCGATGGTCGTCGCAGACAAGCGCTTTTACCTGCAGGCCGTATTGGCCGGCATGTGGCGCTACCGCTTCCTGCATCGCGACCTTGAGCATTTGTTGGAAAGTGACCCGGAGCTGGCCACTGGCTATCGGCGCTTCTCCCAGCGCTGCCTGACCCAGGGCGGGGCGATTTACCAGGGCTTTGTCGACGCCGGCATTCTCAGCATGGACCCGGTGCAAACCGAGGCCCTGACCCTCAATGCCTGGATCATCCTCACCTCGTGGGTGCGTTTTCTGTGCACCACCAATGAAAACTCCACCCATTTGAGCGCCGAAGCCATAAAGCGCGGTGTGTATCAGGTGCTGGTGCTGGAGGCGGGGTTTGTCACGCCTCAGGCAAAAGCGGCGGTGGATGCGTTGTTCAAAGAGTTTTACGTGCCGTTGAACCAGGCACTGGATGAAGTGAAGTAAGACCTTTCCCCTTTGCGTTCACAGGAGTCAGTCATGCCGCTTGCCCAACTGATCACCCCCCCGTCATTAGCCGAGCGTCAGAAAGCGGCCGGGCTGGTGATTCTCGATTGCCGCTTTGCCCTTGAAGACCCGGACTACGGGCTGTGCAGCTATGCCGAAGGGCATATCGAAGGGGCGCAATATGCCGACCTGGAACGTCATCTCAGCGGCCCGGTGATCAAGGGCGCGACGGGCCGTCACCCACTGCCGGCAGCGGATGCACTCATCGAGCAATTGCAGGCGTGGGGCATCAGCGCAGACACCGATGTGGTGCTGTATGACGATGGGCCAGGGGCCTTTGCGGCGCGGGCATGGTGGCTGCTGGCCTGGCTCGGCAAACGCGACGGCGTGTTCATTCTGGATGGCGGCCTCAAAGCCTGGCATGCGGCGGGCTTTCCCTTGAGCCTGGATGCGCCGGTGGTCGAACCCGGCACTTTTGCGGGTGCACCGGATGATCAGTTGGTGCTGGAGGCCGAGCAGTTGCAAAAACGCCTGGGCGAACCGGGCATGACCTTGATCGACGCTCGCGCCCAGGCGCGGTTTCGTGGCGATGTGGAGCCGATCGATCCAGTTGCCGGGCATATACCCGGCGCGCAATGTGCGGCATTCAATGAAAACCTGGGCAGCGATGGCCGCTTTTTGCCGGCTGAACAGCTTAAGCAGCGGTTTGCCGCGCAATTGCAAGGGCGATCGCCGGATGAGCTGGTGGCGTATTGCGGTTCGGGTGTGACGGCGTGCCATAACTTGTTTGCCCTGAGTTTGGCGGGGTACCCGTTGGGCAAGTTGTATGCGGGCTCGTGGAGCGAGTGGATTACAGATCCCAAGCGGGAAGTGGCCACAGGCGACTGAGCAATCGGCTTGTGAACCCAATCAAAATGTGGGAGGGGGCTTGCTCCCGATAGCGGTGGATCAGCCGGCTTATCTTTAGCTGAGCCACCTATATCGGGAGCAAGCCCCCTCCCACATTTTTTAACCGTGTTGTGTCAGTAGCCATTGGGGAATGCGGCGTTCCAGATAGTAGCTTGGGTGCTTCAATGAGCCATCGACAAACCCGACATGCCCGCCCTTGGCCGTCAGCTCGAACTCGGTACAGTCTGATAGCTCACTGGCTTCGGGCAGGCTATGGGCAAATACGAACGGGTCATCCGCCGCCTGGATAATCAGGGCTGGCGTGCGAATCGCGCCCAGGTAATAGCGACTCGAGGCACGGCGGTAGTAATCCTCAGCGTTGAGGAAACCGTGCAGCGGCGCGGTGACTCGGCCGTCGAAGTCCCAGAATGTGCGCATTTTCTCCAGTGAGCCTAACGCTTCCAGGGTGTTGAGCCCGTCTTGCCGGCCGTCCTGCAAAAATTGGCGCTGCTTGATGCGGATATAGGCCAGCATCTCGCGCATGAAGTGCTTCTGATAGATCCGCGAAAAGCCCAAACCGATCCGGTCCGCGCATTGATCCAGACGAAACGGTACCGACACCGCCGCCGCACCGTGCAGCCCAGAGGCTTCACCGGTTTCCCCCAGGTGCTTGAGCAGCACGTTGCCGCCCAGGGAATAACCCACCGCATACAACGGCGCCAACGGTCGCTTGGCACGCAGATGGGCAATCGTTTCGGCCAGATCTTCGCTGGCCCCCGAGTGGTAGCTGCGGGCCAACAGGTTCGGCTCGCCCGAACAACCGCGCCAGTTCAATGCCACGCTGGCCCAGCCTTGCGCGGCAAGGACTTTTTGCAGGCCGGCCACGTAGGGCGAGTTGGAGGAACCGGTCAGCCCGTGCAGCACCAGCACCAGAGGCGCTTGCGCGTCATGGGGACCGTGCCAGTCGAGGTCCAGAAAGTCGCCGTCTTCCAGCCACAGGCGTTCGCGTTGACGCTCGATATGAGTGGTGGGACGCCATAGCGGCCCCCACAGCGTTTGCAGATGGGGGTTGCCCAGGCCAAAGGCGGGTTTGAAGCGGTCCACAGGTGCAGTCATGAAATACTCGCTCCCCGGCTCCAGTAGGAGCGAGCTTGCTCGCGAAAAACGTTAACGATGACGCAGCGCTATCAGCTAGCCCATGTCGCCTGTCCGACCTTCGCGAGCAAGCTCGCTCCTACAGGGTGCGGTGCCACAACGCGTAATAGACCCGCCCGGACTTCTGCTCACGGTGCAAGCGCCAGCTTCCCGGCAGGCCGAGGGTGGATGGCGCCGTCTCGCTTTCAGTGTAGATCCACGCATCCGGTGCCAGCCATTGGCGTTCTTCCAGCAACGCACACACGGTTGGCAGCAGGTTCTGGTTGAACGGCGGGTCGAGGAACACCACGTCATATTCGCTGGCTGCCTGGGTTTCCAGGTAGCGCAAGGCGTCGGCGGTCTGCACCTGGCCGTTGGTGCAACGCAGCGTGCCCAGGTGTTCCTTGAGGCTGGACACCGCCACGTTGCTCGCGTCCAGCGCCTGTGCCTGGGAGGCGCCACGGGACAGCGCCTCCAGGAACAACGCGCCACTGCCCGCAAACGGGTCGAGCACTTTGGCGCCACCGATGTACGGCGCAAGCCAATTGAACAGGGTTTCGCGCACGCGATCCGGCGTCGGGCGCAGGCCCACGACATCGGGGAAACTCAGCTTGCGGCTGCCCCATTCACCGCCAATGATGCGCAGTTGGCCCACACCGTTATGTACGTTGTGGACAGGTTTTTTCGGGCGAGATGAACTGGCCATTAATGCTCCGGAACCCCGAGCGGCTGCTCGGCGGGTTTATCAGTGGGGGGCGGTAGTGGCTTTTGCGCAATCGTCGGGCCGGCGGTCACGATGACCATTTTGTCGGCGCTCAAGTGTTTGTTCATGGCCGCCTTGACCTGCTCTACGGTCAGGGCCTGGGATTGTTTCATGAAATCTTCCAGATAGCTCAGCGGCAGGTTATAGAAACCCATGGCGCCCAGTTGCCCGACGATATCGGCGTTGCTGGCGGTGGACAGCGGGAAGCTGCCGGCCAGTTCGCGCTTGGCATCATCCAGCTCTTTCTGGGTGGGGCCGGTCTTGAGGTAGTCAGCCACGACGTCTTCGACCAGACGCAGCGTACCGCCGCTCATTTCGGCGCGGGTCTGCAGGTTGATCATGAACGGGCCACGCACCTGCATCGGCGAGAAACCGGAGTACACGCCGTAGGTAAGGCCGCGTTTTTCGCGCACTTCACTCATCAGCCGCGTACCGAAGCCGCCACCGCCCAGAATCTGGTTGCCCAGCGACAGTGCCGCGTAGTCCGGGTCGGCGCGATCGATGCCCAACTGCGCGAACAGCAGGTGAGTCTGCTTGGAAGGAAACTCAATGCGGCTCAGGCCGGCCTTTGGCTCGGTTGGCTGGGCAATTTTCGCCAGGGCCGGGCCCTTGGGCAGCGCGGCGGAGACCTTGGCGGTCATGGCTTCGGCTTCGGCACGGGTCAGGTCGCCCACCACCGCGATCACGGCATTGCCGGCTGCGTAAGCCTTGGCGTGGAACGCCTGCATCTGTTGCACGGTAATGGCCGGAACGCTTTCAGGCGTGCCTTCGCTTGGGTGGGCATAGGGGTGGTCGCCGTACAGGCGCTTGAACAGCTCGATGCTCGCAAGCTTAGCGGGGTTCTGTTTCTGGTATTCGAAGCCGGCCAGGATCTGGTTCTTGATACGTGCCAGTGAGTCTGCCGGGAATGTTGGCTTGCCGATCACGTCATCGAACAGTGCAAGTGCGGCATCGCGTTTGTCGCTGTCGCTCAGGCTGCGCAGGGACACCAGCGCCATATCGCGGTAGGCGCCATTACCGAAATCGGCGCCCAGGCCTTCAAAGCCACTGGCGATCTGGCTGACGTCCTTGCCCGGCACGCCTTCGTTGAGCATGGCGTTGGTCATCAAGGCCAAGCCCGGTACGTTGCCGTCCTGGCTGCTGCCGGCGGCGAACAGGATGCGTACGTCGAACATCGGCAGCTCATGGGCTTCGACGAACAGCACCTTGGCGCCTTCGGCGGTGGTCCAGGTTTGCACATCGAGCTTGCGGTTGGTGGGGGCCTTGCCGTCCAGCTCCGCCAGCGATTGCAGCTTGCTGGTCGATTGGGCCTTGTCCAGGGCCTGGCTGGCGACCGACTCGCTTGGGCGCAACAGGTACACGGCGCTGGCCGCAGCCAGGGTAACGGCGATCAGGCCGGGCAGAATCAGGCGATTGCTTTTGCGGTCACTCATGAGCGGTCTCCTCAGGCAAAACATGGGCGACGCTCAGACGTTCGCGGGTGAAATAGGTGCGCGCAGCCTTTTGGATATCTTCCGGGGTCACGCTTTGCAGGTCGGCAAGCTCGGTGTCCATCAGCTTCCAGGACAGGCCGACGGTTTCCAGCGAGCCGATGGATGTGGCCTGGCTGGTGATGGAGTCACGCTGGTAGACCACGCCGGCAATCACTTGGGCGCGGATCCGCTCCAGCTCTTCAGCGGTTGGCGGCTTGGCTTTGAGCTCTTCCAGCAGGCGCCACAGGCCGGCTTCGGCTTGGGCGACGGTCTTTTTCTTCTGCTGGTTGGGCGTGGCGGTCAGCATGAACAGGGTGTCGCCGCGGGTATAGGCGTCGTAATCGGTGGAAGCGGCGGAGACCAGTTCTTCACCACGCTCCAACTGCTCGGAGATGCGCGCGCTGTAACCGCCGTCGAGCAAGGCCGAGATCAGGCGCAGGGCCTGTACCGAGCGCTTGTCCTCGGCCGTGGCCAGGCCGGGCACGTTGAAGCCCAGGAATACGCTGGGCAGCTGGGTTTGCACGTGCAGGGTCAGCAGGCGCTCGCCGGGCTCGGCCAGCTCCATCGGGACCTTGGCGGGCGGTACGTCGCGCTTGGGGATCGGGCCGAAGTAGCGCTGGGCCAGGGTCTTCACCTCGTCTGGGGTGACGTCGCCGACAACCACCAGGGTTGCGTTGTTCGGCACGTACCAGGCCTGGTACCAATGGCGCAGTTCCTCGACCTTCATGCGTTCCAGGTCGGCCATCCAGCCGATGGTTGGCGTGTGATAGCCGCTGGCCGGGAAGGCCATGGCCTTGAAGCGCTCGTAGGCCTTGGACATCGGGTTATCGTCGGTGCGCAGGCGGCGCTCTTCCTTGATCACCTCGATTTCGCGGCTGAACTCATCGGCCGGCAGGCGCAGGCTGGCCATGCGGTCGGCTTCCAGCTCAAAGGCCACGCCCAGGCGATCGCGGGCCAGCACCTGGTAGTAAGCGGTGTAGTCGTCACTGGTGAAGGCATTTTCTTCGGCGCCCAGGTCGCGCAGGATCAGCGAGGCTTCGCCGGGGCCGACCTTGGCGCTGCCCTTGAACATCATGTGTTCCAGAGCATGGGACAAACCGGTCTGGCCCGGGGTTTCGTAGCTCGAACCCACCTTGTACCAGACCTGGGAAACCACCACGGGCGCGCGATGATCTTCACGCACGACGACTTTGAGGCCGTTGTCCAGCGTGAACTCATGGGTGGGTTGTGGATCGGCAGCCAGGGCTGAAAGAGGCAGACAAACTGTACCGAACAGCAGGCCTGCGGCGCGGCGGGCTAGAGCATTCATTCGTTTTTAAACCTGTTGGACTGCCCGCTTGGTCTTAGCGTCGGCGGGCGAGGAGGTGCTAGGATACTGATCCGACCTAGGGACGGCCACTGTGGCTGTCTTGTTAAGGCCCTATTTTGGCCTTACAAAATGTTGCGCATGAACGAGCTGGCTAAAAAACAGTCTGTTACGCATCGAATTTTATTTACCGATGTGCCGCTTGGCGCGTCGCTACCTTGAGATAGCCGTCTCCATGTTTGGTTCCAACGACGACAAGAAGACCCCAGCTGCGGCTGGCGAGAAAAAAGGCCTGTTCGGATGGCTGCGCAAAAAGCCGCAGGAAACCGTCGTCGAACAGCCGCAGGTCCAACCTGAATCCATCCCCGAGCCTATAGTAGAAGCTGAACCGGTTGCCGAGACACCGGCGCCGACGGTGTTGCCGATGGCCGAGCCGGTGCTGCAGCCTGCTGTCGAGCCAGAGCCAGAGCCAGAGCCAGAGCCAGAGCCAGAGCCAGAGCACAAGCCGTGGCCGGAACTGCCGGTGGCTGAAGAGCCGGTGGCGCTGGTTGAGGATGTGCAGGTTGAGCACGTAACGCCGCCGATTCCCGCTGTGATTGAGCCCGTAGAGGCCGTCGTCCAGGCGCCACCAGTTCTTGAAGCCCCTGTGCCTGCCGTGGTTGCCGCGCCTGCCGTTGTTGAAGAACCGGCCGCTGAAACCAGCAAAACCGGCTTTTTCGCCCGCCTCAAACAAGGTTTGAGCAAAACCAGCGCCAGTATCGGCGAAGGCATGGCCAGCCTGTTCCTGGGCAAGAAAACCATCGATGACGAGTTGCTTGAAGACATCGAAACCCGCCTGCTCACCGCAGACGTGGGCGTCGAAGCCACCGCCGTGATCATCCAGAGCCTGACCCAGAAGGTCGCACGCAAGCAGCTGACCGACGCCGACGCGCTGTACAAGTCTTTGCAGGCCGAGCTGGCCGCCATGCTCAAGCCCGTTGAAGCACCGCTGGTGATCACCCCGAAAAAACCGTTCGTGATCCTGGTCGTCGGCGTCAATGGCGCCGGCAAGACCACCACCATCGGCAAGCTGGCCAAGAAGCTGCAGTCCGAAGGCAAGAAAGTCATGCTGGCCGCCGGCGACACCTTCCGTGCCGCTGCCGTCGAGCAACTGCAAGTGTGGGGCGAGCGCAACAAGATCCCGGTGATCGCCCAGCACACCGGTGCCGACTCCGCTTCGGTGATCTTCGACGCCGTGCAGGCCGCCAAGGCCCGTAACATCGATGTGCTGATCGCCGATACCGCCGGTCGCCTGCACACCAAAGACAATTTGATGGAAGAGCTGAAGAAAGTCCGCCGCGTGATCGGCAAGCTCGACGCCGACGCTCCCCATGAAGTGCTGCTGGTGCTGGACGCCGGCACCGGGCAGAACGCCATCAGCCAGGCCAAGCAATTCAACCAGACGGTACAACTGACCGGCCTGGCATTGACTAAGCTCGACGGCACGGCCAAGGGCGGTGTGATTTTCGCGCTGGCCAAACAGTTCGGGTTGCCGATTCGTTATATCGGCGTCGGTGAAGGCATCGACGACCTGCGCACCTTTGAAGCCGAACCCTTTGTAGAGGCACTGTTTGCCGAGCGGGAGCGTTCATGATTCGATTCGAACAGGTCGGTAAACGCTACGCCAACGGGCATGTGGGCTTGCATGAGCTGAGCTTTCGAGTACGGCGCGGCGAGTTCTTGTTCGTCACCGGCCACTCCGGCGCCGGTAAAAGTACCTTGTTGCGCCTGTTGCTGGCCATGGAACGCCCGACCACCGGCAAGCTGCTGCTGGCGGGCCAGGACCTGGCCACCATCAGCAACGCGCAGATCCCGTTCCTGCGCCGCCAGATCGGCGTGGTGTTTCAGAACCACCAGTTGCTGTTCGATCGTACGGTGTTCAACAACATTGCCTTGCCCCTGCAGATTCTCGGGCTGTCCAAGGCCGAAATCGTCAAGCGGGTGGATTCGGCTTTGGAGCGCGTGGCGCTGTCGGACAAGACCGACCTGTACCCCGGCGACCTGTCCACCGGCCAGCAACAGCGCGTCGGTATCGCTCGCGCCATCGTCCACCGCCCGGCCTTGCTGCTGGCGGATGAGCCCACCGGTAACCTCGACCCGCGCCTGGCGGCCGAGATCATGGGGGTGTTCGAAGACATCAACCGGCTGGGCACCAGCGTGTTGATCGCCAGTCACGACCTGGCGCTGATTGCTCGCATGCGCCATCGCATGCTGACCCTGCAACGCGGTCGTCTGATCGGTGACGGGGAGGCTGGCGTATGAGTGCAACACGCAGTCCTAAAGTATCCGAACGCGTGGCGCCGAAACCGGCCGATCCGCAACCGAAAAAGAAAAAACACGACGAAGACGACGGCCCGGACTTCGGCACGCTGTTGCGTGCCTGGATCGAAAGCCATCGCGCCAGCCTGCTCGACAGCCTGCGCCGCCTGGGCAAGCAGCCGATCGGCAGCTTTTTCACCTGCCTGGTGATGGCCGTGGCCCTGAGCCTGCCGATGGGTTTGTCGTTGCTGCTCAATAATGTGGAGCGCCTGGGCGGTTCCTGGCAGCGCGCGGCGCAGATTTCGCTGTACCTCAACCTCGACGCCAGCACCAAGGATGGCGAGGGGCTGCGCGACGACATCAAGAATCTGCCCGGCGTAGCGGATGCCGAGTACATCAGCCGCGATCAGGCGCTTGAGGAGTTCCAGCAGCAATCCGGCCTGGGTGAAGCGCTCAAGGAGCTGCCGCAGAACCCGCTACCGGGCGTGGTTCTGGTAACGCCAAATGAAGTGGACAAGCCGGCCCTGGAAGCCCTGCGACAAAAACTCGCAGAGATGCCCAAGGTGCAACAGGCTCAACTTGATCTAGTCTGGGTAGAGCGCCTGGCCGCGATTCTCAAGCTGGGCGATCGCTTTGTATTCGGTTTGACAGTGTTGTTGGTGTCTGCATTACTTTTGGTGATAGGTAATACCATTCGTCTTCATATTGAAAACCGTCGCACTGAGATAGAAGTGATTAAACTGGTCGGCGGCACGGACAGCTATGTGCGTCGTCCTTTTCTGTACATGGGCGCGCTTTATGGCTTTGGTGCCGGGGTTTTATCCTGGGGCGTGCTGGCGTTTGGCCTTGACTGGCTGAACGACGCGGTTATCGGGCTTGCCGGCTTGTACGGCAGCGATTTCGCCCTGGCCGGCGTGCCCGTAGCGGATGGTCTGAGCCTCTTGCTCGGCGCGGTCTTGTTGGGGTATATCGGTGCGTGGATTGCGGTCGCACGGCATTTACGTGAGCTGGCACCGAAGTAGTTAATGTCAGGGTAATGTGGTTTCGTTTGTATTGACCGTATCAGTGGTTTAGGGAACTTGTCCTACGGTTCCCGGTCAATTTTCGCAGTGCTGAACTGCACGAGTTATGTGAGTCGGAGGTTTTTTCGTATGACCACTTCTTTGCAACCTGCTTATGCCTTGGTCCCGGGTGCGAACCTGGAAGCCTATGTGCACACGGTCAACAGCATTCCATTGCTGACGCCCGAGCAGGAGCGTGAACTGGCCGAGAGTCTCTACTATGAGCAGGATTTGGGGGCGGCTCGGCAGATGGTGCTCGCCCACCTGCGTTTTGTCGTACATATCGCCCGTAGCTATAGCGGCTACGGCCTGGCCCAGGCTGACCTGATTCAGGAAGGCAACGTCGGCCTGATGAAGGCGGTCAAGCGCTTCAACCCGGAAATGGGCGTGCGCCTGGTGTCGTTTGCTGTGCACTGGATCAAGGCGGAAATTCACGAGTTCATCCTGCGCAACTGGCGCATCGTGAAAGTCGCGACCACCAAGGCCCAGCGCAAGCTGTTCTTCAACCTGCGCAGCCAGAAGAAACGCCTGGCGTGGCTGAACAACGAGGAAGTCCACCGCGTGGCCGAAAGCCTCGGTGTGGAGCCCCGTGAAGTGCGCGAGATGGAAAGCCGCCTGACCGGCCATGACATGGCCTTCGACCCGGCTGCCGAAGCAGACGACGACAGCGCTTTCCAATCGCCGGCCAACTACCTGGAAGACCACCGGTACGACCCGGCGCGTCAACTGGAGGATGCGGACTGGAGCGACAACTCCAACCACAACCTGCACGAAGCGCTCGAAGTGCTGGACGACCGCAGCCGTGACATTCTTTACCAGCGCTGGCTGGCAGAAGAAAAAGCCACGCTGCACGACCTGGCGCAGAAGTACAACGTGTCGGCCGAGCGGATTCGTCAGCTTGAGAAAAGCGCGATGAACAAGCTGAAGCTGTCGATCGCTGCCTAAAACTGTGGGAGGGGGGCAAGCCCCCTCCCACATTTGTTTCTGTGTTGTGTCAGTCGGACCAGGGGGCCTTGCGGGAGTTGTTGAGCTCCGCCAGGTAGCCATCCCCGCCGAGCTGACTCATCTGCTGGCGAATCCACGCTGCGCGCCGCGCCACATACGCTGTCGGATGACTGGCACTCCACACCCGTGGATTCGGCAACACGGCCGCCAGGTAGCTGGCCTGCTGTCGCGATAGCCCCTTGGCACTCACCCCGAAATGGTGCCGCGCCGCCGCCTCTGCCCCGAACACGCCGTCATCCCACTCCACGCTGTTGAGGTAGACCTCAAGAATGCGCTGCTTGGGCCACAACACTTCGATCAACCCGGTAAACCAGGCCTCCAGGCCTTTGCGCAGATAACTGCGGCCGGCCCACAGGAACAAGTTCTTCGACACCTGCTGGCTCAACGTACTGGCGCCCCGGATCGAGCCGCCGCGCTCGTTATGCACGATTGCCGCCTGGATCGCACCAAAGTCAAAACCCCAGTGCTGCGGGAAGCGCTGGTCTTCACCGGCCATCACCGCCAGTTTGAGGTCATCGGAGATCTCGTCCCACGGCACCCAGCTACGCTGCAGGTCGATAGGCTCGCCGTCGATCCATGATTCGACCTTGCGCTCCACCATCAGCGCAGTGAACGGCGGCGGCACGACACGAAACAGCAGCACCAGCAGCACACTGCCGATGGCGAACCATTTCAGGACGTTGAGAAAGCGGTTGAAGAGGATACGCAGCATAGAGATGGCTTGGCCGAACCCGTTGAGCGGGCCATTATACAGACCCTGCCCGATGAGTCTGACTGGAGTTCCTCATGCTGCGTAGCTTTCTGATGCTGGCTGCCTTTTTCGGTTTCACCGGTGTGGCCCTCGGTGCCTTCGCCGCCCACGGTCTGAAGAACCGCCTGAGCGCCGAATACCTGACAATCTTCCACACCGGCGTGACTTATCAGCTGGTGCACACCCTGGCGTTGTTTGGCGTGGCGCTGCTGGCTGCGCACATTCCCGGACGACTGGTCACCTGGGCGGGCATTTCATTTGCAGTCGGGATCCTTTTGTTCTCCGGTAGCCTGTATCTGTTGACCCTGACCGGCATCAGCAAACTCGGGATCATCACCCCGTTCGGCGGCCTGGCGTTCCTGTTGGGCTGGTTTTTCCTCGGCTTGCTCGCCTGGCGCCTGCAACTGACCGCTTGACGCTTGGAGCTGACCTTCAGTCCCAATCGCGTTAGAATGCCGGCCCCTAAAAACGATGGCGGCCTGCGGCATGCGCATTCAGTTGAACGGCGAACCCTTTGAATTGCCCGACGGTGAAACCGTCGCGGCCCTGCTGACCCGCCTGGACCTCACCGGGCGTCGTGTCGCAGTGGAGCTCAACCTGGATATCGTCCCGCGCAGCCTGCACGAAAGCACCGCGCTCAGCGAAGGTGACCAGGTCGAAGTGGTCCACGCCATCGGCGGTGGCTAGTCACCCCCGGCCTTATGCATTCTGCGAAACCTCACCCCATTACGAGAATTCCCATGAGCATTGTTCGTAGCGACAAGCCCTTCGTCCTGGCCGGCCATACCTACCAGTCCCGTCTGCTGGTCGGCACCGGCAAGTACCGCGACATGGAAGAAACCCGTCTGGCCATCGAAGCCTCGGGCGCCGAAATCGTGACCTTCGCCGTACGTCGCACCAACCTCGGCCAGATCGAGGGCGAGCCGAACCTGCTCGAAGTGCTGTCGCCGGACCGCTACACCTTCCTGCCGAACACCGCCGGCTGCTATGACGCCATCGAAGCCGTGCGCACCTGCCGCCTGGCTCGTGAGCTGCTCGACGGCCACAACCTGGTGAAGCTGGAAGTGCTGGCCGACCAGAAAACCCTGTTCCCCAACGTGATCGAAACCCTCAAGGCCGCCGAGACCTTGGTCAAGGAAGGCTTTGACGTGATGGTCTACACCAGCGATGACCCGATCATCGCTCGCCAGCTGGCGGAAATCGGCTGCATCGCGGTGATGCCGCTGGCGGGTCTGATCGGCTCCGGCCTGGGTATCTGCAACCCCTACAACCTGCAGATCATCCTTGAAGAAGCCAAGATCCCGGTGCTGGTGGATGCGGGCGTGGGCACGGCCTCCGACGCAACCATCGCCATGGAGCTGGGCTGCGACGCGGTGCTGATGAACTCGGCCATTGCCCATGCCCAGCAACCGATCATGATGGCCCAAGCCATGCAACACGCGATCGTCGCGGGCCGCCTGGCCTACCTCGCCGGGCGCATGCCGAAAAAACTCTATGCCAGCGCCTCTTCGCCGCTGGATGGCCTGATCAAGTAAGAGCTATTGATGACTGAATCAAACGAAACGCCGAACACCGTGGAAGCGGGCGACGAGTCCAAGCATCGCCGCATCAAGAGCTTCGTGATGCGCGCCGGTCGCATGACCGAAGGCCAGCAAAAGGGCCTGGAGCAGGGCACGCCACTGTTCGTGTTGCCCCTGGCCGACGCGCCGGTGGACTACGACCAGGTGTTCGGTCGTTCGGCCCCGCGTTCCCTGGAAATCGGCTTCGGCATGGGGCATTCCCTGCTGGAGATGGCGGCGGCCGCGCCGGACCAGGATTTCATCGGTGTGGAAGTGCACCGTCCAGGTGTCGGTGCGCTGCTTAACGGCGTGCTGACCCAGGGCCTGACCAACCTGCGGGTGTATGACTGCGACGCGATTGAAGTGCTCAACCGCTGCATCGCCGACAACAGCCTCGACCGCCTGATGCTGTTCTTCCCCGACCCATGGCACAAGGCTCGTCACCACAAGCGCCGCATCGTCCAGGCCTCCTTCGCGGAGCTGGTGCGCAGCAAGCTCAAGGTTGGCGGCATCCTGCACATGGCCACCGACTGGGAACCGTATGCCGAATACATGCTGGAAGTGATGAATGTCGCGCCTGGCTACCGCAACCTCGCCGAAGACGGCCAATGCGTGCCACGCCCGGCAGAGCGTCCGATCACCAAGTTCGAACGCCGCGGCGAGCGGTTGGGACATGGGGTGTGGGATTTGAAGTTCGAAAAGCTGGCCTAACCCGCCTGCAACGTTGAAATGCAGTAAAAATGTGGGAGGGGGCTTGCCCCCTCCCACATTTTTTTGTGTTGGGTTTGAGGTCAGCGGCGATCCGCGACGACGCCAATCAACACCAGCACCACCACCAGCACCGGCGCCAGGCTGTAGTTATTGAACTGACTCAGCCCGCGCACAATCCACGGCGTGGCGTAGATCAGCGCTGCGCCGCTGCCGATCATGCACAGCAGGGCCATCAACGGGACGCGCAGGGCGCCGGCGATGCTGCCCAGGCGTGCTTCGACCCAGCCCTTGATGTCGGCGCCGAACAGCACCAGCAAACAGCCGACCAGGGCCAGGGAGATTTCCGACAGGTTGCTGCGGCTCCAGCGGGACACGGTGGCGAGCAGGTCGAGTACCAAATCCATTCGATTTCCTTAAGAGCGATCAGCTCAAAAACGTCTGCAGCAGGTCATTGAGAAAGAGTTGCCCGCGGTCGGTCGCCGCCAGGCGTGACGGTTCGACCTGCATTAAGCCGCTTTGTTCTGCCTCGCGGCGGCCTTCTTCGAGGCTCGCCAGCTCAAGGCCGGTACGCTCGGCGTAGAGCTTGGCCTCAACGCCTTCAGTGAGGCGCAGGGCGTTCATCAGGAACTCGAACGGCAGCTCTTCATTGGTCAACTCTTTCGCTCCGGCCTGAAAGCTTTTGGCCGGGTTGAGGTAGTCTTTCGGTGCGCGGGTTTTCCAGGTGCGTACGATGCGCCCGTCCGGATGGCTGAGCTTGCCGTGGGCACCCGCGCCGATACCGATGAAGTCGCCGAAGCTCCAGTAATTGAGGTTATGCCGCGCCGGGCGACCCGGTTGGGCGTAGGCCGACACTTCATATTGCGCGTAACCGTGCTCGGCGAGCAGCGCCTGACCGGCTTCCTGGATGTCCCACAGGGTGTCGTCTTCCGGCAGCGCGGGTGGCTGGTTCCAGAACACGGTGTTGGGTTCCAGGGTCAGTTGGTACCAGGACAAGTGCGTCGGCTTGAGTGCGATCGCTTGGCGCAGGTCGGCCAGCGCGTCGTCCAGGGATTGATCGGGCAAGCCGTGCATCAGGTCCAGGTTGAAGTTGTCGAATCCGGCCTGGCGCGCCATATCTGCGGCGCGTATGGCTTCATCGCCGTTGTGGATGCGACCCAGGGCTTCGAGCTTTGCCTGCTGGAAGCTCTGGATGCCGATGGACAGGCGATTGATCCCCAGCGCGCGATACGCCACGAACTTCTCTTGCTCAAAGGTGCCGGGATTGGCTTCCAGGGTGATTTCGATATCGTCGGCAAACGGGATGCGCGCTTGCACGCCTTTGAGCAGCCGCCCCAATGCCGCGGCGCTGAACAGGCTCGGGGTGCCGCCGCCAAAGAAGATCGAGCTCAGCTTGCGGCCATAGACGGCATGCAGGTCCAGGTCCAGGTCCGCCAGCAATGCGTCCACATACTCTTCTTCCGGCAACACGTTGCTGGCGGTGTGGGAGTTGAAGTCGCAATAAGGGCACTTGCGCACGCACCAGGGGATATGGATGTACAGCGCCAGGGGCGGCAGCACAGGCAGCGCCGCCCGAGGGGTTTGCGCGCCACCGTGGATCAGTGGCAGCGCCTGGGTGTCGTGGGTCATTTCAGGCTCAGGCGTTGGCGCAGCAAATCCATTGCGCGGGCGCGGTGGCTGATCTGGTTCTTGTCGGCCGGGCTCAGTTCGGCGCTGGAGACGTTGCGCTCCGGCACCCAGAACAGTGGATCGTAGCCAAAGCCGTGCTCACCGCTGGCGGCATGCAGGATGCGCCCGTGCCACAAGCCTTCGCAGAGGATCGGCAGCGGGTCGTCAGCGTGACGCACCAACGCCAGCACGCAGACGAACTGCGCACCGCGCATCGCATCCGGTACGTCCTTGAGCGCGTCCAGTAGCTTGGCGTTGTTGGCCGCATCGCCCTTGCCGTCGGCGTAGCGCGCCGAATAGATGCCGGGTGCGCCACCGAGGTAGTCCACCGCCAGGCCCGAGTCATCCGCCAAGGCCGGCAGGCCGGAGAGGCGTGCGGCGTTGCGTGCCTTGAGGATGGCGTTTTCGACGAATGACAGGCCGGTTTCTTCCGGCTCCACCTGGCTGAACTCACCGATCGAGCGCAGTTGCACGGCGTCGCCGAGCATGGCCTGCAATTCTTTGAGTTTGCCGGCGTTATGGCTGGCCAGTACGAGTTGAGTCAGGTTCATCATTCGGCCGGAAACAGTTCTTGGTTGAATTGGAAACCATGGGCCTTGCCGCCGGTTTCAACGTTGATGGTAAACGTCTTGTATTCGCGCTGGGTCACGGAGTAAGGCGCGAGGTAGCTGACCCCGCCTTTCTCTTCGATTTGCTTGAACGTCAAGATCTCGCTTTTGCCGCCCAGGTCCTTGATGGTGCCGGTCACTTGGGCCGGGACGGGGGTCACGCCCTTGATCACGGTTACATTGATCAAACCCTTCTCCTTGCTGCGCACCACGCCGACGTTCTGGGCGGTTTCCGGAGACAGGAAGCTTGAGGTGAAGGTGTTGTAGTGAACGGTGATATCGCCGAAGTCTTTCTTGCGGTTAGCGTCGATAGCGTCGGCGGCCACGGCGCTGGCGCCCAGGCAGGCGGTCAATAGAAAAATAGCCAAACGACTCATGAGCGTCCCTCGTGAAAGTAATTAGACGGCAATCTTGTGGTCGATCAGGCCAGGACTGCTGACCCGGTAGATGCCGATTTCGCCCAACAGGTTGGGCCATAGCTTACTCGCCCAGCCGTGGCGGTGCTGTTGATCGACGGCAAGGCGGTTGATCACCTTGGCCTCACGCTCGCCACACAGGGCTTCGAAGTCTTCGAAGGTGCAGAAGTGGATGTTCGGCGTGTTGTACCAGGTGTACGGCAGGAAGTCCGACACCGGCATGCGGCCCTTGGTGGCCAGGTACCAGCGGCAGCGCCAGTGTCCGAAATTGGGGAAGGTGATGATGCATTGGCGGCCGACGCGCAGCATTTCGTCGAGGATACGGTCCGGGTAGTGCACCGCTTGCAGGGCCTGGGTCATCACCACGATGTCAAAGCTGTTGCTGGCAAAGTTGCCCAGGCCCTTGTCCAGGTCCTGCTCGATCACGTTGATGCCTTTGGCCACGCACTGGGCGATGTTGTCCGGATCGTTTTCCAGGCCGTAGCCGGTGACTTGCTTGTTGTCGCGCAGCCAGCTCAGCAGCTCGCCATCGCCGCAGCCCAGGTCGAGCACGCGGCTGCCGGCGGGGATCCAGTCTTGGATGATTTCCAGGTCGGCTCTCATGGCGTTCTCACAGTGCTATACGGTTCATGTAGTTACTGAACGCCTGCAGATAACGGGGAATCGGAATCAGGAAGGCGTCGTGGCCTTGCGGAGCATCGATCTCCAGGTAGCAGACGTCTTTGCGCGCAGCCATCAGCGCATCCACCAGCTCACGAGAGCGCGCCGGGGAGAAACGCCAGTCGGTGGTGAACGACATCACGCAGAACTTGGCCGTGGCGTGCTCGAAGGTTTTCGCCAGATCGTCGTCGTGGTTCGCCGCCGGGTCGAAGTAGTCCAGCGCCTTGGTCATCAGCAGGTAGGTGTTGGCGTCGAAACGCCCGGAGAACTCCTCGCCCTGATACCGCAGGTAGCTTTCGACCTGGAACTCGACGCTGTGGAAGTCGTAGTTGAGCTTCTCGCTCTTGAGGCCACGGCCGAATTTTTCGCCCATGGAATCATCGGACAGGTAGGTGATGTGCCCGACCATCCGCGCCAGCATCAGGCCACGCTTGGGGATCACGCCGGCTTCCTGGAACGAACCACCGTGGAACTCGGGGTCGGTGAGGATGGCTTGGCGCGCCACTTCGTTGAAGGCAATGTTTTGCGCAGACAGCTTGGGCGCCGAGGCGATGGCCAGGCAGTGGCGCACGCGGTCCGGGTAGGTGATGGTCCATTGCAGGGCCTGCATGCCGCCCAGGCTGCCACCGATCACGGCCGCCCATTGGTCGATGCCCAGCCGGTCGGCAAGGCGCGCCTGGCTGTGCACCCAGTCTTCCACTGTCAACACCGGGAAGTCGGCGCCGAACGGCTTGCCGGTTTCCGGGTTCAGGCTGCTGGGGGCCGGTGGAGCCGTTGCAGCCGCCGAGGTTGTTCAGGCTGACCACAAAGAATTTGTTGGTGTCGATGGGCTTGCCTGGGCCGATGCAGCTGTCCCACCAGCCGGGCTTGCGCTCGTCAACGCTGTGGAAGCCTGCCGCATGATGGTGGCCGGACAAGGCGTGGCAAATCAGCACGGCGTTGCTCGCGGTGGCGTTCAGTTGGCCGTAGGTTTCGTAGATCAGGTCGTAGGCAGGCAGCGAGCGGCCGCAGGCCAGGGCCAGTGGTTCGCTAAAGTGCGCCACTTGGGGCACGACCAGTCCAACGGAATCGGGGGGGAAGGCAGTTGGCATCGACCCTGCTCTCGTTTAAATGAGGCGTAAGTCTAAAGAGCGCGAACCCCAGCGGCAAGCAAAGGCCTGCACCCGTACACAGATACAAAATGTGGGAGGGGGCTTGCTCCCGATGACAGCGTGTCAGTCGACCTCTATTTGACTGATCCACCGCAATCGGGGGCAAGCCCCCTCCCACATTGTCTAGCGTGTTTGAGCTATTCAGATCAGGCCGAACAGCTCTTTGGGCATGAACGCATAGAACGCCAGGCGCGGGATCACCCAGCTCTGGATCAGTTGGATCGCGATAAACGCGAAGATCGGCGAAATATCCAGGCCGCCCAGGTTGGGAATCAGGCGACGGAACGGCGCCAGCACCGGTTCAGTGATCTGGTAGACCAGCTCGGCGCCCGGGCTGCGGCTGCCGGGTGCGACCCACGACAGGATCACGCTGATGATCATCGACCAGAAAATGATCTTCAAAAACAGCGAGAAAATGCCGATCAGCGCCCACGGCAACAGCAGCACCGTGAAGGCTTGGTAGCCGTTGAGCATCAGGATCACTACAAACAGCAGGATCTGCAGCAGCAGTGCCAGCACCAGCGACGACATGTCCAGCCCAAACAGGCTCGGGATCACCCGACGCAGCGGCTTGAGCAGCGGTTGGGTGGCCTTGACCACGAACTGGCACAGTGGGTTGTAGAAGTTCGCCCGCACCAGTTGCAGGATAAAGCGCATCAGCACGATCAGCAGGTACAGGCTGCCCAGGGTCTGGATGATGAAAACGGCAGCGTCATTGATTCCGAGCATGTTTGATTACCTTGGTAAGGGACGACTATTTACCCAGTTGTTCGGCCATCTCGGCCGAACGATGTGCCGCAGCACCCAGTGCTTTTTCCACCAGGGCTTCGAAGCCGCCGGCCTGGAACGATTCGATGGCCGCTTGCGTGGTGCCGCCCGGAGACGTCACGCGACGGCGCAGCTCGGCCGCGTCCACATCGCTGGACACCGCCATTTTCGCGGCGCCCAAGGCGGTTTGTTCGGCCAGTTGCTCGGCAACGTCGGCAGGCAGGCCCAGTTTCACGCCGGCAGCGGTCATGGCTTCGATCAACAGGAAAAAGTACGCCGGGCCGCTGCCGGACACGGCGGTGACCGCGTCCAGTTGCTGCTCCTGCTCCAGCCACAGGGCGATGCCCACGGCGGATAACAATTGCTGAGCCTGCTCACGCTGTGCGGCGCTGACTTCGGCGGTGGCGTACAAACCGCTCACGCCCTGGCGCAGCAAGGACGGGGTATTGGGCATGCAGCGCACGATCGGCTGGGCGCCGAGCCAGTTGGTCATGCTGGCGCAGGTAATGCCGGCGGCGATCGACACCACCAGTTGATGGGCCTGCAGGCTCGGGCGCAGGCTCTCGCACACCGCCTTCATGGCCTGGGGCTTGACCGCAAGTACGATCACGTCGACGCCCTGGATGGCCTCGGCGTTGTCGGCAAAAGTCTCGATGCCGTGTTCGGCGCTGACGCGGGCGCGGGTTTCGGCGCCCGGGTCGCTGGCGCGGATCTGCGTGGCTTCCAGGCCCTTGGCCCGCAGGCCGCCGATCAGGCTGGCCGCCATGTTACCGGCGCCGATAAAGGCAATACGCGTGTCTTTCATGACAGGTCCTTAGCTAAATGAACGTCAGCCATTTCACGGCTGGCTGTAGTCGCGGGCACCAAACAGTGCGGTACCGATCCGCACCCAAGTGGCGCCTTGAGCGATGGCCGACTCGAGATCGTGGCTCATGCCCATGGAAAGTGTGTCCAGTGGCAGGTTCAGGCTGGCTTGCAGCTCACGCACAGTGGCGAACGCCGCATCCTGCGCCGCGCGGTCTTCAGTGGGCTCGGGGATCGCCATCAAACCGCGCAGCTTCAGGCGCGGCAGGGCGCTGATGGCGTTGGCCAGGGCCGGCAGGTCGGCGGGTGTGCAGCCGGACTTGCTGGCTTCGCCACTGACGTTGACCTGGATGCAGATATTCAATGCAGGCAGGTCGGCAGGGCGTTGTTCGGACAGGCGTTGTGCGATTTTCAGGCGGTCCACGGAATGCACCCAAGCGAAGTTCTCGGCGATGGCGCGAGTCTTGTTCGATTGAATGGGGCCGATGAAGTGCCAACTCAAGGGCAGGTCGGTTAATTCGGCCTGTTTGCCCAGGGCTTCCTGCAGGTAGTTTTCGCCAAAGTCATGCAAGCCGGCGGCAAACGCTTCGCGCACGGCGTGCGCCGGTTTGGTCTTGCTCACGGCCAGCAGGTGGATGCCGCTTGCGTCACGCTGCACGGCGTCGGCGGCGGCGCGGATGCGCTGGCTAACCAGGCCGATGTTGTCTGCTATCGTCGACATTCAAGTTGCGCCCGTGGATATGGAGTCCGCGGCATTCTACTGGAAATGGAAAGCCCTATGGATATCACTGAATTACTGACCGCCAGCGTGCAACGTGGCGCCTCCGACCTGCATCTGTCGGCCGGCCTGGCACCGATGCTGCGCATCGATGGCGAGGTCTGGCCGCTGGAAAGCCCGGTACTGGTCGGGTCCCAGGTTGCGGATTTATTGAGCCCTTTGCTCAACCAATACCAACAAAAGGATTTCGAAACATCTCTTGAAACGGATTTCGCCTTCGAGCTGCCCGGCGTCGCACGCTTTCGCGCCAATGTGTTCCAGCAGGAGCGGGGTGTGGGGGCGGTGTTTCGCACGATTCCCAAGGAAGTTCAGAGCCTGGAAAGCCTCGGCCTGGGCGAGGTGTTCCAGCGTATCGCGCAGTTGCCGCGTGGCCTGGTGCTGGTGACGGGCCCCACCGGCTCCGGCAAATCCACCACGTTGGCGGCGATGATCGATTATCTGAATTGCCATCGTCGCCAGCACATCCTCACGCTGGAAGACCCGATTGAATTTATCCACCGGCCGAAACTGGCGTTGATCAACCAGCGCCAGGTGCATCGTGATACCCACAGCTTCTCGGTGGCCCTGCGCTCGGCATTACGCGAAGACCCGGATGTGATTCTGGTGGGTGAACTGCGTGACCTGGAAACCATTCGCCTGGCGCTGACGGCCGCTGAGACCGGGCATCTGGTATTTGGCACCTTGCACACCACCTCGGCGGCAAAGACGGTAGACAGGCTGGTGGACGTGTTCCCGGCGGTGGAAAAGTCCATGGTCCGCTCGATGCTGGCGGAGTCCCTGCAGGCGGTGGTCTCCCAGGTGTTGGTGAAGAAGACCAGCGGCGGACGCGTAGCGGCTCACGAAATCATGCTGGCGACGCCGGCCATTCGCAATCTGATCCGCGAAGACAAGGTGGCGCAGATGGTCTCGGCCATCCAGACCGGTGGGGCGTTGGGCATGAAGACGCTGGATATGAGCTTGAAGGCGCTGGTCGGGGAGGGTGTGGTCAGTCGAGAGGATGCCCGCGAAAAGGCGAGGGTGCCTACGGACATCTAGATCGCCGGGGCAACACAAAACAAATGTGGGAGGGGGCTTGCCCCCGATAGCGGTGGATCAGCCAACGAATCCGGTGACTGACACGCTGCCATCGGGGGCAAGCCCCCTCCCACATTGTTTAACTGTATTCAGCTGAAGCTCAGCGCTGCACGATCCGCAGGTTATTGTTCTGCTCTTTTGGCAGCACCCGCTTGGCGATCACATAGTTCTTGTCCCAGAACGGTTTTTTCAACGTGTCGATGCTCACCGACTTGCCGCGCCGCGGCGCGTGGATAAAGCGGTCGTTGCCCAGGTAAATGGCAACGTGGTTGACCTGGCGGCTCTTGAGCTTGAAGAACAGCAAGTCGCCTGGCTTGAGGTCTTTGCGATCAACTTTCAAGCCGTGGCCGGCCGCCATGGCGTTGGACGTGCGTGGCAAATCCACTGCCTTGACGTCGTTGAAAGCATATTTCACCAAGCCGCTGCAGTCGAACCCTTTACTTGGGCTGCTGCCGCCCCAACGATAAGGAGTACCGAGCACGTTGACGGCGCGGCTGAGGACGTTGCTGCTTTGCTTGGTATTGACGGCCAGCTGGGTGGAAAGCGTTTTACCGTGGGCCTTGCTCAGTTGAGTCGGGCGGCTGACGGTCGGCTTTACCGATTTTGCGGTGCTGGGCGTGCTATGAACTTTAGGGGTGAAACCGTTAACGTTTGGAAGACGTTGCTCACGATTGGTGGCGTGGGCGGCCAGTGGCATTAATAGGCAAATGGTTAGCCATGTCTTGAAAAATGGTCGCATTAGGCGTGGCTCTTATGGGTTTGCGCGCAACTTTATAACAGGTTTTTGTGACGTTCCCAGGCCGTTTGTCGACTGAACCTTGGGGTCAAATTCAGGAAAAACGCGACGATTCGTCGCAATTGTCCTACACAAGCCAGGCGGTATAAGGCTTTGAGGCGAGGAAGATAGCATTTACCGTGCGTCGGGCGCCCGTAAAAAAGTCACAAAAAAAATGAACAAATTTATCTATCGAGTGAAAAGAGGTATTCCATGAACACCTATCAACAGGTTGGTTCGCAGCAAGACACCCACAGCAAGGTGATCGGTTACCTGCTGTGGATTTTCGGTTTTACCGGAGCCCATCGCTTCTATTACGGCAAGCCGGTCACCGGAACAATCTGGTTTTTCACCTTTGGCCTGCTGGGTATTGGCTGGCTGATCGACCTGTTCCTGATCCCGGCCATGGACCGCGAAGCCGACCTGCGTTTTACCGCCGGGCCCATCGAATACAACGTGGCCTGGATCCTGTTGGCATTTTTGGGCGTGTTCGGTGTGCACCGGATGTACCAGGGCAAATGGATCACCGGCCTGATCTACCTGCTGACCGGTGGCTTGTTCCTGATTGGTGTGCTGTATGACTTCTGGACGTTGAACACCCAGATTTCGATCCGCAATGCCGAGCGTAATGCTGGACGCTGATCTTTAAGTCTGCTGAAGACCAAAATGTGGCAGGGGGCTTTCTCCCGATAGCGATGGATCAGTCAGTTTATCTGTAGCTGACCCACCGCAATCGGGAGCAAGCCCCCTCCCACATTTTTTCACCGTGCGCGCTTCAAGCCTGGTAGCTGATCCGCCCATCCATCAGCGTGTAGCGCACCGTGGCCGGCAGGCTGTGGCCGATGAACGGGCAGTTCTCGCCCTTGGACAGCCAATGCTCCCCGGCCACCGTTGAACTGGCCGGGTCAAACAGCACCAGGTCCGCCGCCGAACCTACCGCCAACTTACCCGCCGGCAGGCGCAGTGCCTCGGCTGGGCCGGTGCTCAGGCGTGCCAACAGCGTCGGCAGGTCCAGCAAGCCATCTTCCACCAATGTCATCGCCAGCGGCAGCAGCAGTTCGACGCTGCTGATGCCTGGCTCGGTGGCACCGAACGGCGCCAGCTTGGCATCGCGCTCGTGGGGCTGGTGGTGGCTGGAAATCGCCGAGACCACGCCCGACTTCACCGCTGCACGTAAACCTTCGCGATCGGCCAGGGTGCGCAGTGGTGGCTGCACGTGGTACAGGCTGGAGAAGTCGATCAGCGCCTCATCGGTCAGGATCAACTGATACAGCGCCACGTCCGCCGTCACCGGCAAACCGCGGGCCTGGGCCTGAGCGATCAGGGCGACGCCGCGGGCGCTGGTCAGCTGGCTGAAATGCGCGCGTACGCCGCTTTGCTCCACCAGCAACAGGTCACGGGCCAGGGCCACGGTTTCCGCGGTTTCCGGGATGCCCGGCAAGCCGAGGAAGCTGGCCACTGCGCCTTCATGGGCCAGGCCACCTTCAGCCAGGTCGCGGTCCTGGGAATGAAAGATCACCGTCAGGTCGAAGGTGGCCGCGTATTCCAGGGCGCGGCACAAGGTACGGGTGCTGCGAAAGCTTTCCAGGCCGTTACTGAACGCTACGCAACCGGCATCGCGCAAGGCGATCAGTTCAGCCAGTTGCTCGCCGTCCAGGCCTTTGCTCAGCGCGCCGACCGGGAACACCTTGCAGTTACCCGCTTCACGGGCGCGGTCGAGGATCAACTCGGTGACCGCCGAGGTGTCCAGGATCGGCTTGGTGTTCGGCGGGCAGCACAGGCTGGTCACGCCGCCGGCGGCGGCGGCGCGGGTTTCGCTGGTGATGTTGCCCTTGCGGCTGTAGCCCGGCTCGCGCAGGGCGACGTTGAGGTCCACCAGCCCAGGCGCGGCGATCAGGCCTTTGGCGTCGATACTCTCAACGGCGCTGAAGCCTGCGGGCGCGGCGCCAATGGCGATGATCTTGCCGGCGTCCAGGTGAAGGTCGGTAACGTGATCCAGGCCGCTGGCCGGATCGATGACTCGGGCGCCGAGAATGCTGAGCTTCACTGGGCGTTCTCCTGCTCGAATTGACGTTGGGCGGTTTGCCCGCTCATGGCCATGGACAGCACGGCCATGCGGATGGCGATGCCGTAGGTCACCTGGTTGAGAATCACCGACTGCGGACCGTCGGCCACCGCCGACTCGATTTCCACCCCGCGGTTGATCGGGCCGGGGTGCATCACGATGGCATCCGGCTTGGCACCGGCCAGGCGTGCAGTGGTCAGGCCGAACAGGCGGTAGAACTCGCCCTCGCTCGGCAGCAGGCCACCGGCCATGCGCTCGCGTTGCAGGCGCAGCATGATCACCACGTCGACACCCTTGAGGCCTTCGGCCATGTCGGTGTAGACCTTCACCCCGTACTGCTCGATACCGATGGGCAGCAGGGTTTTCGGTGCGATCACGCGAATGTCCGGGCAGCCGAGGGTCTTGAGGGCCAGCATGTTCGAGCGCGCGACCCGCGAGTGCAGGATGTCGCCAACGATGGCCACCGAGAGGTTTTCAAAGCTGCCCTTGTGCCGACGGATGGTGAGCATGTCGAGCATGCCCTGGGTCGGGTGGGCGTGGCGGCCATCGCCGCCGTTGATGATCGCCACATTCGGGCAAACGTGTTCGGCGATGAAGTGCGCGGCACCGGAGTCGCCGTGGCGTACCACGAACATGTCGGCGGCCATGGCCTCCAGGTTGCGCAGGGTGTCGAGCAGGGTCTCGCCTTTGCTGGCCGACGAGGTGGACACGTTCAGCGTGATCACGTCGGCGGACAGTCGCTGAGCCGCCAGTTCAAAGGTGGTGCGGGTGCGCGTGGAGTTCTCGAAGAACACGTTGCAGATGGTCTTGCCGCGCAGCAGCGGGACTTTCTTCACTGCCCGGCCGCCGACTTCGAGGAACGAGTCGGCGGTGTCGAGAATTTCGGTGAGCAGTTCGCGGGGCAAACCATCGAGGGACAGAAAGTGTTGCAACTGGCCCTGAGCATTGAGCTGCAGCGGGCGCTTGGCATCTAGAGGCGTCATCGCGGGGACTCTTTACAAGGCGGTTTAAAGGGCAAGGTCTTGCAGTTCGAGTTCGAGCGGCGTGGGACCGGACAATTTTACCCGCTGGTGGGCTTGCAAAGACAGTGTTGCACCGACGACATCCGGGCTGATCGGCAATTCGCCAGCATCCAGGTCGAGCAGGCACACCAGGGTAATACTGGCCGGGCGGCCGTAGTCGAACAGCTCATTCATGGCCGCGCGGATGGTGCGCCCGCTCATCAGTACGTCGTCGATCAGCACCAGGTGCTGGCCTTCGATCTCGAACGGCAGCTCCGAGGGACGCACTTGCGGATGCAGGCCGTTCTGGCTGAAATCGTCACGGTAGAAGGACACATCCAGCGTGCCCAGGAGCGTATCGCTGCCCAGCTCTTGCAGCAGTGCCTGGGCGACCCACACACCGCCGGTGCGGATGCCGATAAAGCGCGGTTCGCGGATGCCACGGTGTTCCAGGTGCGCCTTGAGGCGGGTCGCCATCTGGCTGATCAGTTCGGCGGGATTGGGCAAGCTCATGGTGGCTCCTTATTAAGTGTGTAGGAGCGAGCTTGCTCGCGAAAAACTCATGGGCACCGCGTTCATCCAGCCTTCACGCGGTATCGTTAACGTTCTTCGCGGGCAAGCCCGCTCCCACAGGATCGCGGCGGGTCAGGATTCAAATAAAGCGGTGTTTTCATCCAGCCAGCCCTGTAACAACAGGGCGGCGGCGATGGCGTCCACGGGGTTGTCGCGGTAGCTGCCTTTCTGGCCGCCACGGTCACGGCGCTCACCCTTGGCTTCAAAGGTGGTCAGGCGCTCATCGTGGGTATAGAAGGGCAGGTTGTAGCGGCCATTGAGGCGGCGCGCGAACTTTTCCGCGCGCAGGCACATCTCGCTGGGTGTGCCGTCCATGTTCAGGGGCAGGCCGACCACGACTGCATCGGGCTTCCACTCCTTGATCAGCGCTTCTACCTGATTCCAGTCTGGCACGCCGTTCTGGGCCTTCAGTGTGCACAGCTCGCGGGCCTGGCCGGTAATCACCTGGCCTACCGCCACGCCGATCTGCTTGGTGCCGTAGTCAAACCCCAGGATCAGACGCAAGGCCATCAGGCGTGCCCCGCCTGGCTGGTCAACAGGCTGAGGTTGACCCGCAGCTTGGCGGCGGCGGCCTCCAGGCGCAGTTCACTGGCGGTGTTGAACAGGATGTCGGCGTCGAACGGGCATGTCAGCCAGGCATTGCTGGCCAGTTCGGCCTCCAGTTGCCCGGCTTCCCAACCGGCATAGCCCAGGGTGATCACACTTTGCTCGGGGCCGACGCCGTCGGCAATCGCGAACAACACGTCCTGGGACGTGGACAGTGAGACACCTTCAAGGTCGACCGTGGCCTGGAATTTCGGCCCGCTGGGGTGCAACACGAAACCGCGCTCGGTCTGCACCGGCCCGCCGATGTAGATCGGTACGCCCTGGCAGCTGGCGGGAGGATCGATTTCCGGGCGCAGTTGCTCAAGGATATCGGCCAGGCTCAGCTCCTGCGGGCGGTTCACCACCAGCCCCATGGCACCATTGGCTGTGTGCTCGACGATATAGGTCAAGGTCTGCGCAAAGTTCGGGTCGGCCATATGGGGCATGGCGATCAGGAAGTGGTGCTTGAGGTAGGTCGGGCTGACATTTTTCATGCCCACTAGTGTGGCGTTGGAGGGGCGAACTGACAAGTGTAGGAGCGAGCTTGCTCGCGAAGATCGTCAACGATTATGCGCTCGTTCTGAATGGACGCGTTGGTCTTGAATTTTTCGCGGGCAAGCTCGCTCCTACAGGAGGCGAGGCGATTCAGTTACTGGAAAGCCGATCACCCCTGGCAAATTTCCAGGTGCGGATGATTTCCAGGCGGTCCACGTCGTTCAAATCGCCGGTAAACGGCGCAAAGGGCGCGGCCAGGCGCACGATGCGCTGCGCGGCCTGGTCCAGCAATGGCTGGCCGGACGACTCCAATACCTGCACTTCATAGAGCGAACCGTCGCGGTTGATCGACACCAGCAAGCGCAAATTGCCGTAGATCTGCTGGCGACGTGCCTCCTCCGGATAGTTGAGGTTGCCGATGCGCTCGACTTTCTTGCGCCACTCATCCTTATACCAAGCGCCTTTGTCGCGCATGGTGGAGGCGGCGTTCAAGCGGTAGATGCGCGGCCGTTTGGCGTAGAGCTGTTGCTCGTGGGCCAGTTCGGCTTCCAGGCTGGAAATTTCGTCGGAGAGCGTCGAGCTGTCGAACGTTGGCGCCGGTTTGACGGGCTCGGGTGTGGGTTCGGTCTTGGTCTTTTCGCGCTGGGTCGGGGCTTTTTGCGGTTTGGGCGCAACCGTGGTCACGGCAGCCTTGGGCGTGGCCTGTTTGACTTGCGGCTTGGGTGCCGGCGGCGGGGTGACTTTGTTGACCTTGTTGTCCTGGAACGGCGCCACTTCGGTGGTCTTGGGCACGGCCTTCTTGTCGAGGGTGCCGCTGCCTTGCTGGTTTTCCTGGGCAAGAAAGTCGGCCTTCTCGGGCTTTTTATCGCTCTTGAAGGTGGCCAGCGTGATTTCCAGGGTTTTGGTGATTTGCTTGGGTTCGACCATGGTAAAGCCCAGGCCGAGGATCAGTGCCAGGTGAATCAGTGCCGCCAGAAACAGGGTAAATCCGAGCCGATCAGCCGGGCGCACGCCGCTATGGGAGAGTTCGGGGGGCAGTTCGGACGGCAGAGGCATAAAAACCAACATCACGTGTATCGGGGTTCGGCATGATAGCGCAATGTTGGTTTTTAGCTTCAAGCTACAAGTTACAAGCTGCAAGCTGCAGGCTTAAACGCGGTTTGCCTTAAGCTTGCGGCTTGTAGCTTGCCACTTGCAGCTTTTCGGCAATCACAGCCATCAACATTTCCCCGATATTGGTGCCGAAAGCATTATCAATTTCGCGAATACAGGTCGGGCTGGTGACGTTGATTTCGGTGAGGTTCTCGCCAATTACGTCAAGTCCTACGAACAGCAGGCCTTTTTCGCGAAGGGTCGGGCCGACTTGAGCAGCGATCCAGCGGTCCTTGTCCGACAGCGGCCGCGCCTCGCCACGACCACCGGCCGCCAGGTTGCCACGGGTCTCGCCGGCCGCCGGAATACGCGCCAGGCAATAATCCACCGGCTCGCCGTCGATCATCAGGATGCGTTTGTCGCCGTCCTTGATTGCCGGCAGGTAGGCCTGGCCCATGATCTGCTGGGTGCCCAGGGCAGTCAGGGTTTCCAGGATCACCGACAGGTTGGGGTCACCGGCGCGATGACGGAAGATCGAGGTGCCGCCCATGCCGTCCAGCGGCTTGAGGATCACATCACCGTGTTTGGCGGCGAATTCACGCAGCACGTCGGCACGGCGGCTGACCACGGTCGGCGGCGTGCACTGCGGGAACAGCGTGGCGAACAGCTTTTCGTTGCAGTCGCGCAGGCTTTGCGGCTTGTTGACGATCAACACGCCGGCGCGTTCGGCCTGCTCCAGCAGGTAGGTGGAATACACGAATTCCATGTCGAACGGCGGGTCCTTGCGCATCAGGATCACGTCCAGATCGCTCAGGGGGCTGTCGATTTCATCCTGCAGTTCGAACCACTTTTCAGGGTTGGCGAATACCTGCAGCGGGCGCATCCGCGCACGGGCCTCGCCGTCGCCCTGGTAAAGGTCGCGCTGCTCCATGTAGAACAGGGTCCAACCGCGGGCCTGAGCGGCCAGGAGCATGGCCAGCGAGCTGTCCTTTTTATAGGAAATGCTGGCGATAGGGTCCATGACAATGCCGACGCGAACGCTCATGGGGGATTTCCTCTAGCAAATTAGGACGCATAAAAGTGGCGTCAGAGTGGCGCTGCGGCTGTTGTGGGTCAAGGAAAAACCACCAGGCGGGCGCCTCGATAGATTGCGCCCGGAGACTGTGCTAAAAAGACTGCCACGGCGCAGCAGCCCTTGAATTCCAAGGCTTGCAGCGCTCATCCTGTGAGACATCAGGCAGTACACACCGAAAACCGATTCGCTGTGGCGATGGTAGAGCAACTATGGAACAGCATTCCAACGCCTTGAGAGTGATGGTGATCGACGACTCGAAAACGATCCGCCGCACCGCCGAGACGCTGTTGAAGAACATGGGGTGCGAGGTCATCACGGCCATCGACGGTTTCGATGCCCTGGCCCGAATCGTGGACCATCACCCGCACATTATCTTTGTCGACATCATGATGCCGCGCCTGGATGGCTACCAGACCTGCGCCCTGGTGAAGAACAACCCGGCGTTCAAGTCGATCCCGGTGATCATGCTGTCTTCCAAGGACGGCCTGTTCGACAAGGCCAAGGGGCGTATCGTGGGTGTCGATCAGTTTTTGACCAAGCCTTTCAGCAAGGAAGAACTGCTGAGTGCGATCAAGGCCTATGTGCCTGCCTTCGCCGCAGTAGAACAAGCACACTGACGCCGCCCCCGAGGGCCGGCGCCGACCAATGTAGCGGGGAAAACCATGGCACGTGTTCTGATCGTCGACGATTCGCCGACCGAAATGTACAAACTGACCGGCATGCTGGAAAAGCACGGTCACCAGGTGTTGAAAGCCGAAAATGGCGCGGACGGCGTGGCCCTGGCCCGCCAGGAAAAACCCGACGCCGTACTGATGGACATCGTGATGCCGGGCCTCAACGGCTTTCAGGCCACGCGCCAGTTGTCCAAGGAGCCGGAAACCAACGGCATCCCGATCATCATCATCACCACCAAGGATCAGGAGACCGACAAGATCTGGGGCGCACGCCAGGGTGCCAAGGACTACCTGACCAAGCCGGTCGATGAAGAAACCCTGATCGCCACGCTGAACAAGGTGCTGGCCGGCTGACGGCACGCCATCATGACCGAGTCGCAAACCGCCTTTGAGCTGCTGCTGGACATCGATCGCCGCTGCCGCCTGCTGGCCGCCGACCTGCCGTCCCAGGAAACCCGCCTGCAACGCTGGAGCGGGATTGGCTTTCGCCTGGGGCAGCACTGGTATGTGGCGCCCATGGGCGAAGTCGCCGAGGTGTTGCATGAGCCGCGCTGCACCCTGATGCCTGGAGTCAAACCCTGGGTCAAAGGCGTGGCCAACCTGCGCGGGCGCTTGCTGCCGGTGTTGGACCTGGGCGGGTTTCTTGGTCAGCAATTGTCCAAGGCGCGCAAGCAACGGCGAGTGCTGGTGGTGGAATTCAACGACCTGTTTGTCGGGTTGCTGGTGGACGAGGTGGTGGGCATGCAACATTTTGCACTGGACGCGTGGGTGGCGAGTGCCACCAGCGGCGCGCCGTTTATCCAAGGCCAGTTCGATGGCGACCCGCAATGGCAGGTCTTCAGCCCCTTCGCCCTGGCCCAGGCCCCAGGCTTCATGGATGTCGCCGCATGACCACCGTGACCACGCCCAAACCCCAGGCCGCCTCGCGCAGCCGTTCGCAGATCATCGTGCTGTTTATTGCACTGATCGTGTTCATCATGCTGCTGTTCGCCAACTTCGCCTACCTCAACACCCAGTCCACCTACGACAAACAGTACATCGGCCACGCCGGCGAGCTGCGGGTGCTGTCCCAGCGCATCGCCAAGAACGCCACCGAAGCCGCCGCCGGCAAGGCCGCCGCGTTCAAACTGTTGGGCGAGGCGCGCAATGACTTTGCGCAGCGTTGGGGCTACCTGAAAAAAGGCGACCCGCAAACCGGCCTGCCTGCCGCGCCCACTGCCGTGCGCGCTGAGATGCGTGCGGTGCAGACCGACTGGGAAGCCCTGCTGAAAAACACCGACGCCATTCTGGCCAGCGAACAGACCGTGCTGTCGTTGCACCAAGTGGCCGCCACCCTGGCCGAAACCGTGCCGCAGTTGCAGATAGAGTCGGAAAAAGTCGTCGACATTCTGCTCCAGCGCGGCGCCCCCGCGAGCCAGGTGGCACTGGCCCAGCGCCAGTCATTGCTGGCCGAGCGCATCCTCGGCGCGGTCAACACCGTGCTTGCCGGCGATGAAACCGCCGTGCAGGCCGCCGATGCCTTTGGTCGCGACGCCAATCGCTTTGGCGTGGTGCTCAATGGCATGCTCAATGGCAACCCAGGCCTGCGCATCACCCAGGTTGAAGACCCCGACGCCCGTGCGCGGTTGGGCGAAATTGCCGAACTGTTCGAATTCGTCTCGGGTTCCGTGGATGAAATTCTCGAAACCTCGCCGCAGTTGTTCCAGGTACGCGCTTCGGCGAGCCGTATTTTCAACCTGTCGCAAACCCTGCTCGATGAAGCCTCGCACCTGGCCACCGGTTTCGAGAACCTGGCCGGCGGGCGCAGCCTGGATACCCTCGGCGGCTACGTGCTGGGGTTGCTGGCGCTGGCCTCGATCATCCTGATCGGCCTGGTGATGGTGCGTGAGACCAACCGCCAACTGCACGAAACCGCTGAAAAGAATGAGCGCAATCAGAACGCGATCATGCGCCTGCTGGACGAAATCGAAGACTTGGCCGACGGCGACCTCACCGTCACGGCCTCGGTCACCGAAGATTTCACCGGCACCATCGCCGATTCGATCAACTATTCGGTGGACCAACTGCGCGACCTGGTGGCCACCATCAACCTCACCGCCGGCCAAGTCGCCGGCGCGGTGCAGGACACCCAGGCCACCGCCATGCACCTGGCCCAGGCCTCGGAGCATCAGGCCCAGCAGATCGCCGAAGCCTCCACCGCAATCAACCAGATGGCCCAGTCCATCGACCAGGTCTCGGCCAATGCCGCCGAGTCCTCGGCGGTGGCGGAACGCTCGGTGGAGATTGCTAACAAGGGCAACGAGGTGGTGCACAACACCATCCATGGCATGGACAACATTCGCGAACAGATACAGGACACTGCCAAGCGCATCAAGCGCCTGGGTGAGTCCTCCCAGGAGATCGGCGACATTGTTAGCCTGATCGACGATATCGCCGACCAGACCAACATCCTCGCCCTGAACGCCGCGATTCAGGCGAGCATGGCCGGGGATGCCGGGCGAGGGTTCGCGGTGGTGGCCGATGAAGTGCAACGGCTGGCCGAACGCTCGTCGGCCGCCACTCGGCAGATCGAAACCCTGGTGCGGGCAATCCAGGCCGACACCAACGAAGCCGTGATTTCCATGGAACAGACCACCACCGAAGTGGTGCGCGGCGCGCGACTGGCCCAGGACGCCGGGGTGGCGCTGGAAGAGATTGAAGGCGTATCGAAAACCCTCGCCGCGTTGATCCAGAGCATCTCCAACGCGGCGCAGCAGCAAACCTCGTCGGCGGGGCAGATTTCGCTGACCATGAATGTGATTCAGCAGATCACTACGCAGACCTCGTCCGGTTCCACGGCGACCGCCGAGAGCATTGGTAACCTGGCGAAGATGGCGAGCCAGTTGCGCAGGTCGGTGTCGGGTTTTACCTTGCCAGCCGCCAAGCAGACAGATGACTGAAATGCGGTCCAAATGTGGGAGGGGGCTTGCTCCCGATGGCGGTGCATCAGTCACTTGATCCATCGGCTGAACCACCGCCATCGGGAGCAAGCCCCCTCCCACAGTTAATCTCCATTGGTTTTGAGATAACTGCATCACCAGCAACCCATGAATTCTAAGCGGAGCAGTTATGGTTGACCGGCACGACTACGTGGCCCTCGAATGGGTCAAGGGCGACATTGCCGAAACCCTGCAACAGGCCCGTTCGGCGCTGGATGCGTACGTCGACACCCATGACGCCGACGCCATCAACGAGTGTCTGACGGCTATCCACCAAGTGCACGGCGCGCTGCAGATGGTCGAGTTCTATGGCGCGGCCCTGCTGGCTGAAGAGATCGAAGCCCTGGCGCTGGCATTGCAGGCCGGGCACGTCAGCCAGCGCGACGAAAGCATCCGCCTGCTGCAACAGGCCCTCGGCCAATTGCCGCTGTACCTGGATCGCGTACACAGTGCCCGCCGCGACCTGCCGCTGGTGGTGTTGCCGCTGCTCAACGACCTGCGCAGCGCCCGCGGTGAAAGCCTGCTGTCGGAGACCAGCCTGTTCAGTCCGCAACTGTTGACGATCATGCCGCTGCCCGCGGAGGCGCTGGCCCAACGTACTGCGCCGGACCTGCACGAGCAACTGCGCCAGTGGCACTCGCTGCTGCAACAGGCCTTGGCCGGTTTGCTGCGCGAGGACCACGGCCCCAGCAATCTGGAAGACATGGCGCGGGTCTTCGCACGCCTGGAAGCGCTGTGCCAGGGCGCGCCGCTGTTGCCGTTGTGGCAGGTCACTTCGGCGCTGGTCGAAGGCATGCTCACCGGGGTGATCGCCAACAGCCCGGCACTGCGCAGCCTGCTCAAGGCCAGTGGCAAGCAGCTCAAGCGCCTGCTGGCCCAGGGCATCGACGGGATCAACCAGCCGGCGCCGGATGAGCTGCTAAAAAGCCTGCTGTTCTACGTCGCCAAAGTCACCCGCCCGACGCCGCGCATGCAAAGTCTTAAGGAGCGCTACGGCCTGGACGAGGCGCTGCCCGACAGCGCCGTGGTCGATGCCGAACGTGCACGCCTGGCCGGGCCGGACCGCAACGCCATGGGCTCGGTGCTCGGCGCCTTGTGCGAAGAGTTGGTACGGGTCAAGGAACGCCTTGACCTGTTCGTGCGCAGCGACCGTCAGCACACCCAGGACCTTGACCCGCTACTGGCGCCGCTGCGCCAGATCGCCGACACCCTGGCGGTGCTCGGTTTCGGCCAGCCGCGCAAAGTGATCATCGACCAGCTCGCGGTGGTCCTGAGCCTGGTCCAGGGGCAGCGCGAACCGAGCGATGCCGTATTGATGGACGTCGCCGGGGCATTGCTCTACGTCGAAGCGACGTTGGCCGGCATGGTCGGTACGGTGGAACCGGAGCGCCGCGAAGAAAGCCGTCTGCCAACCACCGACCTGACCCAGATCCACCAGTTGGTGATCCGCGAATCCTGCCAGTGCCTGCGCCAGGCCAAAGAATTGGTGATCGATTGCATCGAGGCCGATTGGGACCGTCAGCGCCTGGAGTCCCTGCCTGAGCTGTTGAGCCAGGTGCGCGGCGCCCTGGCGATGATTCCACTGCCCCGCGCGGCGAGCCTGATGCGCGGTTGCACCGATTACGTCGATGAACAGCTGATGGTCAACGATACGGCGCCCAGCCAAGTGCAGCTGGAGCATTTCGCCGAGGTGATCAGCAGCCTGGAGTACTACCTGGAACGCATGCTCCAGGACCCCGATGCCGCAGGGGAAAAGGTGCTGGAGCTGGCCACCCAGGGCCTGAGCGCGCTGGGCTACCTGCCGGTGGAGAAGCCCTGGCGTCAGGCATTGGTTGCACCCGACGGTGCGCTGTCCGGCGACACCGCGCCCAGCCAATCCCAATTCGATGCGCTGGCCAGCCCCACTTCGCGCCTCAACCCTCCGGCCCTGCAACGCCCGGGTAGCCTGCTGCCGCCCCCGCCTGATGAAGAGCCGGTTGACGATGAGTTGCGCGAAGTCTTCCTCGAGGAAACCGATGAAGTGCTCGAGGTGCTGCACCGTTACCTGCCCGATAGCACGGAAAAAACCGCCCAGAGCGAAATGCGCCGCGCCTTCCATACCTTGAAAGGCAGCGGCCGTATGGTGCGCGCCCTGGTAGTGGCCGAGCTGGCCTGGGCCGTGGAGAACCTGCTGAACCGCGTGCTGGAGCGCAGCGTCGCCATGGGCCCCGAGGTGCAGCAGGTGCTGGATGAAGCGGTGGCGGTGTTGCCGGAAGTGATCGCCGACTTTGCCACCAACGACCAGCGTCAGCGCGATGAGGTCGACGCCCTCGCGGCCCGCGCCCACGCGTTGGCCAGCGGCGTCCGGGCAGCGGTTGGCGAACCGCACGACCCGATGTTGCTGGAGATCTTTCGCAACGAAGCCCAGAGCCACCTGGACAGCCTCAACCATTTCCTGCAACAAGCCGCCGAACACATGCCACTGCAGGTCAGCGATGAACTGCAGCGCGCCCTGCACACCCTCAAGGGCAGCGCCTACATGGCCGGCGTGTTGCCGATTGCCGAGCTGGCGCGGCCGCTCGACCACCTGACCCGCGAATACAAGGCTCACCGCCTGCCGCTGGACCTGGATGAAGTTGAGCTGTTGCTCGAAGCCGAAGGCCTGTTCCAACAAGGGCTGCGGGATCTGGACAGCGATCCCCTCGCGCCGATCCAGGGCGCGGCGGGTTTGATCAAACGCACCCAAAGCCTGTTGGACCAACAGCTCCAGGCCCTGCTCAACGCCCCCGGCACCGGCCTGCGCATCAAGCGCGATCCGCGATTGATCAGCAACTTCCTCGCCCAGGGCATGGACATCCTGCTCGACGCCGAAAGTTTGCTGCGCCGCTGGCAGCAACACCCCGGCGAGCGCCAGGAACTGACCGCGCTGCTGGACGAACTGACCACCCTGGGCGAGGGCGCGCACCTTGCCGACCTGTATCCCATCGATGAATTATGCGAAGCGTTGCTCGACCTCTACGGCGCGGTGGAAGAGAGCAGCCTGGCGGTCAGCGAGCGGTTTTTCCACGAGGCCGAGCAGGCCCATGAAGCGCTGATCAATATGCTCGACCAACTGGCGGCCGGGCAGGAAATCAGCCCGGCACCGACACGGGTACAGGCCCTGCGCGAGTTGCTGGATGATGCCCTTGATCCGTCCGCCACTGGCCTGATCAAAAGTGACGGAAGCCGCGCCCTGAGTATCGCCGAGCTGGGTGCTGCGACCGAGCAACTGAGCCAGCAAACGGAGATTGACGATGAGATCGTCGACATCTTTCTTGAAGAAGCCGTGGATATCCTCGACAGCGCCGGGCAGTCCCTCAAGCGCTGGCTGCTGGAGCCCGACGGCATGGCGCCGTTGTCCTCCTTGCAGCGGGATTTGCACACCCTCAAAGGGGGGGCGCGCATGGCCGAAATCGACGCAGTGGGCGATCTGGCCCAGGAGCTGGAATGCGTCTACGAGGGGCTGGTAGATCGCCGCTACAGCTACTCCACCCAATTGTCCCAGGCACTGATGGCCAGCCATGAGCGCTTGGCCTTGCACCTGGAGGAACTGCACCGGCATCAGCCCTTGAGCGACAGCAGCGAGCTGGTCGCCACACTGCGCGAGCTGCGCCACAGCAGCCCTTCGGCGGCCCCGGTTGCGACGCCCAAAGCCTCGAGCGCCGACCCCGAACTGCTGGATATTTTCCTTGAGGAAGCCGCCGACATTCTCGACAGCTCAGGCAGCGCGTTGCTGCGCTGGCAAGCCGAGCCCGGCAACCGCCAGGAAGTGGAAAACCTGCTGCGGGACCTGCACACCCTCAAGGGCGGCGCACGCATGGTCGAGATCGGCCCGATTGGCGACCTGGCCCACGAGCTGGAGTTTCTCTACGAGGGCCTGTCTGCGGGTCAGCTCGCGCCGTCGCCCGAACTGTTCGCGCTGCTGCAAGGCTGCCACGACCGACTGGCGCAGATGATCGATGCGGTGGCGGACGGCTTGCCGGTAGGCTCGGTGGACAAGCTGATCGAACGCATCAAAAGCCTGGTGCACCCCAGCGACGAGCCGGCAGTACCGGTGGTGTTGCCGGTGGGCAAGGCGGAAGCGGCGGTCGATCCGGCCGCCGACATGGTGAAGATCTCCGCCGAACTGCTCGATGACCTGGTCAACCTGGCCGGCGAAACCTCGATCTTCCGTGGGCGTATCGAGCAGCAGGTCAACGATGCAAGCACGGCGCTCACGGAAGTGGAAACCACCATCGAGCGCATGCGCGACCAACTGCGCCGCCTCGACACTGAAACCCAGAGCCGTCTGTTCAGCCGCCAACAGGCCGAGGCCGAGCGCTTGGGCTACGAGGAATTCGACCCGCTGGAAATGGATCGCCATTCGCAGCTGCAGCAATTGTCCCGCGCACTGTCCGAATCGGCCTCCGATCTACTCGACCTCAAGGAAACCCTCGAGCGCCGCAACCAGGACGCCCATGACCTGTTGCAGCAACAGGCGCGCATCAACACCCAGCTGCAGGAAGGCCTGATGCGCACGCGCATGGTGCCGTTCGAGCGCATGCTGCCGCGCCTCAAGCGCATCGTGCGCCAGGTGGCCGGCGAGCTGGGCAAGGACGTGGAATTCGTGGTCGGCAACGCCGAGGGCGAGATGGACCGCAACGTGCTGGAGCGTATGGCGGCGCCGCTGGAACACATGCTGCGCAACGCCGTCGACCATGGACTGGAGTCCCGCGAGGTGCGCCTGCAGGCGGGCAAGCCGGAGAAGGGACGCATCACCCTGGACCTGACCCACGAAGGCGGCGATATCGTCTTCGACATGCGCGACGACGGCGCCGGTGTGCCCCTCGAAGCCGTACGCCGCAAGGCGATCAAACGCGGCCTGCTCGCCCCCAATCAGGAGATCAGCGACCGCGACGTGCTGCAGTTCATCCTGCAACCGGGTTTTTCCACTGCGGAAAAGATCACCCAGATTTCCGGACGCGGGGTGGGCATGGACGTGGTGCACGAAGAAGTGCGCCAGCTTGGCGGTTCGATGGTGATCGACTCGATCCCGGGCGAGGGTGTGCATTTCCGGATTCGCCTGCCGTTCACCGTGTCGGTCAATCGCGCCCTGATGGTGCAGTGCGCGGACGATCAGTATGCGATTCCGCTTAACACCATCGAAGGCCTAGTGCGTGTGCTGCCTCATGAGTTGGCGGGGCATTACCAGCAAGATCCGCCACGCTACGAATATGCCGGGCAACAGTACGAGCTGTTTTACCTCGGCGACCTGCTGCACACCGTCAGCCGCCCCAAACTGCTCGGCCAATACCAGCCGGTGCCGGTGTTGCTGGTGCAGTGCAACGAGCGGCATGTGGCGGTGCACGTGGACGCCATGGCCGGGACACGCGAAATCGTGGTCAAGGGCCTGGGGCCGCAGTTTGCCGGTGTGCAAGGCTTGTCCGGTGCGACCATCCTGGGCGACGGCCGCGTGGTGCTGATCATCGACCTGCTGGCCCATATCCGCGCGCGACAACCGATGTTGCCGGCGCAGTCGGTGGATGCGCCACTGATCCTCAACGACCCACTGAAAAAGCGCCCGCTGCTGGTGCTGGTGGTGGACGACTCGGTCACCGTGCGCAAAGTCACCAGCCGTCTGCTGGAGCGCAACGGCATGAACGTGCTGACCGCCAAGGACGGCGTCGACGCCCTGGCCGTGCTCGAAGAACATACCCCGGACCTGATGCTGCTCGACATTGAGATGCCGCGCATGGACGGCTTCGAAGTGGCGATCCAGGTGCGCAACGACCCGCGCCTGATGCGCCTGCCGATCATTATGATCACCTCGCGCACCGGCCAGAAACACCGCGACCGCGCCATGGCCATCGGCGTCAATGACTACCTGGGCAAGCCGTACCAGGAGTCGGTGCTGCTGGAAAGCATCGCTTATTGGAGCAAGTCCCATGCTTGACCACCGCGCAAGCCAACTCACCGGGCTGCTGCTGCCGTTGGCTGACCGCCACTTGATACTGCCCAATGTCGCGGTGGCCGAGTTGATCGACTTCCAGCGCGGCGAACCGGCCAGCGATGCGCCGCCGTGGTACCTGCGGCAAGTCACCTGGAGGGACCGGCAGATACCCTTGATCAGCTTCGAAGCCGTGTGCGGCGAAGCCAGCGTAACCGGCGAACGCTCACGCATCGTGGTGCTCAACGCACTGGGCGGGCGGCCGACGTTGAAGTTCATTGCGCTGGTGATCCAGGGAATTCCGCGCTCGTACAAGCTGGACAGTGAATTGAGCTACGTGGACGTGCCGCTGTGCCCGCTGGAGCTGGCGGCGGTGCAGGTGGGTGAGCATGTGGCGAAGGTGCCGGATTTGATGGGGCTTGAAGCCTTGCTGGCCGAGTCCGGCCTGGCCTGAGCCCTACGAAGATCCACTGTGGGAGGGGGCTTACCCCGATGGCGGTGTGCCAGACTCGTGAGGGACGTTCCTGTCTACAGAGGCTGCAGCACAAGAAAATCAGCAATCAGCATACCGGCCAGATACACCATCAAAATCGCCACGCCCGCGTCCAATAAACGCCAGACTTTTTCCGAACGAAACAAATCCGTCAACCTTTGGCATCCCAACGCCAGAACCACAAACCACACCAGCGACGCGGTCATTGCTCCGCCGGCAAAAAACGCTTGTTGGCTGACGGGCTTTGCCGCACCAATAGAGCCAATTAGCACTACGGTATCCAGCCAGGCATACGGATTGGCAAAACCGAGTATCACCGCCGTGCGCAGCAATCCTCGTTGTGAGGTGAGGTTTTGGGCGTCTGGCATCGACCGGTTACGCACGCAAGCCACTAACCGCTGCCAGCCGAACCACAGCAGATAGGCCGCTCCAGACAGCAGCAGGAACGCCACCCAGGCTGGCTGAGTGCCGAGCAACGAGCCCAAGCCCACGACCCCAAGAGCGATGAGGATGATATCGGCGAACACGCATACCGCCACCACACCCCAGACAGGTCCGCGGCTGACACCCTGGCGAATAACCAGGGTGTCTTTCGGTCCGGGAGCGGCGAACAGTCCGATGCCCAGTAGCAGGCCTTCGAGATAAAAGGCATGAAAGTCTGGAATCATGAAGTGCTTGACCGCCTAGGTGTCAGGTCAATTGAAGAGGTTGATTGCCGAAACCGATGTGGCGCGCGTTGATGGCGCTTTTCAAGTCGATCGGTCGGTGTCGGAAAAAACCTGTCAGCGCCTGCTCCGGATCAGGGTTTACGAAGTAAATAAGAGAGCTTCGCGTCATTGGTGTCCGAGGAGTCAGAACCGCGTGGTACGCAGCGGGAATCGCGTAGTCCGAGAGCTCAGTCAGTAGCGACCCGGCCAAGATTGCAACCTCGTTCTCCAATAGTCGTACCGGCTCCAGTGAGCTGCCTCGAACCAGAACGAGTCCATCCCGAGTAGGCTTGATGAACGACAACATATGGCCATCCTCGTGAGGATCCTGAGCAAACTGGCGCTCACCCGGCCCGGAACTGGCGCCGTAGACACAAAGTTGCAGATAGGACGCTGCACGCAAAGCGGTCAACGAAGTAGCTCCGAACTCTGCGCAAACTCCGTCCATCAGTTCCTGGGCGAGCGCGCTGACCCGTTGTTCAAAAGCCTCAACGGCAGCAAAAAACTCACTTCGTGTAAATTCAAAAGCCTTGCGTTTTGATGAATGCGCAGGCCAGTAACAAAATCGCTCACACAGGTCTGGCTGATCCTCAAGGCTCGAGTACTCGGCGCCAAAGGGGAAAAATCCATCGGTGTCATTCGCGAAGGAAAACGAGGCCTTGGTGGCTGGAGATATTGTGGAGTATCCATCAACAATTTTTTTGTAATCCTCCAGCATCGCTTCCGATATCTGCAGGATGCCGAAGCCTGTTCGAGCAATGGATGCACAGCATGCTTTGATGTGGTTCATGGCTATATCCAAAGGTAGATGTAAAGGAATGCAACAAACACTCGGTTCGCAAGCATGCGAGAAACTACGACACTGGATATGGCCGACTAAAAAGGCTCAATCCATGTCCTTCACAACATCGCCAGCAGGCGGCAAGTGTGCAGGGTCAAATACACGTGGCGGCGGGCAGAGTGTCTTTTTTGGCGGACAAAGAAATGACGTTCACCTAAAAGTGGGAACTGCAGACTCCGTATGAATATAAGAACGCGAGATACCCTCAGGTCATTGGTTGCGCGGCGCAGCCGAGAGTTGGGCAAGCCCCTGACCATTCTGGCCAAGGAGGCGAAAATTTCCAGAACCTACCTGTACGGTCTAGCGGGTGGAGCGTCCAAGGACCCCTCGGTACGCACGCTGATCAGGCTGGCGAAGGCATTGCAGGTTTCTCCTTTGCTGCTGTTTCGCTACTTCGCTGACTTGGCAGGCGCGCCCGCTAATGCGTGCTCCATGGCCCCCACCAATCGGGCCGTAGGTCTTGACGATCTGGAGGACGTTGCGGTGTTCAATGCCGATGTCACCACGCCTGATCACACCGTCGTATTGCCGGGGGAAGTTTTCAAGAAAACCTGGGAGATTCAGAACCTGGGCACACGACCCTGGCGCGGGCGACGCCTGGTGCGTGTTGATGGGGAGTATGTGATTGCCCGCCGCGCAGAAGCACAAGGCCAGCTAGAGGTAGTGATGGACACCCATCTGCGTAGCCTGCACAGTGAGCTTCTTATCGCCGATACGCTGCCGGGCCAGCCCGTGCATATCAGTGTGGAGTTTGCAGCACCCAGGGAGACTTGTACGGTGGCCTCAATCTGGAGGATAGAGGATGAGATGGGGAGACCTTGTTACGGGCCAGCGTTCATTTTGCATGTGGTGGTTAACGTCATGGCGCGTTGAGCGTCCGGTCTGGTTTTCCTCAGTCCATGCGTGTAAACCGCTCAATCATCGGCTGCTCCCGATGCTCGGCCTGCCACAAGTCGTAGGCACTCTGCATCGACAACCATAACTGGGCTGTATTCACACCGGCCCGCTCCAACCGGACGGCGAGGTCCGGGCTGACCGGGGCGTGGCCATGCAAGATCCTTGAAAACGTTTCACGGGCGAAACCAAGACGTCGCGCCATTTCGGTGATGGTGATGCCCAAGGCGGGGATCACATCTTCAAGCAGGATCTCACCTGGGTGAGGTGGGTTGTGCATACCCATATCGACGCCTCTACTCAGTGGTAGTCAAGATAGTCGACCAGTTCGACCTGATCGTCGAACATCCGAAAAATGATGCGCCAGTTACCACTTATGCTGACGGACCAGTAGTCGATCAGGTCTCCCTTCAAACGATGGAAGCGCCAGCCGGGTAGGTCCAGTGCATCAATGGCCTTGCATCGGGTTTAAAGGTCGGATTCATGATCTCTGCCCGTGGCACGATTCGGATGGAAAAGGCTAGAGAGGCGAGTTCCGAGCAACAACCTGAAAAGCCTGTCGGAGCATTCTTTGCTGCCTATCGGAAGGATGACAGTGGGTGTGGGCTTAGGATTTTTCCTGCAAGATTTTGGGCCGTGCATGAACTTATGATGAGAGGCCTACGCGCCTAGTCTTCGTCCCGTCATCGCAAAAAACGGTGACACGGACGTGCAAGTCCGACGAAACTGTTTAGGCGTACAAACGCCCTGCCAACTAACGGGCGTTTTTTGTGCTCGCTGCTTTATGGCGGCTGCGCGCAGGAGGTCTTCGGACCTGCTGGGTGTCCTAAACAGGCCCGGTCTTGCACACCTGCGCACGGTCGCCACCCTCACTCGCGTGCAAGCGAACAGTGGCGCTCCTTACTGACTGTTTAGGAGGTTCATTATGATCAAACCTACCCCCAATCCGCCCCTCTTCACCGTAAACCCCCATCAAAATACCGAAACCCTGCTGGTCAACGCCAGCGAAACCCTGTCCTCCCTCAACGCGCTTACCTGCACCCTGGCCTTCGATCTGGACACTTCCCAACGCGCCATCATGCTCGGGATTCAGCAAATGGCAGAGTTTGGGCAGTTGTTGGTCGATAGAGCGCTGGAGCAAATCAGTCCTTCGCCGGAATTTTAAAGCGGTCCCAAATAGGGACTGATCGGTCCTTGTTTGGGACCGCTATCTAACAGGCGCTACTGAGCAAATGTGGGAGGGGGCTCGCCCCCGATAGCGGTGTATCAGCCACATATCTATTAGCTGACCCACCTATATCGGGGGCAAGCCCCCTCCCACATTTTGGTCTTCGTTACTCCAGGCGTAACGGTTTGCTGCCCAGCTTGATTGATGGCCCCAAGATTCACTCCTAAGGTAAGCCCCACAACAGCAAACCCCGTGGAGCGACCATGACAGCAACCATCACCCCCGACTCGCGCTGGACGCGGCGGCGCGACGAGAAGCAGCGGCGGCTCGGACTGGTCAAAAAGTATGCGGACGGGGCGGTGTTGCCCAGTGACAAGATTGTCGAGGCCCTTGAAGCCTTAATCCTCCCCGGCGACCGTGTGGTGCTCGAAGGCAACAACCAGAAGCAGGCCGATTTCCTCTCGCGCTCCCTGGCCAAGGCCGACCCGGCCAAGCTCCATGATTTGCACATGATCATGCCCAGTGTCGGGCGTTCCGAGCACCTGGATCTGTTTGAAAAAGGCATCGCCCGCAAGCTGGATTTCTCTTTCGCCGGCACCCAATCCCTGCGCATCAGCCAGTTGCTGGAAGACGGCCTGCTGGAAATCGGCGCGATCCATACTTACATCGAACTCTACGCACGGCTGGTGGTGGACCTGATCCCCAACGTGGTGCTCTCTGCCGGTTTCATGGCCGACCGCGCCGGCAATATTTACACCGGCGCCAGCACCGAAGATACGCCGGCGCTGATCGAGCCCGCCGCGTTCAGCGATGGCATCGTTATCGTCCAGGTCAACCAGTTGGTGGATGACGTGACGGACTTGCCCCGCGTCGACATCCCCGCCAGTTGGGTCGATTTCGTGGTGGTGGCCGACAAGCCGTTCTATATCGAGCCGCTGTTCACCCGCGACCCGCGTCACATCAAACCGGTGCATGTGCTCATGGCGATGATGGCGATCCGCGGCATCTACGAAAAACACAATGTGCAGTCGCTCAACCACGGCATTGGCTTCAATACCGCCGCCATCGAATTGATCCTGCCCACCTACGGCGAATCCCTGGGGCTGAAGGGCAAGATCTGCCGCAACTGGACCCTCAATCCGCACCCCACCCTGATCCCGGCGATTGAAAGTGGTTGGGTCGAAAGTGTGCATTGCTTCGGCACCGAGCTGGGCATGGAAAACTACATCGCCGCCCGCCCGGATGTGTTCTTCACCGGCCGCGACGGTTCGATGCGTTCCAACCGCATGTTCTGCCAACTCGCCGGCCAGTACGCCGTGGACCTGTTCATTGGCGCCACCCTGCAGGTGGACGGCGACGGGCATTCCTCCACCGTCACCCGTGGCCGCCTGGCCGGCTTTGGCGGCGCGCCGAACATGGGCCACGACCCCCGCGGCCGCCGCCATGGCACACCGGCCTGGCTGGACATGCGCCACGACGACGCGCCGGAAGCCTTGCTCGAACGCGGCAAAAAACTCGTCGTGCAAATGGTCGAGACGTTCCAGGAAGGCGGCAAGCCCACCTTCGTCGAGACCCTCGACGCGGTGGAAGTGGCGCGCAAAAGCGGCATGCCCCTGGCGCCGATCATGATCTACGGTGACGACGTCACCCACCTGCTCACCGAAGAAGGCATTGCCTACCTGTACAAGGCCCGCTCGCTGGAGGAGCGCCAAGCGATGATTGCGGCGGTCGCCGGGGTAACTGCCATCGGCTTGCGCCACAACCCCAAGGACACCGCACGCATGCGCCGCGAAGGCCTGATTTCCTTGCCCGAGGACTTGGGCATCCGCCGCACCGACGCAACCCGCGAGCTGTTGGCCGCCAAGAGCGTGGCCGACCTGGTGGACTGGTCCGGCGGCCTGTACAACCCACCCGCCAAATTCAGGAGCTGGTAAATGCGCGCCCTCAAACTGCATGAACTCAGCCTGGCGGATCGTCTGGCCGATATGGCCGTCGATGCGTTGATCGATGAAGCGGACTTGTCGCCCAAACCTGCCCTGGTGGACCGTCGCGGCAATGGCGCGCACAGCGATTTGCACCTGGGCCTGATGCACGCCTCGGCCCTGTCGCTGTGGCCGATGTTCAAGGAAATGGCCGAAGCCGCCCTCGAGATCGGTGAAATCGGTTTGCCCTTGCGCGAGGCCCTCGGGCGAATCGGTCGTGACGGTGAGCAGGCGATGCTCGCGACCACGGGCGGCGTGAACACCCATCGCGGCGCGATCTGGGCGCTTGGTTTGCTCACCGCCTCGGCGGCCCTTGCGCCACGCGGCGTAACGCTGAACGCTGCCAGACTGGCCCTGCTCAACGACGCTTACGCGCCAGCCACGCTCAGCCATGGTGCTCAGGTCGCCCAGCGCTATGGCGCTCGCGGCGCCCGTGAAGAAGCGCAATTGGGCTTTCCTTCGGTGACGCAACGCGGCCTGCCGCAGCTGCACAAGAGTCGCCAGCAAAACGCCGGAGAACAGAACGCCCGCCTCGACGCCTTGCTCGCGATCATGACTGATCTGGCCGACACCTGCGTGCTCTACCGTGCCGGCCCCGAAGGCCTCTTGGCCATGCAGCGCGGCGCTCAGGCCGTGCTCGACGCCGGCGGCAGCGCGACCCTTGCCGGTCGCCGCCAACTGCACGCCCTGGACCAGCAACTGCTGGCGCTGAATGCCTCCCCCGGTGGCGCCGCCGACCTGCTGGCCGCCTGCCTGTTTATCGACCGCCTCGACGGAGCGTTGTGATGGAAACCTTATCCTTTGAATTCCCCGCCGGGCAGCCACCAACAGGCCGTGCGCTGGTAGGGTGCGTCGGCTCCGGCGACCTTGAAGTGCTGCTGGAACCGGGCATCGCCGGCACGCTGACGATCCAGGTGCAAACCTCGGTCAATGGCGCCGAGCAACGTTGGCGCCACCTGTTCGAGCGCATCTTCCAGGAGCAGACGCCACCGGCCCTGAACATCGATATTCACGATTTCGGCGCCACCCCCGGCGTGGTGCGTCTGCGTCTGGAGCAAGGTTTCGAGGAGATCGGTCATGACTGACTTGCTCACCAAACACAGCTTTGTCGAGCTCGGTGCACGGCAGCGCACCCAGGCGTTGCTGGATGCTGGCACTTACCGTGAACTGATCGACCCGTTCCAACGCGTCATGTCGCCCTGGCTCAGCCGCCAGGGCGTGGTGCCCCAGGCCGATGACGGCGTGGTGATCGCCAAGGGCACCGTCGAAGGCCTGCCGGTGGTGATCGCTGCGATCGAAGGCAACTTCCAGGGCGGCAGCCTCGGTGAAGTCGGCGGCGCCAAGATCGCTGGCGCCCTGGAGCTGGCGGCTGAAGACAACCGCAACGGCATTCCAACCCGCGCCGTGCTGCTGCTGGAAACCGGCGGCGTGCGTCTGCAGGAAGCCAACCTGGGCCTGGCGGCGATTGCCGATATTCATGCGGCGATTGTCGATCTGCGCCAATACCAGCCGGTGATCGGCGTGGTGGCGGGGAGTGTCGGTTGCTTCGGTGGCATGTCCATCGCGGCCGGGTTATGCAGCTACCTGGTGGTCACCCGCGAAGCACGGCTGGGCCTGAACGGCCCGCAAGTCATCGAGCAGGAAGCCGGGCTGGAAGAATACGACTCGCGCGACCGGCCCTTCATCTGGAGCCTTACGGGCGGCGAGCAGCGCTTCAACAGCGGCCTGGCCGACCGTTATGTGGCAGACGACGTGGCGCAGATCCAGCAGACCGTCAGCGCACTGCTGCAACAGGGCGTGCCACACCAACAACGCAGCCGTCGTGCCGAGTTCTACCTGGCGTGCCTGGCCGAACTCGACGCCACGCCGCAGATCGAGCCGGCGACCGTGCGCGCGCTGTATCAGGGAGAACGCCCATGAGAGGTTTGCAGTGGTTTAACGCGTTAAGCGCTGGCGCGACGCCGGTGCAAGGGCTGCCCGACTCGCTCAAGGTCGCCGATGGCCAATTGAACGGTCAGAGCGTGCGCTTTATCGCCGTGGTCACCGACCCGAACAACCGTTTCCCTCGCGCGCGCAATGGCGAAGTTGGCTTGCTTGAAGGCTGGGGCCTGGCCAAGGCCGTCGATGAGGCCATCGCACTGGGCGATAAGCGCCCGCTGATCGCCCTTGTCGATGTGCCCAGCCAAGCCTACGGCCGCCGCGAAGAGGCCCTGGGTATCCATCAGGCCCTGGCCGCCGCCGCCGACAGCTACGCGCGCGCCCGTCTGGCCGGGCATCCGGTGATCGCGCTGCTGGTCGGCAAGGCCATGTCCGGCGCCTTCCTCGCTCACGGGTACCAAGCCAATCGCCTGATTGCCCTGCGCGACCCTGGCGTGATGGTGCATGCCATGGGCAAGGCCTCGGCGGCGCGGGTCACCTTGCGCAGCGTCGAAGAGCTGGAAGCCCTGGCCGCCAGCGTGCCGCCCATGGCGTACGACATCGACAGTTATGCCAGCCTGGGTTTGCTCTGGGAGACGCTGACCGTCAGCCAGATTGAGCAGCCCACGGCAGACGATGTGGCACGGGTCTGCGATTGCCTGGTGCACGCGATCAAGGACATCCACACCTCCGATCTGAGCGGGCGCCTGGGCGCGGCCAACCGTGCGGCGTCCAGTCACGTGCGCCAGCTGCTGCGGGAGCAGTGGTGAACGCTCACGATTTGCTCTGGGGCATGACGCCGGCGCACTTGCCCGCCGATGCGCCCGCCTGGGTGGTGGAGGCCATCAGCGCCGGTCATCCGGTGGTGGTGCGTCGCGCCATCGCCGCGCCGGGCCAGGTGGCGGTGGGCGTGCGTGGGCGTTTGCGCGAGCAGCGGTATGCCGCGCTGATGCCGGTGGCGGCGGTGCAACGGCGGGTGACGCCCGAGGCGTTGCGCGAGGAGACATCATCTCGAGATTTACCGGCGCTGCGCGCGCTCGAGCAACTGCGGCCGGTGCTGGCGCAGCAAGACTGGGGCGTCAGCGGCAGTGCCGGGTTTGAATTGGCAAGTGGCGTCGAAGCGTTGCATGCCCTGAGTGACCTGGATTTGATTCTGCAGGCGCCCGAGCCGCTGGGTCGCCTTGAGGCACGGGCGTTGCTGGCGAAACTGGATGCCGCGCCGTGCGCCGTGGACCTGCAACTGCAAACCCCGTTTGGCGCTGTTGCCTTGCGTGAATGGGCCGGTGCATCGCGCCGCGTGCTGCTCAAAACCGTCAGCGGGGCGCACCTTGTGCTCGACCCCTGGCAGGCCGTGGCATGAGCAGCCTTCTGGTGTTTCCGGGGCAAGGCGCCCAACGGTCGGGCATGCTCCAGCACCTCGCCGAACCGGTGCTCGAAGAAGCCAGTGACACCTTGGGCGAGAACGTTCGCCTGCTCGACTCGGCGCAGGCGCTGGCGAACACCCGCGCCGTGCAACTGTGCCTGCTGGTCGCGGGCGTGGCCCATGCGCGAGCGTTGCAGCACACCCCGGATTACGTTGCGGGCTTGTCCATCGGCGCCTATCCCGCCGCTGTCATCGCCGGCGCGCTGGATTTCGCCGACGCGGTCAGACTGGTCAGCCTGCGCGGTGAGTTGATGCAGCAGGCTTATCCACAGGGCTACGGCATGACCGCGCTGATAGGCCCCGAGTTATCCACCGTCGAAACCTTGCTGGCCGAGATCCACAGCCCGCAAACGCCGGTATACCTAGCCAACATCAACGCCGATAACCAGACCGTGATTGCCGGCAGCGATGCCGCCATGAAGCTTGTCGCCGAGCGCATCAAGGGCAACGGCATCGCCAGGCGCCTGGCCGTCAGCGTGCCGTCCCACTGCGCGCTGCTCAACGAACCCGCCCAGCGCCTCGCCGAGGCTTTCGTCCCACTCAAGACGCCGCGCATCACCTACCTGAGCAGCACCCGCGCGCGGCCCATCCATAACCCCGAGCAACTGCGCGATGACCTGGCCTTCAACCTGTGCCGCGTCGTCGACTGGCGCGGCACCGTGCAAAGCGCCTACGAGCGTGGCGTGCGCCTGCAGATCGAACTGCCCCCAGGCGCGGTGCTCACCGGCCTGTCTCGCCGCGTCTTCGAACAAGGCACGGTGATCGCCTGCGAAGGCGCGCGCCTGGACACCTTGCAGGCCCTGCTGCAAGAGGAGGAGCGCCGCCACCGATAAAGCAGCATTGAAGGCTTTCGAAGCACAACAACAACAATTTCGATCGAGCACTTTGAGGACAACAACAATGATTATCTACGGTGTGGCGTTTCTGGCGCTGTGCACGTTGGCCGGCCTGTTTGTCGGTGAACTGCTGGGTAAATGGATGGGCATTCCCGCCAACGTCGGCGGGGTGGGTATCGCCATGCTGCTGCTGATCGGCCTGGGCAGTTATCTGGGCAAGCGCGGTTTGTTTACCGGCAAGTCGGAGCAGGGCGTGAGCTTCTGGGCCGCGATCTATATCCCGATTGTGGTGGCGATGGCGGCTCAGCAAAACGTGTATGGCGCTATCAGTGGTGGCCCCATGGCGATTCTGGCCGGGACCGTTGCAGTGGTACTGGGCTTTGCCCTGGTGCCGGTGCTGGTTCGCATCGGCAACCGCGAGCCTGTCGCGGCGGCTCCCACCAAAGAAGCCGGGTGATTGCCATGTACGAATCGTTGATGAAAGTGATCACCGGCTACGGCTTGATCAGTGGTTTTGCCCTGATCGGCCTGACCATGTGGGTCTCCTATTGGATTTCCAACACCTTCACCAAAGGCCGCCTGCACGGCTCGGCCATCGCCATTCTGCTGGGCTTGTTGCTGTCGTATGTAGGCGGCGCGTTCACCGGCGGCTCGAAGGGTGTGGTGGATATTCCGCTGTTGTCAGGTATCGGTCTGCTGGGCGGCGCCATGCTGCGCGATTTCGCCATTGTCGCCACGGCCTTTGGGGTGAGTGTCGATGAGCTCAAGCGCGCCGGGTATGTGGGCGTGCTTGCGCTGTTTGTCGGCGTGGGTTCGTCGTTTATTGCCGGCGTCGGGGTGGCCATGGCGTTCGGTTATACCGATGCGGTGAGCCTGACCACCATTGGTGCCGGGGCCGTGACCTACATCGTCGGCCCGGTGACCGGCGCGGCGATCGGGGCCAGTTCCGAGGTCATGGCGTTGTCCATAGCCGCAGGGTTGATCAAGGCGATTCTGGTGATGGTGATGACACCGTTCGTAGCGCCGCTGATCGGGCTGAACAACCCACGCAGCGCGGTGATTTTCGGTGGATTGATGGGCACTTCCAGCGGTGTGGCAGGCGGCTTGGCGGCGACCGATCCGAAGCTGGTGCCGTACGGTTGCCTGACGGCCGCGTTCTATACAGCCCTAGGGTGTTTGCTTGGGCCGTCGTTGCTGTTTCTTGCGATGCGGGGTTTGGTGGGCTGACTGGGGGCTTTGATCGTTCCCACGCTCTGCGTGGGGATGCAGCTCTGGACGCTCCGCGTCCGCTCTTGAAGGCGGGACGCGGAGCGTCCCAAGAGGCGTTTCCCACGCGGAGCGTGGGAACGATCAGATCAGGGCGGCGCCTGGCGATTGGCATACATCCGACACTCCGCCAGCAACGCCAGCAGGTTCGGGTCACGCTCCTTGGCCTTCAGGAACACCACGCCGATATGCTGCTGCAGCCGATACCTGGGCTGCAGCGGTATCAGCTTCACACGGTTCTCGTACACCGCCGCGATCCGGCCCGGCAGCAACGCATAACCCACCCCCGAACTGACCATGCTCAGCAGCGTGAAGATGTCGTTGACCTGCATCGCCACCTTCGGCTCGAACCCCGCCTGCTTGAACACCCGATTGCCGTCCTGATGGGTGGCGAAGCCTTGGCTGAGGGTGATGAAAGTCGCGTCGCGCACCTCGGCCAAGTCGATCTGCTGTTCGCGGTCGAAGGGCGAGTCGGCCGGGGTGGCGAGGAAAATATCGTCGCAGAACAGCTCGATCTGCTCACAGTCCGGGTCGTTGGCGCGGTCGTCGAGGGAGATGAGGATCGCGTCCACTTCCATGTTCTTGAGCTTGTAGAGCAGGTCGAAGTTGGAGCCCAGAATCAAGTCGATATTCAGTTCGCTGCGGCGGATTTTCAGGCCCATGATCAGTTGCGGCACGGTCTTGACCGTCAGCGAATACAGCGAGCCCAGCTTGAAGCGCTCGGCGGAGAAACCGGCGGCTTCGCGGGTCAGGCGCACGCTGTCGACGACGTCGGCCACCAGTTTCTGCGCGCGCTCTTCGAGTACGTAGGCGCTTTCCAGTGGTGTGAGGTTGCGCCCTTCATGTTTGAACAGCGGGCAGCGCAGGGCATTTTCCAGCGAATGAATGGCGCGGTGCACGCTGACATTGCTGGTTTGCAACTCGGCGGCGGCGCGGGCGAGGTTGCCGGTGCGCATGAACGCCAGGAAGATTTCCAGCTTTTTGAGGGTGAATTCTTCGTCGATCAACATGGCCGGGGCTCTTGTTCGAATGCCCTCGATTGTGCCCGTAAAACCTTGCGGCGTCGCCGGAACGTCACACGGCGCTTGCACTCTGATGCGCAAGGCTGGAGGCTTGCCGCCAGCCGTCAAGGGTGATGGGAGGTCAACGATAGATGTATCACGGGGAACGTTTCAACGCGTGGAGCCATTTGCTCGGCGCTGTCGCGGCGTGTATCGGCGCGGTGTGGATGCTGGTGGTGGCGGCTATGGATGGCAGCCCCTGGAAGATCGTCAGCGTGGCGATTTATGGTTTTACGCTGATCGTGTTGTACAGCGCTTCGACGGTGTATCACAGCGTGCGAGGGCGGCGAAAAGAGATCATGCAGAAGGTCGATCACTTTTCGATCTACCTGCTGATCGCCGGCAGCTACACACCGTTTTGCCTGGTGACACTGCGCGGGCCGTGGGGCTGGACGCTGTTCGGGATTGTGTGGGGGCTGGCGGTGATCGGCATTTTGCAGGAGATCAAGCCACGCTCGGAGGCGCGCATCCTGTCCATCGTGATCTATGCGGTGATGGGCTGGATCGTGCTGGTGGCGGTCAAACCGCTGCTCGCGGCGTTGGGCACGGCCGGGTTTGTGTGGCTGGCGTCGGGCGGGGTGTTGTACACCGTGGGCATTATCTTTTTTGCGCTGGAGGATCGCCTGCGCCATTCCCATGGGATCTGGCACTTGTTTGTGATCGGCGGCAGCCTGCTGCATTTTGTGGCGATCATGCATTACGTGCTTTGAATGTGGGAGCTCACTGTAGGAGCGAGCTTGCTCGCGAAAAACGTCCAGGCAACGCGTTCATTCTGGATAAACGCGGGGGGCCCTGAATTCTTCGCGAGCAAGCTCGCTCCTACAAAAAGCCTTAACTGACTGGCATCAGGGCAAGCCGCCTGTCACTGAAGGCGTTCCAGCAGCTCACCGGCGCGACTGCCGACAATCTCCAGCAGCCGGGCCAGCATGTGCGGCGGTGGCTCGTTGGCGCGGGTCAGCGCGTAGAGGGTGATGGGCAGCGGCGGGGTAAGCGTGCGGATGTCCGTCGTGGCCGTCGAAGCCCCCAGCGCGGTGAACGGATCGATCACGGTCAGGCCCGCGCCGGATTCGACCATCGCACGGGCCAGTGAATAGGTTTGCACCGAGATCGTCACCCGTGGCGCGGGCTCGACATTTTCCAGATAACTGCCCAGCTTCGCCGCCAGCGGGTCGGCGCTGGACAGGCCGATCAGGGGCGCGCCGGCCAGTTCGGCCAACGGCAGGGGCTTGTGCCGTCCAGCGTCCGGCCAATAGCCTTTTGACGCCAGCGCCACCAGTACACCGTTGGCCAGCACCTGGGTGGTGAGCCCTGGATGCCCTGAGAAACTGAGGGTCAGCGCCAGGTCGATCTCGCGCATCAGCAGCTTCTGCACCAGTTCGCGGCTATGGTCGCTGGACAGCTCGCAGGCGACGTCCGGGTAATCGCGCTTCCATTGAAGGATCGACGGCGGCAGCAGCGACAGCGCCAACGCGGGGATCGCGCCGATGCGGATGCTTTGCCCAGGTTCGCGGCGCAAGCTGTTGGCCAGGCGCCGCACGCCTTGAAGGCTTGCGCTGACTTTCTCGACTTCGCTTTCCAGCGCCAGCGCTTCTGGCGTGGGCTGCAATTTGCCACGTACCCGCAGGAACAACGCAAAGCCCAGCTGCAGTTCGGCGTGCTGCAACACTTTGGTCACGGCCGGTTGCGAGACGTGCAGCAACTGCGCGGCGGCGCTGATCGAGCCGGTCTGGCGGATGGCCTGGAAGATTTCGATATGACGCAAGCGCATGGCGAGTCCCATAACCTTTGTTTATAGGTGAGCCATCTTTATTCATTGTCGGTGGCCTGTCACCTGGCTCTACGCTGAGCGCTCTTAATCGAAGGCGGGAGGCGGGGATGGCCAGGCAGGTTTGTATCATCGGCGGTGGAGTCATCGGCTTGGCGAGCGCTTATGCCTTGGTGCGTGCCGGCCATGAAGTGACGCTGATCGACGCCCGCGACAGCTTGGCCAGCGAAACCAGCTTCGCCAATGGCGGGCAGCTGTCCTATCGCTATGTGGCGCCGTTGGCGGATGCCGGCGTGCCGCTGCAGGCGCTTGGCTGGTTGCTGCGCGGTGACTCGCCGTTGAAGCTGCGCCCACGGCTGGACCCCCAACAATGGCGCTGGATGGCCGCCTTCATGGCCGCCTGCCGGAGTTCGGTGAATAAGCGCAATGCCGCCCATTTATTGCGCCTCGCGTCCTTGAGCCAGACCACGTTGGAGCATTGGCGCGTGGATGACCGCCTGGAGGGTTTCGATTGGCGCCGAAACGGCAAGCTGGTGACCTTCCGTAATGCCGCCACCTTCGAGCATGCGCGCAGCAAGGTCACCGATGTTTTGCAGCAACAGGTGCTGTCGACGCACGATTGCGCGCGGCTGGAGCCGACATTGGCGGCGGCGGATTTTGTTGGCGGTATCTACACGCCAAACGAGGAAGTCGCCGATTGTCATGCCTTCTGCCAACGGCTGGCGGCCCGGCTTGAGGCGTCGGGGCGCTGCACGTTTATGCTGGGGCGCAAGGTCACCGGGCTGCGCCATGCCGACGGTGCCGTACAGGCCATCGAGCTGGGGCATGAGGTGATGCCGGTGACACACGTGGTGCTGGCAGCCGGGCACCGCAGCGCCGCGTTGGGCTTGCCAGGGCTGGCGCTGCCGCTGTATCCACTCAAGGGTTACAGCCTGAGCGTGCCGATTGGCGCCGAGCACCGGGCGCCGAACTTGAGCATTACCGACTATGACCGCAAGATCGTCTACGCACGTATCGGCGAGCAACTGCGCGTCGCGGCGATGGTGGATATCGTCGGCTTCGACGCGGGCCTTGAGCCCAAGCGCCTGGCCTTGATCAAGCGCCAGGCCCTGGACACATTTCCCCTGGCTGGCGACTACGCCCATGCGCTCGAATGGGCCGGCATGCGCCCGGCCACGCCGACCGGAGTACCGCTGATTGGCGCCAGCCGCTACCGCAACTTGTGGCTGAACCTCGGCCACGGCGCCCTTGGCTTTACGCTGGCGTGCGGCAGCGGCCAACTGCTGGCCGAGCTGATCGATCAGCGCGCGCCTTCCATCGACCTGCAGGGCCTGGCGCCCCGCGCCGCTTGAATCTCTACCACCCGAAACCAACGGAGAATAACAATGAAAAAAATCCTGTTGACCGGCTGCACCCTGGGCCTTTTGTTCGGCGCACAGGCGCAGGCGACGCAAGCGCCGCTCGACGGCACCTTGAGCAAGATCGCCAGCGCCAAGTCCATCACCCTGGGGTACCGCGATGCGTCGGTGCCGTTTTCCTATGTGGCCGACAGCAGTGGCAAACCCATGGGCTATTCGGTGGACCTGGCGAACAGGATCGTGGCGCGTATCCAGCAGAAAACCGGGGTGGCGGACCTCAAGGTGAACTACAACCTGGTGACCTCTCAAACCCGTATTCCCCTGGTGCAGAACGGCACGGTGGATCTGGAGTGCGGCTCTACCGGCGTGACGGCTGAACGGCAACAGCAGGTGGCGTTCTCCTACGGTTTTATCTACGTGAAGGGCCAATTGCTGACCGCCAGGGACAGCGGGATCAACGGCTTTGACGACCTCAAGGGCAAGAACGTGGTGACCACCGCCGGCACCACCAACGAGCGATTCCTCAAGCGCTACAACGCCGAGCACAAGGCCGATATGTTCGTGATCAGCGCCAAGGACCATGGCGAAGCGTTCAAGATGCTCGAAACTGGCCGCGCGGCGGCCTTCTATATGGATGACGCGCTGCTCTACGGTGAGCGCGCCAAAGCAAAAGACCCACATAACTGGGTGGTGGTGGGGCAAGAGCAATCGCGGGAAATCTACAGCTGCATGGTACGCAAGGACGACCCGCAGTTTCTGGCAGTGGTCAACGAGACACTCGCAGAGCTGTACCGCAGTGGAGAGATCAATGGGATTTACCAGCGCTGGTTTGAGCAGCCGATTCCGCCTAAGGGGTTGAACCTGGAGTTCCCGATGACCACTGAGCTGAAGCAGATTATCGCCAGGCCGATCAGCGACCCGGTGGAGTGATCGCCACACACCAAATGTGGGAGGGGGCTTGCCCCTCCCACAGTTTTGATTGGGTTTGCATGGGTGGTTAGAAGTCACCCCAGAGTTGTTGAGCGACGGCCAGCGCCACGACCGGTGCAGTCTCGGTGCGCAATACCCGCGGGCCGAGGCGGGCGGCATGGAAGCCGGCGGCCTGGGCGGTTTCGACTTCGTTGTCGGTCAGCCCACCCTCCGGCCCGATCAGGAAGGCCAGGCTTGAAGGCTTGGCATGGCTGACCATCGGCTCGGCCACCGGGTGCAACACCAGCTTCAAGTCGGCCTCGGCTTGCTTGAGCCAATCCGCCAACAACAGCGGCGGGTGAATCACCGGTACCGTCGACCGCCCGCATTGCTCGCACGCGCTGATCGCCACCTGGCGCCAGTGCAGCAGGCGTTTGTCGGCGCGTTCGTCTTTGAGGCGCACTTCGCAGCGGTCGCTGAAAATCGGCGTGATGGCGTTGACGCCCAGTTCGGTGGCTTTCTGGATCGCCCAGTCCATGCGTTCGCCCCGCGACAGGCCCTGGCCAAGATGAATATGCAGCGGCGATTCAGTCTGGCCCTTGAAGCTTTCGGTCAGTTGCACGGATACGCGTTTTTTGCCGACTTCCAGCAACTGCCCGAGAAACTCCTGGCCCGAGCCGTCGAACAGTTGCACGGCGTCGCCTTCGACCATGCGCAACACCCTGCTGATGTAATGCGCCTGGGCTTCAGGCAACTCGTGGTCGCCGAGGCTCAGCGGGGTGTCGGTGAAAAAACGGGACAGTCTCATTGCGGTTCTCTGGAAAATTTATGCATACACACTTCTGTCTTACTGTAGGAGCGAGCTTGCTCGCGAAAAACCTACAGCCGACGCCGCGATGTGCCTGGAATACCTTCGCGAGCAAGCTCGCTCCTACAGGGGGTTTGGACGCTAGCCCGGATCGCGAAAACCTGGGTGAAAATCCTTCGGCACTGCAACGCTGACCTTGCTGTTGGTGGCGATATCGATGCCTTCACTCGCGACCTCGGCGAGAAAATCGATCTGCTCCGGTGTTATCACGTACGGCGGCAGGAAGTACACCACGCTGCCCAGCGGACGCAACAGCGCGCCGCGCTCCAGGGCATGCTCGAATACCTTCAGGCCACGGCGTTCCTGCCAGGGATAGGGGGCCTTGGTGGCTTTGTCCTGCACCATTTCGATGGCCAGCACCATGCCGGTCTGGCGCACTTCAGAGACGTGCGGGTGGTCCACCAGGTGCGCCGTGGCGCTGGCCATGCGCTGGGCCAGCGCCTTGTTGTTTTCGATGACGTTGTCTTCTTCGAAGATATCCAGGGTGGCCAGGGCCGCCGCGCAGGCCAGCGGGTTGCCGGTGTAGCTGTGGGAGTGCAGGAAGGCGCGCAGGGTGGGGTAGTCGTCGTAGAAGGCGCTGTAGACGTCGTCGGTGGTGACCACGGCGGCCAGGGGCAGGTAGCCGCCGGTCAGGGCTTTGGACAGGCACAGGAAGTCCGGGCGGATGCCGGCTTGTTCACAGGCGAACATGCTGCCCGTGCGGCCAAAGCCCACGGCGATTTCGTCGTGGATCAAGTGCACGCCATAGCGGTCGCAGGCTTCGCGCAGCAGCTTGAGGTACACCGGGTGATACATGCGCATGCCACCGGCACCCTGGATCAGCGGTTCGACGATGACGGCGGCGACGCTGTCATGGTGCTCGGCCAGGGTCTGCTCCATGGCCAGGAACATCGTGCGTGAATGTTCTTCCCAGCTCACGCCCTCAGGGCGCAGGTAGCAGTCAGGGCTTGGCACTTTGAGGGTGTCGAGCAGCAACGCCTTGTAGGTCTCGGTAAACAGCGGCACGTCGCCCACCGACATCGCGGCGATGGTTTCGCCGTGGTAGCTGTTGGTCAGGGTGACGAAGCGCTTCTTGTTCGGCAGGCCACGGTTGAGCCAATAGTGAAAGCTCATCTTCAGCGCGACTTCGATACACGATGAACCGTTATCGGCATAAAAGCAGCGAGTCAGGCCTTCGGGGGTCATCGCGACCAGTCGCTCGGACAACTCGATCACCGGCTGGTGGCTGAAACCGGCGAGGATCACGTGCTCCAACTGGTCGACCTGGTCCTTGATGCGCTGGTTGATACGCGGATTGGCGTGGCCGAATACGTTGACCCACCAGGAACTGACCGCATCGAGGTAACGCTTGCCTTCGAAGTCCTCCAGCCATACGCCTTCACCGCGCTTGATCGGCACAAGGGGCAGTTGCTGGTGGTCTTTCATCTGGGTGCAGGGATGCCACAGCACCGCGAGGTCGCGTTGCATCCACTGGTTGTTCAAGCCCATCGGTGATCTCCTCGAAGCGGTCCCGCAACCTGCGCGGGCGAAACAATCGCGCAAGCCTATGCAATGGTGGCGTGGGTCACAAGCCATTGTGGGGAAATTCGCGGTAAATGCAGGACGGTCTGTCACGTTTCCAGGGAATAGTCTTAATCCCTTGTTAATTTATGATGCATAGCCTCTTCATCACATTTCTCGATATTTCAAAGCGAAATTTTCCGCTTTAATTCGATAGGTAAAGCGCTAGTCTTGGGCACAGTTCTTACGGGATTAAGTACATGCAGCTACGCAATTCACCGGCCAGCTATGGTTGGGTCAGTATGGTTTTGCACTGGGGCGTGGCCTTGGTGGTATTTGGATTGTTCGCCCTGGGCCTGTGGATGGTCGGCCTCGACTACTACAGCGCCTGGCGCAAAGACGCGCCGGACCTGCACAAGAGCATCGGCATCACGCTGTTCGCGATCATGCTGGTGCGTATCGTGTGGCGTCTGATCAGCCCGCCGCCCGCGCCGTTGGCCAGCTACAGCCGGTTGACCCGCATCGGTGCCAAGTTTGGCCATGTGTTCCTGTATCTCGGGCTGTTCGCCGTGATGATTGCCGGATACCTGATTTCCACCGCAGACGGTGTCGGTATTCCGGTGTTTGGCCTGTTTGAAATTCCTGCCCTGGTTTCCGGTCTACCGGACCAGGCAGACACCGCCGGCTGGGTGCACCTGTACCTGGCCTGGGTGTTGGTTGTATTCGCCGGCTTGCACGGCGTCGCGGCATTGAAACACCACTTTATCGATCGTGATGCGACCCTGACGCGAATGCTGGGGCGCAAAGCCTGATGTTCAACCTCGACTCACAAGGAATAGAAAGCATGTTGAAGAAGACACTCGCCGCTCTGGCAATCGGTTCTGCCCTGCTGTCCGCAGGTTCGGCGATGGCCGCTGACTACAAGATCGACAAAGAAGGCCAGCACGCCTTTATCGATTGGAAAATCAGCCACCTGGGCTACAGCTACATCCACGGTACCTTCAAGGACTGGGACGGCACCTTCAGCTGGGATTCGGCCAAGCCTGAAGCCAGCAAAATCGCAGTCGACGTGAAAACCGCCAGCCTGTGGTCCAACCACGCTGAACGTGACAAGCACATCGCCAGCAAAGACTTCCTTGACGTAGCCAAGTTTGCCGACGCCAAGTTCGTGTCCACCGCGGTTAAATCCACCGGTGACAAAACCGCTGACGTGACCGGCGACCTGACGTTCCACGGTGTGACCAAGCCTGTGACTTTCAAGGCCACCTTCAACGGCGAAGGCAAGGACCCATGGGGTGGCGAACGTGCCGGCTTCAACGCCAAGACCACGATCGACCTGAACGATTTCGGCGTGAAAGGCCCAGGCCCGACTTCGCAGACCGTGGACCTGGATATTTCGCTGGAAGGCGTGAAGCAGAAGTAATGTCCGCCTGACAATGCGGACCTTTGTGGGAGGGGGCTTGCTCCCGATAGCGGTGTGTCAGCCCTAGCAATGCTGGCTGATCTATTGCTATCGGGAGCAAGCCCCCTCCCACATTTGCTCTGATCGAGCCAAAAAAAATGCCCCGCATCCAAGGATACGGGGCATTTTTTATGGCGTCTGGAAACTCAGCGGTTGCGGGTCAGCAGCGCTGGCTTTTCACCACGAGGACGGCCAGGCAGTTGATCCAACTGCTCGGGTGTCGGGAAGCGATCCGCTTTCGACTCCTTGTGGATGATCTTCGGCGCTGGACCACCGCGCGGGTTTTGCACCGCTGGCTCGGACGAACGTGGCTGCTCGTCACGGGCCGGGCGGCGGCTGTTGCTGCGCGAGTCTTCGCGACGGGCCTGGCCGTCACGCGGTGCACCACTGCGTGGGCCGTTGCGCTTGGCTGGCGGCGTACCGGTGGTGCCGCCGCTGCTGTTGCGCGGGCCGTTCTGACGCGCGCCCTGTGGCTGGCCGCCACGTGGGGTAGCGGCGCCAGCGCCCTGTGCAGGGGCGCCCGGACGACGGCTACGGCCCTGGGCCGGCTTGGCCTGGGGCACGTAGTCGACGCGGTTACCGAAGTTATCCACATCGTCGTCGAGGAACTCGTCCGGAGCACGGTCGGCGGCGGCGCGTGGCGGCTGGCTCGGCTGGCGCTGTTCGCGGGCCGGGGTGCCTTCACGGGGCTTCTGCTCACGGGCCGGGCGTTCGCCACGGCTGCTGGTCGCGGATTTTTCCTTGCCCTTGTCCTTGCCCTTGTCGCGACGACCACCGCCGCCACCGCCGCCGTTCGGGCCATCGCCCTTCGGACCGCGTGGGTTGCGTGGGTTGCGCACGTCCGGGCGCTCGCGCGCTTCAGGCTTCTCGGCCTCGACGGTGCTGGCATCGAAGCCCATCAGGTCGCCGTCGGCGATTTTCTGCTTGGTCATGCGCTCGATGCTTTTCAGCAGTTTTTCTTCGTCCGGTGCGACCAGGGAAATGGCCTCGCCCGAACGACCGGCACGGCCAGTACGGCCGATACGGTGCACGTAGTCCTCGTCGACGTTCGGCAGCTCGAAGTTGACCACGTGCGGCAATTGGTCGATATCCAGGCCGCGTGCGGCGATATCGGTGGCGACCAGGATGCGCACAGTGCCAGCCTTGAAGTCGGCCAGGGCTTTGGTGCGCGCGTTCTGGCTCTTGTTACCGTGGATGGCGACGGCGGTGAGGCCGTGCTTGTCCAGGTACTCGGCCAGGCGGTTGGCACCGTGCTTGGTGCGAGTGAACACCAGCACCTGTTCCCAGGCACCGTGGGTGATCAGGTGCGCCAGCAGCGAGCGTTTATGGCTGGCGGGCAGGCGGAATACGCGTTGCTCGATACGCTCGACCGTGGTGTTGGGCGGCGTGACTTCGATGCGCTCCGGGTTGTGCAGCAGCTTGCCGGCCAGGGCAGTGATGTCCTGGGAGAACGTGGCCGAGAACAACAGGTTCTGACGTTTGGCCGGCAGGCGGGCGAGGACCTTTTTCACGTCATGGACAAAGCCCATGTCGAGCATGCGGTCGGCTTCGTCCAGCACGAGGATTTCCACGTGGGACAAATCGATGCTGCCTTGGCCGCACAGGTCGAGCAAACGACCCGGGCACGCCACCAGCACGTCAACACCGCGGGACATGGCCTGAACCTGAGGGTTCATGCCGACGCCGCCGAAGATGCAGGCGCTGACGAACTTCAGGTCGCGGGCATACAGCTTGAAGCTGTCGTGCACCTGGGCGGCGAGTTCGCGGGTGGGGGTCAGGACCAGTACGCGCGGTTGACGCGGGCCGTGACGCTGGGATTTGTCCGGGTGACCGTTGGGGAACAACCGCTCCAGAATCGGGAGGGCGAAACCACCGGTTTTACCGGTACCTGTCTGCGCCGCAACCATCAGGTCGCGACCTTGCAACACGGCGGGAATGGCCCGCTGTTGCACCGGAGTAGGCTCGGTATAGCCCGCTGCCTCGATGGCGCGGACTAAAGCCTCGGAGAGACCGAGGGAAGCAAAGGACATGAGTAATCCTGTTTTAGTTAGGGCTTGGCCCAAAGGGATAATCTTGCCGGGCGTGAATGGCGCTTAGGGGAGCGTAATCCCGTCCGGTCCTGCTGCGTCTGGCGGGCACTCCACCGGCTCGCGCGGGCTGCAAAGCTGCGCTGTAGCGGGGTTGGGTGCCTTTTTCAAGACCTCAGCGGCCGGGCGTAAGCCTGGCGGAAAGGCCGGAGTATAACAGAGCAATCACTGCGCGCTGCTTTCCTGCTGCTCAACGGTGTATCCGGATGCGCTGACAGCGCCCGTTTGCACATGGCTGCCGCCGTATTTGGCGCTCAACGCGGCATAGGCCGGCTCTTGCTTGAAGCGCTTGAGCTCGGCGGCAAAGCGCTGCACCAGCAGGTCCATGCCCGCACCGCGTCGCACCGCGAGAAACTGCTGCTGGCGGCTGACCACCACCGGCGCCTGGCTGACCTTGCCCTCAAGTCCCAATTCCTTGATCAGGTGTTGCCCCACGCGACGATCGGTGACCACCATATCAACGCGCCCCAGCATGAGCTTGCCGAAGTTGGCTTCGTGGCTGGGGGCCGGTTCACGCGTGAAGGCGGTGGACCCACTGAAGGCTTCGCCATACAGGTAACCCGGGGAGGTGCCCACGGTCAGCCCGCGCAGGTCGTCAAGGGTTTCGGCGGGGTGCGCACGTTCGTTGGCGTAGAACAGCACGAACTCGACCGCCGACAAGGGTTCAGCGGGGTAGAGCAGCAAAGCGTCGCGCTCGTGGCTGTGGAAAATGTCCAGCGCACCGTCGGCGTGGCCTTGATCAAGCATGGCCAGGCAACGCTTCCAGGGCAGGAACTGCCATTGCACCTCCACACCGAGGCGCTGGAACACGATTACCGTGGTTTCATAGTCCAGGCCACGCATGCTGCCGTTGTCGTCGTAGACGTAGGGCGCCCAGGGTTCGGTGACAATGCGCAGTTTCTCGCCATAAGCGCACAGGCTCAGGCAAGTGAAAAGCACAGCGATCAACAACTTGGAGATGACGGGCATTCCCTGAGGTTACGACGCTCCCGGCATAAAGAGAAGCTCTGGCACGCGCTTTGGCGATGGGTCTTACTTTGCTGGCGCATCCATCAGGTGGGCGTGGATCGCGGCACGCCGCTCGCCGAGAATCAGGCGCACCACCGGGTTGGCGAACCAGTGTTCGAGCTGGTGCGCGTCAATCGGGCGTTTCTGGCGCTCTTCCTGGTTTTGCCGGGCCTTGTCCCACCAAACCGGGCCACATGCCTGGTCGAACTCGTTTTCGTGTTCATAGCAGCCGTAGAGAATTTCGCGGATGAACTGCTGCTGGTGCTTGGGCAACAGCAGGGTGATCAGCTTGTACAACGTGCGCTGCAAGCGCGGCGGGCGCGGCAGGTGGGCGGAGACCTGGCGCGTGTCGGCCAGGGCGAGCGCACTGGTGGGCGCAGCGGCGTGCTTGGCGATCCACGCCTTGACTTTGGCCCGGAACAGCTGCTTGCGGCTCCAGTAATGGTGGATCAGGTCCGGGCACTCGCGCACGTTGAGGGTGCGGTAGGCGGCGATGGACAGGCAGAACTCTTCCAGGGTGTAGGCGCCCTGGGCATGGGGAAACAGCTCATCCATCAGCTCGATCGAGCGGTCGAGGATGTGCGCATCCTGCTGGGCCAGGCCCATCACGCCGGAGTTGAGGGTCATCATGTCATCGTCGGCTACGCCCATGTCCAGCAGGCGCTGGCGCAGGGCGGTGTAGAGGATGCTTTCGTGGTTGTCGCCGTATTTGGTGTAGAAGGCGTTGCACAGCAGGGTGCCTGGCTGCACGCGCTCGAAGAGAGTCATGGGCGAACGGTGAAAAAACGTATCGGTGTCGATCAGCAGCGCTACCGGCGACTCTTCCAGTACCTGGCGCAGCACCACGTGCTTGGTGCGGAAGTGATAACCATGGGGCTCGCTCCAGCGTTTGCGGGTGGCCTCGTCCAGCGGGCGCACACGCACCGGCAGCAGGCGATAGGGTTCGGGGTTATCGCTGAATACCTGAATGTCCACGGCGGCATCGGGGGTGTCCTGCAGGAAAGCCAAGGCACTGGCGATGCTGAATACCGCTTCCTGATGGTAGGTCTCGGCGCCGAAGACGAGATAGACCAACTGCGGGCGGGAAGTGGAAGACACTGTATTCATGGACGGCGGGGTTCCGTGGGTATGTAAAACGACAAAGGCCCTCGTCTGAACGAGGGCCTCGGCACAACCGGGCAAGCGTTAGCGTGGCAGCTTGAGGTTGTTCCAGATGGCAAGGCTGGGTTCAGCCTGGTTCAGGGTATAGAAGTGCAACCCTGGCGCACCACCTTGCAACAATTGTTCACACATCTCGGTGATGACCTGCTCGCCGAACGCCTGGATGCTTTTGACGTCATCGCCATAGGCTTCCAGTTGCTTGCGCACCCAGCGTGGGATCTCGGCGCCGCAGGCGTCGGAGAAGCGCGCCAGCTTGCTGTAGTTGGTGATCGGCATGATGCCCGGCACGATCGGGATGTTCACACCCATGGCCCGTACCCGCTCGACGAAGTAGAAGTAGCTGTCGGCGTTGAAGAAGTACTGGGTGATCGCGCTGTCGGCGCCGGCGTTGGCCTTGCGCACGAAATTTTTGAGATCGTCTTCGAAATTGCGCGCCTGGGGGTGCATCTCCGGATAAGCAGCCACTTCGATATGGAAGTGATCGCCGCTTTCTTCGCGGATGAAGCTCACCAGATCGTTGGCGTAGCGCAGCTCACCGCTGGCCATGCCCATGCCGGATGGCAGGTCGCCACGCAGGGCGACGATGCGCTTGATGCCGGCGGCCTTGTATTGGGTCAGCAGGCCGCGCAGGTCGGCTTTGCTGTCGCCCACGCACGACAAGTGCGGAGCGGCGGGAACTTTGACTTCACTTTCGAGCTGCAGCACGGTGTTGATCGTGCGGTCACGGGTCGAACCGCCGGCGCCGTAGGTGCAGGAAAAGAAGTCGGGCTGATAGCCGGCCAACTGCTTGGCAGTGGCCATCAGTTTTTCATGCCCAGCATCGGTCTTGGTCGGGAAGAACTCGAAGCTGTAGCGACGGTCTTGGGACATGGTAATACCTTTGGAAACTCAGAAGCCGACTGTGCAATCCACCCGCACTGTAGGAGCGAGCTTGCTCGCGAAGAACGTCAACGATAACGCGTAAAAACAGGATGTACGCGGTGTCCTTAAGTCTTTCGCGAGCAAGCTCGCTCCTACAGTAGAGCAGGTTGAGCTGATTACTTAGTAGCGATAAGCGTGCGGCTTGAACGGACCTTCAACGGTCACGCCGATGTAGTCGGCCTGGGTCTTGGTCAGTTGGGTCACCACGCCGCCGAAGCCGCGGACCATTTCCAGGGCCACTTCTTCGTCGAGTTTCTTCGGCAGTACTTCCACGGTCAGGCGCTCGGCTTTCTGAGCAGGCGACAGGTCGGCGTACTTCTGTTCGAACAGGAAAATCTGCGCCAGTACCTGGTTTGCGAACGAGCCATCCATGATGCGGCTTGGGTGGCCGGTCGCGTTACCCAGGTTCACCAGGCGGCCTTCGGCCAGCAGGATCAGGTAGTCATCGTTCTGCGGGTCGAAAGTACCTGCACCGGTGCGGTGTACCTTGTGAACCTGTGGCTTCACTTCTTCCCATGCCCAGTTCTTGCGCATGAAAGCCGTGTCGATCTCGTTATCGAAGTGACCGATGTTGCACACCACTGCGCGTTTCTTCAGCGCCTTGAGCATGTTCGCATCGCACACATTCACGTTACCGGTGGTGGTGACGATCAGGTCGATCTTGCCCAGCAAGGCTTTGTCGATGCTCGCTTCGGTGCCGTCGTTGATGCCGTCGATGAACGGCGAAACCACTTCGAAACCGTCCATGCAGGCTTGCATGGCGCAGATCGGGTCAACTTCGGAGACTTTGACGATCATGCCTTCCTGACGCAGGGACTGGGACGAACCCTTGCCCACGTCACCGTAGCCGATCACCAGGGCTTGCTTGCCCGACAGCAGGTGGTCGGTGCCGCGCTTGATGGCATCGTTCAGGCTGTGACGGCAGCCGTACTTGTTGTCGTTCTTGCTCTTGGTCACCGAGTCGTTGACGTTGATGGCCGGGATTTTCAACTCGCCCTTGGCCAGCATGTCCAGCAGGCGGTGTACGCCGGTGGTGGTTTCTTCGGTCACGCCGTGGACGCGGTCGAGGATCTGCGGGTATTTCTTGTGCAGCAGCTCGGTCAGGTCGCCGCCGTCGTCGAGGATCATGTTGGCATCCCATGGCGCGCCATCTTTCAGGATGGTTTGCTCCAGGCACCACTCGTACTCTTCTTCGGTCTCGCCTTTCCAGGCGAACACCGGGATACCGGCGGCAGCGATAGCGGCAGCGGCCTGGTCTTGAGTCGAGAAAATGTTGCAGGACGACCAACGTACTTCGGCACCCAGGGCAACCAGGGTTTCGATCAGCACGGCAGTCTGGATGGTCATGTGGATGCAGCCGAGAATTTTCGCGCCCTTGAGCGGCTGCTCAGCGGCGTATTTGCGACGCAGGCCCATCAAGGCTGGCATTTCGGATTCGGCGATAAAGGTTTCGCGACGGCCCCAGGCAGCGAGGGACATGTCGGCGACTTTGTAGTCGGTGAATTCTGCAGGCGTGATTACAGCGCTCATGAAGAGCCTCCATTCGTAGTGTGCGAATGGGCGCCGTTGTGCGTTTAGTATCAGGCCGGGTGTTCCGGGCCGGACAACGCCCCATCCGAGCCTGACAGGTTGAACCTGCTGCAGCGCCCCTCGGACAGGTGGCGGGAGAACGGTATCAACTGAAGATGACCGTTTTGAAGCGGAGGCGATTATAGCCGTGTATGCGGCACTTCCCAAGCCTTTCTGTCGGCTGCATGAAGATCGCTGATGGGGGCGATAGGCAACGGCGCATAGAGCTTGGGCCCGTGCTCTGCCATGATAAAGCCCATTATTGGGCAACATGCTTTGGAGTGACCATGAACTTCCACACCCGTAAGTGGGTAAAACCCGAAGACCTCAACCCCAACGGCACCCTGTTCGGTGGCAGCCTGCTGCGCTGGATCGACGAAGAAGCGGCGATCTATGCGATTGTCCAGTTGGGCAACCAGCGGGTGGTGACCAAGTACATCTCCGAAATCAACTTTGTCAGCGCTTCGCGCCAGGGCGATATCATCGAACTGGGCATCACCGCCACCGAGTTCGGCCGCACCTCCATCACCCTGACGTGCGAAGTGCGCAACAAGATCACCCGCAAAAGCATCCTGACCGTAGAGAAGATGGTTTTCGTCAACCTCGGCGAAGATGGTCTGCCGGCGCCTCATGGGCGTACCGAAATCAAGTACGTGAAGGATCAATTTCAAGACGACAGCCTTCCCGAGTAACAACGTGGCGGTGTGATTGGTTTACCAAATCATTCCGCATGGATCGTCGCGAGGCGCTTTCATCACTCAAGCTCACACCCTATGGAGAGCCAGTGTATGAAAGTGGTTAACGCGATCGCCCAGATTCAGCACCCATTGAATAACGAAGTTCTGTCTTTGCACGCGGCCAGCGCGAAGACGCCCCTGGTGGAGGGGGTGGGCGAGCGCAACGTGACGCTTTTGCGCGATGACCTGGGGCGAGTGGAGGTGATTCTATCGGCGCCGCCCGCCACGAGCCTGGTGCTCAGCGGCGGAGGGGCCAAAGGCATCGCTTTCTCAGGGGTGGTGCAGGCCCTTGAAGACGCCGGAAAGCTGCAAGGCATCCAGTTGGCGTGTGGCTCATCCGCGGGGGCGATTTCGGCGGTGCTGATTGCCAGTGGCATGGGGGCGGCAGCATTCGACAAGTTGTCGGACGGCATTGATCTGCCTAGCCTGCTCAACAGCAGGGATGCGGTGACAGCTTGGATGCAGGACGCCAGTACGACACTTGGCAAGCTCATCGGCCATCTCCCCGGCTCCATCGGCAATGTTTCTCAGCTGTTAATGACCTTGCTGCCGCGCCTGCAAACTGAGGCCGTTCCCCTTGAGGACCTGATCCGCAACGAGTCGCGCCGGTCGATTCTTGCGCATATCGCACACAGCCCCCGAGAAACACGGACCGTGGAGGTCATGAACATTGCCGACAAACTGAGTGCCGGCGGCGCACCGACGTTCGGCGATCTTGAGGTGTTGCACCGGTATATTCCCGCGATCAAGCAATTGACCGTCACCGGCACCGGTCTGTTTGCTCGCCGTCCGCAGTTGGTGGTGTTCAATGCCAGCTTGACTCCGCAAATGGACATCGCGCGGGCGGCGCATATCTCGGGTGCATTGCCGGTGGTGTTTAAAAGCCCGGTGGAGCAAGGTCATGGTTTCCAGGTGTCGGCTGAAACCACCGCGTTCAAGGACGGTGGCTTATTGCTCAATACCCCGGCGCCGGCCGTGGTGCAGAGGTCATTTCCCGAGAGCCCCTTGAACAAGCCTGAGGCGTTGATCGTCAAGCTTGAGTCCGGCGCCGCTGATACACCGGTGCGAAGTGGCCGCTTTCTCAGCAGCCTGGCTGACCGCATCACTGGCGTTGCGCATTCGGCCGCAGAAGCGTTTCAGGATAAAAGGCTCGAAGCCTTTGCTGATCAAATCGTCACATTGCCGCTCAATACCGAAAAAGGTGATTTTCGTGGGCTGCTCAGCGGGACCGTCAACTTCACGATGCAGGATGAGCAAAAGCAACACGTGCAGGCCAGGGCGCGTCAAGCAGTGGAAACGCACCTGGAGCGGCGCTCCTTGGCACTTGAGCACCACTCATTTCAATCACTGCATGAGGCCGTGCTGGCCATGGGTGACCAACTGCTCGCCAGCGTAGAGTCGGCGCTGCAAACAGACCCCGCCGCCGCCGTGGTGCTGGCCTTCAGAAGCAGCGCACAGCAGGCGTTGCAAGCCCTGAATGACGCGATCACCGAGGTGAATCAGGCGCAGGACACGCTGGCGTTCACGCCGACCATTTCAGCCGCACTGCGCAATCTGGATGCCCTTGCACAACAGCCTGAGCAGGTCGACTGGTTGGGCAGACGCCTCAATGAAGCAGGCCAGCGCAACTTTCAGCAGTTGCTGCAGGCGGCGGCCAGGCAGATCGCCGGCGGTGCAGCGCCGATGTCCAGAGTCATCGACGCAGCGGTTGGCGAAATGAACGTGCGTGATGTTGCGATGAGGGCGGAAAACTTCACACGGGAAGTGATCTACCCCTCGTTGTTTCGGCCAGGCCAACCCAGTGCTAACGTTGAGCTGTTGCACCGTGCGGCTCAGGACCTGGCCTGGGCGACCACCCCCACCCGGTTCAACCAGGTGCTCGACACACTGCGCGATCACTACAGGGCGCGTAACAAACCCTGGGACGAGCCGGGCAGGTCAACCACGGTGGAGATGGCCAAGGCCTGGAAGATGCATGTTTAGTTGCCTGGCCACTGAACAGCCACTGTGGCGGCGTGTCGTAGCTACACGCCCCCCTTGGACTCCGGATCATCATGGCCACCGAAGAAGCAGGCAAAACCCCCAACCTGTCGCACGAAGAGCAGAAGGACGTAGACAAGAACCAGCCGCCCCGCGCGGCGGTGCTGCATGAAATTATCCGAACCCAGGGCGACCAGGAGCTGGAGCGCAGTGTCGCGGCGCTGTGGTGGTCGGCCCTGGCTGCCGGGTTGACCATGGGCTTGTCGCTGATGGCCATGGGATTGCTCAACTCGCGCTTGCCGGACGGCGAAGCGTTCAAGGTCATCGCCAGCTTTGGCTACTGCGCGGGTTTCCTGGCGGTGATCCTGGCGCGGCAGCAACTGTTTACGGAAAACACCCTGACCGCCGTGTTGCCGGTGATGAGCAAACCGACCCTGGCCAATGCCGGGCGCCTGTTGCGGCTCTGGACGGTAGTGCTCGTCGGCAACCTGTGTGGCACGTTATTGGTGGCCTACGTCATGCTGCACCTGCCGATTTTCGACACCAAGACCGACATGGCCTTCCTCGACATCGGGCGCAAGATCATGGAAAACGACGCCGGCCAGATGTTTGCCAAGGGCATCGTCTCCGGCTGGATGATCGCCACCATGGTATGGATGATCCCGTCGATGGAAAGCGCCAAGATGTGGATCATCATCCTGATCACCTACCTCATGGCCCTGGGCGACTTCACTCACATCGTGGTGGGCTCGGCGGAAGTGTCATACCTGGTGTTTGCTGGCGAACTGTCCTGGCATGACTTCTGGTTGGTGTTTGCCGGCCCGACCCTGGCTGGCAATATCATCGGTGGCAGTTTCATCTTTGCGTTGATCAGCCATGCGCAGATTCGCAGCGAGGGCAGCTTGCCGGGCAAGAAGGCTGCGGACCCGAGGCATCCGCAGCAAGTTGAAAAGAATCAGTGAGTCGCGGGCGTGGTCTCGGTTTCGCCCTGGGTCACGCGCTTGACCAACCTGCCGATGCTCAAGCCCTGGAGCAGGATCGACGAGAGCACCACGATATAGGTGATGCTCAGCAGCAGATCGCGTTCCGGGCCCAGGGGCAACGCCAGCGCCAGCGCGACTGAGACGCCGCCGCGCAAACCGCCCCAGGTCAGGATGCGGATGGTGCCACGGGGTACCGTGCGCCAGCGCCGCAGCAGCAGGATCGCCGGGGCCACGGTCAGCAGGCGCGACAGCAGGATTGCCACGGCGAGCAAGCTGGCTGCCAGTACGTGCAGCCAGTTGAACGGCAACAGCAGCAGTTCCATGCCGATCAGCGCAAACAGCAGGGCGTTGAGCATGTCGTCGAGCAACTCCCAGAAACCGTCCAGATAGCGCCGAGTCATGTCGTTCATCGCCAGCTTGCGGCCCAGGTTGCCGATGATCAGCCCGGCCACCACCATCGCGATCGGTGCCGAGACATGCAGTTCGGTCGCCATCGCCGAGCCGCCGATCACCAGCGCCAGCGTCAGCATGACCTCGATCTGGTATTGCTCGATGCTCTTGATCATCAGGTACACGAGGTAACCGATCAGCCCACCGAACACCACGCCGCCAATCGCCTCATGGGCGAACAGCATGGCCGTGGCGCCCACCGTCGGTGTTTCACCCAACTGCGCGATGCCGAGCAGGACGGTAAATACCACTACCGCCGTGCCGTCGTTGAACAGCGATTCACCGACGATGGTGGTTTTCAGCGGTTTTGAGGCATTGGCGGTACGCAGCACGCCAAGCACCGCAATCGGGTCGGTCGGCGAGATCAGCGCGCCGAACAGCAGGCAATACAGGAAGCTCACGTGCCAGCCGAACAGGGCGAAGATGTAGTACGCCAGGCTGCCGATCACCACGGTCGCGATCAATACGCCAAAGGTCGCCAGCAGGCCGATCGGCCAGCGGTAGCTGCGCAGGTCGCTCAAGTTGACGTGCAACGCGCCGGCGAACAGCAGGAACGAGAGCATCCAGTTCATCAGCAAATCGCCGAAATCGATCTGGCCGATCAACTGCTGGATGCGCTCTTCCAGACCAGGGTAGCCGATAAAACTGAGGCCTTGCAGGATCAGCGAAAACAACAGCGCAGTGACCATTACGCCGATGGTGGGCGGCAGGCCGATAAAACGGAAATTGACATAAGTGAGTAGGGTGGTGAGGCAAATAAAGGCGGCGACAAGCTCAAGCATCCGGGGTCCTTGGGGCGGGGAAATGTAGGCGCACAGCGTGCGTCGAGACATTGTTTAGTATAAACAGGTGCCCTTGTGCGAAAGAACCTTTCAGCCGAAGACGGCTCATAGCTTGAGAGTTCGCGCCGATCGGCACTTGGGTAGTGAGGCTCTGACTGCCTTGATAAAACTTAAAAGGGAATGACTGATGACCGTAGCTTTCTGGTGTGTGTTGATCGCAATTTTTCTGCCGTACCTGTGTACCGGTGTGGCCAAGTTCAGCGGAGGCAAGTTCGGGCCGCGAAATAACCATGACCCGCGCGCGTTCCTGGAAACGGTCGAGGGCGTTGCCAAGCGCGCCCACAATGCGCAACTCAACAGCTTTGAAGTCACCCCGGCCTTTGCGGCAGCGGTGATCATCGCCCACCTGGCCGGCACGGCCGAGTTGGTGACGATCAATGTCCTGGCGGTGTTGTTCATCACCAGCCGCCTGCTGTACATCATTTGCTACCTGGCGGACTGGGCGCTGCTGCGTTCGCTGGTTTGGGCCGTGGGGATGGCGCTGATTGCGAGCTTCTTCTTCGTCTCGATCTGAAACCTGACGCAGACCTCTGTGGGAGGGGGCAAGCCCCCCTCCCACATGTGATCTTCAGTGTCTGTCAGGTTCCGCTGGGTGCATCCGGCACTTGCGGCAGCGCCGTACCCTTGGGCCACAACATCCAGATCTGCCCCTGTTGCTTCATGTTCCCCGCCAACTCGCCCGCTGCGGTGCCCGTGCCCCAGAACAAGTCTGCGCGCACTTCGCCGGTGATTGCGCCCCCGGTGTCCTGGGCTGCGACGGGTCTTGTGATCGCTGAGCCGTCAGGCTTGGTGGTCGACAGCCACAACAAACTCCCCAGCGGAATCACCTTGCGGTCCACCGCCACGCTGTAACCCGCCGTCAACGGCACGTTCAGCGAGCCGCGCGGCCCTTCATTACTGTCGGGGCGGGCGCTGAAGAACACATAGCTGGGGTTGCTCGCCAGCAGTTCCGGAATGCGCTGCGGATGTGCCTTGGCCCAGGCGCTGATGGCACCCATGCTCACCTCTTCTTTTTTCAGCTCGCCTTGCTCGACCAGCCAGCGGCCGATAGGGCGGTAGGGATAGCCGTTCTGGTCGCCATAACCCACGCGCAGTTGACGCCCACCAGCCAGTTGAATGCGCCCGGAGCCCTGTATCTGCAGGAACTGCAGGTCCATTGGATCGGTCAGCCAGGCGATCGGCTTGGCGGTAGAGCCCTGGCCGTTGATGGTGCTGGCATCGTCATACGGCTTGAGTACGCGGCCCTCCAGGCGGCCGCGCAGGCGCTTGCCCTTGAGCTCCGGATAGATGGCTTCCAGGTTGACGATAATCAGATCATCCGGCACGCCGTACACCGGCACATGGGCGGTGGCGGTTTCGGTCAGGCTGCCAGGGTAGACCGGCTCGTAGTAGCCGGTGATCAGGCCGTTCGGTGTGTTGTCGGCTGAACGCAGGCCGAAGACATCCAGGCGCTCCTTAAGGAACCCGCGCACCGCCAAGGCATCGCCCGGTACGCTGGCTGCCGCAGCGCAGGTCGCACCCCAGATCGGATCGGCTTTGAGGCGCTGACAGGCACTGCGCCAGGATTCGAAACCCGCCAGCAAGTCGCTGTCGGAAACGGCTGGCAACGCTTCCCATGGAGCGCTCACGTAGGTGGCGACGGCATGGGGTTTGGCGGGTTCTTCTTTGGCAGTCTCTTTGCCAGCGTCTTTGCCCAGGTCGCAACCGGCCAGCAGCGCGATCATCGGCAGAGCCCACGCCAGGCGGCTCCAGGGTTTCCAATTGACATTCATGCACGTAATTCCTGAAGCGATCGCCCGTGCCTAAACGCGCTCGGGCAACCCTTATTATTAATAGGGCTATTGGTCTTTGCGGACGAGGCGGGGATACTGGCCACCGTTTTCCGTGACCCTGAGCCACCATGACTTTTAAACATATGACAGTTGTAATGCTGGCCTGCCTGGCCTTGTCTGCCTGCGGCGGTGTCGACCCCAACTCCCCCTTGGGCCAGCGTAAGGCGATCTTCAAGCAAATGCTCCAGACCAGTGAAGGCCTGGGCGGCATGTTGCGCGGGCGCGTCCCCTTCGACGGTGCCCGGTTCGCCGACGGCGCGGTCAAGCTTGACGCGTTGTCCCATCAACCCTGGCAGCACTTCCCGAGCGTGCGTGAAGAGGACCACACCAGTGCCCGGGACGAGGTGTGGCAAAAGCAGGCGCAATTTCTGCAAATGGCCCGCGACCTCGAGGCGGCCACCGGTGAACTGGTGATCGCCAGCCAGGCCCAGCCCTATAAGGCCAGCAACCTTCAACCTGCGATGCAGAAAGTCGAAGATGCCTGCAGCGCTTGCCATAAGCAGTTCCGGGACCACTGACCGGTTTTACTGGTCGAGTTCTTCCACCGCATCCTGCAACTCCTTGCGCGATTCGGCGAGCTTGTCCTTGCGCTTGTTGATCTTGTCCGCATCGCCTTTTTTCATGGCTTTGTCGAGGTCGGCCTGACGGCGGCTGACTTCGTGCTTGGCGTCCAGCACCTTGTTTTCGCGCTCTTTCTTCAGCGATGCGTCAGTGCAGTTGGCGGTGACTTCGCTCAGGGCTTTTTCCAGGCCGGCTTGTTGGGCGCTGTTGCCATGGGCCTTGGCCTGTTCGATCTGGGTGCTGATGGCTTGACGCTTGGCAGCGCAGCCTGTCAGTGGTGATGTTTCGTCGGCGGCCAGCAGCGGCGTGGCCATGAAGCTTGCGAAAGTCAGTAAGGCAAGAGGGGCAAGCAATTTCATATACGGGCTCCAGAGTAGCAATCAGAGGGTGGGGCCGGGTTCAAAAACCGTCTATGCCGGCGCCACGTAATGTTTCAGCCAAGGCCTGTACCTGCGGGTCGCGGAAAAAGGCGCTCAATTGCGCTGCACGACCCGGGCCGATACCGTCTGAGGCCAGCCAGGCTTGGGTGTCTTTGGCGACCTGCGTATGCCAGTCGCCCTCCAGGTTGTTGCGCGCCGCGGGCGGCACGCCCAATGCTTTCAGCCATTGTGCAAAGGGGCGCTTCCGGGCGCTTTGAATACTGTCGAGCACGCGCGCGCGGGTGCGTTCGCCGAAACCATCAATGTTAGCAAGCTCTGCCGCATCCAGGGTTAACCAATCGAGAAAGCCTGCGATTAGACCGGCCTGGATCAATACGTTCCAGGTTTCTCGGCCCATATGTGGCAAGGCCAGGCCCTGGTTGCTGCTCAGCCAGGTAAGGCGCGAGAGCAATTGCTCCTCGCAGCCAGGGTCCAGTTGCCAACAGCTCAAGGCGTGAAAGTCTCGGGAATCGGGTACGGCCACCTCCACGCGGGTCTCGTTGCGCAGGATCACCTCGTCGAGCCGAGGAATGACCTGGCCGGCAAGGCTGATGGACACTTGATCGCCGGGACGGATGTCCAGGCGCTGCCAGTTTTTCAGCGAGCCGGCGCTGACACGGCTGATTTGCCGGTCATCCAGGCGGACGGGGTCCAGTTCGAGAATCGGCGTGATGCGCCCGGTGCGCCCGATCCTGAACTGCACTTTGCGCACCAGCGCCAGCGCTTTGGTCGCCGGATATTTCCAGGCCACCGCCCAGTAAGGTGCGTTGGCTTGCCAGCGTTTGGCGGGGGCGCGCGCAGCCTGGTGAAGCACCACGCCATCGCTGGCGAATGGCAGCGGATGGCTGTACCAATGGGCTCGCCAATGCGTGGCCTCGCTGAGGCTGCCGACGGCCTGGCTATAGCGCTGGCTGTCGATGAAACCCCATCGCGCCAGGATGGCCAGGCGCTCGGTGAAGCTCGCCGGGCCTTCGGGCCACGCCCAGACGAACAGCCCGATGCCACCGGCCTCGATATCGCTCAGTTGCCGCCGGTTCATCAAGCCGGCCACTTTACTGCGTGCGTTGAGCCCGCCGTTTTCAGACTGTACGTGGTCGTCGAGCCGCCAGTAGAGCTCGCCTTGCAGCACCGCATCGACGGGCTCCGGAAGTTGCTGAACGATACCGGCAATCTTGCGCGCGGAAACTGACCAGTCGTGACCGAGCAGACCATCGCCACGGCTGATGACTTGGTGCAACTGGCCTCGACGATACACCAGGGTCACGGCTACCCCGTCGACCTTGGGCTGAATCCAGACATCCTGTCGGGTGCTGAGCCAGTCTCCTACTTCGGACGCATCCAGCAGCTTCTCCAGGCCGGTATGCGAAACCGGATGGCGAAGCGCGCCGCGTGAGCTTGCCAGCGGGTTTTCAGGTTTGGGTGTGGGTTGGCGCGCACATTTGCGCCACTGGGCCAGGCGTCGGTGGGCCTGGTCGTAAAGTTCATCGCTGACGGGGGATTGGCCCTGTCGGTGGTAGGTGTCATCCCACTGGCTGACCTGCCTGGCCAAGGTGTCGATTTGCGATCGGGCATCACCGGGGCAGTCCTCGGCCCAGGCCCAGCACGGGAGAAAGCCGACCAGAAGAACCATTAACAAGCGCATCGTGAGCGTCCTTGCTCGGAAAGGGCGCTCAGCCTAAGTGATCCGCACCGCCACAAAACAGCCCCGACTCAGCGGGGCTTTTTACCAGGTGTTTCTGCTTGCTTGAACTGACTGCCCAACGCTTTCACCGCGTCGTGATTTTCAGCCTGGGGCTGCTGTTTTTGTTGGCGCGCGTCGATTCCGGCTTGAGTTTCAGCGATTTTGTTGCAGCTTTTGTTGGCTTGAATTCAACGCGTAAAAAAGCCCCGCCGAGCGAACCCGGCGGGGCTTCTCAAGCCACGAGCGATTACAGACCGGCAGCGATACGCAGGTCGTCGGCGCGGTCGGTTTTTTCCCAGGTGAAGGTGGTGAAGGTGTCGTCGCCGACAGTCTTCTGCGCAGGGGTACGACCGAAGTGGCCGTAGGCTGCGGTTTCCTGGTACATCGGGTGCAGCAGGTCGAGCATGGTGGTGATCGCGTAAGGGCGCAGGTCGAAGATCTCACGCACCAGCTTGACGATCTTGTCATCGCTGATCTTGCCGGTGCCGAAGGTGTTCAGCGAGATCGAAGTAGGCTGGGCCACGCCGATGGCGTAGGAAACCTGGATCTCGCAACGCTCGGCCAGGCCGGCGGCGACGATGTTCTTGGCCACGTAACGGCCGGCATAGGCGGCGGAACGGTCGACCTTGGATGGGTCCTTGCCGGAGAACGCACCACCGCCGTGCCGGGCCATGCCGCCGTAGCTGTCGACGATGATCTTGCGGCCGGTCAGGCCGCAGTCGCCCACCGGGCCGCCGATGATGAACTGGCCAGTCGGGTTGATGTGGAACTGGGTGTCCTTGCTCAGCAGTTCGGCAGGCAGCACGTGCTTGACGATCAGCTCCATCACGCCTTCGCGCAGGTCTTTGTTGGAGACGTCCGGGTTGTGCTGGGTAGACAGAACAACGGCGTCGATACCCACCACTTTGCCGCCTTCGTAGCGGCAGGTGACCTGGGACTTGGCGTCCGGGCGCAGCCATGGCAGCAGCCCGGATTTACGCGCTTCGGCCTGACGCTGCACCAGCTGGTGAGAGAAGGTGATCGGCGCTGGCATCAGCACGTCGGTTTCGTTGCTGGCGTAGCCGAACATCAGGCCCTGGTCGCCAGCGCCTTGATCTTCAGGCTTGGCGCGGTCGACGCCCTGGTTGATGTCGGGGGACTGCTTGCCGATGATGTTCATCACGCCGCAGGTCGCGCCGTCGAAGCCGACGTCGGAGCTGGTGTAGCCGATGTCGGTGATCACGTCACGTACGATCTGCTCCAGGTCGACCCAGGCAGTGGTGGTGACTTCGCCGGCGATGATCGCCACGCCCGTTTTCACCAGAGTCTCGCACGCCACACGGGCGAACTTGTCTTCAGCAATGATGGCGTCCAGCACCGCGTCAGAAATCTGGTCGGCGATTTTGTCCGGATGCCCTTCAGACACGGACTCGGAGGTGAAAAGGGAGTATTCGCTCATCTCGATGTTTTCCTGATATTTACCGATGGTGAGTGTCGCCAGCCGGCCGCTGAAAATGGCGGACCTGGATCTGGAAACCATTACGTAAACCTACATAGAGGCTTTCCCCGGGAACGAGTCCCGCAGCGGTGGCCCAACGGGCCAAATCGTCCTGTTCAAAACCCAACCAGAGATCACCGCAGGCCTCCTTGGCCCAATTCTGGTTGTGGCTGCATAAATCCGTCACCAGCAGGCTACCGCCGGGATGCAGCAACCCGGCCATTTGCTTGAGCGCGTCGGCGGGAGCGGCAAAATGGTGCAAGACCATGTTCAGCACCACGCAATCGGCCTGCAGGCTGGTGTCACTCAGGGCGTCGGCCAGTTGCAGGTGGACGTTGCCCAACGCTTCGCGCTCGCACAGCTGGCGCGCCAGTTCAAGCATCGCAGGGCTGTTGTCCAGCGCGGTGACCTGGCCAAAGCGTCGCGCCAGGTCCGGCAGGAAACCGCCGTCGCCAGGGCCGACTTCCAGGGCCGTGGCCCCCTGACTGAAGCTCAGCTTGTCCAGCAGTGCCAGCACGCTTTCGCGGTACTGGGGCAGGCTGGCGATCAGGTCTTGCTGGGCACGAAATTTCTCGGCAACCCGCGCGAAGAAATCCTGGCTGGCGGCGGCGCGTTGCCCGTGCACCTGGCTGACGCGCGACTGTACGTCGCTCGGCAAGTCCAGGTTGTCCACTTCTTCGAGCAGGGCGGCGTGCAATTTGCCGCCAAGCAATTCGGTGTGGGGCAGGGCGCGACGGTAAAAAATCGCATTGCCTTCGCGGCGCGTCGCCACCAGGTCGGCCTGGGCCAGTACCTTCAAGTGATGGCTCATGCCGGACTGGCCGATGGCGAAGATCTGCGCCAGTTCCAGCACACCAAAAGAGTCATTGGCCAGTGCGCGCAATACGTTCAGACGCAACGGGTCACCCGCAGCCTTGCAAAGGGCTGCCAGTTCATCGCCGTCGTCAGGACGCAGTGAGGGCACGGGTAGGTTCATAAGGCCAGCAGTCTAGTGACGGGTGGGAATCGCCGCAAGGCCAATATCAAAAAGTTTTGATATTGATCGATAAGTGGCAGTTATAAGCAGCCGCTATAACCTTTAGACGAACCCGCGTGGGCATTCTGCAAAGGATTGGCGCGCAAACCACAGGAAAAACCGCTCAAGTGACTATCTGTCATTGCCCGCAGGCGGTGGCTGAGGGAAAATGCCGGTCCTTTTTTCCGTTTCTTTATTCAAGCCCCCAGGAGATCAGCGATGCCCAGCCGTCGTGAGCGTGCCAACGCCATTCGTGCCCTCAGCATGGATGCCGTGCAAAAAGCCAACAGCGGCCATCCCGGTGCCCCGATGGGCATGGCGGATATCGCCGAGGTACTTTGGCGTGATTACCTGAAGCACAACCCGAGCAACCCGTCGTTCGCCGACCGTGACCGCTTCGTGCTGTCCAACGGCCACGGCTCGATGCTGATCTATTCGCTGCTGCACCTGTCTGGCTACGACGTCACCATCGATGACCTCAAGAGCTTCCGCCAGTTGCACAGCCGCACCCCGGGCCACCCGGAATTCGGCTACACCCCAGGCGTCGAGACCACCACCGGTCCCCTGGGCCAAGGCCTGGCCAACGCCGTTGGCTTCGCGCTGGCTGAAAAAGTCCTGGGCGCGCAGTTCAACCGCCCTGGCCACGACATCGTCGACCACCACACCTACGTCTTCCTGGGCGATGGCTGCATGATGGAAGGCATTTCCCACGAAGTCGCCTCCCTGGCCGGCACCCTGGGCCTGGGCAAGCTGATTGCCTTCTACGATGACAACGGCATCTCCATCGACGGCGAAGTCGAAGGCTGGTTCACCGATGACACCCCCAAGCGTTTCGAAGCCTACAACTGGCAGGTGATCCGCAACGTCGACGGCCACGATCCGGAAGAGATCAAGATCGCCATCGACACCGCGCGCAAGAGCGCACAGCCGACCCTGATCTGCTGCAAGACCACCATCGGCTTCGGCTCGCCGAACAAGCAAGGCAAGGAAGACTGCCACGGCGCCCCACTGGGTGATGCGGAAATCGCCCTGACCCGCGAAGCGCTGAAGTGGAACCACGGCCCGTTCGAAATCCCGGCTGACATCTACGCCGAGTGGGACGCCAAGGAAAAAGGCCTGGCTGCCGAGTCCGAGTGGGACCAGCGCTTCGCTGCCTATTCCGCCGAATTCCCTGAGCTGGCCAACGAGCTGGTGCGTCGTCTGGCCGGTGACCTGCCTGCCGATTTCTCGGAAAAAGCCTCGGCCTATATCGCCGAAGTCGCGGCCAAGGGCGAGACCATCGCCAGCCGCAAAGCCAGCCAGAACACCCTGAACGCCTTCGGCCCATTGCTGCCTGAGTTCCTTGGCGGTTCGGCTGACCTGGCCGGTTCCAACCTGACCCTGTGGAAAGGCTGCAAAGGCGTGTCGGCGGAAGACGCCAGCGGCAACTACATGTACTACGGCGTGCGCGAGTTCGGCATGAGCGCCATCATGAACGGCGTGTCCCTGCACGGCGGCCTGGTGCCTTACGGCGCGACCTTCCTGATGTTCATGGAATATGCACGTAACGCGGTACGTATGGCGGCGCTGATGAAGAAGCGCGTGATCCATGTCTACACCCACGACTCCATCGGCCTGGGCGAAGACGGCCCGACGCACCAGCCGGTCGAGCAACTGACCAGCCTGCGTACCACGCCGAACCTGGATTGCTGGCGCCCTGCCGACGCGGTGGAATCCGCCGTGGCCTGGAAGCACGCTATCGAGCGCAAGGACGGCCCTTCGGCGCTGATCTTCTCGCGTCAGAACCTGCAGCACCAGGTGCGTACCGACGCGCAGATCGCCGACATCAGCCGTGGCGGCTACGTGCTCAAGGACTGCATCGGCGAGCCGGAGCTGATCCTGATCTCCACCGGTTCCGAAGTGGGCCTGACCGTTCAGGCCTACGACAAGCTGACCGAGCAAGGCCGCAACGTGCGCGTTGTGTCCATGCCGTGCACCAGCGTGTTCGAAGCCCAGGACGCCGGTTACAAGCAATCGGTATTGCCGTTGCAGGTCAGCGCGCGTATCGCCATCGAAGCGGCCCACGCCGACTACTGGTACAAGTACGTAGGCCTGGAAGGCCGCGTGATCGGCATGACCACCTACGGTGAGTCGGCGCCGGCGCCAGCCTTGTTCGAAGAGTTCGGTTTCACCCTGGAAAACATCCTGGGCCAGGCTGAAGAGCTGCTGGAAGACTAAGGCGTTAACGCGGTGGCCCACTGACCACCGCCTCTACTGTAGGAGCGAGCTTGCTCGCGAAGATCGTTAACGATAACGCAGCGTTTCTGGTTTAACGCGGCGCTCTCAAGTTCTTCGCGAGCAAGCTCGCTCCTACAGTGGTTTGTGTCGCCCCTACTGCGAGAACCCCATGCCCCAACCGCGTCGCTACAAAGTTGCACTCAACGGCTACGGCCGCATTGGTCGTTGCGTCTTGCGTGCCCTGTTCGAGCGAGGGGCGGCGGCCGGGTTTGAAATTGTTGCGATCAACGATCTGGCGGACATGGCCAGCATCGAGTACCTGACACGTTTTGACTCCACCCACGGCCGTTTCCCCGGCGAAGTGCGGGTCGAAGGCGATTGTCTGCATATTAAAGGCAACTGCGTGCAAGTCTTGCGCAGTGCCACCCCAGAAGGCATCGACTGGAAAGCACTGGGCGTCGACCTGGTGCTGGAATGTTCCGGTGTCTATAACACCCGTGCCGATGGCCTGCGTTTTCTCGACGCCGGCGCGCCGCGTGTGCTGTTTTCCCAGCCGATGGCCAGCGAGGCGGATGTCGACGCCACCATCGTCTATGGCATCAATCAGGATTGCCTGACCGGCGACGAGCTGCTGGTGTCCAATGCCTCCTGCACCACCAACTGCAGCGTGCCGCTGTTGCGCCTGCTGGATCAGGCAATCGGCCTGGACTACGTATCGATCACCACGATTCACTCGGCCATGAACGACCAGCCGGTGATCGACGCCTATCATCACGAAGACCTGCGCCGCACGCGCTCGGCGTTCCAGTCAGTAATTCCGGTGTCCACCGGTCTGGCGCGGGGCATCGAACGCCTGCTGCCGGAACTTGCCGGGCGAATCCAGGCCAAAGCGGTACGGGTGCCGACGGTGAACGTGTCCTGTCTGGACATCACCATGCAAACCGTGAGCGACACCGATGCCGTGGAGGTCAACCGGATCCTGCGCGACGCTGCCACCAGCGGCCCGCTCAAAGGCTTGCTGGCCTACACCGAATTGCCCCACGCCAGTTGCGATTTCAACCATGACCCGCATTCGGCAATTGTCGATGCCAGCCAGACCCGCGTTTCCGGCCCGAGGCTGGTGAACATCCTGGCCTGGTTCGACAACGAATGGGGCTTTGCCAACCGAATGCTCGACGTTGCAGAACACTATCTGCAAGTGGCTTCAAAACAACCTCAACAGTAATTCAGGAACTGCGACCCATGACCGTGTTGAAGATGTCCGACCTCGATCTGCAAGGTAAGCGCGTACTGATTCGCGAAGACCTCAACGTCCCAGTCAAGGACGGTGTTGTCACCAGCGATGCGCGAATCCTGGCCTCGCTGCCGACCATCAAGCTGGCCCTGGAAAAAGGCGCGGCCGTGATGGTCTGCTCCCACCTGGGTCGCCCGACCGAAGGCGAGTTCTCCGCTGAAAACAGCCTCAAGCCGGTGGCCGAATACCTGAGCAAGGCCTTGGGCCGCGAAGTGCCGTTGGTGGCTGACTACCTGGGCGGCGTCGAGGTGAAAGCCGGCGACATCGTGCTGTTCGAAAACGTGCGCTTCAACAAGGGCGAGAAGAAGAACAGCGACGAACTGGCCCAGCAATACGCTGCGCTGTGCGACGTGTTCGTCATGGACGCCTTTGGCACCGCCCACCGCGCCGAAGCCTCGACCCATGGCGTGGCCAAGTTCGCCAAGGTTGCCGCTGCCGGTCCGCTGCTGGCGGCTGAGCTGGATGCACTGGGCAAGGCCCTGGGCGCTCCGGCACAACCGATGGCGGCCATCGTGGCCGGTTCCAAGGTTTCCACCAAGCTGGACGTACTCAACAGCCTGAGCCAGATTTGCAACCAGTTGATCGTTGGCGGCGGCATTGCCAACACCTTCCTGGCTGCAGCCGGCCACCCGGTGGGCAAGTCCCTGTACGAGCCGGACCTGCTCGACACCGCCCGCGCCATCGCCGCCAAAGTCAGCGTGCCCTTGCCGGTGGACGTGGTCGTTGCCAAGGAATTCGCGGAAAGCGCCGCAGCCACCGTCAAGCTCATCGCTGACGTGGCCGCCGACGACATGATTCTGGATATCGGCCCGCAAACCGCGGCCAACTTCGCTGAGCTGCTGAAAGCTTCGCAGACCATCCTGTGGAACGGTCCGGTCGGCGTATTCGAGTTCGACCAGTTCGGCAACGGTACAAAAGTGCTGGCCAAAGCCATCGCCGAAAGCTCGGCGTTCTCCATCGCCGGCGGCGGCGACACCCTGGCGGCTATCGATAAATATGGCGTTGCTGACCAGATCTCCTACATTTCTACCGGTGGCGGTGCGTTCCTCGAATTCGTCGAGGGCAAGGTACTGCCGGCCGTGGAAGTGCTGGAAACCCGAGCCAAAGGTTAAGGCGCGCGTGATCAGGAAAAAGGAGCATCCCATGATCAAGTCGTTGGCACTGGTGATTGCAGTGGGCCTGCTGGCCGGCTGCGGCAGCACGCCGAAAGCGGCGCCCGAGGCGGATAAAGCTTCGGCGCCGCTGAAAAAAAGCTGCTACCAGGCTGACTGGCAAGCCGAGACCATGCCCGTGATCAACAAGCGCATTGGCAACGAACGGCTGGAGAAATACGACTCCGCGCCCAACGGTCAGGAACAGGGTTGCCCTTGACGGGTCTGATCCACTAACCCACAGCAACGGCGGCCCGAGGTCGCCCTGCGAGGATTGGCAATGAAAGGCGTTATCGCCCTGGCAGCACTGGCCTTGTTGGCCGGTTGCAGCAGCATGAACATGTTCGACAAGGCAGAGCCGGAAGGTAAATGGACCACCTGGACCTGCGACAGCAAGGCCGAGGTCAACTGGCGCTTTGCCAATGCGGCCCGCACTGAAGTGGATGTGCGCCTTGGCGGCTCGGACCAGGTTTATCGCCTTAAACAGGACGTTGCCGCTTCGGGTGTGCTGTATGCCAACGACCAATTGGCGTTTCACACAAAAGGCGAGGAAGGCCTGATTTACTGGACGGCCACGGATGATTTGATCGGGCGTGGCTGTAAGGCCAACTGAGATCTGTCATGAGATGAGATCCAAATGTGGGAGGGGGCTTGCCCCCGATTGCAGTGGGTCAGCCGGCACATAGGTGTCAGGATGACTGCTATCGGGGGCAAGTCCCCTCCCACATTGATTCGGTTTCAACTTGGAATTTGAGTCGCCTACATCAGCAATAACGATTCAGCAGCACAAGGCTCAACCCCTTGATCTGCAATAACTTGAATAGCAGCCGCCGCTACGGCAGGCTTGCACGATTAACGACCCTCGACCGGGAGAGACAACACAATGGCACTTATCAGCATGCGTCAAATGCTGGACCACGCAGCCGAGTTCGGCTACGGCGTCCCAGCCTTTAACGTCAACAACCTTGAGCAGATGCGCGCCATCATGGAAGCCGCTGACAAGACCGACTCCCCAGTGATCGTCCAGGCGTCGGCCGGTGCCCGCAAATACGCCGGCGCGCCGTTCCTGCGTCACCTGATCCTCGCGGCCATCGAAGAATTCCCGCACATCCCGGTGTGCATGCACCAGGACCACGGCACCAGCCCTGACGTGTGCCAGCGCTCCATTCAGCTGGGCTTCAGCTCGGTAATGATGGACGGCTCCCTCGGCGAAGACGGCAAGACCCCGACTGACTACGAATACAACGTACGTGTTACCCAGCAAACCGTAGCCATGGCCCACGCCTGCGGCGTGTCGGTTGAAGGCGAACTGGGCTGCCTGGGCTCCCTGGAAACCGGCATGGCTGGCGAAGAAGACGGCATCGGCGCCGAAGGCGTTCTGGATCACAGCCAGATGCTGACCGACCCGGAAGAAGCCGCCGACTTCGTCAAGAAGACCCAAGTGGACGCCCTGGCCATCGCCATCGGCACCAGCCACGGCGCCTACAAGTTCACCAAGCCACCGACCGGTGACGTGCTGGCCATCGACCGCATCAAGGAAATCCACAAACGCATCCCCAATACCCACCTGGTGATGCACGGTTCTTCCTCGGTACCGCAGGAATGGCTGGCGATCATCAACCAGTACGGCGGCGACATCAAAGAAACCTACGGCGTACCGGTTGAAGAAATCGTCGAAGGCATCAAGCACGGCGTGCGCAAGGTCAACATCGACACCGACCTGCGCCTGGCCTCCACCGGTGCGATGCGTCGCCTGATGGCCACCAACCCGAGCGAGTTCGATCCGCGCAAGTTCTTCGGCGCCACCGTGACCGCGATGCGTGATGTATGTATTGCACGTTATGAAGCGTTTGGTACTGCCGGTAATGCTTCGAAGATCAAGCCGATCTCGTTGGAAGCGATGTATCAGCGGTATTTGAAAGGTGAGTTGAACGCAAAGGTCAACTGAGCCTAAAGCGTTTAAAAAGAAGCCCGCAGCAATGCGGGCTTTTTCGTGAGCGATCGTTCCTACGCTCTGCGTGGGAATGCCGCCTGGGACGCTCCGCGTCCCGCTATCGCTAACGGTTTCAAGCCTTGCGCGAGATGGCGTAAAGCGTCACGGGATGATCAATGGGTTTGTCGAAACCACGGTGTTCAATCACTCGGAACACATCACTCAAGTTCTGCACCAGAATGCGTGCGGTATTGGCCACGTTGTTCAGGTCGCGCTCGATAAAATCCGACAGGCTGGAACAGGCCATCAGTTTGAGTGTTCAAGGGCGGCGTTGAGGCGCTCGCCCAGGTCGGCGTGGAGATCGGGCAGAGGGGCGTCTCTGTCGACTAACAACACGGGGTAGTCGGTGGCGGTTTCCGTGCAGGGGCTGGAGCGGCGGGGTGGTAGTTGTTAGGGGATGGGGATGGAAAGTATTCCTCGTATCTGCAAAGGGCTCCACTATTCGCTGCGAAACGAATTAGGTGATAGTCGTATGTGGGGCGCAAACAAAGGATACGACGAGCCCCGCAGACGCGAAGACTCCCGCACGCAGCCATTATAAAACGGGTGACGGGCGCCGAAGCGCTCATCGTTGTATTCATGATGCTTGGCTACACTCTTATCAACATCAAAGCTACCGCTTTGAAAGGGTTACTTCTATTGGTGTGCCTCCGTCCTCTGTCAATGTGCCATAAAGATTGTTGTAGGAGCGATCGTCGGCGGTAAGGTTTAGTGTTCCGGTCCGTTCTGTTAAATCCTCTTTTCCACTATCCCATAGGTCGTAATTTACTCTAAAGGTCAAAGAGGATTTCGTGGAGGGTGCACGTTCTCTATGGAAGCTTGCTGATATAAAAGGAAAACCGCCATGTTCCAGGGTTCCTTCAATTTTTCCTGTATCGTAATCAGCAAACGTAATCCTTATCGAGTATTGATTTAGGCTATCAGTTGTGAACTTGTAGCTAGCTTCAAGTGCGGGTTCGTGGTTGGCCATGATATTTTTCCCAAGTGAAAGTTGAGTGCGGCTTTCGTGGAATACTCCTTTCGTCGCCGTAAAAAATTTTATCAAACGATTTTGTTTTAGGGCTCTGTTACTTTTGACAGTTTTATATCGTTTTTTGGAATAGCATTAGCGCGATTTTTTCTATAGCGACGGGAGCGTATGTATTTGCTAAGGACTGTTTTAAATTAAGGTTTGTTTTAATAAAGTTGACTGTTTATTCGATTTTTTTGCGGGAATATTGTTCTGTCAAGTGTTGAACTATTTATCTAAAGTAGCGTGGGTGTTTATCAGACGTCACTGGCGTCGGATAAATACGGCACGTTTCTTTCTACAATGTCTATTACGGAGCCGATTTTTCAGTTGTTACTCCATGTGTAAAAAAATTATCATAGGCAAAAAAATTATAGTATTACAAAACACTTCTTGGGTACTTAATAAATATTTCTCTTGAGGATGCATTTGCAAGGTCGTGCGCATTATTAATTTCGAAATAAGAGGTGCGGTCACCGAAGAAATTGAAAACCTAAGTTTTTCACTTGCTTATTTGTCCTTAGAGATTCAAAACCAAACTTGGCATGGCCCAGAAGATGCGGTCATTGGAAGTCAGCGGTTTCTAGCTGTCGTAGGCGTGGATCTGGCCACCGGAAGGCACCTGGTTGAAAGTGAGTTGAGCACTAAGGTGAGCTAAACCTAAAGCGTTTAAAAAGAAGCCCGCAGCGATACGGGCTTTTTCGTGCTCGTGGGAATGATCAGTGAGTTGTGTCGAAACCACGGTGCTCTATGACTCGGAACACATCACTTACGTCCTGCACCAGAATGCGTGCGGTATTGGCCACATTGTTCAGGTCGCGCTCGGCAAAATCCGGCAGGCTGGAGCAGGCAATCAGGTTGAGATGCTCGAGGGCGGCGTAGAGGCGCTCGCGCAGGCAGGCGTGGAGATTGAGCAGAGGGGCGTCGCTGTCGACAACAGCATGGGGTAGTCAGTGGTGGTTTCGGCGCAGGGATAGAAGCGACGGGGTGGCAGCTTTACGCGGGTTCGCAGACCGAGGAGTTAAGCCCCGGCAGACCCGAAGGCCTCCCACACACAGCCGCCTTAACAAAGACGACCGTCGGCAAGCATATCGGGTCGTATTTTCGCTGCACGCTCAAAATGTGGGAGGGGGCTTGCTCCCGATTGCGGTGTATCAGCTACAACTTGGGCAACTGACCCACCGCTATCGGGAGCAAGCCCCCTCCCACAGGTGGACTGCGTGGGTTCAAGGCGTGGGAGCGGTCCTGGCATTCATCGGAACTTGCCTACTCACGATTTTACTCGTGATCAATATCCAGCTTCGCAAACGTCACCCGTGCGCCTTCCTTGCTGTCCCCGCTGTTGTCCTGCACATACACCCCCGCCTTGAAATACAGCGGCTTGTCGGCCCATGCCGCGCCGATGCGTTCGTTCCACTCTCGGTCTGCGGCATACACGCTCAGTAGCCCGGCTTTGTTGAGGTTGATCACATAGGTGAAGCTCTTCTCCAGCGGCACGTTGGAGGCGACGGTGATCACCTGGCTCTCGGATTCGTCCGGGCGCATGCGTACTTTGGCGACGATGTTGCCGGTCTGGGTTTTCTCCTTGAATTGGTATTCCAGCTTGATCAGCGGTTTCTGGCTGTCGTAGGCGTGGATCTGGCCGATCACGATCTTGCCGCTGGAGGGCACTTGGTGGACCGTCAAGGTGGCGCGCAGGAAGTTGTCGGCTTCGGGGTAGGTCCAGTTGCGCAGGCGTCCGTCGGCGTAAGTTTCGCGCAATTCGCTGCGCGGGTAGATGGCGTTTTCGGTGCGGGTGCCGGTCACGGGTGTCCAGAACTGCACATCGCTGCCTTCGGCCTGGAAATACTGGTCATTGAAGCCGCTGAGCAGCTTGGGGGTTTCGATGGTCGTGGGCGGGGAGCCGACCGGAATGCTCAGGTTCCAGGTGGAAAGGTCGATCATGGTGTTGGCCTTATGGCGAGGGGTGAAAGCTTTAGCCCGAGGGCTGCACAGGTTCTTTATAGGTGGTGTTAACCAAATTGTTAAATACTGGTTGGCAATTTATTGGCGTCAGAAGAATGCCAAAAAGCCATATTGCCCGTGGGGCGGGGGCTGCAGAGCCTGACCGTTAGTCGGCTTCCCAGGCTTTGGCGCAATGATGGCATCTAGGTTACTTCTGCTTTTTTATAACCGGGGCTAGAGTGAAGCCTCATTATTTGTCCGGTTTTGAGTACCCGAAGTGACCGGTGCAGTTCCTTAAGGAAGAGACGTAGCATGGATTGCGCTCCAAACCTCGGCGACGGTTCAGTTCTCCTGGTGGTCGACGACTACCCGGAAAACCTCGTCAGCCTGTGTGCAGTGTTGCAGCGTGAAGACTGGCGCGTCATCACCGCCGCTTCCGGCCTGGAAGCCCTGGAACTGTTGCTGGTTCACGACGTCGACCTGGTGTTGCTGGACGTGCGGATGCCCGGTATGGATGGCTTCGAGGTGGCACGCCTGATGCGCGGGAGCCAGCGTACGAGCATGACGCCGATCATTTTTCTCACGGCCGATGCGCAGTCGTCCGACGCTGTGCTCAAAGGCTATGCCAGCGGTGCCATCGACTATCTGTTCAAGCCCTTCGACCCGCATATCCTCAGGCCCAAAGTGCAGGCGCTGCTGGAGCACCAGCGTAATCGCCGCGCCCTGCAACGGCTGAGCCATGACCTGGAGCTCGCCCGGGCCTTCAATGCGTCGGTGTTGGACAACGCGGCCGAAGGCATCCTGGTGGTGGGCGAGGGCAGCGTGATTGAGTACGCCAACCCGGCTATTTCAAGGCTGCTCAATGCCACGATGGCGGAGCTGCAGGGCGAGAGTTTCCTGAGCTTCCTGCAAAAGCCCCATGTGCCGGCCTGGTTGGGATTTCCGATGTATGAGGCCTATCGAAAAGGTGAAACATGGCGTTTGCACGACGCCATTTTGCGCTCAAGTCGCGGTCAGCAGGTGCCGGTGGCGTTGTCCTGCGCGCCCCTGCCAGCCGAGCAGAAGGCAATGGTGGTGACGGTGCTGGACATGTCCGAGGTGCGTCATTTGCACCAGCAGCTGGAGTTCCAGGCGGTGACCGATCCGTTGACCGGGCTGCTGAATCGCCGCGGCTTCCACCAGACCGTGGAGAACATGTTGTTGCGCAGCGAGCGTAATGAGCAGTCGCTGGTGTTGCTGTACCTGGATCTGGATGGCTTCAAGCGCGTCAACGACACCTTGGGCCACGACGCCGGTGATCGCGTGCTGCGCTGGGTGTCTGAGCAGATGCAGGCGTGTTTGCGTTCGTACGACGTGCTGGGGCGCATGGGTGGGGATGAGTTCACCGCATTGCTGGAGTTGGAGTTTCCGGAGCAAGCGGCGAAGATCGCGGAAAAACTGATCGAACGGGTGTCTGTGTGCCAGCAGGTCGACGGTTTGGAGGTGATGCTGGGGGCCAGCATCGGTATTGCGACCTTCCCGGACTGTGGCTCGGACCTCAACGGCCTGCTGCGCGCGGCGGACATCGCCATGTACGAAGCCAAGCGCGCTGGCCGTCAGCAGTATCGCTATTACGACCAGGAAATGAACGGTCGCGCCCGCTCACGCCTGATGCTGGAAGACAGCGTGCGCAGCGCGATTCAGAACAAGGAGTTCACCCTGGTGTACCAGCCTCAGGTGTCGCTGGAGGATGGACGCCTGCGCGGCGTCGAGGCGCTGCTGCGCTGGCAGCATCCGAGCGTTGGCGACGTGCCGCCGGGTTTGTTTCTGCCGTTGCTGGAAGAGGCGCGGTTGATCAACCAGTTAAGCTCCTGGATTTATCAGCAGGTCGCTGCCCAGCGCCAGGCCTGGCAGGCGGCTTTCGATGACGAGCTGGTGCTGAGCGTGAGCCTGAGCAGCAGCCAGTTCAATATGCCTAACCTGGCCAGCCAACTGCGCGACGTACTCGAACGACACGGGTTGCAGGGGCGGCAATTGGAAGTGGAAATCGGTGAAGATTGCCTGATGAGCAATCTTGAGGAATCGGTCAAGCAACTGAAGCTGCTGCGCGAACTTGGAGTGCGTATCGCCCTGGATGACTTTGGCTGCGGTCGCTGTTCCCTTGCCCATTTGCGCGACCTGGCGTTCGACACGCTCAAGCTTGATCCACAGTTGGTGGCCCGCCTGCCAGGCTCGCCACGGGATGCCGCGATGGCACGCAGCATCATCGAACTGTGCGGGCATTTTGGTGTGCTGGTGATCGCGGAGGGCGTGCAAACCTTTGAACAGGCGCAGTGGCTCAAGGCCAATGGTTGCGCGTTTATCCAGGGCGCCTGGGCGGCGGCACCGCTGATGGCCGAGGACGTGGTCGGTTGGTCGCACCCTCACGCGCTGTGAATTCGCTACACTGGCGCCCGTTCGAGCCACGTTGCAGATCCCATGACCGCGTTGAAATACCTCCAGGCTTATCCCGCTGCGCTTCAGGAGCAAGTGCGCCAACTGATCGCCAAGGACCAGTTGGGCGCCTACCTGGAGCAGCGCTATCCCGAACGGCACGCCGTGCAGAGCGACAAGGCGCTGTACAGCTACGCCCTGGCCCTGAAGCAGGAGCACCTGCGCAATGCGCCGTCGATCGACAAGGTGCTGTTCGATAACCGCCTGGACCTGACCCACCGCGCGCTGGGTTTGCACACCACGATTTCGCGGGTGCAGGGCGGCAATCTCAAGTCCAAGAAAGAGATCCGCATCGCCGCGCTGTTCAAGGAAGCCGCCCCGGAGTTTTTGCGCATGATCGTGGTGCACGAGCTGGCGCACTTCAAGGAATCGGACCACAACAAGGCGTTCTATAAACTCTGCGAACACATGATGCCGGGCTACCATCAGGTGGAATTCGACCTGCGGGTGTACCTCACCTGGCGCGATTTGCAGGGCAAGCCCTAATCACAAGGCGATTGACCATGGATGTGAGCAAAACCAAGAGCAGCTTTTACCGCCGCCTGTATGTGGCCTACTTGATCGACAGCGGGCTGGCCAGCAGCGTCCCGGCGTTGACCGATGCCACCGGCATGCCCCGGCGCACGGCGCAGGACACCATTGCGGCATTGGCCGACCTGGATATCCTATGTGAGTTCGAGCAGCAAGACGGTGCGCGCAACCATGCCGGGCGTTATCGGATTCGTGATTGGGGCGCGATTGACCGGCGGTGGATCGAGGCGAATCTTGCGGCGATCAAGCAGGTGTTGGGTTATCCCTGAGGCAGGGGCTGGCTGGACTGGCGCCATCGGGGGCAAGCCCCCTCCCACATTTGACGGTGTTCACAAATCAACAGTGTGGGAGGGGGCTTGCCCCCGATGAGGCCCTCAAGCCCGCCGCATACCAATATGCGGAATATCGTCTTCCAGGTATTCCTCTCCGGCCACTACAAATCCATATCGCCCGTAATATCCCTGCAAGTGCGCCTGGGCCGACAGAAAAATCGGTGTGTCGGGCCAGATCTTCTCGATCTGCCTGAGGGTCTCTTCCATCATCAGGTGTCCCAAGCCGGTGCCGCGCGCCGATGGCGCGACGATCACCCGGCCGATCACCACATCGCCGCCCTGTGACTCCGGGTCCAGCAGGCGCAGGTAGGCCACCAGTTCATTGTCTTGCCAGGCCATCAAGTGGTGGGTATCGCCTGACAGGTCTTGCCCGTCAATGTCCTGGTAAACGCATTTCTGTTCAACGACGAACACCTCGCCGCGCAGGCGCAGGAGGGCGTAAAGCTGATCCTTGCCCAAGTCGTCGTGGTGTTTGCAGACCCAATCAACCGTCATGATGTGCGCTCTTGTTTAAGGCTTGTCAGGGATAGTAAGCGCGACGGGCGCCGCTGTCTAAAACCGGAAAATTTGTGAATGGCGTCAATTTGCCATCATTGAGTGCATGCGCGCCTGACTTCTTTGTGTAATAAGCAATGCAGGCTCATTGATGAGCTACTGTTATCAGGCCATCGCCTGCCGCCAAGGAATTTAAGCATGCCGCGATATGCTCGTGCCGTTGCTTTGATTGCAGTGTTGTTGCTGGCTCAACCGGTATGGGCGCAGCGTTTGCGTCTGGTCGCGGATGGCTGGCCACCGTTTACCGATATCACCTTGGTCAACGGCGGGCTGGCCACGGATATCGTCAGCACCGCGCTGGCTCGGGCGGGGTACGCCAGCGATTTTGAGCAAGTGCCTTGGGCGCGGGCGCTGAAGGGCGTGGGGGACGGTCACTACGATGTGCTGGTCAACGCCTGGTACGACGACGCGCGCACACAGCTGGGCCAGTTTTCCGCGCAGTATTTGGTCAACCGTGTGCGCTTTATCAAGCGTCGCGACGACGCTATCGATTTTCAGGCGCTGGAACAGCTGCAGGATGAAAGCATCGCCGTGGTGCGCGGTTATGCCTATTCGACGGCGTTCGACCAGGATGCGCAGTTACAGAAAGTCCCGGTGCATAACTTCGCCATGGCCGTGCGTATGCTGGTGGCGAAGCGGGTGCGGCTGACGCTGGAGGATGAATACGTGGCGCGCTACTACCTGGCGCGAGAGTCGCCCAGGGTGCGCAATGCCGTGGAGTTTCTGGGCAAGCCGCTGAGCGAGAACAGCCTGCATATCCTGGTCAGCCTGAAAAACCCGGAACATGCGCAGATCGTTGCCGACTTTGATCGGGAGATCGCCGGGATGAAAGCGGATGGCAGTTATGCGAAATTGCTCAAGGCGCATGGGATGTAGTGCTCTTGTGGGCCTCATCGGGAGCAAGCCCCCTCCCACATTGGAATGCGATCAATGTGGGAGGGGGCTTGCCCTCGATAGCGGCCTAAGCCGCACCGGTATCCTTGATCAGATGCGCCGCCAACGTCCGCAATGGCCCCAACTGCCGACAGATCAACGCCAATTGCGTTTGCACCAGCCGCTGGCCTTCATCGATCTCATCCGGCATCTGCTCAAGCTGCGCCGCCAGGGCTTCCTCGTCATCACTCTGGATCGCAATCGGCTGCTTGTTGGCAAGACCCGTGGCGATTTCATCGATACTCGCCGCCAGGCTGTTGCCCGCTTCTTCGATCAACTGCTCACGCACTTCGGCCGGTAGCTGGGTGTCGCGGTGCGCGCCAAGGCCCGACAAATAGCTGAGCAGGGTGTGCGACAACACCAGGAACCGGAAGCCCACATCCGCCTCCTTACGGAAATGCCCAGGCTCCATCAGCATATTCGCCAGGGTGGTGGACAGCGCCGCATCGGCGTTATGCGCGTTGCGCCGGGCCAGGCGGTAGGCCAGGTCGTCGCTCTTGCCAGCGGCGTACTGCTGCATGATCTGGCGCAGGTAGATGCTGTTGCAGGTCAGGGTGTTGGCCAGCACCTTGTTCAGGCGCCGACCTTGCCAGTCAGGCAGGAACAGGAACACCGCCAGGCCCGCGATCAGGCTACCAAGCAGGGTATCGAACAGACGTGGCAGGAACAGCCCGTAACCATCGCCCACCTGGTTGAAGCAGAACAGCACCATCAAGGTGATCGCCGCCGTGGCCAGGGTGTAGCGGGTGGTGCGGTTGATAAAGAACACCAGGCCAGCGGCGATGGCGAACATCGACTGCACCACCGGGCTTGGAAACAGATCGAATAGCGCCCATGCCACCGTCAGGCCGATGGCGGTGCCGATGATCCGCTGGCCGAGCTTGCGGCGCGTCGCACCATAGTTCGGTTGGCAAACAAAGAGCGTGGTGAGGATGATCCAGTAGCCCTGGGAAGCGTGGATGGCATGCAGGGTGGCGTAGCCCACGGTCAGCGCCAGAGACAGGCGCAAGGCGTGGCGAAACAGCAGCGAGGTGGGCGTGAGCTGGGTGCGCAGGCGCGTCCACATTTCCTTGAGGTTGCGTGGGGCGCGGTCCAGCAGGTTGCTGTCGGTGGCGTCGGCCAGGGCGTCGGGGTTGCTGGCGTCGCCCAGCAACCGGTCGAGGGTGGACAAGTTGGCGGCCAGGGCGCGCAACGAGCGCAGCAGGCCGCGCCAGGCCGGGTTGCTCTGGATGCGCAGGTGTTCCAGGGAAGCGTTCAAGTCGCCGAGGGCTTCGGCGAAGCTGTCGTCATAAATGAACGGCTGGCGCAGCTGGATCGACTCGGCCAGGGTCTGGCAGGCCTTGCCTTGCTGGCGCAGCAGGCGTTGGCAGCGAAACAGCACGTCGCTGTGGAAGAAGGCCTCGGCCAGGGCGTTATACGGGTAGTGGGACGAACTGGCGCGTTCGTGGATGTCCTGGGCCAGGAAGTACAGTTTCAGGTAACGGCTGACCTTGGAGCCCGGTCGGCCATTGCCCACGCGATGCAGGATGATTTCCTTGGCGGCGTTCAGGGCGGCGACCACGCGGCCATTCTGCTGGGCCAGTTCCAGGCGCCGCGCTTCTACGTCCAACTGGCGAATCGGCTCGAACAGCGATGACTTGAGCTTGAGATAACGCCCCAGCTCGCGGAACAAGCGCGCCAGGCTCTGTTGCACCGGCTGGTTGGAAAACAGTGCCTGCCACAGCACCGAAAGCACGCCGTACCATGCCGCGCCCGCCACCAGCAGCAGCGGTTCGTGCCAGAAGTCACTGACGGCGCCACCGCGCTGGTCCACGCCGATCATGGTATAGACCGACAGGATCAAGGTGGCCGAGGCAATCGCGCCATAGCGTTCGCCGAGCGCGCCGAGCATGGTCAGGCCGAACGTGGCCAGGGCCAGGGAGACCGCGAAAATCCAGGGGTAAGGGAACAGCAGTTCCACCGACAGCGCGGCAATGCTGAAGCACACCAACGTCACCGCCAGGGCGTTGAGACGGCCTTGCCAACTGTCATCGGTCTCGGCCAGGGCGCTGGCGATAATCCCCAGGAACAGCGGAATCAACAACGTCATTTCATCCTGATACCAGCACAACGCCATGCTGCCGGTAAGGGCGATGAATACCCGAATGCTGTAGCTGAATTTATCCAGTGCCCACAGGCGTCGCAGGGACTGCTTGAACGAGGTCGATGACATGAAGTCTGGAGTCTTCCGGGACGGTGTCGCTAAATTGAGCTATCAAGGACGCCACGGCAAGGGTGGTGATCACATCGATGCGCGAAATTATTCTGCCACAGCATTCTTAATGTGGAATGCAGTCAATGTGGGAGGGGGCTTGCCCCCGATAGCGGTATGTCAGTCAAAGATATATTGGCTGATCCACCGCCATCGGGGGCAAGCCCCCTCCCACATTTTGACCGAGTACATGCTTGAGTCAGACGTACTGCGCTGCCGCGTAGCCTGACGCCCAGGCCCACTGGAAATTGAACCCACCCAAGTGCCCGGTCACATCCAGCACTTCACCGATAAAGTACAGCCCAGGGCTTTTCAGCGATTCCATGGTCTTGGAAGACACTTCGCGCGTATCCACGCCGCCCAGGGTCACCTCGGCGGTGCGATAGCCCTCCGTGCCCGCCGGCACCAGTTGCCAGCTGCCTAGCATCGAAGCGATGTCGGCGATTTCGGCATGGGTGTACTGCTTCATCGGCTTGGACGCGAACCAGGTGTCCGCCAGCAGATTGGCCATCTTCTTGGTGAAAATCTCGCCCAGCAGGGTTTTCAGCTCGCTGTTGGGGCGCTCGGCCTGTTGCTGTTGCAGCCAGGTGTGGGCGTCGTGGTCGGGCAGCAGGTTGATTTCCAGCGTGTCGCCGGGTTGCCAGTAGGAGGAAATCTGCAGGATCGCCGGCCCGCTCAGGCCGCGATGGGTAAACAGGATGTTCTCGCGAAAGCTCTGGCCGTTGCAGCTGACCAGGCAATCCACCGAGGTGCCGGACAGCTCGCCGCACAAGTCCTTGAGCTGATCGGTGATGGTGAACGGCACCAGGCCCGCGCGGGTCGGCAGCAGTTCATGGCCGAACTGCCTGGCCACCTGATAACCGAAACCGGTGGCGCCCAGGGTCGGGATCGACAAGCCGCCCGTGGCGATTACCAAGGATTCGCAGCGCAGTTCGCCCAGGGTGGTCTGCAACTGGTAGCCGTTGTCGTGTTTGGCGATTTCCTGGATGGAGGTGTCCAGGTGCAGGCTCACGCCGGTCTGGATGCACTCATCGAGCAGCATGCCGAGGATGTCGCTGGACTTGTTATCGCAGAACAACTGGCCAAGTTTCTTTTCGTGGTACGGCACGCCGTGCTTGGCCACCAGCCCGATGAAATCCCACTGGGTATAGCGCGCCAGGGCCGACTTGCAGAAGTGCGCGTTGTGCGAAAGGAAGTTGGCCGGCTCGGTGTACATATTGGTGAAGTTGCAGCGCCCGCCACCGGACATCAGGATCTTTTTGCCGGCCTTGTTCGCATGGTCGATCAGCATCACCTCGCGCCCACGCCCGGCGGCGGTGAGTGCGCACATCAAGCCTGCGGCGCCAGCGCCAATGATCACAACGTCGGTCGAGCGCAAAACAGTGTCCTCATACAAAAATTCTGAATTGAAATACAGTCAAATGTGGGAGGGGGCTTGCCCCCGATTGCGGTGTGTCAGTCAGAAATAGTCCAACTGGCAGGCCGCCATCGGGGGCAAGCCCCCTCCCACATTGGATCTCTATTGGTGCGCAGATCGTGTTACAGGATCCGCACGCGCAACGAACGGCCCTTGATCTTGCCGTCGTTCAAGCGCTGCAACGCCTGCTTGGCGATCCCGCGCTCCACGGCGACGAATGCCTGGAAGTCGAAGATCGCGATCTTGCCGACCTGGGCCCCAGGGATACCAGCGTCACCTGTCAGCGCGCCAAGAATGTCGCCTGGGCGGACTTTGTCTTTGCGCCCGGCGGCAATGCACAGGGTGCTCATCTGCGGCAGCAGCGGACCGCCGCCCTGGGGCTTGAGGTTGTCCAACTGGTCCCAGTTCAACGGCGACTTCTGCAGTTGCTCGATGGCTTGGGCACGGTGCGCTTCGGACGGCGCCACCAGGCTGATGGCGATGCCGGTCTCACCCGCGCGACCGGTACGGCCCACACGGTGGATATGGATTTCCGAGTCGCGGGCCAGTTCGACGTTGATCACCATGTCCAGCGCGTCGATGTCCAGGCCACGGGCGGCCACGTCGGTGGCCACCAGCACCGAGGTGCTGCGGTTGGCGAACATGGCCAGCACCTGGTCACGGTCGCGCTGTTCCAGGTCGCCATGCAGGCCAACGGCGGAAATGCCCTTGGCGGTCAGGTGATCCACGGTTTCCTGCACTTGCTGCTTGGTAAAGCAGAACGCCACGCACGACGCCGGACGGAAGTGCGCCAGCACCTTGGTCACGGCGTCCATGCGCTCTTCCGGCGAGATCTCGTAGAAACGCTGCTCGATCTGGTCGTCGGAGTGGAAGGCTTCGGCCTTTACCTGTTGCGGCGCGCGCATGAACTTGGAGGCCAGCTGCTTGATGCTCACCGGGTAGGTGGCCGAGAACAGCAGGGTCTGGCGGCGTGGCGGGGTCTTGCTGATGATGTCTTCGATGGCGTCGTAGAAGCCCATGTCGAGCATGCGGTCGGCTTCATCGAGGATCAGCGTGTTCAAACCGTCCAGTACCAGCGAGCCCTTGCGCAGGTGCTGCTGGATACGGCCCGGGGTGCCGACGATCACATGGGCGCCGTGCTCAAGGGAAGCGATCTGCGGGCCGAGGGACACGCCGCCGCACAGGGTCAGCACCTTGATGTTGTCTTCGGCGCGGGCCAGGCGACGGATTTCCTTGGCCACCTGGTCGGCCAGCTCGCGCGTCGGGCACATCACCAGGGCCTGGCAGCCGAAGTAGCGCGGGTTGATCGGGTTCAGCAGGCCAATACCGAAGGCCGCGGTCTTGCCGCTGCCGGTCTTGGCCTGGGCGATCAGGTCCAGTCCCTTGAGGATCACCGGCAAGCTCTGCGCCTGGATCTGCGTCATCTCGACATAACCCAGCGAGTCGAGGTTAGCCAGCATGGCGGCGGACAGGGGCAAAGTATTAAAAGCGGTGGCGATGGTGGTCACGGGACTGGCTCTGCAAAACAAAATGTCGCGCAGTGTACCAGTCTCGTGGGATTTTCCCCGCAAGTTCTAGACGAGCCGCCGGTTAATGCTCCAGATCGTGCTCGCGGCTGACCACCCGTTTGCCGTCTTTTGGCGACAGTTGCAGGAAGATCGCCGCCGCCAGCATGGCCATGATGCCTACCGTGAGGAACGTCAGCTGGAACGCGCCCAGCACCGTGTTGACCCCATCGTTGCCAGCTTCGGCGGTAAACCCGCCGAGCAGCGCACCGGCGCACGCCACGCCCAGGCTCAGGGACAGTTGCGCCACCACCGACAGCAGACTGTTGCCGCTGCTGGCCTGGGCGTCGTCGAGGTCGATCAGCGTCACGGTGTTCATCGCGGTAAATTGCAGGGAATTGATCGCGCCCAGCACCGCGAGCATGCCCAGCAGCACGGGGTAGGGCGTCTGTTCGCTGACCAGGCCCATGCTCGCCAGCATGGCGCCCAGGGCCAGGGTGTTGCCGGTGAGCACCACCCGATAACCCAGGCGCTCGATCAAGGGTCGGGCGATGGACTTGGCAAACATCGCCGCCGCCGCGAGCGGCAGCATGCTCATGCCGGCTTCCGAGGGCGAATAACCCAGCGCCACCTGCAACAACAACGGCACCAGAAACGGCAGGGCGCCGCTGCCCAGGCGCGCGAACAGGTTGCCGAGGATGCCCACGGCAAAGGTGCGGGTCTTGAACAGTACCGGCGAGAACAGCGGGTTATCGACATGCCCGGCACGCAGCCAGTACGCCGCCAGGCACGCCAGGCCACCGAACAGCAGCAACATCACCCGCAGGTGCGGCAAGTGCAGTTCGCCCAGGCCCTCCATGGCGATGGTGATCAGCACCATTGCCGCGCCGAACAGCACAAAACCCAGGCCATCGAAGCGCGTGCGCTCACTGCCGCGCAGGTCGGGGATGAACTTCCACACGGCATAGCAGCCGATCATGCCCACCGGCAGGTTGATCAGGAAGATCCAGTGCCAGGTCAGGTATTGCACCATCCAGCCGCCCATGGTCGGGCCGAGCAACGGGCCGAGCAGGCCGGGGATTGTGATGAAACCCATGATCCGTACCAGCTCCGACCGGGGATAGGCGCGCAGCACCACCAGGCGCCCCGACCGGCAGCATCAGCGCCCCGCCCAGGCCTTGGATCACCCGCGCGCCAATCAGCATGCTCAGGCTGCTGGACAGGGCGCACAGCAACGACCCGATGCTGAACAGCAGGATGGCGCCAAAGAAGATTTTCTTGGTGCCGAAGCGGTCGGCGATCCAGCCCGATGCCGGAATGAGCAAGGCGACGGTGAGCATGTAGGCGATCACCACGCCCTGCATGCGCAGCGGGTTTTCCGCCAGGTCCCGGGCCATGGCCGGCAGCGCCGTGTTGAGGATCGTCCCGTCCAGCGACTGCATGAAGAAGGCAATCGCTACCACCCAGGGTAGCCAGCGGGCGGTCTTGGCGTCGAGAGGGGCACGATTCGGCATGGGAACCCTTTTGTTAGCTGGCTATGTGTCGCCGATTATGCGCCATTCGTCGCCCCTTTTCCCACTGGCGGTTAGTCTAAATCCGACAATGCAGCGTGCTCGCCAATCAAAAAATCCAGCAAGGCGCGATGCACCGCCAGCGCTGCCTCGCGCGATTCCAGGTCGAGTAAATGGCCGGTGTGTTCGGCTACGGCGAAGCTGCTGCGCCCCACGTAGTGGCTGAACAGTCGCGCATCGGCGGCGGGGGTGTATTCGTCCAGCGCACCGTTGAGAAAGTGCACCGGCGTATCAATCTGCTTGAGCGCCGGCAAGTAATTGCCGTCACCCAGCGCCAGCACCTGATGGATATGAAAGCGCGCCTGGCGATACTCGGTGGTGGCCATGTTTGACAGGTGGCGGTGGTTGTTGCGCTTGAGTCGCGGCGACAGGTATTTGCCGACCGTTTCATTGAGCAGATCACCGACGGCGGATTTGTCATCGGCTTCGATCAACACGCGTACGCGCTCTACATACTCAAGCATCGCTGGGTTGAGGTTGGGCGCCAAGGCCATCACCACCGAGCTTTCAATGGACGGCGGATTATGGGCCAGGGTCAGCAGCGTGGAGATGCCCCCCCACGAGGCCGAGACCAGATGGTTGACTGCAAAACGCTCCACCAGCGCTCGCAACATCTGCACTTCGTCATCCTTGGTTACCAGCTCGAGGTCGGTGTTGTGCTCGCGGGAATAGCCGGAGAAGGGCAGGTCGAACAGCAGTACATTGAAATGCTCGGCCAGGCATTTGCTGGTGCGGGCAAAAGAGCGCGTGGTGGAGAGGGCCCCGTTGACCATCAGCACGGTTTTTCTGCGCGGGTCGTTGCCCAGTCGTTCTACGTGGACGTTGTAGTGTTTGTACAGCTTCTGTAGGACGAAACTTCCTTGGTTCATCGCAGCACTCCCTGTGGCGTGGCGGTATGCCATTAGCTTTTATAACGGGGTTTATTGCAGGAGACAACAGGCTGCACGGAGTATGGGATTGAACGGTAGGAAGGGGCTTAGCAAAGTGTCCGAAATCAACACAAGACGATGTGGGAGGGGGGCTTGCCCCCTCCCACAGGGAATTTTCTTGGTTTACAAAGTCAGCGTCAGGCGTTTGACCAGTGCGCCAGGCAGCAGGTTGGACGCGGTGTTGCGTTGACCGTAGGTACTGGCCGACAGCAACAACTCCCGTTCCGCCGTCAACGCTTCCAGCTGCGAACCGAGCAGGCTGTACACGCTGTCATCAAAGCGCATGGTGCTGACCGGTGCCTTGATTTCGCCGTCTTCCACCCAGAACGTGGCGAAGCGGGTCATGCCGGTCAGGCGCGCCGCCGGCAGGTCGGAGTAGTTCAGGTACCACAGGTTACTGATGTACAGCCCGGTGCCCAACTGCTTGAGAATGTCGGCCTGGGCCAGGTTGCCGGCGGCCATTTGCAGGGCGCTGGGGGACTCGTCGCCGCTGGCGCCGTTGGCGCTCAGGCCATATTCGGCGGCGCTGCGCGAGTTGACCAGTTGGCCGTCGGCCTTGCCGGCGTTGATCAACCTGACGTCGCTGCGCGGGTAGCCTTCGGTGGAAAATGCCTGGCTCAGCGAGCCACTGATCTGTTCGTTCACCGTCACCAGCGGGCTCAGGTGGTGTTCACCGGCATACAGGCGTTGCAGCGAGCTGCCTTTGCTGGCGATGGCCTGCGCGGAAAAACCGCCCCAAGTGATGATGCTGATGATCTCTTCCAGCGCCGCCGGAGCGAGGTAGGCGCGGTACTGTCCGGGCGCCAGCGGGTGCAACGGTCGGCCGAGGAACTCAAGCTGGTCGCGCGCCTGCTGGACGCGCCGGGCGAACTCGGCACTGTCCCAGGTGTGCCCGGCATAGCTGGCCTTGACCGCTTCGCCATTGGCATGGAACAGGCTGAAATCGAAGTTGAAACTATTGGCCTGGTGCCAGCCGAACGCCCCGTCGGAACTGGCAAAGCCGCGGCTGATCGGGCCTGCGGCATAAAAGCCGACCAGGTCCACGCTTTCTGCGGCCTGGCTGATGTCCTGCAACACCTGGGTCAATTCTGGCAGTGGCCGCAGTTGTTCGTTATGGCTTTGCCAGGCGGTGTGGTTGAGCAGTAGGTAAGGGTCCGGTGGCAGCAACGGCAAGGTTTCACGCAACTGTTGCAGGCCTGCGGCGAGGCGATCACGGTCCAGCTGCGGGTCACCGGCCAGGGTGATGCCAAGGTCGGCATGGCGGCCGGCGTTGATCAACTTGAGGTTGAGGCTGGCCTGTTGCACCTGGCCGGCCTGGCGGACCTGGGCGTGGTTGAAGCGCACGAACTCGGACGCTTCGTCCGCGTAGCCCAGGTGAAATTGTTCCTGATCGGTAACGGCCTGCTTGAGCCAGTCCACCAGTGCCTTGAAGTTGTTCATCAGGCATCTCCCCCAAATACGTCGACGTTACTGAACACACACGCCGGCGATGCATGGCCGACGCGGATCACCTGGTTGGGTTCGCCTTTGCCGCAGTTCGGCGTGCCCAGCACCTTGAAGGTGCTGGCGTCGCCGACCGCGCTGAGCTTGCGCCAGAACTGCGCGGAAATGGCGCGGTAGTTGGGGTTCTTCACTACGCCTTTGAGCTCGCCGTTTTCGATCAGTTGGCCCCATTCGCAGCCGAACTGGAATTTGTTGCGCGCGTCATCGATGGACCAGGAGCGGTTGGTCGACATCAGGATGCCGTGCTCGATACCGCCGATCAGCTGCGCCAGGCTCTGGTCGCCGGCCTCAATGTTGAGGTTGGCCATGCGGTCGATCGGCGGGCGGTTCCAGCTGCTGGCCCGGCTGTTGGCCACGCCTCCCAGCCCCGCGCGAAATTGCGACAACGCGCCGCCCAACGGCTTGAGCAGCAACCCTTCGCGGATCAGGAACTGCTTGCTGGCGCGGGTGCCGTCGTCGTCGTGGCTGTAGCTGGCGAGCTGTTCGGGAATGTCCGGGTCGAACGTCACGTTGAGCAGCTTGGAGCCATACTGCAGGTGGCCGAAATCGCTGGCCTTCACAAAGCTGGTACCGGCGTAGTTACGCTCGTCGCCGAGGATGCGGTCCAGCTCCAGCGGGTGGCCGATGGACTCGTGGATCTGCAGGATCATCTGGTCGGGCATCAGCAGCAGGTCACGCGGCCCCTGGGGCGTGTTGGGTGCGAGCAGCAGTTGCAGGGCCTCGTCGGCCACCCGCGGCGCGGCGCCGATCAGGCCGAAGCGGCTGATCACGTCAAACCCGCCTTGCTGGCCGAAGTTGCTGCCACCGAGGGTGCGGGTCTGGCTGTCGTTGCCATCGAAGGCGGTGACATTGACGCCGGGGAACACAAAACGCTGGGCCTGGCGCAATTGGGCGCCGGCACTGTTGAGGTAGATCTGTTCGACCGTGGTCTGGCCGAGGCTGACGTCCCAGCTCACCAGGCGCTCATCCCTGGGCACCGCAGCCGACTCATCGCCGAGCAGTTGGTAGCAGTCGCTCAGGGACGGAAAGGGCTGGTCGAGATTGGGGGACAGGTAATCGGCCACGTCACTGGAGACCGCTTGCTCGTGCAGGTCGAGCAGGGCGTGGGGCTTGATCCGCCGGGCCTGTTGTTCGGCGCGTTCGAGGGCGGCTTGCAGGCCGGCCAGAGAAATATCGTTGGTGGCGGCGTAGGCTTCCACGCCGTTGACACGCACGGTGAGCATGGCGCCTTCGTCGTGGCTCAGGTGGGGCGGTTCGGCGACGTTCTTGCGTACAGACAGGTAACGGCCGGATTCGCGTACGTAGCGCAGGGAGAAGAATGGGGCGGTGGTGCGCAGGGCACTGAAGTGTTTCTTGAGCGTGGCGTGGTGTTCGAACATGGGGCCTTCCTTGTGGGCGGCTCAGCGCAGGGCAGGCCAACAGAGTAGGCCCGGGCTGGGGAGCGATCAAGGAGGTGTGTGGTGTTTGTTGGGGCCTCATCGGGGCATAGGTATCTACACAACTTTGTAGCAGCCTGCGGTAACCACGATGCGAAGCGAGCCGCTTTTGACCTTGATCTTGCTCTTAGGCGCCCCGTTAAACCACGCTGGCCGGAATTCGATAGTGATTTGGAGGGTAAACCGGCAGGGATGCCGGTTTAGCCGCCCCCCGCGCCATGGATGGCGCGTGGCGGCGGCCCTCCAAATCAATGTCGGATTACGGGCACACCGAGCGTGAGCGAGGTGCCGAGTGGTGGGGCAGGAGCCCTTTTGGTTACTTTTGGGGCTCTTTTCCAAAAGTGACCCGCCGTAAGGGCGGAACCCTAAGCCGCCGTTACCGCAGCAACGGATATGTACTCGCTCTGATCCAACACCATGGTCGGCTGTAAGGCCGCCATCGGGAGCAAGCCCCCTCCCACATTTGACTGTATTCACAGATCAAAGTGTGGGAGGGGGCTTGCCCCGATAGCGGTGTATCAGTTATTGCGCAGCGGGCCCACTTCACGCAACGGCTTGCCACGCACCGGCGCATCGCCGGCCACGTAGTAGTCGGCGGTGCTGCGCGGCAGCGGCTTGCGCCCACGGATCTTGTCGGCGATTTTCTCGGCGATCATGATCGTTGGCGCGTTCAGGTTGCCGGTGGTGATGATCGGCATGATCGACGCATCGACCACACGCAGACCCTGCATGCCGTGCACGCGGCCTTCGCCATCCACCACCGCCATCTCGTCGGTGCCCATCTTGCACGAGCAGGACGGGTGGAACGCGGTCTCGGCGTGTTCGCGGATGAACGTGTCGAGCTGTTCGTCGGTTTGCACTTCGATACCTGGGCTGATTTCGCGGCCACGGTACGGGTCCAGCGCCGGCTGCTGCATGATTTCACGGGTCAGGCGGATGCCGTCGCGAAATTCCTGCCAGTCCTGCTCGGTGGCCATGTAGTTGAAGAGGATGCTCGGGTAGTCCCGTGGGTTCTTCGACTTCAATTGGATGCGGCCACGGCTCGGCGAACGCATGGAGCCCATGTGGGCCTGGAAACCGTGTTCTTTCACGCCATTGCTGCCGTTGTAGTTAATCGCTACGGGCAGGAAGTGGTACTGGATGTTCGGCCATTCGAACTCTTCACGGGTACGGATGAAGCCGCCCGCTTCGAACTGGTTGCTGGCGCCGATCCCGGTGCCGTTGAACAGCCACTCGGCGCCAATCGCCGGCTGGTTGTACCAGAGCAGCGAGGGGTACAGCGACACCGGCTGCGTGCAGGCGTACTGCAGGTACAGCTCAAGGTGGTCCTGCAGGTTTTCACCGACGCCTGGCAGGTCGTGGACGACCGGAATATCGAGGCTTTCCAGCAGTTTGGCCGGGCCGACGCCGGAGCGTTGCAGCAGCTGCGGCGAAGCGATTGCACCGCTGCACACCAGCACTTCCTTGCGCGCACGGGCTTCAACGCGCTCTTCAGCGGCGCCTATCAGGTAACGCACGCCGACCGCACGCTTGCCTTCGAACAACACTTTGTCGGTGAGGGCGTGGGTGACGATGGTCAGGGTCGAACGCTTCTTGGCGGTGTCCAGGTAACCGCGCGCGGTGCTGGCGCGACGGCCGTTGGGCGTGACGGTACGGTCCATCGGGCCGAAGCCTTCCTGCTGGTAGCCGTTCAAGTCTTCGGTACGCGGGTAACCGGCCTGCACGCCGGCTTCAACCATGGCGTGGAACAGCGGGTTGTTGCCTGCCTTGGGCGTGGTCACGCTGACCGGGCCATCGCCGCCGTGCCAATCGTTGGGGCCGATGTCACGGGTTTCGGCCTTGCGGAAGTACGGCAGGCAGTCCAGGTAGGTCCAGTCTTCAAGGCCTGGCAGCTTCGACCAGTTGTCGTAGTCCATGGCGTTGCCGCGGATGTAGCACATGCCGTTGATCAGCGAAGAACCACCCAGGCCCTTGCCGCGACCGCATTCCATCCGGCGCCCGTCCATGTGTGGCTCAGGGTCGGTTTCGTAGGCCCAGTTGTAGCGACGGCCTTGCAGCGGGAACGCCAGGGCGGCCGGCATCTGGGTACGGAAGTCGAGGCGGTAGTCCGGGCCACCGGCTTCCAGCAACAGGACGGTGACGCCTTCGTCTTCGGTCAGACGGGTCGCCAGGGTGTTACCGGCGGAGCCGGCACCCACAATGATGTAATCGTATTCTTGGGACATGAATGTACCCTCTTTGAAGTCTAGTCAGGTCGGGCCTCATCGGGGGCGAGCCCCCTCCCACATTCGACTGTATTTACACATCTAAACTTGTGAACACAGTCAGTGTGGGAGGGGGCTTGCCCCCGATAGCGGCCTCAAAGGCAATACAAGGCTCGGGTTCTTAGAACACCGAGGCGTAATCGCCCAGCTCGACCTGTACCGATTTGATGCGCGTGAAGTTGTTCAGCGAGCTGATGCCGTTCTCACGGCCCACACCGGATTGCTTGTAGCCACCGACCGGCATCTTGGCGTCGGATTCGCCCCAGGCGTTGATCCAGCAGATACCCGCTTCCAGCTGATGAATCACGCGGTGGGCGCGGTTCAGGTCCTTGGTGACCAGGCCGGCAGCCAGACCGAAGTCGGTGTCGTTGGCGCGGCGGATCACTTCTTCTTCGGTTTCGTAGGTGAGGATGCTCATCACCGGGCCGAAGATTTCTTCACGCACGATGACCATGTCGTCGGTGCAGTCGGTGAAAACGGTCGGTGCCACGAAAGCGCCTTTGGCGAAGTCGCCGTCGGTCAAGCGGTCGCCGCCGCACAGCAGGCGCGCGCCTTGCTCTTTACCTTTGGCGATGTAGCCCAGCACGCTTTCCATGTGGGCGAAGCTGACCAGCGGGCCGAAGTTGGTGTTTTCGTCTTCCGGGTTGCCGATGCGGATGCGAGCAACGCGCTCGACGATCTTGGCTTCGAACGCCGCCTGCAGGTGCTTGGGCACGAACACGCGAGTGCCGTTGGTGCAGACCTGGCCGGAGCTGTAGAAGTTGGCCATCATCGCGGTGTCGGCGGCGCGGTCGAGGTCGGCGTCGTCGAAGATGATCAGCGGAGATTTGCCGCCAAGTTCCATGGTCACGTCTTTGAGCGATGAGCTCGAAGCACTGGCCATGACTTTCTTGCCGGTGTCGGTGCCGCCGGTGAACGAGATTTTCTCGATGCGCGGATGCTCGGTCAGCCAGGTGCCGACTTCACGGCCGCTGCCGGTCAGCACGTTGAACACGCCAGCCGGAACGCCGGCTTGGGTGTAGATCTCGGCCAGTTTCAAGGTGGTCAGCGAGGTGACTTCGCTTGGCTTGAAGATCATCGCGTTACCGGCGGCCAGGGCCGGTGCGGATTTCCACAGGGCGATCTGGATCGGGTAGTTCCACGCGCCGATACCGGCCACCACGCCCAGCGGCTCGCGGCGGGTGTAGACGAAGGAAGTGTCGCGCAGCGGAATCTGCTCGCCTTCGATGGCGGGCACCAGGCCGGCGTAGTATTCCAGCACGTCGGCGCCAGTGACGATGTCGACGTATTTGGTTTCGGAGAAAGCTTTGCCGGTGTCCAGGGTTTCCAGGGCGGCCAGCTCATCGTTGCGCTCGCGCAGGATGTCGACGGCGCGACGCAGGATGCGCGAACGCTCCATGGCGGTCATCGCGGCCCAGATTTTCTGGCCTTTCTCGGCGCTGACTACGGCACGCTCAACGTCTTCTTTCGTTGCGCGTTGCACTTGGGCGAGAACTTCACCGTTAGCCGGGTTGATGGCTTCGAAGGTGGCATCGCTGCCAGCGTCGCTGTAGCCGCCGTCAATGTAGAGTTTTTGCAGTTCGAAACGGGCCATAAAGTCCTCGCAAGTGCATAAGTGGTTGGCACGGTTCGGGAGTTGAGCGGTTATAGGTGCTCTAACTCACCTGCTTGGCCAATTGGAAATCCATGTATTCGTAAGCGATCCGTTGCGCCTGCTCCGTGTCGAAAGCGTCTCCCGACAGGGCGCCGCGCAACCACAAACCGTCGATCAGGGCCGCCAGGCCTCTGGCTGCTTTGCGTGCGTGCGGCAGCGGCAGCACTCGGCGGAACTGGCAGCACAGGTTGGAATACAGACGTTGATCGTTGATCCGCTGCAACCTGTGCAATGACGGGTGGTGCATGCTGGTGGCCCAAAAGGCCAGCCAGGTTTTCATTGCCGGGCCGTTGACCTGGCTGGCGTCGAAGTTGCCTTCGATGATCACCCGAAGATGCGCCCGTGGGCTGTCATCGTTCAGGGCACGCCGGCGTTCCTGGACGTTCTCGATCAGCGCGTTCATCAGGTAACGCATGGTCGCTGCGATCAGGCCGTTCTTGTCCTGAAAGTAGTGACTGATGATGCCGTTCGAGACACCCGCCAGACGGGCGATCAGCGCAATGCTGGCATCCCCCATCCCGACCTGATCGATAGCCGTCAATGTGGCTTCGATCAATTGCTGGCGGCGTATGGGTTGCATACCGACCTTGGGCATGTAGCACCTCTCCTTTGGCCTGCCGACAGGCGATCCACGTCCGTCGGCTTGAGGGCCAGTCTATTTTGTTTTGATTGAACGTTCAATCAACAAAGAATAAGATCTGCGACAAATGGTCGCTGCCTACAGATGTTTCCTACCTGAGAGCCGCGACATTCGACACCTGCAAAAACCCTTGAAACCGGCTGTATCAGGGCCTGCCCGACGCTTGGGCGGGTTCAAGAATTTTCGGGGTGTCTTTATAACACCCGTCCGTCGACTGCCGAAAAATCGATGTCCCGGGATAACCGTTGCCTTGTGTTTCTCTCTCGCACTGCCCGGAGCATCTGCGCCATGAGTTCTGCCTCTCTTATAAAGACCCCGCCGGAAAAGGTACGGGTCAACGGTTGGGTGTTCTACACCTCCACCGCGCTGATTCTGTTGTTGACCGCCATCCTGATCATCGCCCCGCAGGAGGCCGGGCGCATGCTCGGCGTCGCCCAGGCCTGGCTGTCGAAAAGCTTCGGCTGGTACTACATGGTGGTGATCGCCGCCTACCTGGTGTTTGTGGTCGGCCTGGCATTTTCGTCCTACGGCAAGCTGAAACTGGGCAGCAAGGACGACACCCCGGACTTCAGCTACGGCGCCTGGGCCGGCATGCTGTTCTCGTCGGGCATCGGCATCTCGCTGTTGTACTTCGGCGCCTCCGAGCCCCTGGACCACTACTTCAACCCGCCCGAAGGCGCGGCTGCCAGCAACAGCGCGGCACGTCAGGCGCTGCAACTGACTTTTCTGCACTGGGGCCTGCATGGCTGGGCGATCTATGCGCTGGTCGGCCTGGCCGTGGCGTACTTCGCGTATCGCCACAACCAGCCGCTGGCTTTGCGTTCGGCGCTGTACCCGCTGGTGGGCGAGCGTTGGGTCAAGGGCGCGGCCGGCCATGCGGTGGACGGTTTCGGCATGTTCGTGACCCTGCTCGGCCTGGTGACCAACCTGGGGATTGGTTCGATGCAAGTGTCGTCCGGGTTGGAAAACCTGTTCGGCATGGAGCACAGCAATACCAACCTGTTGATCGTGATCATCGTGATGAGCACGGTGGCGACCATCGCTGCGGTGTCGGGCGTGGAGAACGGTATTCGCCGCCTGTCCAACCTCAACATTGTGTTGTTCAGCGGTTTGCTGATCTTCGTGCTGCTGTTCGGCCCCACCCTGCACCTGCTCAATGGCCTGGTGCAGAACACCGGTGACTACCTCAACGGCATCGTGCTGAAAACCTTTGACCTGTATGTCTATGAAGGCGACGCTGCCAAAACCGAGCGCTGGATGGGCCTGTGGACCCTGTTCTACTGGGCCTGGTGGATTTCCTGGGCGCCATTCGTGGGCATGTTCATTGCGCGTATTTCCCGTGGCCGCACCGTGCGTGAGCTGGTCGCTGGCGTGCTGCTGATCCCGCTGGGCTTCACCCTGGCATGGTTGTCGATCTTCGGTAACTCGGCGCTGGACCTGGTGCTCAACCATGGTGCAGTGGAGCTGGGCAAGACCGCGCTGGAACAGCCGTCCATGGCCATCTACCAGCTGCTGGAACATTACCCAGCGTCGAAAATCGTCATTGGTGTGTCGATCTTTGTGGGCTTCGTGCTGTTCCTGACGCCGGCGGATTCCGGCGCGGTGATGATGGCCAACCTTTCCTGCAAAGGCGGCAATGTGGACGAAGATGCGCCGCACTGGCTGCGGATCTTCTGGTCGGCGGTGATCACCCTGGTGACCATCGGCCTGCTGTTCGCCGGCAACTTCGAAGCCATGCAAACCATGGTGGTGCTGGCGGGGCTGCCGTTCTCGGTGGTGCTGATCTTCTTCATGTTCGGTTTGCACAAGGCCATGCGCCAGGATGTGGCCATCGAACAAGAGCAGGCGCAGTTGGCTGAACGTGGGCGTCGCGGGTTCAGCGAACGTTTGACCGCGCTCGACCTGCAACCGAGCCAGGCCACCGTGCAACGCTTTATGGACAAGCACGTAACGCCGGCACTGGAAGAAGCCGCGACAGCGCTGCGCGAGCAGGGGTTGCATGTGCAGACCTTGCTGGGCAAATCCAAGCGCTGCATCGGTGTGCGGATCGAGATGGAAGAGGGCAACCCGTTCGTCTACGAAGTCAGCCTGGACGCCTATTCTTCGGCGCCCAGCGACATACCCGAAGAAGAACGCACCCGCTACTACCGCGCCGAGGTATACCTGCACAACGGGCCACAGGAATACGACCTGATGGGTTTCGCCCAGGAGCAGATCACCCGCGATGTGCTCGATCAGTTTGAAAGCCATCGCCAACTCCTTGGCCGGGTTTACAGCTGAAGCCGGGCAATGCTTTAAATGTGGGAGGGGGCAAGCCTTAAGGCTTTTTGTAGGAGCGAGCTTGCTCGCGAAGAACTCAGCGCCACCGCGTTTATCCAGAATGAACGCGTTGCCTAGACGTTTTTCGCGAGCAAGCTCGCTCCTACAGCGACATTAGGGCAAGCCCCCTGCTCTCATTGGTCATGCAGTGTCTGTCAGCCCAGGTTTTTGCCCAAGAGGGCATGGTAGAGCTCACTGTCGCCCAGTATCCCCACCACCTTGTTGTTGTCGTGCAGCACCAGCTTGTTCCCGGTCTGGTAGCGAATCTGCAGCGCATCACGCATGCCGATATTGGAGTCCACCAGCGTCGGCACTCGGCCCAGGCCTTCCACCGCTTGCCCTGGCGCCCAGTTCTGCAGGCTCATGGCTACGCCATTCTGGCGTGCGCCCTGGATGGTGTTGCCTTCGGCCAGGTCCAGCCAGGAGTCGCCGCCGGGGTCCAGGCATACCGAACCGTTCACACGTTTGCAGTTATCCAGCGTGCGCATCAGGCTACGGCCGCACAGCACGTTCAGCGGGTTGGTGTGGGCGACGAAGGTGCGCACATAGTCGTCCGCCGGGTTCAGCACGATCTCTTCCGGCACGCTGTACTGGATGATCTTGCCGTCTTTCATGATCGCGATGCGGCTGCCGAGCTTGAGGGCTTCGTCGAGGTCGTGGCTGACGAACACGATGGTCTTGCTCAGCTTGCGCTGCAGCTCCAGCAATTCATCTTGCAGACCCTGGCGAATCAGCGGGTCGAGTGCGGAGAAGGGTTCGTCCATCAGCAGGATGTCGGCGTCCATCGCCAACGCACGGGCCAGGCCCACACGCTGTTGCATGCCGCCGGACAGCTCGTCGGGCTTCTTGTTGCGCCATTGGCTCAGGCCCACCAGCTCGAGCTTTTCGTCGACCAGGGTGCGTCGCTCCTTCTCCGGGCGGCCCTGCATTTCCAGGCCGAAGCTGATGTTCTCGCGCACCGTCAGCCAGGGCATCAGGGCGAACTTCTGGAACACCATGGCGATGCGTTTGGTGCGCATCATCTTCAGCTCGGCAGGCGTGCAGGACGCAATGTCGATCTGGCGGCCTTCATGTTCCACGAACAACTGCCCACGGCTGACGGTGTTGAGGCCGTTGATGCAGCGCAGCAGGCTGGATTTACCGGAGCCCGACAGGCCCATCAGCACACAGATCTCGCCTTTCTCGATATCCAGGCTGGCTTTTTCAACGCCGACAATCTGCCCGGTCTTCTTCAGTATTTCGTTACGGCTCATGCCCTGGTCCAGCAGCTTGAGCGCTTCGCGTGGGTCTTTGGAGAAGATCACGTCGACATTGTCGAATCGGATAATGCTCATGCATCACCCCCTACTTTAGCGTCAGGTTGTTTGCAGATACGGTCGAGCATGATGGCCAGCAACACGATCGCCAGGCCCGCTTCAAAGCCCAGGGCGATGTCGGCGGTGTTCAGTGCGTTGACCACCGGCTTGCCGAGGCCATCGGCGCCCACCAGCGCCGCGATCACCACCATCGACAGTGACAGCATGATGCATTGAGTGATACCGGCGGCAATGCTCGGCATGGCGTGGGGCAGTTCAATGCGCGAGAGCAACTGGCGGCGCGAGCAGCCGAAGGCCTTGCCGGCGTCCATCAACTCTTGCGGTACATCGCGGATACCCAGGTAGGTCAGGCGGATCGGCGCGGCAATCGCGAACACCACCGTTGAAATCAGGCCGGGCACCACACCCAGCCCGAAGAGGGTCAGGGTAGGGATGAGGTAGACGAAGGTCGGCACGGTCTGCATCAGATCGAGTACCGGCCGCATCATGGTGTAGAACATCGGCTTGTGCGCGGCAACAATGCCCAGCGGCACGCCGATGACCACGCAGACCAGGGTGGCGAACAGCACCTGCGCGAGGGTTTCCATGGTTTCCTGCCAGTACCCCAGGTTGAGGATCAGCAGGAAGGAGGCGATGACAAAGACAGTCAGTCCCCACTTGCGTTGGATAAAGTGAGCCAGCAGCGCAATCAGACCGATCAATGCCAGTGGATTGAACCAGGTCAGCGCAAACGTCACGCCGTGGATCATCGTTTCCAGTGTCGATGCGATCGCGTCGAAATAGTTGGCGCCATGTTGGGTCAACCAGTCGACGAAGGCAGCGATGTACTGGCCTAGTGGGATTTTCTGTTCAGTCAGCATGGTAGTGAATGTCCACATGCGAAGAGGGAAACATCCCGGGGCAGCGCACCGCCCCGGGGTCAGCGGGTGCTATTTGGCGAGGTAGGCTTTAACGGCTTCGAGACCTGGTTGGCCATCAACGGTGGTGACACCGGCGAGCCAGGTGTCGAGCACTTGCGGGTTCTTCTGCAGCCAGGCCTTGGCGGCAGCATCGGGCTTCATTTTGTCGTCCAGGACGTTGCCCATCAGGGTGCTTTCCATGTTCAGCGTGAACACCAGGTTTTTCAGCAACTGGCCCACGTTGCTGCATTCCTGGGTGTAGCCCTTGCGGGTGTTGGTGTAGATGGTGGCCTGGCCGTAGTTGGGGCCGAACGAATCATCACCCCCGGTCAGGTATTTCATCTTGAAACGGGTGTTCATCGGGTGCGGTTCCCAGCCGAGGAACACGATGGCCTGCCCGCGCTTGGTGGCGCGTTCGACCTGGGAAAGCATGCCGGCTTCGCTGGACTCGACCACTTTGAAACCGGCGGCCTTGAGGCCAAAGGCATCTTTGTCGATCAGCGTCTGGATGGTGCGGTTGCCGTCGTTACCCGGCTCGATGCCGTAGATCTTGCCGCCCAGCTCATCCTTGAATTTGGCGATGTCGGCGAAGTCTTTCAGGCCTTTTTCATACAGCGCTTCGGGCACCGCCAGGGTGTACTTGGCGTTCTCCAGGTTGGCGCGTACGGTTTCCACGGTGCCGGCATCGCGGTACTGCTTGATGTCGTTTTCCATGGTCGGCATCCAGTTGCCGAGGAAAATGTCCATGTTCTTGCCGTCAGCCAACGACTTGTAGGTCACCGGCACCGAAATCATCGTGGTGCGCGGCTTGTAGCCCAGGCCCTTGAGGATTTCGCTGGTGGTCGCGGTAGTGACGGTGATGTCGGTCCAGCCGACATCGGAGAAGTTGACGGTCTTGCACTGTTCCGGTTCTGCGGCGTGCGCCATGACGGGCAGACTCAGCATGGCGGCCAACAACAACGAGGGTGAACCTTTCATCGGGGTAGACTCCTGTGTTTTTTCTGGCGGCATTCGCCGCGCTTTATAAGTGCTGCTATTGGAGCGTGCGTTGGACAGCTCTGGCACGGTGCCTTGCAAACGAGTCGAGACTGATCATGTACCAGTGAAAATCTGACGCCTACAGGGGGCGTCGTATCCAGTACAGGGAGGGTCGCATCCAGTGTCGGTGACGTCGCTTACAGGTTTTTACCACGGCCAAACGGCTGTTTTCACTCATCTGCACCGTTAAAAACGGCCAAAACAGGCGAACGCACGTGAGCGACGCTGCTGAGCATGGTTGCGTCGGTGTGAGACGCCGTGACGGCGGGTAAAAGCTGGATGATGCCGCCATCTGGGCGATCTGAGCGTAGCACCTCGTTCAAGCCTGGCCGCGCTTATCGAGGAGTTTCACGTTCATGGCTATCAGCGTTTTCGACCTGTTCAAGATTGGCATCGGACCCTCCAGTTCCCACACCGTGGGGCCCATGCGCGCCGCGGCGTTGTTCGTCCAGAACTTGCGCGAACGTGACCTGTTCGAACAGGTGCGGCGTGTCGAAGTGCAACTCTACGGCTCCTTGTCGGCCACCGGCATTGGCCATGGCAGCGACACCGCCACCATCATGGGCTTGATGGGTGAGTGGCCGGACGCCATCGACCCGTCGCAGATTGGTGTGCGCATCCACACACTGCGCGAAACCGACACCTTGCTGCTCGACGGTCGCTTGCCGGTGCCGTTCGTATGGTCACGGGACATGCGCCTGCTCGATGAAAACCTGCCATTCCATCCCAATGCCATGACCCTGGTGGTGTTTGGTGATGACGGCGAGTTGCACCGCGACACCTACTACTCGGTGGGTGGCGGTTTTGTGGTGGATGAAGCCCAGGCCCAGAGCGGCGTGGCGGACATGGACCGCACCGAGCTGCCGTATGATTTTTCCAGCGCCGTGGAGCTGCTGCAGCTGTGCAAGACCCACAATCTGCGCGTCGCCGAACTGATGCTGGCCAATGAGAAGGTGTGGCGCTCCGAAGAGGAAATCCGCAGTGGCTTGATGAAGCTCTGGCGCGCCATGCAGGCATGTGTAGAGCAAGGCCTCAAGCACGAAGGCATCCTGCCTGGCGGCTTGAACGTGCGCCGTCGCGCCGCCAAGTTGCACCGCAGCTTGCAGGAACTGAACAAACCCAATGTAATCGGCTCGACCTTGAGCGCCATGGAGTGGGTGAACCTGTTCGCCCTGGCGGTCAATGAAGAAAACGCCGCCGGCGGGCGTATGGTCACGGCGCCCACCAATGGCGCAGCGGGGATCATTCCGGCCGTGCTGCACTACTTCATGAAATTCAGTGAAGAGGTGACGGAGGCCAACGTGGTCGACTACCTGCTCGGCGCGGCGGCGGTGGGCATTCTGTGCAAAAAGAACGCCTCGATCTCCGGTGCCGAAGTCGGTTGCCAGGGCGAAGTCGGTTCCGCCTGCGCCATGGCCGCAGCGGGCCTGGCCGAGATTCTCGGCGCCACGCCGGAGCAGTTGTGCAACGCCGCGGAAATCGGCCTGGAACATAACCTCGGCCTGACCTGCGACCCGGTGGGCGGCCTGGTGCAAGTGCCGTGTATCGAGCGCAATGCGATTGCGGCGGTCAAGGCGATCAACGCCGCGCAGATGGCCTTGCGTGGCGACGGCCAGCACTTTATCTCCCTGGACCGGGTGATCCGCACCATGCGCGATACCGGCGCGGATATGCATGACAAGTACAAAGAGACATCGCGGGGCGGGTTGGCGGTGAGTGCGGTTGAGTGCTGAAACCGAGTCGCCTGCATCGGGAGCAAGCCCCCTCCCACAGTTGAGATGTATACACCGATCAAAATGTGGGAGGGGGCTTGCCCCCGATAGCCATAGGTATCTACACAACTTTGGCGTAGCCCTGAACCTGTGGCGAGGGAGCTTGCTGCCGTGGCGACCTGGCGGCCTATAGCTATCTGATTGATGCCGCGCGATCCAAATGTGGGAGGGGCGGTGCGACGGTTCGACTTGCTCCCGATGGCGGCCTGACAGCCGACTAGGATGTTGGATCAGAGCGCGTACATATCCGTTGCTGCGGTAACGGCGGCTTGGGGTTCCGCCCTTACGGCGGGTCACTTTGGAAAAGCCCCAAAGTAACCAAAGGGCGTTTGCCCCACCACTCGGCACCTCGCTCACGCTCGGTGTGCCTGTAATCCGACAGTGATTTGCGGCCAGCGTGGTTTAACGGGGCGCCTAAAATCAAGATCAAGAGCGGCTCGCTTCGCATCGTGGTTACCGTAGGCTGTTACAAAGTTGTGTAGATACCTATGCCCCGATAGCGCCACTTCATCTGGCACTGCTCATAAAGTGAACACCACAGCCAAAAGCGCCACCTTTTAGCGCGTCGCAAACAGATAAGTAGGTTGCAAACGATTTGGGCCTGTTCACCTGCTACCCGTGCTTGTGGTGACAGACTTTCCTGATGCCCTCAAAGCGCCTTCCCACAAGTGCTACCGATCTGCTCACGCGCCTTGCGGGGATACGTTCCTACATCCTTTTCGCTTATATCCCACACTTCCCGGGCGGGCTTATATAGACGCGTCAAAACGTCGTTTTTAGGAGTTGTTGGACGGGCATTCAATTTTAGGCATGGCATTTGCTCTATCAATTCAAAGCCTCTCTCCTTCGCAGGAGACGAGCGCAATAACAAGAGCCTCGCCTGAGGCCATCACCCGCTTTGTGTGAGGAGATACTGCGATGACGTCGTTCAACTCAGGGGCCCAACCCCAGAACCGTGCGCCTCAATCCATCGGCTTTTTGCTGCTGGACAATTTCACGCTGATTTCCCTGGCGTCGGCCGTGGAACCCCTGCGCATGGCCAACCAACTGTCCGGCCGCGAGCTGTATCGCTGGACAACCCTGAGTGTCGACGGCAACCAGGTATGGGCCAGCGACGGCCTGCAGATCACCCCCGATGCGGCCATGCACAAGGCTCCGGCCCTGGATACGGTCATCGTGTGCGGTGGCGTGGGCATCCAGCGCACCGTCACCCGCGAACATGTGTCATGGCTGCAGAGCCAGGCGCGCCAATCGCGCCGTCTCGGTGCGGTTTGCACCGGCAGTTGGGCGCTGGCCTGCGCGGGCTTGCTTGATGGTTTCGATTGCAGCGTGCACTGGGAATGCCTGGCGTCGATGCAGGAAGCTTTCCCCCGCGTGGCCATGAGCACACGCCTGTTCACCCTCGACCGTAACCGCTTTACCAGCTCCGGCGGCACCGCGCCGTTGGACATGATGCTGCACCTGATCAGCCGCGACCACGGCCGTGAATTGTCGGCAGCCATCTCCGAGATGTTCGTGTACGAACGCATCCGCAACGAACAGGATCACCAGCGCGTGCCGCTCAAGCACATGCTTGGCACCAACCAGCCGAAGCTGCAGGAAATCGTTGCGCTGATGGAAGCCAACCTTGAAGAGCCCATCGACCTCGACGAATTGGCGGTCTACGTCGCCGTGTCGCGTCGCCAACTGGAGCGGCTGTTCCAGAAATACCTGCACTGCTCGCCGTCGCGCTATTACCTCAAGTTACGCCTGATTCGCGCACGGCAATTGCTCAAGCAGACGCCGATGTCGATCATCGAAGTGGCGTCGGTGTGCGGGTTTGTGTCCACGCCGCATTTCTCCAAGTGCTACCGCGAATACTTCGGCATTCCACCGCGCGATGAGCGCGTGGGTTCCAACACCACCCAGCAGGTGGCGATGATGCCGATTCCGCAGGCACTGACATTGTCACCGCTGGCGGGGCCGATGTCGGCGTTGAGTCAGGCGCGCAATGAGTCGACATTTGCCAGTGTAAGGCTTTAGACCGCGTCGCCTGCATCGGGGGCAAGCCCCCTCCCACAGGGGAACGCATTCCAAAGGTGGGAGGGGGCTTGCCCCCGATGGCGTTCTGTCAGGCGCCAGAGTTCTGCCTGAACTGCATCAACGCCGGCAACAACTGCTTATCGATTGCCTGACGCACCGCCGGCAAAATCGTCGCGCTGCCGCCGTACATCTGCTCAACCATGCCCTTGAGCGCCTTGGCGCGTGCCTCGCTCAAACCGCGTACCGCGCACTCGCATGCCTGCTCGGCACTGGCACCACTGGACACTTCGAAACCCAACGAGCGCAACTGGCCCAGCAGGTCATCCTGGTCAATCAAATCCGCATGCATCATGGCGTTTATCCTGGTGAGAAGAGCGGGGTTCGACGTCGATTCTGGTAGCCGCCCAAGCAGTCGGCAAGGGCCGAATGCATGGATGCCTCGGATGGCTATGAGGGTGTCGTTTTCGGGCCATGCACACCCGGCGCTTCCCGGCACACTGAACCCAGGCACACGGCTTGACGGTTTGGTCACCCTCGGGACGCACGGCTCAAACAAAGCACTCTGCCCCGATCCCGTCACGGCTGGATCGGGGCTTTTTTTGTGGGCAAACCGATGACACGGCCGAGCAGGGCGGGGGGCGGCAGCTCGGCCTGTTGCGCACGGATGGCCGTCAGTCTTTCCAGCGTGATTTCAGTGAACGGCGTTGCATGCGGTCCGGCCAGATCGACATGCAGCAGCATCTGTTCGTTACCCGCCAGCGCCTCGTCACCGCCCACCAGGTGCAGGCTGTGATAGAGGTGCAGGCGCTTGGCGTCGTGGGCGATCAGTTGGGTACGGACTTGCACCTCGGCCCCCAGCTTCACTTCGTGCAGGTAGTTCAAGTGCAGCTCCAGGGTGAACAGCGAGTGGCCGCTGGCTTCGCGGTTGTCGCTGTCCAGGCCCAGTATGTCCATCAGCGCGTCGGTGGCGTAGCTGAAGATCAGCAGGTAGAACGCGTCGCGCAGGTGGCCGTTATAGTCCACCCAGTCCGGTTGGATTTTGGTGGTGTAGGTTTTCAATGCAGGCATGGATGTCTACTCGGTCAAAAATGTGGGAGGGGGCTTGCTCCCGATAGCAATGTGTCAGTTGACAGTTGGGTGGCTGATCCACCGCTATCGGGAGCAAGCCCCCTCCCACCTTTAATTAATCGGCGAAGTTCATGCCGTGTTTGGCCTTGGTGATTTTCACCGCCTCCAGCACCGCCAGCAGGCAATCATCACGATAGCGCTCCAGCGCCGCAATGCTGTGGTTGCCGAGTTGATCGCTCGTGCCGTCGACCACATCGTCAATCAGTTTGTCGGTCAGTTCCGGTGCCGGCAGGTAGGTCCAGGGCAACTGCAACGCCGGGCCGAACTGCGCCATGAAGTGACGCATGCCCGCATCGCCGCCGGCCAGGGTGTAGGTGAGGAAGGTGCCCATGAACGACCAGCGCAGCCCCGCGCCGAAGCGAATGGCATCGTCGATTTCGCCGGTGGTCGCCACGCCATCGTTAACCAGGTGCAACGCCTCGCGCCATAGGGCTTCGAGCAGGCGGTCGGCGATAAAACCGGGGACTTCCTTGCGCACATGCAACGGGCGCATGCCCAGTGATTCGTAGACCTTGATCGCCGCCTGGATCGCCTCAGGCGCGGTGTGCTTGCCGCCGACCACTTCCACCAGCGGCAGCAGGTAAACCGGGTTGAACGGGTGACCGACGACGCAGCGCTCGGGGTGGGTCGAGCCCTCATAGAACTCGCTCGGCAACAGGCCCGACGTGCTCGAACCAATCAACGCGTTCGGCTTGGCTGCGGCGCTGATCTTGCTGTGCAAATCCAGTTTCAGCTCCAGGCGTTCGGGCGCGCTTTCCTGAATGAAGTCGGCGTCTTTCACGCATTCTTCGAGGGTGGCCACAAAGCGCAGGCGGTTTTGGGACGCGCCGGGCGCCAGGCCTTGTTGCTCCAGGGCGCCCCAGGCATTGGCCACACGTTTGCGCAGCGCGGCTTCGGCACCGGGCGCCGGGTCCCAGGCCACTACGTCCAGGCCATGGGCGAGGGCGCGGGACACCCAGCCGCTGCCGATGACGCCACTGCCCAAGGCGGCGAAGGTTTTGATCTCAGTGATAAAGCTCATGGCAACATTCCTGAATAATGTGATGAACCTATGTGGGAGGGGGCTTGCCCCCTCCCACATTTTTGATCCGGTTTCAGCGGGGAGTTAGCCGCGTTTTTTGAGGCCCATCTTGATTCGGCCTTCCGCCGGGGTCATGACCCGCGCCCCCAGGCGGCTGAGGATTTCACTGGCGCGCTCCACCAGTTGGCCGTTGGTGGCGAGCACGCCTTTGTCCAGCCACAAGTTGTCTTCCAGGCCGACCCGCACGTTGCCGCCCAGCAGCACCGCCTGTGCGGCCATCGGCATCTGCATGCGGCCGATACCGAAGCCGGCCCACACCGCGTCGGCGGGCAGGTTGTCGACCATGGCTTTCATGGTGGTGGTGTCGGCCGGTGCGCCCCACGGGATGCCCAGGCACAGCTGAAACAGCGGGTTGTCGAGCAGGCCTTCCTTGATCATCTGTTTGGCGAACCACAGATGGCCGGTGTCGAAAATCTCCAGCTCGGCCTTTACGCCCAGCTCCTGGATACGCTTGGCACCGGCGCGCAATTGCGCGGGGGTAGACACGTAAATGGTGTCGCCATCGCCGAAGTTCAGGGTGCCGCAATCGAGGGTGCAGATTTCCGGCAACAGTTCCTCGACGTGGGCCAGCCGCGTCAGCGGGCCGACCAGGTCGGTGTTGGGACCAAATTCCATCGGGTTCTCGTCGGCGCCGATCTCCAGGTCGCCGCCCATGCCCGCAGTGAGGTTGACGATGATGTCGATGTCGGCCTCGCGGATGCGCTCCATCACTTCGCGGTACAGCGCCACGTCACGGCTGAACTTGCCGGTGTGCGGGTCACGCACATGGCAGTGCACCACGGTTGCACCGGCCTTGGCGGCTTCCACGGCGGCGGCCGCGATCTGCTTGGGAGTGACCGGCACATGTGGGCTTCTGGCGGTCGTGTCGCCAGCACCGGTGAGTGCGCAGGTGATGATGACGTCGTGGTTCATGGGGCAGGTTCCTTACAGGCGTGAGGGTGCCGTTCGCGGTCGGAGCGAGCGCGAAACGGTGGTTCAAATCAGGTTATTGCTTGCTTAGTTGAAGGTTGGCCGCAGCCGGCTTGCCGTCGAAGGTGGTGACGCCTTCCAGCCAGCGCGCCTGGTCTTGCGGATGGTCCTTGAGCCACTGCCTGGCGGACTCAAGGGCATCCTTGTGATCGAGCAACGGCTGCATCATTCGGCTTTCGTCGGCGGCGGTGAAGGTCAGGTTGGTCAGCAGCTTGTGCACGTTGGGGCACTGCTCGGCATAGGTCGGCGAGGTGACGGTCCACACCGTTGCGCGGCCTTCATTCGGGCCCAGGGCATCGTCACTGCCGCTGAGGTAAGTCATCGCCACGTTGACGTTCATCGGGTGCGGCGCCCAGCCGAAGAACACCACGGCTTCCTTACGACGCACGGCGCGATCCACGGCGGCGAGCATGCCGGCTTCGCTGGATTCGACCAGCTGGAACTTGCCCAGGCCGAACTGGTTCTTGGCGATCATCGCCTTGATCTGGGTATTGGCGCCCGAACCCGGCTCGATGCCGTAGATCTTGCCGCCGAGCTCTTTTTCGAACCGGGCGATATCGGCAAAGCTTTTCAGGCCCTTGTCCGCCAGGTAAGTCGGCACGGCGAGGGTGGCGCGGGCGTCTTCCAGGCTCGGTTGGTCGAGCACCTTGACTTGCTTGGCATCGACGAACGGCGTGATGGTCTGAGTCATCAGCGGGTTCCAGTAGCCCAGGAACAGGTCCAGGCGCTGGTCGCGAATGCCGGCAAAGATGATCTGCTGGGAGGCGCTGGTCTGTTTGGTCTTGTAGCCGAGGCCGTCGAGCAACACTTGGGTCATGGCACTGGTGGCGATTACGTCGGTCCAGTTCACCACGCCCAGGCGCACGTTCTGGCAGGAAGCGGCATCCGCTGCCATGACGGGGGCGCTCAAAATAGCGCTGACGCTGAGTGCAAGCACGCTGCGGCTGATCAGTCGGTTCATGGTGAATCCCTCGGCAGGTCGTTATTGTGGGCCGGTGTCTTTGTGCACCGTGGCATCACGTTACGCAGCTTGGAGGCCGGTAAAGCGCACAACGGCGACCAGCTTTTGCACTGCAGCGACCTGCCCCTTGAATCCGCCCATGAACGGGAGTATCACAGTGCCACGCTGCCCGCCCGACGAGAGCGCCACCATGTCCCAGGATTTCTACTTTTTACTGATGCCGGGGTTCTCGGCCATCGGCTTTATTTCCGCGCTGGAGCCGCTGCGGGTGGCCAACCGCTTTCGTGGCGAGTTGTACCGCTGGCACGTCTTGAGCGCCGATGGCGGTGCGGTATTGGCGAGCAACGGGATGTCGGTGAATGCCGACGCCGCGCTGGAGTCGCTGAACAAAGGTGCGACCCTGCTGGTGGTGGCTGGCTTCGAGCCTCTGCAGTTCGCCACGCCCGCGCTGGAACACTGGCTGCGCCGCCTCGACCACGACGGCGTGACCCTTGGCGCCATCGACACCGGCGCCTGCGTGCTGGCCGAAGCGGGCCTGCTCGACGGCCACCGCCTGACCCTGCACTGGGAAGCCATCGATGCGTTCAAGGAGTCGTATCCGCACCTGAGCGTCACCCAGGAACTGTTCGAGATCGACCGCCGACGTATCACCTGCGCCGGCGGCACCGCGTCCATCGACCTGATGCTCGACCTGATCGCCCAGGCCCACGGCCCGGACCTGGCGGTGCAGGTCTCCGAACAGTTCGTGCTGGGCCGCATCCGCCCGCGCAAAGACCACCAGCGCATGCAGATCGCCACGCGCTACGGCATCAGCAACAAGAAGCTGGTGCAAGTGATCGGCGAGATGGAGCAACACACCGAGCCGCCCCTGAGCACCCTGGCCCTGGCCGAAGCGATCAAGGTCACGCGGCGCCAGCTGGAGCGCTTGTTCCGCCTGCATTTGAACGACACACCGAGCAACTTCTACCTCGGCCTGCGCCTGGAAAAAGCCCGGCAATTGCTGCGCCAGAGCGACATGAGCGTGCTGGAAGTGAGCATTGCGTGCGGGTTTGAGTCACCGTCGTATTTCACCCGCAGCTATCGCGCGCGGTTTGCCAAGTGCCCCAGGGAAGACCGGCGACGAGAGGTGGTTTGATGTTTTTCAGCCACAGTTCCAACGCACACGGATCAAATGTGGGAGGGGGCTTGCTCCCGATGACGGGCAGTCAGTTGATACAGCTTTGTCTGACCCATCGCTATCGGGAGCAAGCCCCCTCCCACAGTGGGTTTTTGGTGTGGCTTATTTTTTCAGCAGGGCTGAACACGCGGCCTTATAGGCTTCATGCTGATACTTGTTCAGCGTCGCCGGCAGTTCGAAGTTGTGCTTTTTGTTCTGCGCATTGAGGGTTTGCGGCGACAGCAGTGTCACTTCAACCCCTTCCAGCAACTGGAATATGCCTTCGATCTTGAACGTCGTCGGGCCCCCGGCGAACTCACCTTTCTTACTGCGCTTCTTGATCGCGATACGGGTGATGGCGTTTGCCTGCACGAAGGCCTTCACCTGGGCGGCGAAGGCTTTGACGTTGGCGGCTTCGTCGTCGTCTTCGAGGGCGATTTTCTTGGTGGCCAGGGCGACGTGGGTCAGTGCCTGGTTGTCCAGGGAAGCGACGGCGATGATGGCTTCGCTGCCTTTGATTTCGATGCCGCAGAAAGTCATATGAATACTCAGGGGTGTCAGGCGGAAAGTGACGTTATGATGTTTTATTTAAAATGCCGGCATGGGGTCGTCTGGAACCCGGCTGGTGAGTTTGTACTGGCGACCGATTTTTATTTTTTCAGGTTCCGGCTCAAGAGTCAGGTCGTAGGTGATGTGCGTCACCAGTAGAAACTTCACGCCACTTTTATCGTTTATAAAACCTTTCGTACTACGAACCGTATCGGGGTCGTAATCGAGCTCCATTCCTTTGAAGTAGCGCGTTGTCAAAATATAAGATAGAGGCAATGAATGATCTAAGAGCGTTAGGTTTTTATCCTCAAGAGAAACAGTAGTTTCTGAGAGCACAGTCAATGCGCGGCCTTCGCTGAGTGCGTCTTGCTGGAAAGTGCTGCAGTACTGTAGTTCTAAGTTGGTGGCGTGGCGCGAACTGGCGTGGTCAACATACAACAATGTCCGGTGGGCATGGGTATTTGCAAGTTGGAGCTGCAGTTGTTCAAAGCTGAGCGCTTTGAAGCTATTAGATTGCGCATAGAGACGCTTGGCTTCAAGAAAAGCGACACCCTCTTTTTCCGCGCCGTTTGGAAATGTGAACTTCACAAGTATGGCAATATCGCCATACTTGGTTTCAAAGTTCTTTCCGATAAATTTATAAAGGTCCCATGCGATGTTTTGAGGGGCAGGAGACGTGATCGTTACTTTTTTCAAACGCTTGGTAAGGCTGTTCAGTATTTTGTAGGTGATGATGTCTTCGTTCCACCCCCTGTCGGGGTCCGAGGTCACTTCTTTATTTATTAGAAAATCTATTCTTTTTAGCCATTCTGACGGCGTAAGTTTCATGCAAAGTCCATTTAAAAAATAGTCAGTAGTAGCGTTGAATAGGTAGGCTATTCCTGCCCAATCGACTCCAAAAACTCCGACCGCTCATCGCTCATCCGCGCCAGGCAATCATTCTGCGCAATCGCATAGGCCTTGGTGCCGGTCACGGCCGGGAAGGTGTCTACCGCGCAGTCGGCGTCACGCAGTTTTTCCCACTTCTGCTGAGCATCCTTCAGACGGGCGGTAATGTCCGCCAGCTTGGTCTTGTCGCTGGCATAGGTTGAACCCATGCGTTCGAGCAACCCCTGGTAGTTATCCTTGAGCAATTGCTCGGCGGTGGTTTTGTTGTAGGTGGCGCATTCCAGGGTTTGCTGGTCGTTCTCGATGCCGTCGCACGGCGTGTTGTCGGTGTCTTCGGCCGCGTGGACGCCGGTTGCGATGAGTGCCAAAGCCAGGAAAATCGATTTCATTGCGCCGTCTCATATCAGGTGATGCCGAATTCTGGCTCAAGCGTCAGACAAAGAACAGCCGCCAGTCAGGCATGTCCACACAGGCTTTGTCGCGGATTGACGCTTTCGGCAATTCCCCTGTCGTTTTTGCACCCGGCTCCGTCGGCCCCTGGGCATATGCTGGCCCCAAAGCGCCGGCAGACGATTCGGCGCATGAATCGCCAATAAGGGGACGCCTGATGAGCCCAGCCGAGTTGCACGCCGACAGCATCGTTATCGACGGTCTGATTATCGCCAAGTGGAACCGCGACCTGTTCGAAGACATGCGCAAAGGTGGCCTGACGGCCGCCAACTGCACGGTGTCGGTGTGGGAAGGCTTCCAGGCCACGATCAATAACATCGTTGCCAGCCAGACCCTGATCCGCGAAAACAGCGACCTGGTGATCCCGGTGAAAACCACCGCCGATATCCGCAAGGCCAAGGAGCAGGGCAAGACCGGCATCATCTTCGGCTTCCAGAATGCCCACGCGTTTGAAGACCAATTGGGCTATGTCGAGATCTTCAAGCAGCTCGGCGTCGGTGTGGTGCAGATGTGCTACAACACCCAGAACCTGGTGGGCACCGGCTGCTATGAGCGTGACGGCGGGCTGTCGGGGTTTGGCCGCGAGATCGTCGCCGAGATGAACCGCGTCGGCATCATGTGCGACCTGTCCCACGTCGGCTCCAAGACCAGCGAAGAGGTCATCCTCGAATCGAAAAAACCGGTGTGCTATTCCCACTGCCTGCCCTCGGGGCTCAAAGAGCATCCGCGCAACAAGTCCGATGAAGAGCTTAAGTTTATTGCCGACCACGGCGGCTTTGTCGGCGTGACCATGTTCGCGCCGTTCCTGGCCAAGGGCATCGACTCGACCATCGACGACTACGCCGAAGCCATCGAATACACCATGAACATCGTCGGCGAAGACGCCATCGGCATCGGCACCGACTTCACCCAAGGCCATGGCCAGGATTTCTTCGAAATGCTGACCCATGACAAGGGCTACGCCCGCCGCCTGACCAGCTTCGGCAAGATCATCAACCCGCTGGGCATCCGCACCGTGGGCGAGTTTCCCAACCTCACCGAGACCCTGCTCAAGCGCGGCCACCCAGAGCGTGTGGTGCGCAAGATCATGGGCGAGAACTGGGTCAACGTCTTGAAGGACGTCTGGGGCGAATAAGCCAGACACCTACCGGCAACACCACAACGAATTTTTCTGGAGTTAAGTTTCCATGGCCAAGATCGCCCCGCAATTGCCAATCGAAGTCGACAGCGAAACCGGTGTCTGGACCTCCGACGCCCTGCCCATGCTGTACGTGCCCCGCCATTTCTTCGTCAACAACCACATGGGCATCGAAGAAGTGCTGGGCGCCGAGGCCTACGCCGAGATCCTCTACAAGGCCGGCTACAAGTCCGCCTGGCACTGGTGTGAAAAAGAAGCCGAATGCCATGGCCTGGAAGGCGTCGCAGTGTTCGAGCACTACATGAAACGCTTGTCGCAACGCGGCTGGGGCCTGTTCAAGATCCAGGACATCGACCTCGACAAAGGCACCGCCAGCGTCAAGCTGGAACATTCGGCCTTTGTCTACGTGTACGGCAAGGTCGGGCGCAAGGTGGACTACATGTTCACCGGCTGGTTTGCCGGCGCGATGGACCAGATCCTTCAAGCGCGTGGCAGCCAGATTCGCACTGTGGCCGAACAAGTCTACGGAGGCTCCGAAGAGGGCCACGACGATGGCCTGTTCACCGTCAAACCGTTGTAAGCCGAGGACCGTGCCATGGCTTTCGAAGCAATGTTTGCGCCGATCCAGATCGGCAAACTGACCATCCGCAACCGCGTGCTCAGTACCGCCCACGCCGAGGTGTACGCCACCGACGGCGGCATGACCACCGACCGCTACGTGAAGTATTACGAAGAGAAAGCCAAGGGCGGTATCGGCCTGGCCATCTGCGGCGGCTCCTCGGTGGTGGCCATCGACAGCCCCCAGGAATGGTGGAGTTCGGTGAACCTGTCCACCGACCGCATCATCCCGCACTTCCAGAACCTGGCCGACGCCATGCACAAGCATGGCGCCAAGATCATGATCCAGATTACCCACATGGGCCGTCGCTCGCGTTGGGACGGCTTCAACTGGCCGACCCTGATGTCGCCGTCCGGCGTGCGTGAGCCGGTGCATCGCGCCACCTGCAAGACCATCGAGCCGGAAGAAATCTGGCGTGTGATCGGCAACTATGCCAGCGCCGCCAAGCGCGCCAAGGCCGGTGGCCTGGACGGTGTGGAGTTGTCCGCCGTGCACCAGCACATGATCGACCAGTTCTGGAGCCCGCGCGTCAACAAGCGTACCGATGAATGGGGCGGCACCTTCGAAGGCCGCATGAAGTTCGGCCTGGAAGTGCTCAAGGCGGTGCGCGCCGAAGTGGGCGACGACTTCTGCGTGGGCATGCGCCTGTGCGGCGACGAGTTCCACCCGGACGGCCTGTCCCACGAGGACATGAAGCAGATCGCCAAATACTACGACGACACCGGCATGCTCGACTTCATCGGCGTGGTGGGTTCGGGTTGCGATACACATAACACCCTGGCCAACGTAATCCCGAACATGAGTTACCCGCCGGAGCCGTTCCTGCACCTGGCGGCCGGTATCAAGGAAGTGGTGAAAGTCCCGGTGCTGCACGCGCAGAACATCAAGGACCCGAACCAGGCCACGCGCATTCTGGAAGGCGGCTATGTGGACATGGTCGGCATGACCCGTGCGCACATCGCCGACCCGCACCTGATCGCCAAGATCAAGATGGGCCAGATCGACCAGATCAAACAGTGCGTCGGCGCCAACTACTGCATCGACCGCCAGTACCAGGGCCTGGATGTGCTGTGCATTCAGAACGCCGCGACCTCCCGTGAATACATGGGTGTGCCGCACATTATCGAAAAATCCACCGGGCCCAGGCGCAAAGTGGTGGTCGTGGGGGCGGGCCCGGCCGGTATGGAGGCTGCGCGCGTCGCCGCCGAACGGGGGCACGATGTGACCCTGTTCGAAAAGAAAGAGTTTATCGGTGGGCAGATCACCACGGCGTCCAAAGCGCCGCAGCGCGACCAGATCGCCGGTATCACCCGCTGGTTCCAGCTGGAGCTGGCACGCTTGAAAGTCGACCTGCGCCTGGGTGTGGCGGCCGACGCCGACACCATCCTCGACCTGCGCCCGGACGTGGTGGTGCTGGCGGTCGGCGGGCATCCGTTCATTGAGCAGAACGAACACTGGGGCGCTGCCGAAGGCTTGGTGGTGAGCAGTTGGGACGTGCTCGACGGCAAGGTTGCGCCGGGCAAGAACGTGCTGGTGTACGACACCATTTGCGAATTCACCGGCATGTCGGTGGCGGACTTCCTGGCCGACAAAGGCAGCCAGGTGGAAATCGTCACCGATGACATCAAGCCGGGCGTGGCCATCGGCGGTACGTCGTTCCCGACCTACTACCGCAGCATGTACCCCAAGGAAGTGATCATGACCGGCGACATGATGCTGGAAAAGGTCTACCGCGAGGGCGACAAGCTGGTGGCGGTACTGGAGAACGAATACACCGGGGCCAAGGAAGAGCGCGTGGTCGACCAGGTGGTGGTGGAGAACGGCGTGCGCCCGGACGAGGCGATCTATTACGGGCTCAAGGAAGGTTCGCGCAACAAGGGCCAGATTGACGTCGAAGCCCTGTTCGCGATCAAGCCGCAGCCGTGCCTGAGCGAAGCGGGCGAGGGGTACTTGCTGTTCCGCATCGGTGACTGTGTGGCCCAGCGCAATACCCACGCTGCGATCTATGACGCCCTGCGCCTTTGCAAGGATTTCTAAGCCGACTGGGTTCAAATGTGGGAGGGGGCTTGCCCCCGATGGCGGAGTGTCAGTTGATACAGCTGTAGCTGACCCACCGCTATCGGGGGCAAGCCCCCTCCCACATTAGTTTTGTGTGGTCTGTGGGAGCTTCACCATGTTGAACACCTTGCTGCCTATTCTTTTGTTTGCCGCCCTGGGCCTTGCCGTCCTCGGCGCCCTGCGCCGGGCGAACATGTGGCGCCGTGGCCGCGCCGCCAAAGTCGACCTGCTCGGCGGCCTGTTGGCCATGCCCAAGCGCTACATGGTCGACTTGCACCACGTGGTCGCCCGCGACAAATACATCGCCAATACCCACGTCGCCACGGCCCTGGGCTTTGTGCTGTCGGCGCTGCTGGCGGTGCTGGTGCACGGTTTCGGCCTGCACAACCGCATCCTCGGCTACGCCTTGCTGCTGGCTTCGGCGCTGATGTTTGTCGGTGCCATCTTCATGTACCTGCGCCGCCGCAACCCACCTTCGCGCCTGTCCAAGGGGCCGTGGATGCGCCTGCCGAAAAGCCTGATGGCGTTCTCGGTGAGCTTCTTCCTGGTGACACTGCCGGTGGCGGGGATCCTGCCCGCTGACTTCGGTGGCTGGCTGCTGGCCGCGTTGCTGAGTGTGGGCGTGCTGTGGGGCGTGTCCGAAATGTTCTTCGGCATGACCTGGGGCGGGCCGATGAAACACGCCTTCGCCGGTGCCCTGCACCTGGCCTGGCACCGCCGTGCCGAACGCTTCGGCGGCGGCCGTTCCACCGGGTTGAAGCCGCTGGACCTCAGCGATAAAACCGCGCCGTTGGGCGTTGAGAAACCCAAGGACTTCACCTGGAACCAACTGCTCGGTTTCGACGCGTGCGTGCAGTGCGGCAAGTGCGAAGCCGCGTGCCCGGCGTTCGCCGCCGGCCAGCCGCTGAACCCGAAAAAGCTGATCCAGGACATGGTGGTCGGCCTGGCCGGTGGCACCGATGCCAAGTTCGCCGGCAGCCCCTATCCAGGTAAACCGATAGGCGAACACAGCGGCAACCCGCACCAGCCGATCGTCAATGGCCTGGTGGACGCCGAGACGCTGTGGTCATGCACCACCTGCCGCGCCTGCGTGGAAGAGTGCCCGATGATGATCGAGCATGTGGATGCCATCATCGACATGCGCCGCCACCTCACCCTGGAAAAAGGCGCCACGCCGAACAAGGGCGCCGAAGTTCTGGAAAACCTGATCGCCACCGACAACCCTGGCGGCTTCGCACCGGGCGGCCGGTTGAACTGGGCGGCGGATTTGAACCTGCCGCTGCTCAGCGAAAAAGGCAGTGCCGAGGTGCTGTTCTGGGTTGGCGACGGCGCCTTCGACATGCGCAACCAACGCACCCTGCGCGCGTTCGTCAAAGTGCTCAAGGCGGCCGGGGTCGACTTCGCCGTGCTGGGCCTGGAAGAGCGCGACAGCGGTGACGTGGCACGCCGCCTGGGCGATGAAGCGACCTTTCAGTTGCTGGCCTCGCGCAATATCCAGACCCTGGCCAAGTACAGCTTCAAGCGCATCGTCACCTGTGACCCGCACAGTTTCCATGTACTGAAAAACGAGTACGGCGCCTTCAACGGCAACTACCTCGTGCAGCACCACAGCACCTTCATGGCCGAACTGATCGGCGAGGGCGCGCTGAACCTGGGCCAGCACAAAGGCAACAGTGTGACCTATCACGACCCGTGCTACCTGGGCCGTTACAACGGCGAATACGAAGCACCGCGCCAAGTGCTGCGGGCGCTGGGTATCGAGGTCAAGGAAATGCAACGTTCGGGCTTCCGTTCGCGCTGCTGCGGCGGCGGTGGCGGCGCGCCGATCACCGACATTCCGGGCAAGCAGCGCATCCCCGACATGCGCATGGACGACATCCGCGAGACCGGCGCCGAACTGGTGGCAGTGGGCTGCCCGCAGTGCACCGCGATGCTCGAAGGCGTGGTCGAACCGCGCCCCTTGATCAAAGACATTGCCGAATTGGTGGCCGACGCCTTGCTGGAAGACGCGGCACCGGCCAAAGCGCCCAACAAGCGTGAACCTGCGGAGGTGCATTGATGAGCGACATTATCCGCCGCGATCCCCGCGCCGAATGGATCGCCCGTAACCGCTTGCACCCGCTGCACGCGGCCATGCAACCGGCGCAACACAGCTGGATGGGGCCGAACGGCGTCATTCGCAAAAACCTGCACGGTGTAGGTTTTATCGGCCCCAACGGGATCAAGCGTATCGACCGCAGCGGTGCCCAGCAGGGCGGCGCAGCCAAGCGTACCGCCGCAGTGGAAGTGCAGTTGCCGTTGCATCAGCTCACGGCGCCGGCGTTCTACATCAACGTGGTGCCGGACATGGTCGGCGGCCGTTTGAGCAGCCACGACCGCGACGTGCTCGGCCTCGCCCGCCAATTGGCCGGCAGCGACGGTGCCGTGCTGGCGGTGGTATTTGGCGAGCATAAGGAAAGCGCGTTTGCGACAGCCGGCGTTGATCGCCTGCTGGTGCTGGAGGGCCATGAGTTCGAAGGTTATTCACCGGAGCAACGCGTACAAGGCTTGCGCGCTGTGGATAACCAGTTCAACCCTCGCCATTGGTTGCTGCCCGACAGCCGCAGCGGTGGCGGCGAACTGGGCCGACGCTTCGCCGCCAGCCTCAAGGAGCGCCCCGCCACGCGGGTGTGGCAGATCAAGGGCGAGGAGTGCATCGGCCGCGCCGGTGCGGGCCAGCAAGACTTGGCGCGGCCTCTGCCACGCTTGATTCTCGCCGCCGTGGAGTGTGCGGAGCCCGTCAGCGAAACCCGTCACGAAGCGCTGCCCGTGGAGTTATCCACAACCCTGGCGCGCAGCCTGCCGCGTATTGAAGACCTCGGCGCGGTGGCGGTGGACCCGGCAGCGATTCCCATGGCCGAAGCGGAATTCATTTTCTCCGGCGGCAACGGCGTGAAGGACTGGGCCCTGTTCCACCAGACCGCTGCGGCCCTGGGCGCCACCGAAGGCGCTTCGCGGGTGGCGGTGGATGATGGCTTTATGGCGCGTGACCGTCAGGTCGGCGCCAGCGGTACCTGGGTCACGGCGCGGGTGTACGTGGCCGTGGGCATTTCCGGGGCGATCCAGCATCTGCAAGGCATCGGTGCCTGCGACAAGGTGGTGGCGATCAACCTCGACCCGGGTTGCGACATGATCAAGCGTGCCGACCTGTCGGTGATCGGCGAAAGCGCCGCGATTCTGCAAGCCTTGATCGCAGCGGTCGAGGCCCACCGCAACGGCGCCAAGCGCGATGCAGCTTAGGGATATGACCATGACAAGCAATGTAATCAGCCTGGTATCCGTCGGCGCCCACCCCACTTCCGGGCGCCCGCGCCGCGCCGAACAAGACGCGCGCGCCGTCGAACTGGGCCTGCGGATGGCTGGGGATAAGTTGCAGGTGTTGCACGCGGGCGACATCCACGAGCCGACTCTGCGCAGCTACCTGGGCATGGGCTTGCCGCAACTGCACGTGCTGGAACAGCCGGCCGGTGCCGATGCGTTGCCGGCGTTGAGTGAGTATCTGCGCGACGCCGGCGCCCAGGTGGTGCTTACCGGCAGCCAGGCGGAAACCGGCGAAGGTTCGGGGATGTTGCCGTTCCTGTTGGCCGAGCAGTTGGGCTGGCCGCTGATTGTGGGGCTGGCTCAAGTTGAGTCCATCGACGCCGGTGTGGCCCATGTACTGCAGGCGTTGCCACGCGGCCAGCGCCGGCGCCTGAAGGTACGCCTGCCGTTCCTGGCGACGGTGGATAACGCGGCACCCAAGCCTCGGCAGAGCGCCTATGGGCCGGCGCAGCGTGGCGAGCTTGCCGCTCACGAAGTCGAGATCGAACAGGATGAGCTATTCACAGGCGCGCTGTTGCAACCGGCCAAGCCCCGGCCCAAGCGCCTCAAGGTGATCAAGGCCAAGAGCGGCGCCGACCGCATGAAAGCCGCTACGGCCAAGGCCAGTGGCGGCGGCGGGCAGGTGCTCAAGGGCCTGAGCGCTGAAGAGGGCGCTCAGGTGATTCTCAAGTTGTTGGTGGAGGAGGGGGTGGTGCGCTGACTTAGAACCACCGCACGTCCACAGTGTGGGAGCAGGCCTGCTCCCACATCTGATTTTCTTCAGGCCGTGACATGAGGGGTTGGCAGTTCGCTTTCTGGACGCTGACCCGAATGGTTACTCAGGTGGTTCATGGAACCGTGTCCCATGCTTGAGCCCAGTCCGATCCTGTGCCAGGGGCGTAAGCCCAGGCAGCTCCCGCACACCAGCTGGTGTAGGGCGCAGGCTTGCACTTATAGTTTTTGTCGTTGTTGGTCACGATATCGCCCGCCTTGTAATGAGTGCCCTCAACGTAGGCCGGGTAATCGCCACCGCTTCCTGGCGTGACGGTAAAGTCGAACGCCGCTTCATGAGTCTTGCCGTTTTGCTGGTCGCGAACGCTCAGGATTGCTTTGAAGGCGGTCGCCTGGGTTACCTGTTCGGCATGGCCGCTGACGGTCGGTTCGTTCTTCGGCAGTCCCATCCCTGGAACAACCCATTCGTACAGCAAGCGGCCGTTGCTGCCCGATGAGGCGACGCCGGAAAATGTAAAGGCTTGCCCTGATCCGAGTGCTGTCGGGCCAGTAATCCGGGCTACCGGAGGTGCAGGATTCACAGGGCCAGGATGCTCTCCTCGAACAATCGCCATCGCTTGGCTGTAGCCTTTTTGGAGTGCATAAACAGCATTGGCGCCAGGTTGGGTTGGGTTGAACACGATACTGCTACCGCTTTTCTCGCCAACTTTGGCTATGGCGGGGTTGATCCGGTCACTGAGTTGTTTGCCCCAGGTATTAGCGTCCAGATTGCTTGCGGTGATGGGCAAGGTGATATCGATCACCTCCTTGGCTTCCGGGGAATTATCCAGAACTCGGAAATGGACGTTGTCACCGGCTTTGAGGTCGCTCATGACAGGGTCTATGAATTGACCCAGTTCGTACCACTCCTCCGGAATCGAGGCGCCGACGATGTTGATATCGCTGCAGTTATAGAACCCTTCCCCCGCCGGATCGATACGTTGCCACTGCACAAACAGAGTCGCTTTGCCTGATTGTTTCGGAGGCACAGGCACTTGGAACTCGAAAAAACCTGTGGCGCCGGAAATGGCCGGAGGACGACTGCCCCAGTCCTGCCTGGCGACCGTCAACTGTTCGGTGTGGATAAGTGTCAACTTATCCCAGGTCAGTGGTGCGGTAGTCGGATCAAAGCCCGGTTTTGTGAGAAACACCCTGGCGAAGCTGGGCACATGCGGTGCAGTACCGATGATCCGAACGTCCATTTTTCCCTGTTTGGGAATGACGTCGGTCCGATACCAGTCCGCTGAGACCCGGTTCAGACCGTCTTTCTTGTCGTCTCCCGCCGAACACAGTTGGCCATCCGGAACTTCGCGCCTGACAGTCTCCAGATCGTTATAACCCGGTGCCTTGATCAAGTGGGCAACTTCATTCCATTGTTGAAATTGGTAGGCCCATTGGTCAGGTGTTTGAAACACCAATGCGGCGCCTTTGCAGCCTTTGTCCTTTATGGAAGAGCCATCTTGTGAACTCCAATAGCCACCGTCTTTCTGGCATTTCACTTGTCTTGCAACCGGTGTGTCGACTGCGCCGTGCCCCCACACCAGAGCGGGCAGCAGGCACGCCGCGGCCAACATCCACTTGACCAAGTTGCGTATATGTCGCTGTAGATTGTTCATGTTCTAGCTCACCTTCAATTCAGATAGACAAGTTCCGAACTGCTGGAACGACCGATGTGTGATGTGCAACGGTGCTCAATGAGTCAGCCGCCCTCCCATGGGCGTTATGCGGTTGTAGAGTGTCTCTGTCCGGGACCCACAGAAAACTTCCACTCTGGTTAACTGCCTTGTCCTGGAAAAATCAGGTTGCTCAAGTGTGTTGTTTGGAGGGCATGCGGTACGCGCATTGTGAATACGCCCATGCTGGGCTTACGAACTGCTGCGAGGCATAGAGGACGCGACGTGTTTCCCGCAACGAGCGTTGCGGGCGGATTTTCCGGGCACATTTACTCATCAACGACGTCAGCGGATAAGCAACTGTCGAAAACATGGCGGTCAAAGCCAACGTCAGAAGTAATTCAATCAGCGTTAAACATTCGGCGCATTGATGGCTGGTTTTACCCTGCCACATTGCCGTTGCCCTCCCATTCTTGCGCCAAGGACTTCTGCACTAACCTGGGCCATTGGATAAAACTGCAAAAGTAAGTGTAGATGAACTTTGAAGAGGAGTGATTTCTTGCGCCGGCTGGGGGAAATGATCGACTGTCCACAAATGCTGTGCGTGTGCCTGTGGATAAGGTGTTTATGGTTGTCCACAGACCGCGTGAAGTAAGGCCAATAGCCGTCTGGATGGAGAATGACCAGCCTGAATCTGCTTTTTCAAAGGGTTTTCCGATGGTTACGGCGCTAGATCCATTTGAGAGTTGCCCCCAAAGTCTGTTGGCGCTTCTGTGGATAAGATGTTCGCTGTCGGCTACAGGCCTTATAAACAAAGCCTATCATCGGTGTGGTCAAAATCTGATCAATCATCGATTTACGACCCTGAAAAAGGCTGAATACCCCGATATATGCAGGTTTGCCGTGGTTTTCCACACTGTGGACAAAGTTGCCCCCAAAGTCTGTTGGTGCTTCTGTGGATAAGGTGTTCGCGTAGTGCTACAGGCCAAGTAATCCGTGGCTTTCAGTTGTTTGATCAAAAAACGACCAGGGACCTGTTAAACCCATTAGCCTGAATAAGTCACGGATTTTCCTGGTTTAATTTTGAAGGGGGCCGGTACTTGCCCACAATTGCTGTGGGTGTCTTTGTGGATAAGTTGTTGGGTAAAGGCTGGAGGGCCGACTTTTAGCGGTCCGCGTGAGAGTTGATCAAATAGTGTTCAGCGCCTGGTACAAGTGTGGGAGGGGGCTTGCTCCCGATAGCGGAGTATCAGCCAATGCATGTGCAAGCTGATCCATCCCTATCGGGAGCAAGCCCCCTCCCACATTTCGATCTACGGCGTGTCAGTTATTCGTGTGCGGCCACGCCCTTAAGGTAGGGCGCAGGCGCTGCCCCAAGGTTGTTCAACAGGCGCTCGCTGTACCAGTCCACAAAGTTCACCACACCGAACTCATAGGTCTTGGAGTACGGGCCTGGCTGGTAAGCGGTGGAGTTGATGCCGCGCTGGTTTTCTTCGGCCAGGCGACGGTCCTGGTCGTTGGTGGCGTCCCACACCTGGCGCATGCGGTCGACGTCGTAGTCCACGCCTTCCACGGCGTCCTTGTGCACGATCCACTTGGTGGTGACCATGGTTTCCTGGGCGCTGATCGGCCACACGGTGAACACGATGATGTGATCGCCCATGCAGTGGTTCCATGAATGGGGCAGATGCAGGATACGCATCGAACCAAGGTCGGGGTTCTTGATGCGGCCCATCAACTTGGCGCAACCCTGTTTGCCGTCGAGGGTCATCGACACGGTGCCCTTGAGCAACGGCATGCGCACGATACGGTTACGCAGGCCGAAGCTGGCGTGCGCATAAGGGATCTTCTCGGCGTCCCAGGCGGCGGCGGAAGCGGCGACGTGGTCCTTGAACGCCTGGTCGGCGCGCGGGTCGGTGACGTCGTCCCATTCCAGCAGGGTTTTGAGCAGTTCCGGGTGCGACGCGTTGCAGTGGTAGCACTCGCGGTTGTTTTCCAGCACCAGCTTCCAGTTGGCCTTTTCAAACAAGGTGGTTTGAATCGCCACCTTGGTGTTCTCCATGTCGTAGGGTTCCATGTAATGGTTCAGGGTCGACAGGAAGTCATCGATGGCCGGTGGGTTTTCGGCCAGGCTGATGAAGATGTAGCCACCTGCGGTCTTCACGTTCACGGGCTTGAGGCCGTACTGCTTCATGTCGAAGTCGGCGCCCATCTCGGTGCCGGCGAACAGCAGGCGACCGTCCAGCTCGTAGGTCCATTGGTGGTAGTGGCAAACCAGCTTGGCGACCTTGCCCTTTTCGCTGGTGCACAAGCGCGAGCCACGGTGGCGGCACACGTTGTGAAACGCATGCACCACACCGTCGGCGCCACGGATCACGATGATCGGGTTCTTGCCCACTTGCAGGGTGAGGTAGTTGCCCTTGGTGGGGATTTCGCAGGTCATGCCGGCGATCAACCACTCTTTCTGGAAGATCTCCTGCATGTCGATATCGAACAGCCGCTCATCAGAGTAAAACGGCTGCGGCAGCGAAAAGGTGCGCTCGCGCTCTTGCAGCATCTGCGCGGTGGCCTTGCGTGCGGGTTCCAGCGGATCGCCCAAGCTCAAGGTTGCGGTGACGTCCATCGTGTATGTCCTCAGGGCCATTCTGTGTGGCCGGCGAATAGTGGCTACGGTTGGTGCTGTGCAAGGCGTAAAGAAAGTGTCTTCGTTGGGAGCGAGTGTGGGCCCGGCGTTGTGTCGAACCTTATCCATGGGCGACATGGCCCAATCTGATCCCGACGCGCAACCCCCTGTCGTTGGGGGCTGGTCGCGGTAAGTATGTGAATGTCGCAGATAGGTAAATGGCGGATTCTCGCGTTACGCAGAATCGCCACCATAAGGCCGAGCCTCGGCGGTGGAGAACAGTATGTCCAACAGCTTCCTGAACCCGGTAACCACCCAGACCTGGGCCAATGGTCGGCACATCGTCCGTTGCGTCAAAGTCATCCAGGAAACCTGGGACGTGCGCACCTTCTGTTTCATGGCCGACCAGCCGATCCTGTTCTTCTTCAAGCCTGGGCAGTTTGTCACCCTTGAGCTGGAGATCGACGGCCAGCCGATCATGCGCTCCTACACCATCTCCAGTTCGCCGTCGGTGCCGTATAGCTTCTCGGTGACCATCAAGCGCGTGCCGGGCGGGCGTGTTTCCAACTGGCTGCATGACACGCTGCATGAAGGCCAGGAGCTGGCGGTACACGGGCCGGTCGGGCTGTTCAACGCGATGGACTTCCCAAGCCCCAAAGTGCTGTACCTGAGCGGTGGTGTGGGGATCACGCCAGTGATGTCCATGGCGCGCTGGTTCTACGACACCAACGCCAATGTCGACATGACGTTCGTTCACAGCGCCCGCTCGCCCAAGGACATCATCTACCACCGTGAGCTGGAGCACATGGCGTCGCGGATCGACAACTTCAGCTTGCACCTGATCTGCGAAAAACATGGCCTGGGCGAACCCTGGGCCGGCTATCGCGGGTACCTGAACCACAAGATGCTGGAACTGATGGTGCCGGATTTCCTCGAGCGCGAAGTGTTCTGCTGCGGCCCGACGCCTTACATGAGCGCGGTCAAGCGCCTGCTGGAAGCCGCCGGCTTCGATATGGCGCGTTATCACGAAGAATCCTTCGGCGCGACACCGCCGGAAGCGCGCGCCGACGCTGTGGAGCAAGCCGAACAAGCCGCCGACGCCCCCGAGGTCGATCTGGCGGACCTGCACCAGGTGGAATTCATTGCCTCGGGCAAGAGCATCCGCGTGGCACCGGGCGAAACTGTGCATGCGGCGGCGGCCAAGCTGGGGCTGTTGATCCCCAAGGCATGCGGCATGGGCATCTGCGGCACATGCAAAGTGATGAAGCTGGGCGGGGAAGTCGAGATGGAACACAACGGCGGGATTACCGAAGAGGACGAAGCCGAGGGTTACATCCTGTCGTGCTGCAGCGTGCCGAAGGGCGACGTGCGCATCGAGTTTTGAATCGAGCGTGGGTGACGCGGAGCGTCACGGGAGGCATTCCCACGCGGAGCGTGGGAATGATCAGCGTGGGTTACTGGGCGTAGATGTGTACGACGAAATGCTGGCCTGAAGCTGTCAGTTCATAGACTTTGTCGTAGATCCTCAACGTCCTGGATGGCTCGCGGATGGTGTCGCCGACTTTGGCGTGTTTTCTGAACTCGTCCCAGTCGATCACCGTGGTGCTAATGGTGTCGTCGCCTTGAAGCGTGTTGCCGTTGCTTTGATATTCCATGATTAAGCTCTCCATTAGATAGGTATTTCCAGCCGAACATTCGGCAGGTCATAAACCCGAAAGGTGGCAGATATCGCTGCGTTTTCCTTCCGGGTTCCAAGAGGCTAGACAATGAAATCGCAGCGCGCTGCTGTCAGAAATATCAAAAAACAGACTCGGCAAACGGCCAGCACGGGCTGGTCTGATTTCTACTTCAGGCGTTCATCACTTCCCTGATATCCGCCGCCAATTCTCTTACACGCTCTTCCTCGGTATCCCACGCACACATGAAACGCGCGCCGCCTTTGCCGATGAAGGTGTAGAAGCGCCAGCCCTTGGCTGTCAGTGCTGCGATAGCAGGTTCCGACAGTTGCAGGAACACGCCATTGGCCTGCACCGGGAACATCAATTCCACGCCGGGAATGTCCGCTACCAGGCTGCTGAGCAATTGCGCGCAGTGGTTGGCGTGGCGGGCATGCTTGAGCCAGGCGTCGTTTTCCAGCAGGCCCACCCACGGGGCGGAGAGGAAGCGCATCTTGGACGCCAGCTGGCCGGCCTGTTTGCAGCGATAGTCGAAGTCTTCGGCGAGCTTGTGGTTGAAGAACAGGATCGCTTCACCCACGGCCATGCCGTTCTTGGTGCCGCCAAAGCACAGCACGTCCACACCGGCTTTCCAGGTCAGGTCGGCTGGCGAGCAGCCGAGGAACGCGCAGGCGTTGGAGAAGCGTGCGCCGTCCATGTGCAGGTTCAGGCCCAGCTCTTTGCAGGTGGCGCTGATGGCGCGGATTTCTTCCGGGGTGTAGACGCTGCCGACCTCGGTGGCCTGGGTGAGGGTGACCACGCGCGGTTTCGGGTAGTGGATATCCTGGCGCTTGAGCGCGATTTCGCGGATCGATTCCGGGGTCAGCTTGCCGTTTTCGGTGCGTGCGGTGAGTAGCTTGGAGCCGTTGGAGAAAAATTCCGGCGCGCCGCATTCGTCGGTCTCGACGTGGGCGGTTTCCGAGCAAATCACGCTATGGTAGCTCTGGCACAGCGAGGACAGCGCCAGGGAGTTGGCTGCGGTACCGTTGAAGGCGAAGAACACTTCGCAATCGGTTTCAAACAGGTTGCGGAAACCGTCGGCTGCGCGGTGGGTCCACTCATCATCGCCGTAGGCGCGTTGATGGCCCTGGTTGGCTTGTTCCATGGCGGCCCAGGCTTCCGGGCAGATGCCGGAATAGTTGTCGCTGGCGAATTGTTGGCTCTTGTCAGTCATGGCCCATTCCTGTGGTCGATGTTGGTGCGCACTTTAACCAAGATTGGGAGGGGGGCGCACGCACTGTAAATGCAAAGTCGTTGGGGAATTATGCACGCTACTCACACCCTGCCTGTCGGACGTGTCCGAGATGGCGCTTTGGACCTACTCAAATGGCTGGCGCTATTGAGCATGGTGCTGGACCACCTGCGCTATGTGGGGTTGAGCCTGGATGGTCTGTATGTGCCGGGGCGCCTGGCGTTCCCGTGGTTTTGCCTGGCGATCGCGGCGAATCTGCATCGGGTCCGTAATGTGGGCGTGACCGGGCAGTGGCGTTACCTGGGGTGGTTGCTGCTGTTCAGCGTGATCAGCGAAGTGCCTTACCGACTGTTCATCGAGGATGCCGATACGTTGAACGTGTTGCCGACCTTGGCGCTGGGATTGCTGGTTGCGCGAGGATGGCAGCAGAAAGCGCTTTTGGATCGAGGATTGGCGCTGGTTGCCCTCACCATAGGCGCTGTATTTTCCACGCACCTGATGTTCGGTTTTTTTGGTGTATTGCTGCCGATGGCGATGCTGCTGGTATTCAGCCGACCTTGGTATCTCAGCGTTTTGCCGGGTTTGGTCTGCGTGGCTGCCAATCAATGGCAGATTTTGCTCAGCAGCGGCTCAATCGTGGCGCTGACGGGGCTGGTGGCCTGCCTGATTGCGCCATTGGCCGGATTGGTCTTGTTGCGACACGCCAAACACGTCTCGCCGCCGGCCATGCGCCGCTGGGCGTATGCGCTTTATCCGCTGCACTTCCTCCTACTGCTATTTGTCCGTCAGATCAGCGCCTAACCCCTGTGGGAGGGGGCTTGCTCCCGATGGCGGTGTGTCAGTCACAGCCTGTGCAAGCTGACACACCGCCATCGGGAGCAAGCCCCCTCCCACATTTAGTTCTGTGTTGTTGCTGCTATGTCGTAAACGCACCTTTGCGTGGCGTCCGCAGGCATTTGACCTGCCCGCGCCAGCCCTACCATCGCATCAAAGGGCCCTGCACGGGCCTCAACAATACGAAAGGCTGGGAGAGACGCGATGTTCAGCAAACAAGACCAGATCCAGGGATATGACGACGCACTGCTGGCGGCGATGAATGCCGAGGAGGAGCGCCAGGAAGATCATATCGAGCTGATCGCGTCGGAGAACTACACCAGCAAGCGCGTCATGGAAGCTCAAGGCAGCGGCCTGACCAACAAATACGCCGAAGGCTACCCGGGCAAGCGCTACTACGGTGGCTGCGAGCACGTGGACAAGGTCGAGGCCCTGGCCATCGAGCGCGCCAAGCAGCTGTTCGGCGCCGATTACGCCAACGTGCAGCCGCACTCCGGTTCGTCCGCCAACAGCGCGGTGTACCTGGCGCTGATCAATGCAGGCGACACCATTCTGGGCATGAGCCTGGCGCACGGCGGCCACCTGACCCACGGCGCCAAAGTGTCGTCCTCGGGCAAGCTGTACAACGCGGTGCAATACGGCATCAACACCGACACCGGCCTGATCGACTACGACGAAGTCGAGCGCCTGGCCGTGGAGCACCAGCCGAAGATGGTGGTGGCCGGTTTCTCTGCCTATTCCAAGACTCTGGATTTCCCACGCTTCCGTCAGATCGCCGACAAGGTGGGCGCGCTGCTGTTCGTCGACATGGCCCACGTCGCCGGCCTGGTGGCTGCCGGTCTGTACCCGAACCCACTGCCCTACGCGGACGTGGTCACCACCACCACCCACAAGACCCTGCGCGGTCCACGCGGTGGCCTGATCCTGGCCAAGGCCAACGAAGCCATCGAAAAGAAACTCAACGCCGCCGTATTCCCCGGCGCCCAGGGCGGCCCGCTGATGCATGTGATCGCCGGTAAGGCGGTGTGCTTCAAGGAAGCGCTGGAGCCCGGCTTCAAGGCCTACCAGCAGCAAGTGATCGACAACGCTCAGGCCATGGCCGAAGTGTTCATCAAGCGCGGCTACGATGTGGTTTCCGGTGGCACCGACAACCACCTGTTCCTGGTCAGCCTGATCCGTCAGGGCCTGACCGGCAAAGAGGCGGACGCCGCCTTGGGGCGCGCCCACATCACCGTCAACAAGAATGCGGTACCCAATGACCCGCAGTCGCCGTTCGTGACCTCGGGCCTGCGCATCGGCACCCCGGCTGTGACCACGCGTGGCTTCAAAGTGCCGCAATGCATCGAGCTGGCCGGCTGGATCTGCGACATCCTCGACAACCTCGGCGACGCCGATGTCGAGGCCAACGTGGCCAAGCACGTGTCTGCCCTGTGCGCTGATTTCCCGGTTTATCGCTGAGCGCGGTTTTGGAGTAATGACTATGCAACGCTACTCAGGCTTCGGCCTCTTCAAGCACTCCCTCAGCCATCACGAAAACTGGCAGAAGATGTGGCGCACGCCGACCCCGAAAAAGGTCTACGACGTGGTGATCGTCGGCGGCGGCGGGCATGGTCTGGCGACCGCCTACTACCTGGCCAAGGAGCACGGCATCACCAACGTGGCCGTGGTCGAGAAAGGCTGGCTGGGCGGCGGTAACACGGCGCGCAACACCACCATCGTGCGTTCCAACTACCTGTGGGACGAGTCGGCGCACCTGTACGAACACGCGATGAAACTCTGGGAAGGTCTGTCCCAGGACCTGAACTACAACGTGATGTTCTCCCAGCGCGGCGTGTACAACCTGTGCCACACCCTGCAGGACATCCGCGACTCCGAGCGCCGCGTCAGCGCCAACCGCCTCAACGGCGTGGACGGCGAGCTGCTCAACGCCAAGCAGGTGGCCGACGAAATTCCCTACCTGGACTGCTCGAAAAACACGCGCTACCCGGTACTCGGCGCCACCGTGCAACGTCGCGGCGGCGTGGCCCGTCACGATGCCGTGGCCTGGGGCTTTGCTCGCGCGGCTGATGCACTGGGCGTGGACTTGATCCAGCAGACCGAGGTGATCGGCTTCCGTAAGGAAAACGGCGTGTGCATCGGCGTGGAAACCAACAAAGGCTTTATCGGCGCCAAGCGCGTCGGTGTAGTGACGGCCGGTAACTCCGGGCACATGGCCTCGCTGGCCGGTTTCCGTCTGCCGATCGAATCCCACCCGCTGCAAGCGTTGGTGTCGGAGCCGATCAAGCCGATTATCGACAGCGTGATCATGTCCAACGCCGTGCACGGCTACATCAGCCAGTCCGACAAGGGCGACCTGGTGATCGGCGCCGGTATCGACGGCTACAACGGCTACGGCCAGCGTGGCTCGTACCCGGTGATCGAGCACACCATCCAGGCGATCGTCGAGATGTTCCCGGTGTTGTCCCGCGTGCGCATGAACCGCCAGTGGGGCGGCATCGTCGACACCACCCCCGACGCCTGCCCTATCATCTCCAAGACCCCGGTGCCGAACATGTTCTTCAACTGCGGTTGGGGCACCGGTGGCTTCAAGGCCACGCCGGGCTCAGGCAACGTGTTTGCCGCCAGCCTGGCCAAGGGTGAAATGCACCCGCTGGCCGCACCTTTTTCCATCGACCGTTTCCACAACGGTGCGCTGATCGACGAACACGGCGCTGCGGCCGTCGCCCACTAACAGGAGAAATTCCCTATGTTGCATATCTTCTGTCCTCACTGTGGCGAACTGCGCTCCGAAGAGGAATTCCACGCCTCCGGCCAAGCGCACATCCCGCGCCCGCTGGACCCGAATGCCTGCACCGATGAACAGTGGGGCGACTACATGTTCTTTCGCGATAACCCCCGTGGCCTGCACCACGAACTGTGGATTCACGCTGCCGGTTGCCGCCAGTACTTCAACGCCACCCGCGACACCGTCACCTACGAAATTCTTGAAACCTACAAGATCGGTGAGAAGCCTCAGTTCACCGCCAAGGCCTCTGGAGAGAAGGTATGAGCCAGATCAATCGCCTGTCCAACGGTGGCCGCATCGACCGTAACAAAGTGCTGACCTTCAGCTTCAACGGCCAGAGCTACAAAGGCTTCGAAGGCGACACCCTGGCCGCCGCCTTGCTGGCCAACGGCGTCGACATCATTGGCCGCAGCTTCAAGTATTCGCGGCCTCGCGGCATCTTTGCCGCCGGCGCTGAAGAACCCAACGCAGTGCTGCAGATCGGCGCCACCGAAGCCACCCAGATCCCCAACGTGCGCGCCACCCAACAGGCGCTGTACCAGGGTTTGGTCGCCACCAGCACCAACGGCTGGCCGAACGTCAACAATGACATGATGGGCATTCTCGGCAAGGTCGGCGGCAAGCTGATGCCGCCGGGTTTCTACTACAAAACCTTCATGTACCCGCAGTCGTTCTGGATGACGTACGAGAAGTACATCCGCAAGGCGGCTGGCCTTGGCCGTTCGCCCACCGAGAATGACCCGGACACCTACGACAACTTCAACCGTCACTGCGATGTGCTGGTAGTCGGCGCAGGCCCGGCCGGCCTCGCTGCTGCACTGGCGGCTGCGCGCAGCGGCGCCCGTGTGATCATCGCCGATGAGCAGGAAGAGTTCGGCGGTTCGCTGCTCGATTCGCGCGAAAGCCTCGACGGCAAGCCGGCCACCGAATGGGTCGCCAGCGTGATTGCCGAGTTGAAAGCTCTGCCGGACGTGGTGCTGCTGCCCCGCGCTACCGTCAACGGTTACCACGACCATAACTTCCTGACCATTCACGAGCGCCTCACCGATCACCTCGGCGACCGTGCCCCCATCGGCGTGGTGCGTCAGCGTATCCACCGTGTGCGCGCCAAGCGCGTGGTGTTGGCCACCGGCGCGTGCGAGCGTCCGCTGGTGTACGGCAACAACGACGTGCCGGGCAACATGCTCGCCGGCGCGGTGTCGACTTACGTACGCCGCTACGGCGTGGCACCGGGTAAAAAGCTGGTGCTGTCGACCAACAACGACCACGCCTATCGCGTGGCCCTGGACTGGTTCGACGCCGGCCTGCAAGTGATCGCCGTGGCCGATGCGCGCCACAACCCGCGCGGCGCGCTGGTGGAAGAAGCTCGCGCCAAAGGCATCCGCATCCTCACCGGCAGCGCCGTGATCGAGGCTCGTGGCAGCAAGCATGTGACCGCTGCACGCATCGCCGCCATCGACGTGAAAGCGCACAAAGTGGTGAGCCCCGGCGAGTGGCTCGATTGCGACCTGGTCGCCAGCTCCGGCGGCTACAGCCCGGTGGTGCACTTGGCCTCGCACCTGGGCGGCAAGCCGACCTGGCGGGAAGACATCCTCGGTTTCGTGCCGGGCGAAGCGCCGCAGAAACGCGTGTGTGTGGGCGGTATCAACGGCGTCTACGGCCTGGGTGATTCCCTGGCCGATGGTTTCGAAGGCGGCGTGCGCGCAGCCAGCGAAGCCGGTTTCGCCCCGGTGGAAGGTACGCTGCCAAAAGCCTTGAGCCGCCTGGAAGAACCGACGCTGGCGCTGTTTCAGGTGCCTCACGAGAAAGTCACCGCACGGGCGCCGAAGCAATTTGTCGACCTGCAAAACGACGTCACCGCCGCCGCCATCGAACTGGCCACCCGCGAAGGTTTCGAGTCGGTGGAGCACGTCAAGCGCTACACCGCGCTGGGCTTCGGTACCGATCAGGGCAAGCTGGGTAACGTCAACGGCCTGGCCATTGCCGCCCGTTCGCTGAACGTGACCATCCCGCAGATGGGCACCACCATGTTCCGTCCCAACTACACGCCGGTTACCTTCGGTGCGGTAGCGGGCCGTCACTGTGGGCACATCTTCGAACCGGTGCGCTACACCGCGCTGCAAGCCTGGCACGTGAAGAACGGCGCCGAATTCGAAGACGTCGGCCAGTGGAAACGCCCATGGTATTTCCCGCGCAACGGTGAAGACTTGCACGCCGCGGTAAAACGCGAGTGCCTGGCGGTGCGCGACAGCGTCGGTCTGCTGGATGCGTCCACCCTCGGCAAGATCGATATTCAGGGCCCGGATGCACGTGAATTCCTCAACCGCATCTACAGCAACGCCTGGACCAAGCTCGACGTGGGCAAGGCGCGCTACGGCCTGATGTGCAAGGAAGACGGCATGGTCTTCGACGACGGCGTCACCGCCTGTCTCGCCGACAACCACTTCCTGATGACCACCACCACCGGCGGCGCGGCACGTGTGCTGCAGTGGCTGGAAATCTACCAGCAGACCGAATGGCCGGACCTCAAGGTGTACTTCACCTCGGTCACCGACCACTGGGCGACCATGACGTTGTCTGGCCCCAACAGCCGCAAGCTGCTGAGCGAAGTCACCGACATCGACCTGGACAAGGACGGCTTCCCGTTCATGACCTGGAAGGAAGGCCTGGTAGGCGGCGTACCGGCGCGGGTGTTCCGGATCTCGTTTACCGGCGAGCTGTCGTATGAAGTCAACGTGCAGGCCGACTACGCCATGGGTGTGCTGGAAAAGATTGTCGAGGCCGGCAAGCAGTACAACCTGACCCCGTACGGCACCGAAACCATGCACGTACTGCGTGCCGAGAAGGGCTTCATCATTGTCGGCCAGGACACCGACGGCTCGATGACCCCGGACGACCTGAACATGGGCTGGTGCGTTGGCCGTACCAAACCGTTCTCGTGGATCGGCTGGCGCGGGATGAACCGTGAAGACTGCGTGCGTGAAGAGCGCAAGCAACTGGTGGGCCTCAAGCCGATCGATCCGACGGTATGGCTGCCGGAAGGCGCGCAGTTGGTGTTTGATCCGAAACAGACGATCCCGATGAAGATGGTCGGCCACGTCACCTCCAGCTATGCGCACAACTCCCTCGGCTATTCGTTTGCCATGGGCGTGGTGAAGGGCGGCTTGAAGCGCATCGGCGAGCGGGTGTTTTCGCCGCAGGCCGATGGCAGCGTGATCGAGGCGGAGATTGTGTCTTCGGTGTTCTTTGACCCGAAAGGTGAACGCCAGAACATCTGATAGACCGAGTCGCCTGCATCGGGGGCAAGTCGAATCGTCGCACCGCCCCTCCCACATTTGAAATGCATTCCCCTGTGGGAGGGGGCTTGCCCCCGATGAGGCCATCAGCCTCACAACAGAATTCAGACAGGTGCTTTATGACAGCAGCCAACGTGTACCAACAACGCCCCACCACCGGCGCCAAGGCCGAGTCGTCGCTGCATCATGCCGACCTCGCCAGCCTGGTCGGCAAGGGCCGCAAGAATGCCGGTGTGACCGTGCGTGAAAAGAAGCTCCTCGGCCACCTGACTATTCGGGGTGACGGCCACGATGCCGCGTTCGCCGCCGGCGTGCACAAGGCCCTGGGCATGGAACTGCCTGGCGCCTTGAGCGTGATCGTCAAAGGTGAAACCAGCCTGCAATGGCTCGGCCCGGACGAGTGGCTGTTGATCGTGCCAGGCGGCGAAGAGTTCGCCGCCGAGCAAAACCTGCGCGCGGCGCTGGGCGACCTGCATATCCAGATCGTCAACGTCAGCGGCGGCCAGCAGATTCTCGAACTCAGCGGCCCGAACGTGCGCGATGTGCTGATGAAGTCCACCAGCTACGACGTGCACCCCAACAACTTCCCGGTGGGCAAGGCGGTGGGTACGGTGTTCGCCAAGTCGCAGTTGGTGATCCGCCACACCGCAGAAGACACCTGGGAGCTGCTGATCCGTCGCAGCTTCTCGGATTACTGGTGGTTGTGGTTGCAGGACGCCTCGGCCGAGTTTGGTCTGAGCGTCCAATGATCTCTGTAGGCGCGAGCTTGCTCGCGAAGAACTCAAGGGCGCCGCGTTCATTCAGGATGGGCACGTTATCGTTAACGTTTTTCGCGAGCAAGCTCGCTCCTACAGTAGTTTGAGGAGTCACCCGCTATGAGCCGCGCACCCGATACATGGATTTTGACCGCCGACTGCCCCAGCGTGCTCGGCACGGTGGACGCGGTCACCCGCTACCTGTTCGAGCAGGGTTGCTACGTCACCGAGCACCACTCGTTCGATGACCGTCTCTCGGGCCGGTTTTTTATCCGCGTGGAATTTCGTCAGCCGGACGGCTTTGACGAACAAGCCTTTCGCGACGGTCTGGCCACGCGCGGCGAAGCCTTTGGCATGATCTTCGAGCTGACGGCGCCGAACTACCGGCCCAAAGTGGTGATCATGGTGTCCAAGGCCGATCACTGCCTGAATGACTTGCTGTATCGCCAGCGTATCGGTCAATTGTCGATGGACGTGGTCGCGGTGGTGTCCAACCACCCCGATTTGAAACCCCTGGCCGACTGGCACCAGATTCCCTACTACCATTTCCCGCTGGACCCCAACGACAAACCGTCCCAGGAACGCCAAGTGTGGCAAGTGGTGGAAGACACCGGTGCCGAACTGGTGATTCTTGCGCGCTATATGCAGGTGCTGTCACCCGAGCTGTGCCGCAAGCTGGATGGCAAGGCGATCAACATTCATCACTCGTTGCTGCCGGGGTTCAAGGGCGCCAAGCCGTATCACCAGGCGTACAACAAGGGCGTGAAACTGGTCGGCGCCACGGCGCATTACATCAACAACGATCTGGATGAAGGGCCGATCATCGCCCAGGGTGTTGAGGTGGTGGACCACAGCCATTACCCCGAGGATTTGATTGCCAAGGGGCGCGATATCGAAGGGCTGACATTGGCGCGGGCGGTGGGGTATCACATTGAGCGGCGGGTGTTTTTGAATGCCAATCGGACGGTGGTGCTCTGACTGACGCCATCGGGAGCAAGCCCCCTCCCACAGGGGAACGCATTCCAATGTGGGAGGGGGCTTGCCCCCGATGAGGCCCTTACAAGCAACACAAGAAACAGCATCTGTACCCGAGCACTCAACGCGCTGCCCACCCAAGCGGCAACGCAGTTCCATAACAACAACAGCGAGGTGAAAGCATGTCTGGTAATCGTGGTGTCGTGTATCTCGGCAACGGCAAGGTCGAAGTACAGAAAATCGACTATCCCAAAATGCAGGACCCCCGTGGCAGGAAGATCGAGCACGGCGTCATCCTGCGCGTGGTCTCCACCAACATCTGCGGCTCCGACCAACACATGGTGCGCGGCCGTACCACCGCCCAGACCGGCCTAGTACTGGGGCATGAAATCACCGGCGAAGTGATCGAGAAGGGCAGCGACGTCGAGAACCTGAAAATCGGCGACCTGGTCTCTGTTCCTTTCAACGTGGCCTGCGGCCGCTGCCGTTCGTGCAAGGAACAACACACCGGCGTCTGCCTGACCGTCAACCCGGCCCGTGCCGGTGGCGCCTACGGCTACGTCGACATGGGCGACTGGACCGGTGGCCAGGCCGAATACGTGCTGGTGCCGTACGCCGACTTCAACCTGCTCAAACTGCCGGACCGCGACAAGGCCATGGAGAAAATCCGCGACCTGACCTGCCTCTCCGACATCCTTCCGACCGGCTACCACGGCGCCGTCACGGCCGGCGTTGGCCCAGGCAGCACGGTGTACATCGCCGGTGCCGGCCCGGTCGGTCTGGCGGCGGCCGCTTCCGCACGCTTGCTCGGCGCGGCGGTGGTGATCATCGGCGACGTCAACTCGATCCGCCTGGCCCACGCCAAGGCCCAGGGTTTCGAGATCGTCGACTTGTCCACCGACACCCCACTGCACGAACAAATCGCCGCGCTGCTCGGCGAGCCGGAAGTGGATTGTGCGGTCGACTGCGTGGGCTTTGAAGCACGCGGCCACGGCCACGACGGCGTCAAGGCCGAAGCCCCGGCCACCGTGCTCAACTCACTGATGGGTGTGGTGCGCGTGGCCGGCAAGATCGGTATCCCAGGCCTCTACGTTACCGAAGATCCGGGTGCCGTCGATGCCGCCGCGAAGATGGGCAGCCTGAGCATTCGCTTCGGCCTGGGCTGGGCCAAATCCCACAGCTTCCACACCGGGCAAACGCCGGTGATGAAGTACAACCGCCAGCTGATGCAGGCCATCATGTGGGACCGTATCAACATTGCCGAGATCGTCGGCGTGCAAGTCATCAGCCTGGATGACGCGCCACGTGGTTATGGCGAGTTCGATGCGGGCGTGCCGAAGAAGTTTGTGATTGATCCGCACAAGTTGTTCAGTGCGGCGTAAAACCTTAGGCAAAATGAAAAGGGCGACCCGTAGGTCGCCCTTTTTACATTTCCTAGGAACAAGTCACCTAGGCACTGAATATTAACTGTGGGAGGGGGCTTGCCCCCGATGGCGGGGGTTCAGTCAGTGTTGCGGTGACTGACTTACCGCTATCGGGAGCAAGCCCCCTCCCACAGGGGATTTGTGGTGTTTGGGGGATTAGCGTGTAGCCAGTGCACCCTGGTAGACGGTCGGGCCGGTCGGCTGCTTGCTCAGCGAGCCACCCTTGGTCTCTGAACTCACCATCAATTCCACCGGCTCGCTGATGCTTTCCTGCTGGCGCGGGTTGAGGCCAATGATGCCTTTGCCGTCTTCCGGCAGTAGTCCCAGGGACACTGGCGTGCCATCTTTGGGAATCGCCCATAGCTCCAGGCTCTGGTCTGGCGCGGGAGCCGTGGCGGCAATCGGCTGCACTTCCAGGTAATCCTTGTGCGCCATGATTTGCGCGGCGGGCTGTTGGGTCGTCGTCACCAGTGTTGCCGCGGATTTGACGGTGTCCTGGGTGTACAGCGCGCCACCGATACCGGCAACTACCACGACACAGGCGCCGATGAACAGGCGAGGGCGGCTCCAGAATGCAGGCTTGTGCTCAATCATTTGGGGTTGGATCGCAGTCATCAGTCTCTTCCTGACAAATTTTGTAGTCAGTTCATGGACCCTCTTGGACGCGATGGGTTCCGGAGCCCATCATCGGCGATCTTCTTCAGAGTGATGCCAATTGGCCTTGATACAGCACCGGCCCAGTAGGTTGGCCGGTCGGCGAACCCCCTTGCGGTTCCAGGCTCACGGCAAGTGTCAGGGGGGCTGAAAGCAGTGCCCGCTGCGCCTTGCTCAAGGGGATGCGACCCTCGCCTGAGACCGGCACCAACCCCAGCGACACAGGTTTGCCATCGGCCGGAACGGCCCACAGTTCCAGGGTTTGCGTAGAGGCCACCGCCGCCAGTGCGAGCGGTTCGACTTGCAGGTAATCGGCATACGCTTTGATCTGCAGAGCCGGTTGCTGGTTGGTCGCCATCAGCGTGGCGTTGTATTGCGCACCCGGGTCGCGCTGGTACAGCACACCCAACCACACCGCAACAACGATACCGAACACCGCTGCCCATAGGCGTACGTTCATCCAGAACGGTTTCTTCGCCGGTATATGCAGCGCCTGCGGTTCGATCCGTGCCTTGATGCCTGCCCAGATATGCTTCGGCACCGGCCGCTCAGGCACGCTGCCGGTCAGGCTGGCGAGCGCATCCTGCCAATGGCCGAGTTCGACGCGCAGGGCGGCATCTTCCAACAACAGTGCGTCAAAACGCCGACGGGCGGTGGCAGGCATCAGCCCGATCGCATAATCGGCGGCGAGGGCGCGGCGCAGGGCGGTGGTCTGGTAGTTCATGATTCAAGGCACCTGCGCAGGCGTTCCATGCCACGACGGATCCAGGACTTGACCGAACCCAGCGGCGCGGCCAACTGGTCGGCCAGCTCCGAGCAGGACAGGCCCTGAAAGTAAGCCACGCTGATCGATTGGCGCTGCATGCCGTCGAGCGTGTCCAGGCAGCGCTTCAAGGCGTGGGCTTCGCGTTCGCTGGCGAGTTGGTCGTGGGCGCTGGGGCTCTCGTCGAGCAGGGCCTCCTGCTGCCCGTCGGCCAGGGGTTGTTCACGGTGTTTGCGCAACTGGTCGATGGCCAGGTTACGCGTGATGTTGACCATCCAGGTCATCGGCGAGGCCAGGTGCGATTCGTAGCGCGAAGCGTTGTACCAGATGCGTACGAAGGCTTCCTGCAGGACTTCTTCGGCCAAGTCCGAACGCCCCATGAAACGGTAGGCCACGCCGTGCAGGCGCGGTGAAACGCCGCGATAGAGGGTTTCGAACGCTTGGCGGTTGCCCAGGGCGCATTGGGCCAGTAACGGCCGCAACGGGTCAGTGTCGTGGGTGGAAATAGGCTTTCTCCAAGCCCCCGAGCGAGGGCGGCGGGACGGCGCACGGTAGGCAGAGGGTAGTCCAGCTTGGGCATTCATTCCATCCAGCTCCGGGGCGCACGTGTGGGATATACGTGGGGGCGGGACATTTGGATGCAGTGTTTTCTGAACTAACGTACGGGTGGGAACATCCTTCCAGACCGCCAGTCAAACGCCTGCTTTTTAGCTCCTACATTCAGAGGTTGTCTTGATGAAGATTTCACGCGGTTTTGCCCTGTCCTGCTTGTTGACCGTGGCCTCGGCTCCGGTGTTCGCCGCAGGTTTCAGCCTTGGCGATGCAGCCAATGCCATCTCCGGCATGCAGGGCGGCAACAACAAAGCCGCCGCGGCCGCACCGACATCGGAGACCGCCGGCCTGCTGACGGCCCTGACCTCTCAACTCAATATCACCCCCGAGCAAGCCGTCGGCGGCACAGGCGCGATGCTGGGCCTGGCGAAGAACCAGTTGGGCGGCAATGACTATTCGCAATTGGCCAAGAGCGTGCCTGGGCTGGACAAGTTGTCCGGCGACAACGCGCTGGGCAGCCTCGGTGCCTTGAGCGGGATGCTCGGCCAGACCGGTGGCAGCAAGACCAGCGGCCTGGACGGCCTGCTGGGTAACGTGAAAAACACCAACGACTTGAATACCGCGTTCAGCGCCCTGGGCATGGACAGCGGCATGATCGGCCAGTTTGCCCCGGTGATCCTGCAATACCTGGGCGGCCAGGGCGCCAGCGATTCGGTACTGGGCAAGCTGGCCCAGGCCTGGGGCACCGGCAGCTAAGGCTGCTGCGCGCGCAGCTGTTCGATGCGCGCGTCTTTTTCCCTCCAGAGCTGGTTGACCCAGTTCTGGACGGTCTGGCGAAACGCCGGATCGTTTTCGTAATCCCCCTGCCACAACGCCGGATCCAGTTCACGGGTGCGGATATCCACGATCACTTTCGGCACCGCGCCGCTGATCAAATCCCAGAAACCTGGAATCTTTTGCTGTGGGTACACCACAGTCACGTCGAGGATGGCGTCCAACTGCTCGCCCATCGCCGCCAATACGAACGCCACGCCACCGGCCTTCGGCTTGAGCAACCGGTTGAAAGGGGAGTCCTGCTGTTTGCGTTTGGCCTCGCTGAACCGCGTCCCTTCAAGGTAATTGACCACCGTCACCGGTTGGCGCTTGAACAGCTCGCAGGCCTCTTTGGTGATCTTCAGGTCCTGCCCGGCCAGCTCTGGGTGCTTGGCCAGAAACGCCTTGGTGTAGCGTTTCATGAACGGGTAATCCAGCGCCCACCAGGCCAGGCCGAGGAAGGGCACCCAGATCAGCTCTTTTTTCAGGAAGAACTTGAAGAACGGTGTGCGCCGGTTCAGCGCCTGGATCAGGGCCGGAATATCCACCCACGACTGGTGGTTGCTGATGACCAGGTACGAGGTGTCACCGCGTAGGGCCTCACCGCCACGAATATCCCACTGGGTGGGAATGCACGCCGCGAAGATCAGCTTGTCGATCTCGGCCCAGGTCTCGGCGATCCACATCACCGCCCATGACGCATAGTCACGCGAGCGACCCGGCGCCACCAGTTTGAGCAGGGCGAAGACCATCAAGGGGCCGATCAGGATCAGTGTGTTAAGTAACAGCAGCAGGGTGACCAAACAGCCGGTGAGCAGGCGGCGCATAAGCAACTCTTGGAATTCTGTGGGCGGGCAATGATAAGCAAGGTGAGTCTAGAGGCCAAATCGCAAATGGCCGCACGAATGTTTCACAATGGCCCGGTTATGCTCGGTCGTCCAACTAAGTGCTGTGCGTGCGGTCTAGAATCCGTCACTTCTTTCGAGGAAATCATGCCGTGAAATTGCCCCTTGCCGCGTTCGCCCTAGTTTTTCCGATGATGGCCGCCGTGCCCGTGATGGCTGCCGAACCGACCCTCTACGGTCGCTACGAATACATTCAGTTGCCGGAAATCGGCCAGACCTTCAAGGCCAAGATGGACACCGGCGCGCTGACCGCCTCGCTGTCGGCCCGCGACATCGAAACCTTCACCCGTGATGGTGATGACTGGGTGCGCTTCCGTCTCGGCGGCAAGGACGCCGACAACAAAGTCTACGAGCACAAGGTCTCGCGCATCAGCAAGATCAAGAGCCGCGCCGACGAAGATGACGACAAGGACGAAGCCAGCGTGGCCAAGCGCCCGGTGATCGACCTGGAGATGTGCCTGGGTGACGTCAAGCGTACCGTCGAGGTCAACCTCACCGACCGCAGCAGTTTCAACTACCCGCTGCTGATCGGCGCCAAGGCCTTGCGTGAATTCGGTGCAGCGGTAAACCCGGCGCGTCGCTACACTGCCGACAAACCGGACTGCTGACGGACCCCCATGCCGCATATCCTGATTGTCGAAGACGAAGCGGCAATAGCCGACACGCTGATTTTTGCCCTGCAAGGCGAGGGCTTTACCACCACCTGGCTGAGCCTCGGCCAGGCGGCGCTGGAGCATCAGCGCCAAACCCCGGCCGACCTGATCATCCTCGACATCGGCCTGCCCGACATCAGCGGTTTTGAAACCTGCAAGCAACTGCGCCGGTTCAGCGAAGTGCCGGTGATGTTCCTCAGCGCGCGCGATGGCGAGATCGACCGGGTGGTAGGGCTGGAAATCGGCGCCGACGATTATGTGGTCAAGCCCTTCAGCCCGCGCGAAGTGGCGGCCAGGGTGCGGGCGATCCTCAAGCGTGTCGGCCCGACTGTGGCGCCTGCGGTGTTTCAGGTCGACCTGGAACGCATGCAGATCCTGTATCGCAGCCAGCCACTGAGCCTGACGCGTCATGAGTTTCGCCTGCTGCAAAGCCTGCTGGAACAACCCGAGCGGGTGTTCAGCCGCGAGCAACTGCTGGACGCTGTGGGCGTACCGGCCGACGCCGGCTACGAGCGCAATATCGACACCCATATCAAAAGCCTGCGCGGCAAACTGCGCAGCGTGGCCGCCGATGCCGAACCGATCCAGACGCATCGCGGCCTGGGTTACAGCTACAGCCCGAGCCATAGCTGATGCGCCTGGGGCTGCGGATCTTCCTGGTGTACGCGTTGTTCATCGGTTTGACCGGCTATTTCGTGCTCAACACGGTAATGAAGGAAATCCGCCCGGGCGTGCGCCAGTCCACCGAAGAAACCCTGGTGGACACCGCCAACCTGCTCGCCGAAATCCTGCGCGATGATGTGAAAAACGGCACCCTCGGCCAGAGCCGCTGGCCCGAGCTGCTCAAGGCCTACGGCAATCGCCAGCCGGGGGCGGTCATCTGGGGCCTGCCGAAGAATCAGGTCAACCACCGCATCTATGTCACCGACGCCAAGGGCACGGTATTGCTCGACTCCGCCGGTGAGGCCGTGGGCCAGGACTATTCGAAGTGGAACGACGTGTACCTGACCCTGCGCGGCGAATATGGCGCGCGGTCCAGCCGCAGCGAAGCGGATGACCCGAACTCATCGGTGATGCACGTGGGCGCGCCGATTCGCGACGACGGCCGCATTATCGGCGTGGTCACCGTGGCCAAGCCCAACAGCTCGTTGCAGCCCTACGTCGACCGCACCGAGCGACGCCTGCTGTGGTACGGCGCCGGGCTGGTGATTCTGGGCCTGCTGCTGGGCGCATTGTTGTCGTGGTGGCTGAGCGTCGCCCTCAAGCGCTTGACCGCCTACGCCCAGGCCGTCAGCGAAGGGCGCCGAGCCGAGTTGCCTCATTACCGGGGCGGCGAGCTCAAGCAACTGTCCACCGCCGTCGAGCACATGCGCACGCAGTTAGAAGGCAAGGCCTATGTCGAACATTACGTGCACACCCTGACCCACGAACTGAAAAGCCCGCTGGCGGCCATTCGCGGCGCGGCGGAGTTGCTGCAGGGCGATATGACCCGCGAACAGCAGCAGCGCTTCGTGGGCAATATCGACAGCGAAAGCGCGCGTCTGCAGCAGCTGATCGAGCGGCTGTTGAACCTGGCGCAGGTGGAGCAGCGCCAGGGGCTGGAAGAGCAAACGAGTATGGCGCTGGCGGGCTTGGTCGACGAAGTGTTGATGGCGCAGTGCGCACGGATCGAAAGCGCCGGCCTGCGCGTCGAACAACGCATTGGCGCCGAGGTGAAGGTGTTTGGCGAACCGTTCCTGCTGCGCCAGGCCCTGGGCAACCTGCTGGACAACGCCCTGGATTTCACCCCGCCCGGCGGCGCGCTGCGGTTCAGCGCGCAGGTGCAGCACAACGACGTTCAAGTAAGCCTGTTCAACCAGGCCGCGCCGATCCCGGATTACGCCTTGCCGCGCCTGAGCGAGCGGTTCTATTCCCTGCCACGCCCGGCCAGCGGGCGCAAAAGCACGGGCCTGGGCCTCAATTTTGTCGAGGAAGTGATGAAGCTGCATGGCGGCGCGCTGCAGATCGGCAACGTGCCTGGCGGCGTGCAGGTGGTGCTGCATCTCCACACAGTCTCCACATTGCCCACATAAATCCCCCACACAGGCTGCCCAGACTCTCCTCATCAAAACAGGGAGAGCCCCATGAACCGCAGCCTGCTTTTCAAACTCGGCGCGATTGCGCTACTGATTCTGCTGTTGCTGATTCCGTTGCTGATGATCAACGGCATCATCAGCGACCGCCAACAACTGCGCGACGGCGTATTGATGGACATCGCCCGAAGTTCAAGCTTTGCCCAACGCCTCACCGGGCCGGTGATGGTGGTGCCTTATCGCAAGACGGTGCGCGAGTGGAAGCTCAATGAAAAACTCAACAAACGCTACGAAGAAACCCGTGAGGAGCGTGGCCGCTTGTACTTCCTGCCGGAGCATTTCGCGCTCGACGGCCAGGTGCAGACCGAGCTGCGCGCACGGGGCATCTACCAGGCGCGGTTGTTCCATGCCGACAACCGCATCAGCGGGCGTTTCCAGTTGCCTGCCCAACTGGGCATCACGGAGAACTTCGCCGACTACCGTTTCGAGCCGGCATTTCTGGCGGTGGGCATCAGCGATATACGTGGCATCGAAAATGCGTTGAAGCTGGAGCTGGGCGAGCAGCGCCTGGAGTTTTCGCCTGGCTCCCAGGTGGACTGGCTGGGGGAAGGGGTGCACGTGATGCTGCCCGATCAGGACAGCAAGAAACCCGTCGCCCTGGACTTCGCTTTCGACCTACGCCTGCAGGGCACCGAACAACTGCAAGTGGTGCCGGTGGGCAAGACCAGCCAGGTATCGCTCGCCTCCAACTGGCCGCACCCAAGCTTTATCGGCAACTTCCTGCCGACGCAGCGGGACGTCACCGACAAGGGCTTTACCGCTCACTGGCAGACCTCGTTTTTCTCCACCAACCTGGAACAGGCCCTGCAAACCTGCCTGGACCGCCAAGGCTGTGACGACTTCAACAATCGCAGCTTCGGCGTGAACTTCATCGACCCGGTGGACCAGTACCTCAAAAGCGACCGCGCGATCAAATACGCGCTGTTGTTCATCGCCCTGACCTTTGCCGGCTTCTTCCTGTTCGAAGTGCTCAAGAACCTGGCGGTGCACCCCATCCAGTATGCGTTGGTGGGCGTTGCGCTGGCGTTCTTCTACCTGTTGCTGTTGTCGCTGTCCGAGCATCTGGGGTTTGCCATGGCTTACCTGATATCGGCCAGTGCCTGCGTCGTGTTGATCGGTTTCTACGTGTGCCATGTGCTGCGCAGCGTGGCCCATGGCCTGGGGTTTTCGGTGGGGTTGGCGGCGTTGTACGGTTTGTTGTACGGGCTGCTGAGTGCCGAGGATTACGCATTGCTGATGGGCTCGCTGCTGCTGTTCGGCCTGCTGGGTACGGTGATGGTGCTGACGCGCAAACTGGACTGGTATGGCGTGGGCAAGCGCAAGGTGGAGGCGGTGCAATGATCGGATTGCGCGAAGATCAGCAAATGAAGGCCAGAATGGTCAACTTCCTCATCAACGCCACCGTCCACTGTAGGAGCGAGCTTGCTCGCGAAGAATGCAAGAACGCCGCGTTTAACCAAGTGCCCCGCGTTATCGTTGACGATTTTCGCGAGCAAGCTCGCTCCTACAGGGGTGCCGTTAAACGGGTGGTTGGGTCTGCTGCATCGACGCCCGCTGGCTGACCTCGGCGTACCACTGGGCAAGCTTGGGGTTATCCGTGCGCCATTGCAGGTCGGGGTGGCGGAAGTCGAGGTAGCCCAGGGCACAGGCCACGCTGATCGCGGCGATGTCGAAGTGGCTGGTCAATTCGGCAATCGCTTCGGCCTCCAGCTCAGCCAGTGCGCGACGTATCTTGTTGCGCTGCTCGTCCAGCCACTGGTCCCAGTGTTTCTCCACCGGACGCATCGCGGTCTCGTAGCGCACCAGCACGGCGGCATCCATGATCCCGTCGGCCATCGAGGCCAGGGTCAGGCGACGCCAGCGCGCCGAGCCGTCGCGGGGGATCAGCGGGTTGCCGACGTGCTGGTGGTCGAAGTAGTCGAGGATCACCCGGCTGTCATGCAGCACCGAGCCGTCGGCCAGGCGCAGGGCGGGGATCTTGCCGACCGGGTTACCTTGCACCACGTCCGCGTCCGGGTTGACCGGGGTGGGCATGCAGGCGTGCAGGGCGACACGGTCCTGTTGACCGGTCTCGATCAGCAGCACGCGGACTTTGCGCACGAACGGTGAAGCGGGATTGTGGAACAAGGTCATGCTGGGCGCAGACATGGGCATTCCTCGAAATGGGTTGTGGCTAGACTAGAGGCTTGTGCCGTGGCTGGCGAGGGGGATTTTCGCAGGATTTGAAGGCCTCATCGGGGGCAAGCCCCCTCCCACAGTTGAAGGCATTCACAAATCAAAATGTGGGAGGGGGCTTGCCCCCGATAGCGCCCTCAGCCGCGCCTCCTCACTAATGCTCTAGCACCAATCGCCGCCGGAATACCCAACCCGACCCAGCTCAACGAATCCCACCACCCGTCCCCCAGCAACGCCGCAAACAACCCGGCCGCGCTGAGCAGGCCGATCCCCAGCGGAATGCCAAACACCTTCCAGAAACTCGACTGCCTGGGCTTCATGCCTTGCCCGCCTTGCGCCGCACGATCCACAGGTAGATCCCGCTGACCAGCACGATGATGGTCAGCACATCCAGCACCGCCCAGAGGATCTTCATCGGCATGCCGCCGTAATCACCGAAGTGCAGCGGCTGGGACATGCCCATGGCGTCCATGTACCAGGGCCGTTCGGCGATGGCGGTCACGGCCAGGGTGCGGGCGTCGATCAATACCGGTGTGAGCAGATGGGAGGTGAGGTGGGTGCTGCCCTTCATGAACACGGCGTAGTGATGTTCGCTGGAGAAGCGCGTGCCGGGGAACGCAATAAAATCTGGCTCCATGCCCGGCGCGGCCTGGGCGGCAATGCTCAGCAGCTCGGTTGCCGGCGCGCGCTGGGTCAGCGGCGGGGCGTTTTTATAGGGTTCGATCATGGCGCTCAAGGCGTCCTGGCGCCAGGCGGCGATGATCAGGTCGGCACAGGCGCTGATCACTCCGGTCACGCCCACCACCAATGCCCAGGTCAGGGTGACCACGCCGATCAGGTTGTGCAGGTCGAGCCAGCGCAGGCGCGTGGATTTGTCCTGGCGCACGGTGGCGAATTTCAAGCGGCGCATGAACGGCAGGTACAGCACCGTGCCCGAAACAATCGCCAGCACGAACAACAGGCCCATGAACGCGAGCAACAGCTTGCCGGGCAGCCCGGCGAACATGTCCACGTGCAGGCGCAGCAGGAACAGGGTCAGCCCGCCATTGGCCGACGGCATCTCCACCGTTTCACCGGTGCGGGCATCGAGCATGAAGGTATGCGACGAATTCGGCTCGGTGCCGGCCGTGGCGGCCATGATCGCGATCACGCCATTCTTGTCTTCCTCATCCCAGGCCAGGTACTGCATGGCCTCGCCCGGGCGATGGGCCTGGGCCTTGGCCACCAGTTGCTCCAGGTTGAGCTGCGGCGTATCGGCGGGCATTTGCTTGAGTTCGGGTTCGTTGCCCAGCAGATGGTCGATCTCGTGGTGAAACACCAACGGCAAGCCGGTGAGGGCGAGCATCAGCAGGAATACGGTGCAGATCAGGCTGGTCCAGATGTGGATGAAGGACCAGCGGCGGATGGTTTTGCTTTTCATTTTCTAGCCTTCAGACACACCAAAGCCGCCCTTTCAGGACGGCCTGGTTGTTAACTCAGCCGATTACCACTGGTAGGTGGCGCTGGCAACGACGCTGCGCTGGTCGCCGAAGTAGCAGTAGGAACCGTCACAGGTGGAGATGTAGTCCTTGTTGAACAGGTTGGTCGCGTTCACTTTCACCGACGCGCCCTTGAGGCTGTTGTCCAGGCGGCCGAGGTCGTAGTGCACGGCGCCGTCGAAGACGGTGTAGGCGTCGGCTTTGCCCGACCAGGTGTTGGCCTGGTCGCCATAGGTATTGCCGGTGTAGCGGGCGCCAAAGCCGATGCCAAAGCCATCGAGTGCCCCGCTGTGCCAGGTGTAGTCTGTCCACAGGGAGGCTTGCTGGTTGGGCATCAATTGCAGGCGGTTGCCTTTGAAGTCACCCTTTTGCACTTCGGATTTGGCCAGGGTATACGCCGCGATTACCTTGAGGTTTTCGGTCACGTCAGAGATGGCTTCCAGCTCCAGGCCCTTGACCTTCACTTCGCCGGTCTGGTCGGTGAGTGACACGCCACCGGACTGGAAGCTGGTGACCAGCACGTTCTTCTGGGTGAGGTCATACACCGCGGCACTCAGCAGTGTGTTCGAGCCCGGCGGCTGGTACTTGACCCCCAACTCCCACTGCTTGCCCTCGGTAGGCTTATACGACTCTGTAGGAGAGACGCTGGCGTTGCTCGCCGGTTGGAACGATTCGGCGTAGGAGATATAGGGTACGAAGCCCGAGTCGAACACATAGCTCAGCGCCGCGTTGCCACTGAAGTTCTTGCTACGGTCGGTGTTGGTCGCGTCGTTCTTGTTGAAGTACGTAGTGCCTTGGTGCACCCAGTCTTCACGACCGCCCAGGGTCAGGCGCCAGTTGTCGAGGGCCATCTGGTCCTGGACGTACAGCCCCGTCTGCACGGTTTTCTGGTTGTAGTCATAGAACGCCGTGGAGCGCGCTGGTCGCACGACCGGCTGGGTATTGATCGGGTTGAAGATGTTGATTGTTCCGGCGCTACCAAAAATCGACAGGTATGAGGTATCGGTGCGCTGGTGATCCAGGCCCAGCAGTAATGTGTGGGTGATATCGCCGGTGGCGAAATCCGCCTGGAAATTGTTATCCACCGCGAACTGGCTGATGTCCTCGTTCACGTTGGTCGATGAGCGGCTGATGTTGCCGGCCGCGTCCGCTGGCGAGTAGGCGAACGAGCCCACGGTCAATTGCTGGAAAGCCAGTTCCGACTTGGTGTAGCGCAGGTTCTGCTTGAACTGCCAGGTGTCATTGAAACGGTGTTCGAAGGCATAACCCAGCGCGTAGTAGGTTCGGTCGTAGAACTCGTAATCCGGATCGCCCAGGTTTTTATGGTGGGGTATATCACCCAATGGCGATTTGATCTTGGTGCCCTGAATCGGCAGGAACTGGCTGGTAGCGCCGGTATCGTCGCGAGTGAACTGCGAGAGAAAGGTCAGCTTGGTGTCGGTATCGATATTCCAGGTCAGGCTGGGCGCGATGTTGTAGCGCTTGTTGTCGATGTGATCGACCTGGGTACCGGCATCGCGCACCACGCCGCTGAGGCCATAGAGAAACTGGTCTTCGTCATCGATCTTGCCGGTGCTGGCGAAGTTGATCTGGCGGTAATTGTCACTGCCGTATTGCACCTGAATAGCGCTGCTCGATTCCGCGCTGGGACGGCGGCTGACCATGTCCAGCAAGCCGCCCGGCGGGGTCTGGCCGTAGACCGACGAGGCTGGGCCGCGCAGCAGGGCGAGGCGGTCGAGGTTCCAGGTTTCGGCTTTTGGGTTGGCGTACACGCCGCGTGGCAGTGGCAGGCCGTCGAGGAACTGGGTGGGTTCGAACCCGCGTACACGCATCCAGTCGTAGCGGGTGTCGCTGCCGTAGCTGGCGGACACGATCCCTGGCATGTATTTGACGGCGTCGTCGAGGTTCTGCACGTTGCGATCCTGCATTTGCTCGCGGGTCGCCACGGAGATGGAGCGCGGGGCTTCGACCAGGGCCGTGTCGGTCTTGGTGCCGGCAGCGGTGCGCTTGGCCAGATAACCTTCTGCCGGCCCCCAAGCGCTCTCATAACTACCCTGACCAATAATGCTGGTCTCCGGCAACGCCACAACCCCCTCCGGAACCGCCACCAGCGTAAACGTCCCCGCGCTGCTCTGCTCCAACTGCAACCCCGTTCCACGCAATGCCTCACGCAGCGCACCTTGTGCATCGAACTGGCCTTTGACCGGTGACGAGGTTTTACCCGAGGCGAGTGATGGATTGAGGGTCAGGGCGAGGCCGGCCTGGCTGGCGATCTGGTTCAGGGTGCTTGCCAGTGGCGCTGGCGCCAGGTTGTAGGCGCGCACGCTGGAGGCCTGTTCGGCGGCGATCAGCGTGGTGCTGACCAGCGGAGCGCCGAGGGCAATCGCCACGGCTAACAGGCTGGGGCGCAACAGAGTATCTAGCGTGCGGGACATGGGTGGCTCCTGAATGGAAATATTTCTCAATTGCCTAGGTGCCGGACGAGAATCGAAAAGTGATAGGGCGGGGTGTAAATATTTTATTGGGGCGGGCTTGAGGGCCTCATCGGGAGCAAGCCCCCTCCCACATTTTGAATTGTGAACGCTGTTAAATGTGGGAGGGGGCTTGCTCCCGATAGCGATCTACCAGGCACCTCAAACCCTAAGGCTTACCCTTGACCGTCACCCACCACGGCGTGTGCTGCTCGATCTGCACCGGCAGTGTCGGCAGCAATGCATTGAGCGCCAGGGTGGTGTCTTGCAGTGGAAAGCTGCCGGTGATGCGCAGGTCGGCCACGTTGCTGTCCACCCCCAGATGGCCGGTGCGATACCGGCCGAGTTCCGCCACCACATCGCCCAGGCGGGCGTTGTCGACGACCAGCATGCCGCGCGTCCAGGCGTCGCTGGCCGCAGGCACGGCAAGCACCGGGCCCAGGCCGTCGCTGCGCATCAGCACTTGCTGGCCCTGCTTGAATATCTGCTCCTGATGCAGCGCCTGGGGCTGGGCGGCCACGGCCGATTGCAGCACGCTCAGGCGCGTGGCGTCGTCTTCGCGCCTGACGATAAACCGCGTACCCAGCGCCCGCAGGTTGCCGTCGCGGGTCTGTACAGAAAACGGCCGCGCATCGTTGTGGCCGGTTTCGACGAGGATTTCGCCTTCCTGCAACACGATCAATCGACGCTTCTCGTCGAAGCGCACGTCGATGGCGCTGTGGGTATTGAGGTTGATCCGGGTGCCGTCCGCCAGCTCGATCGTGCGCTGCTCGCCGGTGGCGGTGCGCTGATCGGCCAGCCAATAGTGGATCGGCACATACCGCTCACCGGCAAACAACGCCAGGCCGCACACCAGCGCGATGCTCGCCAGGCCACGGCCCAGCTTGCGTACACGCTGGCGAACGCTATTGCGCGACTGCAGCAATGCCGCCCGCGCAGGGCCAGAGGCGACACTGAAACGCTGGTCGAGCATGCCCAACTGGCGCCAGGCGCGGGCGTGTTCTTCATCGCTGGCCAGCCACTTGGCGAACTCTTCCTGTGCCACCACGCTGCGGTCGCCGGCGTCGAGGGACAGTTGCCAGGCAATCGCGGCGTCCAGCACGCGGGCCGACACCGGTTTGGAACTGATCGCGCTCACGACGGCTCGCCATACAGCGCGATGTAGCACTGGCGGATGCCCTGAGCCAGGTACTGGCGCACGCGCGACACCGACACACCCAGGCGCTGGGCAATTTCTGCATGGCCCAGGCCGTCGAGGCGGTTATAGAGGAACGCGGCGCGGGCTTTGCTCGACAGGGTGCCGAGCAGGCGGTCGATGGCCTTGAGGTCTTCAAGGATCAGTTGCTGTTCTTCGGGCGAGGGGTGTTCGCTTTCCGGGATCAGCATCAATTCGGTGAGGTAGGCCTGTTCCAGCGCGGCGCGGCGGAAGTAGTCGAACAGCAAGCCCTTGGCGACGGCCACCAGAAAGGCACGCGGCTCGCGGGGTTCGCGCAGCCCGTCACGGCCCAGCAGGCGCATGAAGGTGTCCTGGCTCAAGTCTTCGGCGCGGCTCGGGCAGGCTACGTTGCGCCGCAGCCAGGCCAGCAGCCAGCCACGATGGTCGCGATACAACGCGCCAACAAGCTCACTGTGTGGGGTCTGGACCGACGACAAGGCATCACCGAATAAAGTTTAAACTAACGAGAATTATTCGCGATTGTGTCAGAGGCGTGATGTACGCGCAATTGGCGTCTGTCGGGCGATCGCCGCGCAATCGTTCCCACGCTCCGCGTGGGAATGCAGCCCCGGACGCTCCGCGTCCCTAGAACGACGGCGTGTGCTTACGCCGCCGCCATTGGCTCAAGCGCTCTTGCAGCGCCTGGGGCGTGTCGATGTGTTGCTGGCGCGCCCGGCTGAACAGGATCAGCATCAGTTCCGCCGTCGCCAGCGCATCGGCGCTGGCGTGGTGGCGCTCGCCTACCTGCAGCTTGAAATGGTTGATCCAGTCATCCAGCCCGGCCTCACGGATGTTCGCTTCGGGGCAGAGCAGCGGGGCGATATCGGCTACATCCAGAAACACATGGGCCAGGCGATATCCCAGACTGTCCTTGAGTGCCCGGCACAGCATGTGTTGATCGAACGGTGCATGGAAGGCCAGCAACGGGCTGTCGCCCACGAATTCCATGAAATCCAGCAGCGCATCCACCGGGTCGCTGCCCGCCGCGATTGCACTCGGGCCGAGGCCGTGGATCAACACGCTGGGGCTGAGTTTGGTGGCGGTGCGCTGCAGGGTGCGTTCGAACATCTGCGAGAAATCCACCGCGCCGTCTTCGATCACCACGGCGCCGATGGACAGCACCTGGTCACGGTTGAGGTGCAGGCCGCTGGGTTTCCAGGTCGACCACCACCCAGCGCTGGCTGCGCAACGGGATATTGCCCAGCGCTGCGGGCGCGCGCAGTTGGGCCAGGCGTTGCTGCTGCGCCGCGTCGAGCCTGGGTTTTCTGGCGTGCAGCCAACCGAACAGACTCACAGCTGATACCGCAAGGTCAGGTTGCTTTGCAGGCGCTGGGCCTGACGCAGGGATTCGCGCAGGATGCGACGGTCCAGGTGGTTGAGGCTGTCGGGATCGACGCGGTTGGAATAGGGCAGGTTTTCCCGCGTCTGCACCTGGTGCTGCTGCATGCGGGTTTGCTGGATGAAGTGATAGGCCTCTTCATAAGCGGCACCGTCCAGCGGCTCGATCACTTCCTTGGCGACCAACTGACGCAGCCGCTCCAGGGTGTTGTTGGCGTGCACGTTGTTGGCCAGGGCGAGCAGGCGCGCCCCGTCCACAAATGGCGTGAGGCCTTGCACCTTGAGGTCCAGGGTGGCCTTCTCACCGCTTTTGCGCGTCAGCACGAACTCGCGAAAACGCCCTACAGGCGGGCGCTGGCGCAGGGCATTCTCGGCCAGCATGCGCTGGAACAAGCGGTTGTCCGCCACCTGATCGAGAATGCCTTGGCGCAACTGCTCGCAACCTTGTTCGTCGCCCCACACCACCCGCAAATCGAAATAGATGCTCGAGCCCAGCAGGTTCTCCGGCGTGGCTTCGCGGATGAAGGCGGCAAACCGCCGGGCCCACTCGGCCCGTGACAGACACAGCTGCGGGTTGCCAGCCATGATATTGCCCTTGCACAGGCTGAAGCCGCACAGCGCCAGGCTCTGGTTGATCTGTTGCGCCAGGGGCAGCAGGCGCTCGCGAATCTCGGCGGCTTCAACCGCGTCGCGGGCTTCGAACAGGATGCCGTTGTCCTGGTCGGTGTACAGCGTCTGTTCACGGCGGCCTTCGCTGCCAAAGCACAGCCAACTGAAGGGCACGCCGGGGTCGCCTTTTTCCGCCAGGGTCAGCTCGATTACGCGGCACACGGTGTGATCGTTCAGCAAGGTAATAATGTGGGTGATCTGCGTAGACGAAGCACCGTGGGCCAGCATGCGTTCGACCAGTTGGCCGATTTCGCCGCGGATCGCTACCAACTGCTCCACTCTGGACGCGTTGCGGATGGTACGCGCCAGGTGCACCAGGTCGACACGCTGCAGGGAAAACAGATCGCGCTCCGAGACCACCCCACACAGGCGCTGGTCCTTGACCAGGCACACGTGGGCGATATGTCGCTCGGTCATCGCGATCGCCGCGTCGAACGCGCTGTGGTCCGGGGTCAGGAAGAACGGCGCCTGGGTCATGTGGCGATCAATGCCCTGGCTGAAATCACCGGTGCCATCGGCCACCACTTGGCGCAGGTCGCGCAAGGTGAAGATGCCCAGCGGCGCCTTGTGCTCATCGACAATCACAATGCTGCCGACCTGCTGCTCATGCATCAGCGTTACCGCTTCGCGCAGCGCCGTGTCCGGGCTACAGGTGACCGGGTGGCGCATGGCCAGTTCGCCCAGGCGCGTGTTCAAGGAGTATTGGGTGCCGAGGGTTTCCACGGCTTTTTGCTGCACTTGCTGGTTGACCTGGTCGAGCAGGCTGCTGACACCGCGCAAGGCGAAATCACGAAACGGGCTGGAAAGGGCGAACAGCTTGATGAACGCCATCTTGTTCAGTTGCAGGCAGAAGGTGTCTTCGCAAGCTTTATGCTCGGTGCGGGTGGCGCGTTCACCGAGCAAGGCGGCGAGGGGGAAGCACTCGCCGGTGGTGATTTCGAACGTGGTGTCCGTGGAGTCCGGCCGCTTGCCGACCACGCGGCCCTGCTTGACAATATAGAAATGCTCGACCGGCCCGCCCGACGGTTTGAGGATGCTCTCGCCGGGGCCGTAGAAGCGCAGTTGGCACTGTTCCACCAGAAACGCCAGGTGCGCGTTTTCCATCTGGTTGAACGGCGGGAAGCGTTGCAGGAATTGCAGGGTGCCGTGGATATTCTGCAACACGGCGGTTTTACCCGCCTGCGTGAAAGCATCAGCTTTACTCATAACAGTGACCGCAGTTTTTTTGTCGTTATCGTGCTGCATGGTCGACTCCTGCACCGCGGGTGCCCATTGGACGTAAGTCTAGGTTGGTGAGACCTGGGCAAAACTAGGGAAAAACCTTACATGACTATCGTCCAAAACCCGTAGAACACCCACTAGGCAAACTTTCCGACGAAGTGCACATTGTTCCCCCTCCCGCAGATGTCTGACGAGTGTGCTGGGAGCTTGATGAGAACTGCTGAGAAACGTATGTCCGACCACGATATTTTAAGTGATGCCGAGCGCGAGGCGCTGAGCGCCGTGATGCTGGAGCCTGATTTACCGCCCCAACGTGTGTTGATCGTGGACGACGACAAGGATGCGCGTGAACTGCTGGCGGAAATCCTGGGGCTGGACGGCATTCGCTGCATGACGGCTGACAGTGGTGAGACAGCGTGGGATTTGTTGACGTCCACTAGCTCCATCGGTTTATTGATCACCGACCTGCGCATGGCGCCGAGCAACGGTTTGGAGTTGATCCGAAAAGTGCGCGATTCGACCCGTGCGGCGCTGCCGATCATCATCATGTCCGGCGATGCCGAAGCCCTGGATGTGATTGATGCGATGCATTTGAGTGTGGTGGACTTTTTGCTCAAGCCGATCGATAGCGCGAAGCTGGCGAAGTTGGTGAAGCGGGAGTTGGGGATGGTTTCCTGAGTTTGGGGTGGTTGGGATGGCCTCATCGGGGGCAAGTTCGGCCACCCTACAAACCAAAAAAAGCCCCGATCTCTCGATCAGGGCTTTTTTCATTTACAGGCCGTTCTTAGCCTTGAACTCCCGACGCCTGCGATGCAACACCGGCTCGGTATACCCATTCGGTTGCTGGGTCCCTTCAATCACCAACTCCACCGCCGCCTGGAACGCGATGTTGCTGTCGAAGTCCGGCGCCAGCGGACGGTACAACGCGTCCCCTGCGTTCTGACGGTCTACCACCGGCGCCATGCGCTTGAGGCTTTCCATCACCTGGGCTTCGTTGACGATGCCATGGCGCAACCAGTTGGCGATGTGCTGGCTGGAGATACGCAGGGTGGCGCGGTCTTCCATCAGGCCCACATCGTTGATGTCCGGCACCTTCGAGCAACCCACGCCCTGGTCGATCCAGCGCACCACATAGCCAAGGATGCCCTGGGCATTGTTGTCCAGTTCGTTGCGGATTTCTTCTTCGGACCAATCGGTGTTGCTGGCCAGAGGAATGGTGAGGATGTCGTCCACCGAGGCGCGTTCGCGCTTGGCCAACTCGGCCTGGCGGGCGAACACATCGACCTTGTGGTAATGCAACGCGTGCAGCGCGGCAGCCGTGGGCGAAGGTACCCAGGCGGTATTGGCGCCGGCCAGAGGGTGGGCGATTTTCTGTTCGAGCATCGCGGCCATCAGGTCGGGCATCGCCCACATGCCTTTACCGATTTGCGCACGCCCTTGCAGGCCGGTGCTCAAGCCGATATCAACGTTCCAGTTCTCATAGGCGCCGATCCATTTTTCGGCTTTCATGGCCGCCTTGCGCACCATCGCGCCGGCTTCCATGGAGGTGTGGATTTCGTCGCCGGTGCGGTCGAGGAAGCCGGTGTTGATAAACACCACGCGCTCGCTGGCCGCCTTGATACAGGCCTTGAGGTTGACCGTGGTACGGCGTTCCTCGTCCATGATCCCGACTTTCAGCGTATTGCGCGGCAGGTTAAGCACGTCTTCGATACGGCCGAACAGCTCGTTGGTGAACGCTGCTTCTTCGGGGCCGTGCATTTTCGGTTTGACGATGTACACCGAACCGGTGCGGCTGTTCTTGCGCGTGCTGTTGCCGTTGAGGCTGTGGATCGCCGCCAGGCTGGTGAGCAAACCGTCGAGGATGCCTTCCGGCACTTCGTTGCCGTCTTTGTCGAGGATGGCGTCGATGGTCATCAAGTGGCCAACGTTGCGCACGAACAGCAGCGAACGGCCATGCAGGGTGACGTCGTTGCCGTCCACGCCGGTGTAGACGCGGTCAGGGTTCATGGTGCGGGTGAAGGTCTTGCCGCCCTTGGCCACTTCTTCGGCCAGGTCGCCCTTCATCAGGCCGAGCCAGTTGCGGTAGATCACCACTTTGTCGTCGGCATCCACGGCGGCCACGGAGTCTTCGCAGTCCATGATGGTGGTGAGTGCGGCTTCCATCAGCACGTCTTTGACGCCGGCGGCGTCGGTCTGGCCGACCGGGGTGCTGGCGTCGATCTGGATCTCGAAGTGCAGGCCGTTGTGCTTGAGCAGGATCGCAATCGGCTCTGCGGCGGGGCCCTGGAAGCCGATCAACTGCGCGTCGTCACGCAGGCCGCTGTTGCTGCCGCCCTTGAGGCTGACGATCAGCGTGCCGTCGACGATCTTGTAGCCGGTGGACTCGGCGTGGCTGCCCGCGCTCAGCGGCGCGGCTTCGTCGAGGAACGCACGGGCGAAGGCGATGACCTTGTCGCCGCGCACTTTGTTATAGCCCTTGCCCTTCTCAGCGCCGTTGGCTTCGCTGATGGCGTCGGTGCCATAGAGCGCGTCGTACAGCGAACCCCAGCGCGCATTCGAAGCGTTGAGGGCAAAGCGCGCATTCATCACCGGCACCACCAGCTGGGGGCCGGCCATGCGTGCGATCTCGTCATCGACGTTTTGCGTCGAGGCCTGGAAATCCGCGGCTTCTGGCAGCAGGTATCCAATGTCTTGAAGGAAGGCTTTGTAGGCCACCGGGTCGTGGGCCTGGCCGGCATGGGTCTGGTGCCAGGTATCGATCCGCGCCTGGAAATCGTCGCGTTTGGCGAGTAGGGCTTTGTTCTTCGGGGCCAGGTCGTGGATGACCTTGTCGGCACCGGCCCAGAACTGGTCGGCAGTAATGCCGGTACCGGGAATGGCTTCGTTGTTCACGAAGTCGAACAGGACTTTGGCGACCTGCAGGCCACCGACTTGAACGTGTTCAGTCATTGCTTGCCTCACTCTGCGGAGCTTATGCGCTTTTTCAGATTTTCATTATGTAGTGCACGGTTGGGCATACTACATGATGACTTGCGGTTGTGAAAATTAGACTAAATACGTCGTTTAGCGACCCACTTTGGTCGTACGGTCACAGCGGAGAACCGGATGTTCTCAAAAAACTATTGGATTGTTCCAGATAAATATAAAAATGGTACACGATTTGTTTTCGAGGGCTCCCGGGTCCACCTTGTAGATTGACTTCCAGAGGGCTTCGCCATGGACCATCTTGTACTCACAATTATTGCCGCCGACAAACCCGGCCTGGTTGAACGCATCGCGCAGAACATCGCCGCCCACGGTGGCAACTGGCTGGAAAGCCGCATGGCGCATATGGCTGGGCAGTTCGCCGGGATCCTGCGGGTCAGTGTGCCGGCGCAGAGTCGTCAGGCTTTGGTGGGAGCACTGGAGGATTTATCCACACACGGCATTCGCGTGCTGGTGGGGGAGGGCAGCTCCGGGCAGGCGTCGGCTTCCAAGCCGATTGTGATGACCCTGGTAGGCAACGACCGCTCGGGCATCGTGCGCGAGATTACTGCGCTGTTGAGCAAGCAGGGCGTCAACCTGGAGCGCCTGAGCACCGAGGTGCGCCCGGCCCCGATGAGCGGCGATCCGCTGTTCAGCGCCGAGGCCTTATTGCAGGTGCCTTCCACGCTGTCCCTGGAAACCTTGCAGGCCTCCCTGGAAACCCTGGCGGACGACCTGATGGTGGAACTGCACAACGAAGAATAGCCACGCACAGGGTTATGCATGGAAATCTTGCATGGGCCTGTGGATAACCTGTAGAGACACGACGCCAGGCCACGTCGGCCGGGCTTCTTCGCCAGCTGAGCAAAAAACGAGCAGTTTCAATCGCTTGTGCACAAATGGCGGGGATCAGGTTGTGGATAACCTTGGGGTGAATCGCTGCAAGCCACGACGGCTGTGGCTTGCAGAGGGTTGTACGTTATTTGATCAGCGTTTGCGCACGCTCAGCCAGGCGTCCACGCTGTAGATAACCAGGCCGGCCCAGATGAAGGCGAAGGCGGTCAACGTACTGGGCGCCAGGTGCTCGCCGAACAGCAACACGGCTTCCAGCAGCACCAGGGTTGGCGCGACGTACTGCAAAAAGCCCAAGGCAGTGTAGGGCAAATGCCGTGCGGCGGCGTTGAAACACACCAGCGGGACCAGCGTGACGGGCCCTGCGGCCACCAGCCACCACGCCTCGGAGGTGCTCCAGAAGGCCATTTGTGCACTGTGCGCTGTGGGGTTGAACAACAACCACGCGATGGCGATCGGTACCAGCATCCAGGTTTCAACCACCAGCCCCGGCAGCGCCTTGACCGGCGCCTGCTTGCGGATCAAACCATAGAAGCCAAACGTCAGCGCCAACGCCAGCGACACCCACGGCAAGCTGCCGACTTGCCACACTTGTTGCGCCACACCGGCCGCCGCCAAACCCACGGCCACCCATTGCAGACGACGCAGGCGTTCGCCGAGCAGCAGCATGCCCAGCAACACATTCACCAGCGGGTTGATGTAGTAACCCAGGCTCGCTTCAAGCATGCGCCCCGTGTTGACCGACCACACGTAGGTCAGCCAATTGGCGGCGATCAGCGAGCCACTGAGGGCGAGGATCGCCAGGCGCTGGGGGTTGTCGCGTAGCTCGCGAAACCAGCCCGGGTGTTTCCATACCATCAACAGCAAACCGCCGAACAGCGCCGACCACAGCACTCGATGCACGATGATCTCGGCGGCGGGCACGCTGGCGATGGCTTTGAAATAGAGCGGGAACAGACCCCAGATGACATAGGCACTCAGGCCTAGGATGTACCCCTTGCGAGGGTTGGCGGCGTGCATTGCAGAGTCCTTGCTTAGGCAGCTAACAAAGGGCAATTGTAAGGATATTTGCCAGGCAGTGGGACCTGCTTTGCTCTATGTGGGAGGTGGCTTGCCCCCGATAGCAGTGTGTCAGCTAAAGATAGGCTGACAGGTAGACCGTCATCGGGGGCAAGCCCCCTCCCACATAAAGCGAAAGCGGTCAGAACAGTTTCAGCGGTTCTTCATTGAGTGCCGACAACTGCTCACGCAACGCCAGCACCTGATCGCCCCAGTAACGCTCGCTGCCAAACCAGGGGAAGCTGTGGGGAAATGCCGGGTCATCCCAACGCCGCGCCAGCCAGGCGCTGTAGTGCATCAGGCGCAGGGCGCGCAAAGGCTCGATCAGCGCCAGTTCACGTGGATCGAAGTCGTGGAACTCCTGGTAACCGTCCATCAACTCCGACAGTTGGCCCAGGCATTCCTGGCGATCGCCGGCCAGCATCATCCACAGGTCCTGCACCGCCGGGCCCATGCGGCAGTCGTCCAGGTCGACAATGTGGAACATCTCGTCGCGGCACATCATGTTGCCGGGGTGGCAGTCGCCGTGCATGCGGATGTTCTTGTGCGGGGTGGCCTTGTATACCTCCTCCACGCGCTTGAGCAGGTCGCGGGCCACGGACTCGTAGGCCGGCAACAGGCTCTTGGGAATGAAGTTGCCTTCGAGCAGGGTGGTCAGGGAGTCGTGGCCGAAATTCTTCACGCCCAGCGCTTCGCGGTGTTCGAACGGGCGGGTGGAACCCACGGCGTGCAAACGGCCAAGCAATTGCCCGAGGCGATAGAGCTGGTCGAGGTTGCCCGGCTCTGGCGCCCGGCCGCCACGGCGTGGAAACAGGGTGAAGCGGAAACCCTGATGTTCGAACAGGCTTTCGCCGTTGTGGATCAGCGGCGCGACCACCGGCACTTCGCATTCAGCCAGCTCGAAGGTGAAGCGGTGTTCTTCCAGGATCGCCTCGTTGGTCCAGCGCTGCGGCCGGTAGAACTTGGCGATCAGCGGTTCGGAATCTTCGATGCCCACCTGATACACGCGGTTTTCGTAGCTGTTGAGCGCCAATATGCGGGCGTCGCTGAGAAAGCCGATGCTTTCGACGGCGTCGAGCACCAGGTCAGGGGTGAGTGTTTCAAACGGGTGGGCCATGCGAACTCCTGCGCGCAGCAGGGCGCCGCGTCCGGCCGGGTATGGTAACGCACCGGGCTTGAGATAGGGGGCGTCTGTGCCATTGCTATCGGGGGCAAGCCCCCTCCCACACGTTGAATGTGTTCACAAATCAAATGTGGGTAACAGGGAACAGTCTAGGGGGCATGCCCTCCACACACTTGAATGTATTCGCAGTCCAAAATGTGGGAGGGGGCTTGCCCCCGATGGCGGTCGATCAGGCGCCGACAATCCCGCCATCATCGCGCCGAATCGCCATCACCGACGAACGCGGCTTGCCATTCGCCAGATGCTCCGGCCACGTCGACCCTCCGGTTTCACCCGGATGCTGAATGCCCACGAACAGGGTTTTCTGATCCGGCGAAAAGCTGATCCCGGTCACTTCGCACGCCACCGGCCCGACCATGAACCGGCGAATTTCTCCCGTGGATGGGTCGGCGCAGAGCATCTGGTTATTGCCCATCCCGGCGAAATCGCCAGCGTTGCTGTAGTCGCCGTCGGTGAGAATCCACAGGCGGCCGGCCTTGTCGAAGCCCAGGCCGTCCGGGCTGTTGAACATATTCTGCGGGTTGATGTTGGACGAGCCGCCCTTCGGCGAACCCGCGTGTACGCCGGGGTTGCCGGCGACAACGAACAGGTCCCAGGTGAAGTCCGTGGCACCGTGGTTATCGGCGTCGGCTTTCCAGCGCAGGATCTGGCCATACACGTTCTTCTCGCGTGGATTGGGCCCGCCCACCGGCTGGCCGTCTTCGCCGCGCTTGGCGTTGTTGGTGAGGGTGCAGTAGACCTGGCCGTCGGTGGGGCTGACCACGATCCATTCCGGGCGATCCATGCGCGTGGCTTTCACCACGCTGGCGGCCAGTCGCGCATGAATCAGCACTTCGGCCTGGCTGGCAAAGCCGCTGCTGGCATCGATGCCGTTTTTGCCATGGGTGAGCTCAACCCACTGGCCTTTGCCCTTGGGATGATCGGCATCGCCATCGCCCGCGTCGAAGATCGCGACGTACAAGGTGCCGTGATCAAGCAGATCCTTGTTGGCCTTCGGGTTGTTGTGGTTGATCGGATCGCGACTGATGAACTTGTAGATGAACTCGCCGCGTTCGTCATCGCCCATGTACACCACGGCGCGGCCGTCGCGGGTTTCTGCCAGGGCGGCGTTTTCGTGCTTGAAGCGGCCCAGGGCGGTGCGCTTGACCGGGGTGGATTGCGGGTCGAACGGGTCGATTTCCACGACCCAGCCGTGGCGGTTGAGCTCGTTGGGGTTCTTAGCCAAGTCGAAGCGCGGGTCGTGGGTGTGCCAGTGGATGTCCTTGCTGGCGGCGACCACGCCATAGCGTTTTTGCCCGGCATCGAAGGTTTGCTGTGGGTTGCTGCTGCCGAAGCAGTCGGTGAAGTTCTCTTCGCAGGTGAGGTAAGTGCCCCATGGTGTCTTGCCGTTGGCGCAGTTCTGGAAGGTGCCCAGGGCTTTCTTGCCGGTTTTGTCGGCGCTGGTTTTCAACCAGTCGTGGCCGGCGGCCGGGCCACTCAGGCGGATTGGCGTGTTGCCGTGGATGCGCCGGTTGTAGCGTGAGTCCTGGACGAACTGCCAGGTATCACCCTTGCGCAGTATTTCGATAACCGAAACGCCTTCACTGGCTAACGCCTTGCGCACGTCTTCGGCCGATTGCGGCGCGCCGCCGTGGGCGTAGAGGTAGCGGTAGTTGGTGTATTCGTTGTTGATCGCCATCAGGGCGCGGCGCTCGTCGCCTGGAAATGGAAACAGGCTCATGCCGTCATTGTTGTCGCCAAACTGCTGCTCCTGGGCCGCGGCCGTGCCATTGCCCGAGGGGTCGAACGCCGGCGCACGCTTGCTCAAGGGCTGGCCCCAACTGATCAGCACCGAGGCGCTGTAGCCGGGCGGCAGGGTAATAGTGTCGCTGGTGGCGGCGGCGATGCTGGCAAACCCCAGCAAGGGGCTGGCGGAAGCGGCGTTCACGGCCAGCGCGCTGCGGCTGAGCAGGTTGCCGCCCAGGAACATCGCAGCGCCGCACAGGGCACCGGCGCCGATAAAGCGGCGACGGGTGAGGCCGACCATCTGTTCGAGGTCGGTGGCTTGGTGTTCTTCTAATAGGCTCATCTCAGGCTCCCTACGGTTTTTGCAGACACCATAAGGAGCGGGCGTGACGAAATTGTTGCAGTTTGATGGCGCGTGCCGGCTACACCGGGGTACCGAGCAATACATTGGCCGGGGCGAACTGCACCTGGATGGGCTGGCCTGGCGCGGCGTTGAGTGCGGCAAGCGCGGCGGGCGGCGCCAGGGCGCACAGCACCTGACCGTTGGGCAGGCCGATACGCACCTCGCTGGGGCCGTCTTCAGCGTCGAGAATCGTCTCGAGCACACCGCTCATGCAATTGTGTCCAAGTGTTGCGGCTTGCCCGACGGCCAGTAACTCCAGCCATCCGGCCTTGATCAACGCAACCACTTCCACGCCGGCCTCCAACTCCAGCCGTTGCGTGCTGTCATGGGTGATCTGTGCATCCAGGTACAAGCCCCCCGCCAATTCCAGGCGGACCCGGTCATTACGCCCATGGCGCTCAATCGTGCTGACCCGGCCGTGCAGTTGGTTACGCGCGCTGGTGCGCAACATAAGGCGGCCCAGCAGGCTGAAGTCGCTGGCCGCCTCTTGCGTGGCGAGTACTTCGGCTTGCAGCACTTGCAGGCGTTGATAGAGGCGCAGCACGCGCTCACCTTCGGCGGTCAGCCTGGCGCCGCCACCGCCTTTGCCACCGACGCTGCGCTCCACCAGCGGTTTTTGCGCCAGGTTGTTCAGTTCATCGATGGCGTCCCAGGCGGCCTTGTAGCTCAACCCGGCACTTTTCGCGGCGCGGGTGATGGAACCCTGCTCAGCGATATGCCCCAGCAGGGCAATGCGCTGGGGGCGGCGGATGATGTGCTGGCTGAGCGGCGAGGTCAGGGACATGGGGATACGCTTGGCTGGGGTGAGCCGACGTTGCCGCCCGCCGGCACGGGAGTCAAGTCAGGTGCCGGGTTTTGGCGTGCGGGCCAGGCAATACACATCGACCCGGCGTGCACCGGCCTTGACCAATAACCGCGCCAGGCTGTGGGCGGTGGCGCCGGTAGTCAGCACGTCATCGACCAGCGCCAGGTGGCGCCCCTGCACTCGGGCTCCGGGCGCCAGCGCAAAGGCATTGCGCAGGTTGCGCTTGCGCGTCTTGGCGTCGAGGTCCTGTTGCGCAATGGTTTCATGGGGACGTAACAACAGCTGTTCATCGTAGGGGATATTCAGGTCGACACTGAGCCAGCGCGCCAACATCGCGGCTTGGTTATAGCCACGCTGGCGCAGGCGTTTGGGTGGCATCGGTACTGGCAGCAGGCAATCGGGGCGAGTGAGCTCGGTATTCTCAAAGCGATGTTGCAGGAATCGCCCCAGCAGGCGTCCGAGCAGGTGCCCCAGCGGCCAGTTTGCCTGGTGCTTGAACCGACTGATCAGGCTGTCTACCGGGAAGCTGTAAGTCCAAGGTGTAATGACGTGTTGATAAGCGGGCGGTTGTTTCTGGCATTGGCCGCAGGCCAGCCCGTCCATGGGTAAAGGCAAGGCGCAAATCTCACACTGCTCCGTCAGCCACGGCAGCTCGGTTTCGCAGGCGTTACACACGCAATCGAGGCTTTCATGCCGCTCATCGCAGATCAAGCAGGTTTGTACGTTTTTTAACCAGATGTAAACCTGGTGTTGGTGGCTTGGTTGACAGTGCATGAATCTTCCTTAAATATGCCGAGCATCCGTGTCGTGCCTGTGGGTATTGCCCTTCCCGCAGCGTTAGCCAAAGCATAATCAAGGAATCGCCCATGAGCGCCAGCACCTCTGCCACCCTGCGTCACGATTGGTCTTTGGCCGAAGTCAAAGCCCTGTTCGTGCAGCCGTTCAATGACCTGTTGTTCCAGGCGCAGACCGTGCACCGCGCGCATTTCGACGCCAACCGCGTGCAAGTCTCCACTCTGCTGTCGATCAAGACCGGCGCCTGCCCGGAAGATTGCAAATATTGTCCGCAGTCCGGTCACTACAACACCGGCCTGGAAAAAGAAAAACTGATGGAAGTGCAGAAGGTCCTCGAAGAGGCCGCCCGCGCCAAGGCCATCGGCTCGACGCGTTTCTGCATGGGCGCCGCGTGGAAACATCCATCGGCCAAAGACATGCCCTACGTGCTGCAGATGGTCCAAGGCGTGAAAGCCATGGGCCTGGAAACCTGCATGACCCTTGGCCGTCTCGATCAGGACCAGACCGCCGCGTTGGCCCAGGCCGGCCTTGATTACTACAACCACAACCTCGATACCTCGCCGGAGTTCTACGGGTCGATCATCACCACCCGCACCTACAGCGAGCGCCTGCAAACCCTGGCTTACGTGCGTGAGTCGGGGATGAAGATCTGCTCGGGCGGCATCCTTGGCATGGGCGAGTCCCTCGACGACCGCGCCAACCTGCTGATCCAGTTGGCCAACCTGCCGGAGCATCCAGAGTCGGTGCCGATCAACATGCTGGTCAAGGTGGCCGGCACGCCGCTGGAAAACGCCGAGGACATCGACCCGTTCGACTTCATCCGCATGCTGGCGGTGGCGCGCATCCTGATGCCGCAGTCCCATGTGCGCCTGTCGGCTGGCCGTGAGGCGATGAACGAGCAGATGCAGGCCCTGGCGTTTTTCGCCGGCGCCAACTCCATTTTCTACGGCGACAAGCTGCTGACCACCGCCAACCCTCAGGCGGACAAGGACATGCAACTGTTCTCGCGCCTCGGGATTCTGCCGGAGGCGCGTGAAGAGCATGCCGACGAAGTGCATCAGGCAGCGATTGAGCAGGCCCTGGTGGAGCAGAAGAGCAGCGAGCAGTTCTACAACGCCGCTGTTTGACTCAACCCCAATCCCAATGTGGGAGGGGGCTTGCCCCCTCCCACATTGACCGAGCTGAACCTGTTAAATCGAGGCCTGCATGTCTTTCGATCTCGCCGCGCGCCTCGCTGCCCGCCGTGCCGAACACCTCTACCGTCATCGTCCCTTGCTCCAGAGCCCACAAGGCCCGGACGTGGTGGTGGACGGCAAGCCGCTGCTCGCCTTTTGCAATAACGACTACCTCGGCCTGGCCAACCATCCGCAAGTGATCGAGGCCTGGCGCGCCGGTGCGTCGCGCTGGGGCGTGGGTGGTGGTGCGTCGCACTTGGTAGTGGGCCATGCCACGCCGCACCATGAACTGGAGGAAGCACTGGCCGACCTGACCGGGCGCCCACGGGCCTTGCTGTTTACCACCGGTTACATGGCCAACCTCGGTGCGGTCACGGCGCTGGTGGGGCAGGGCGATACGGTGCTGGAAGACCGTCTCAACCATGCTTCGTTGCTCGATGCCGGGTTGTTGTCCGGTGCGCGTTTCAACCGTTACCTGCATAACGACGCCGCCAGCCTGGCCAAGCGGCTGGAGAAAGCCACCGGTAATACGCTGGTGGTCACCGACGGCGTGTTCAGCATGGATGGCGACCTGGCCGATCTGCCGGCGCTGGCCCGTGAAACCAAGGCCAAGGGCGCCTGGTTGATGGTGGACGACGCCCATGGCTTCGGCCCGCTGGGAGCCAACGGCGGCGGGATCGTCGAGCATTTCGGCTTGAGCCAGGACGACGTGCCGGTACTGGTCGGCACCCTCGGTAAAGCGTTCGGCACCGCCGGGGCCTTTGTGGCGGGCAGTGAAGAGTTGATCGAAAGCCTGATCCAATTCGCCCGGCCGTACATCTACACCACCAGCCAGCCGCCGGCATTGGCCTGCGCCACCTTGAAAAGCCTGGAGCTGCTGCGCACCGAGCATTGGCGACGCGAGCACCTCAACGCTTTGATCCGCCAGTTTCGCCAGGGCGCCGAGCAGATCGGCCTGGCGCTGATGGACAGTTTCACGCCGATCCAGCCGATCCTGATTGGCGACAGCGCACGTGCCCTGCGCCTGTCGCAGATGCTGCGCGAGCGCGGGCTGATGGTGACCGCGATCCGCCCCCCCACCGTGCCCGCCGGCGGCGCTCGTTTGCGCGTGACGTTGACGGCGGCCCACAGCGCGGCGCAGGTGCAGCTATTGTTAAACGCATTGGAGGCGTGTTTCCGGATGTTAAACGCTACGGAGCCCGAGCATGCGTGATCGACTGGTATTGCTGCCCGGCTGGGGCCTGGGGGTATCACCGCTGGAGCCGCTGGCCGCGGCGTTGCACGGCTTGAATGAACACCTGCGCGTGCAGGTCGAACCGCTGCCGGCGCTGGATTCCAGCGAGCTGGCCGAATGGCTCGACGAACTGGATGCCACGCTGCCGGACAATGTCTGGCTCGGCGGCTGGTCCCTGGGCGGCCTGCTCGCTTCAGAGCTGGCGGCACGCCGTGGCGAGCGTTGCTGCGGCCTGCTCACCCTGGCGAGCAACCCGTGTTTCGTCGCCCATGAGGGTTGGCCGCACGCAATGCCCCCTGAAACGTTCGACGCGTTCCTCGCCGGTTGCCATGCTGACTCGCAAGTCACCCTCAAGCGCTTTGGCCTGTTGTGCGCCAAGGGCGCCGTCGACCCACGCGGGCTGTCGCGTCTGTTGGTCAGCGGGGCGCCGAACACTTCGCCCAGCGTGCTGATGCCTGGCCTTGAGTTGCTCGCCCAATTGGACACCCGCGCTGCCTTGCAGGCGTTTCGCGGACCCCAGTTGCACCTGTTTGCCGGGCAGGACGGGCTGGTGCCGGCCGAGGCCGCCAGTGACCTGCTGGCGCTGCTGCCCGATGTGGAAATCGGCCTGATTGAACAGGCCGGTCACGCTTTTCTTCTGGAGGACCCCCACGGTGTAGCGGGGGCCATCCAGGCTTTTTTGCATGAGTGCGTTGATGACTGATCTCTCCAATCCTCCCTTGCCTGGTGCTCTGCCCGACAAACGCCAGGTGGCGGCCTCGTTTTCCAGAGCTGCGGCCAGTTACGACAGCGTGGCCGAGTTGCAGCGGGCGGTCGGGCATGAACTGCTGAGTCGTTTACCGGCGGGCCTCGCGCCACAACGCTGGCTCGACCTGGGCTGTGGCACGGGTTACTTCAGTCGCGTACTGAGTGAGCGGCTGCCCGCCAGCCAAGGCACCGCGCTGGATATTGCCGAGGGGATGCTCAAGCATGCGCGGCCTTCAGGCGGCGCGCAGCACTTTGTCGCCGGCGATGCAGAACGCTTGCCGCTGAAGACGGGCAGCTTCGAACTGCTCTTCTCCAGCCTTGCCGTGCAGTGGTGTGCGCACTTTGACGCGGTCCTTCGTGAAGCCTTTTGCGTACTGCAACCGGGCGGAGTGATGGCTTTCGCGAGCCTGTGCGTCGGGACCCTGGAGGAATTACGCGACAGCTGGCGTGCGGCGGATGGCCTGGTTCACGTCAACCGCTTCCGCGGTTTCGAGGCTTATCAGCAGCTGTGCGCGTCCAGTGGCTTTCGGGTGAAGAGCCTGGAGCGGCAAGCCCATGTGCTGCATTACCCGGACGTGCGCAGCCTGACGCACGAGTTGAAAGCCTTGGGTGCGCATAACCTCAACCCGGGTCGCCCGGGAGGGTTGACGGGCCGCGCACGGGTTGCGGCGCTGGTGCAGGCTTACGAGCAGTTCCGCCAGGCCCAAGGCCTGCCCGCCACCTATCAGGTGGTGTACGCCGTACTGGAGAAACCGCGATGAGCGCTGCGTATTTCATCACCGGTACCGACACCGATGTGGGCAAGACCACCGTCGCCGCCGGCCTGCTGCATGCTGCGCGCCAAGCCGGCAAAAGCACGGCGGCGGGAAAACCCGTAGCGTCGGGCTGCCAGATAACGCCCAAGGGGTTGCGCAATGCCGATGCCTTGGCGCTGCTCGCTGAATGTTCATTGCCGTTGACGTATGCCGAGGTCAACCCGGTGGCGTTCGAGCCGGCGATTGCGCCGCACCTGGCCGCCCGTGAGGCGGGTGTCGCGCTGACGGTACAATCGCTGCTCAAGCCGATGCAGCGGATCCTGGCGCATAACGCCGACTTCACCTTGATCGAAGGCGCCGGCGGTTGGCGCGTGCCCTTGGCCGACCAGTCCAATCTGTCGGACCTGGCCATTGCGCTCAAGCTACCGGTGATTCTGGTGGTGGGCGTGCGCTTGGGGTGTATCAGCCATGCACTGCTCACGGCCGAAGCGATCGCACGAGATGGTTTGCCGCTGGCCGGTTGGGTGGCCAATATCATCGACCCGAAGACCTCTCGTCTGGAAGAAAACCTCGCCACGTTGGCCGAGCGTTTGCCGGCGCCTTGCCTGGGCCGCGTGCCGAAACTCAAGCATGCCGGGGCAAGCGCTGTGGCGGCATACCTGGAAATGGACCTGCTTGACTGATTTTGGCTATCGCTAAGGCAATATGCCATTAGCGTTTTTGACGGGCCTTTTGCCAGGATGTCTGCTTCAATCCACCTTCACGATTCTCTAAAGGCAGGCTTACGCCATGGAAATCTCTGGAAGCAGCGCGTTTTATTCGGGCCTGAGTACGATTCAGGCCGGGCAGAACCGTGTCGACCAGGCCGCCGGCAACATTGCCAGCGCCGCAACGAACCAGCCATCGGCCGCGCAAAGCGACCGTCTGCAGGCCAACGATCGCGCTCAGGCGTCCAACTCGGCGAGCAATATGGTCGAGATGGCCCAGGGCAAGTTTCAAGTGGAGCTGGGCGCGAAAGTCGCCAAGGCTTCGGACGAAATGCTCGGTACGCTGATCGACACCTACGCCTGACCCTTCTGCCTTATGCAATTCAAAGCGTGGGAGGGGGCTTGCTCCCCGAGAGCGGTTTATCAGTCAGCTTATTCATAGCTGACCTACCGCCATCGGGAGCAAGCCCCCTCCCACATTTGTTTTGTGCCTTCCTGCTGAACGCTTAGTACTTCTTAATCATGTGGCATCACGCCACAGGCGTTGCCGTGCGCGCCATTGACCCGTATCAAGACAAACGGCATCGGGCCGACGCTTGACAACCCCAGGTCGTAAACGTATGTTTCAAACACCTGTTTGACCGCCCTGACGCATCCACGCGGTTGTTCATCCCAGATACATCAGCAGAGGTTTATCGCTATGCCTGACTACAAGGCCCCCTTGCGTGATATTCGCTTCGTTCGTGACGAACTGCTCGGCTATGAAGCGCACTATCAAAGCCTGCCGGCTTGCCAGGACGCTACGCCGGACATGGTTGACGCCATTCTCGAAGAAGGCGCCAAGTTCTGTGAGCAAGTGCTGGCACCGCTGAACCGCGTGGGTGACATCGAAGGGTGTACCTGGAGCGAGTCAGGCGTTAAAACCCCTGCGGGTTTCAAGGAAGCCTACAAACAGTTCGTCGAAGGCGGCTGGCCAAGCCTGGCCCACGACGTTGAGCACGGCGGCCAAGGCCTGCCGGAATCCCTGGGCCTTGCCGTGAGTGAAATGGTTGGCGAAGCCAACTGGTCGTGGGGCATGTACCCAGGCTTGTCCCACGGTGCGATGAACACCATTTCCGAGCACGGTACGCCTGAGCAGCAAGAGGCCTACCTGACCAAACTGGTCTCGGGCGAGTGGACCGGCACCATGTGCCTGACCGAGCCGCACTGCGGCACCGACCTGGGCATGTTGCGCACCAAGGCCGAACCTCAGGCCGACGGTTCCTACAAAGTCTCCGGCACCAAAATCTTCATCTCGGCCGGTGAACACGACATGGCCGACAACATCGTCCACATCGTACTGGCCCGCCTGCCCGACGCACCGGCCGGCACCAAAGGCATCTCGCTGTTTATCGTGCCCAAGTTCCTGCCGAACGCCGATGGCTCGATCGGTGAGCGCAACGCGGTAACCTGTGGCTCCCTGGAACACAAGATGGGCATCCACGGCAACGCTACCTGCGTGATGAACTTCGACGCGGCCACCGGTTACCTGATCGGCCCGGCGAACAAAGGCCTGAACTGCATGTTCACCTTCATGAACACCGCTCGCCTGGGTACTGCGCTGCAAGGCCTGGCCCACGCCGAGATCGGTTTCCAGGGTGGCCTGAAATACGCTCGCGATCGCCTGCAAATGCGCTCCCTGACTGGCCCGAAAGCGCCGGACAAAGCCGCCGACCCGATCATCGTGCACCCAGACGTGCGCCGCATGCTGCTGACCATGAAAGCCTTCGCCGAAGGCAACCGTGCGATGGTGTACTTCACCGCCAAGCAAGTGGACATCGTCAAGTACGGCACCGACGACGAAGCCAAGAAACAGGCCGATGGCCTGCTGGCCTTCATGACTCCGATCGCCAAGGCATTCATGACCGAAGTCGGCTTTGAAGCAGCCAACCACGGTGTGCAGATCTACGGCGGCCACGGTTTCATCGCCGAGTGGGGCATGGAGCAGAACGTTCGCGACAGCCGTATTTCGATGCTGTACGAAGGCACCACCGGTATCCAGGCGCTCGACCTGCTGGGCCGTAAAGTGCTGATGACTCAAGGCGAAGCGCTCAAGGGCTTCACCAAGATCGTCCACAAGTTCTGCCAGGCCAACGAAGGCAATGACGCGGTCAATGAGTTCGTTGCACCGCTGGCGGCGCTGAACAAAGAGTGGGGCGAGTTGACCATGAAGGTCGGCATGGCCGCGATGAAAGACCGTGAAGAAGTCGGTGCCGCCTCGGTGGATTACCTGATGTACTCCGGTTACGCGTGCCTGGCTTACTTCTGGGCCGACATGGCGCGCCTGGCGGCTGAGAAACTGGCTGCCGGTACCTCCGAAGAGGCGTTCTACACCGCCAAGCTGCAGACCGCGCGCTTCTACTTCCAGCGCATCCTGCCGCGTACCCGCACCCACGTAGCAACCATGCTGTCGGGCGCCAGCAACCTGATGGACATGAAAGAAGAGGACTTCGGCCTGGCTTACTAAGCCGCACCGAAATCATCTAAAACCGCCACCCCTCAAGGGTGGCGGTTTTTTTTTTGCAGGTCTGGCGCCACTGGCCCGAGATTGGCAATGCGGTCCATGTGGGAGGGGCTTGCCCCCGATAGCTGTGCATCAGTCAGCTTCTCTGTAGCTGACTAACCGCTATCGGGAGCAAGCCCCCTCCCACATTCGGCCTGTGTCGATTATTAAAATGCACTCTGGCGTTAAGGGATTGATGGGCGGTGCCGTTACAGTGATGGCAATGTGATGCACGTTGGTCTGGTTGTGTTTAACTGGTCACGCACAGGCACTATGCCATTACTTTTTGCGGGTCGGAGCTTTACCCTTGTCACGCGCGTCCGCTGTACGGTTCAGTCATTTTCTGCCCTCGCTGCTGCTGTTACTGGCCGGGCTTTCGGCTGCCTATCTCAAGGACCTCAACGTCTTCTTCACCTCGCTGTTCAACGTGCTGCCGACCCTGGTGCTGTTGCTCGGCGGTGCTTACTGCGCGGTGTATCGACGCCAGCGCGAGCTGTTCCTGATGATCACGGTGTATGTCGCGTATTTCCTGCTGGACACCCAGACCGACTTCTATCGCGACAATGGCCGCGTGCGTGAAGACGCCGCCGTGGTGTTCCACCTGGTCTGCCTGCTGCTGCCCTTGCTGTTCAGTGTGTATGCGCTGTGGCAGGAAAAGACCCACCTGTTCCGCGACTTTGTCGCACGCTGCGCAGTGCTGCTGGCCATCGGTAGCGTGGCACTGGCGCTGGAGCAAAGTTATCCCCAGGGTGTGCTGAACTGGTTAGCCGAAATTCGCTGGCCGGCGTTGCATGGCGCCTGGATGAGCCTGATCCAGCTTTCGTACCCGATGTTTCTGATTGGCTTCCTCACCCTGGCCGCCCAGTACTGGTATCAGCCGCGCCCGCTGCACGCCGCGCAGTTAGTGGGGCTGCTGGGGATGTTCTGGATGCTGCCGCAAACCTTCATTTTGCCGTTCACCCTCAACATCATGTGCAGCCAGGTCATGCTGATGATCGCTGCCGGCGTGGCGCACGAGGCCTATCAAATGGCGTTTCGCGATGAGCTGACCGGCTTGCCGGGTCGCCGCGCCCTTAACGAGCGCATGCAGCGGCTGGGGCGCAACTACGTGTTGGCGATGGGCGACGTGGACCATTTCAAACGTTTCAACGATACCCATGGCCATGACGTAGGCGACCAGGTGCTGCGCCTGGTGGCGAGCAAACTGTCCAAGGTCAGCGGCGGCGGGCGCGCCTACCGTTACGGTGGTGAAGAGTTTGCCGTGGTGTTCGCCGGCAAGACCCTGGATGAATGCATGCCGCACCTGGAGGAAATCCGCGAGATCATCGCCAACTATGCGATCAAGTTGCGCAACCCGGACCGCCCCAATGACGACCATCAAGGCCGCCAGCGCCGGGCCGGCAGCGGCGCGTCCAGTGTGTCGGTGACCGTCAGCATCGGCGTGGCCGAGCGCCAGGCCGAGCAGCGTAGCCCTGAAGAAGTGCTCAAGTCCGCCGACCAGGCGCTGTACGCCGCCAAGGGCGCCGGGCGCAACTGCGTGATTGCATCCGGGCAGAACCGTCGCGGTGCCGTGCGCATGCAAAGCGCTGCCGGTTGAGTAATGGTGCTGTATTCAGCAGCGCTACAGTGATTGTCCGGGGCCTTGGCCGGCAGTAGGTTGAGACCATCTGCTGCCGGAGACATCGCCATGCCTGAATACAAAGCTCCCCTGCGCGACATGCGCTTTCTGATCGACAACGTGTTCGATTTCCATGGCCACTACGCTGCCCTGGGCGCGACGGACGCCAGCCCCGACATGGTCAGTGCCATTCTCGAAGAGGGCGCCAAGTTCTGCGAACACGTGCTCGCGCCGCTCAATCGCAGCGGCGATGAAGAGGGTTGCCATTTCGATAATGGGGTAGTGACCACGCCCAAGGGCTTCAAGCAAGCCTTTGCTCAGTACGTGGAAGGCGGCTGGCACGGCGTGGCGGCGGACCCGGCCTACGGCGGCCAGGGCTTGCCGCAGTCCCTGGGGCTGGTGCTGAGCGAGATGATCGGGTCAAGCAATACGTCCTGGGGCATGTACCCAGGCCTGACCCACGGTGCAATGTCGGCGATCCACGCCCACGGCACCGAAGAACAGAAAGCCACTTACCTGCACAAGCTCACCGCTGGCGAATGGACCGGCACCATGTGCCTGACCGAAGCCCACTGCGGCACTGACCTGGGGTTGATCAAAACCCGCGCCGTGCCCCAGGTGGATGGCAGTTATGCGGTCACCGGCAGCAAGATCTTCATCTCGGCCGGCGAGCACGACATGAGTGCAAACATCATCCACCTGGTGCTGGCCAAACTGCCGGATGCGCCGGCGGGCACCAAAGGCATCTCTTTGTTTATCGTGCCCAAGTTTCACGCCGACTCCGGCGAGCGCAACGCGGTGCACTGCGGCGCCATCGAACACAAGATGGGCATCAAGGCCTCGGCCACCTGCGTGCTGAACTTCGACGGCGCCAAGGGATTCCTGATTGGCGAGGCGAACAAAGGCCTCAACTGCATGTTCACCATGATGAACCATGCGCGCCTGGGCACGGGGATGCAGGGCTTGTGCAATGGCGAGGCCAGCTTCCAGGGTGCGGTCAACTACGCCAACGACCGCCTGCAGATGCGTTCGCTGACCGGCGCCAAGGCCCCGGAGAAAGCCGCCGACCCGATCATCGTGCACGCCGATGTACGCCGCATGCTGTTGACCATGAAAGCCTTCAACGAAGGCAATCGTGCGCTGACCTATTTCACCGCCCAGTTGCTCGACACTGCGCACCTGAGCGCCGATGCCGGCCAGCGCCAGGAGGCGGAAGACCTGCTGGCCTTCCTCACGCCGATCTGCAAAGCCTTCATGACCGAAACCGGGCTGGAGGTGACCAACCACGGTATGCAGGTGTTCGGCGGCCATGGCTATATTCGCGAGTGGGGCATGGAGCAGTTGGCGCGTGACGCGCGGATTGCGCCGATCTATGAAGGCACCAACGGTATCCAGGCCCTCGACTTGCTGGGACGCAAGGTGCTGGGCAGCCAGGGCAAGCTGCTGCGCGGCTTTACCAAAATTGTGCATAAGTTTTGCGCCGCCAATGCCGAACACGCACAACTCAAGGCCCATGTAGATCAGCTCAACCAGTTGAACCAGCAGTGGGGTGAGCTGACGCTGAAGGTCGGCACGGCGGCGATGAAAAACCCCGACGAGGTGGGGGCGGCAGCCATGGATTACCTGATGTACAGCGGTTACATCATCCTTGCCTACCTGTGGCTGCGCATGGCGATTGCGGCGCAAGGGCACGACGACCCAGGGTTTGCCCAAGCCAAACTGGCAACGTGCGACTTCTACTTCAAACGCCTGTTGCCGCGCACCGCGACGCACCGGGCGGCGGTGGAGGCGGGCAGCGAATGCCTGATGAGCTTGCCGGCGCAGGCGTTTGCGTTGTAGGTGGAACAGGTCTTTCGTGACTTATAAATACTTAATAGTCACGAACGGACCCTATGTGTCTGAAAAGTTGTTCGGGTACACTCGGAGCCTGTAAAACCGATCCTATCGAATCACTTTTCACGTTCTCACGAGGTTTGCCATGGCTGATTACAAAGCGCCGTTGCGTGATATGCGCTTCGTCCTCAACGAAGTTTTTGAAGTCGCCACGACTTGGGCCCAACTGCCTGCCCTGGCAGACACGGTTGACGCCGAAACCGTTGAAGCGATCCTCGAAGAGGCCGGCAAGGTCACGGCCAAATCCATCGCGCCATTAAGCCGTGGCGGCGATGAGCAGGGCTGCCGCTGGGCGGACAATGCCGTCAGCACGCCGGACGGTTTCCCACAGGCCTATGCGACCTACGCCGAAGGGGGCTGGGTGGGTGTCGGTGGCGACCCGGTGTACGGCGGCATGGGCATGCCCAAGGCGGTGTCGGCGCAGGTCGAAGAGATGATCAACTCGTCCAGCCTGGCGTTCGGCCTGTACCCAATGTTGACCTCGGGCGCGTGCGTGTCGATCAACACCCACGCCAGTGAGGAACTCAAGGCCGCCTACTTGCCGAAGATGTATTCCGGCGAATGGGCCGGTTCCATGTGCCTGACCGAAGCCCATGCGGGCACCGACCTGGGCATGATTCGCACCAAGGCCGAGCCGCAGGCGGACGGTTCCTACAAGGTCAGCGGCACCAAGATTTTCATTACCGGCGGCGAACACGACCTGACCGCCAACATCATCCACCTGGTGCTGGCCAAACTGCCGGATGCACCGGCGGGCCCCAAAGGCATCTCGCTGTTCCTGGTGCCGAAGTTCATGGTGAACGCCGACGGTAGCCTCGGCGCTCGCAACCCGGTGACCTGCGGCTCGATCGAACACAAGATGGGCATCCAGGCCTCCGCAACCTGCGTGATGAACTTCGACGAAGCCGTGGGCTATCTGGTGGGCGAGCCTAACCGTGGCTTGGCGGCGATGTTTACCATGATGAACTACGAGCGCCTGGGCGTTGGTATCCAGGGGCTGGCATCCGGCGAGCGTTCCTATCAGAACGCAATCGAATACGCCCGGGACCGCCTGCAGAGCCGCTCCCCATTGGGCGCTCAAGCCAAGGACAAAGTCGCTGACCCCATCATCGTGCACCCGGACGTGCGCCGCATGCTGCTGACCATGAAGGCGGCGAACGAAGGTGGCCGAGCGTTTTCCACCTACGTGGCGACGCAGTTGGACATCGCCAAGTTCAGCGAAGACGCGGCTGCCCGCGAGCGCGCCGATAACCTGGTGGCGCTGCTGACGCCGGTCGCCAAGGCATTCCTAACCGACCTGGGCCTGGAAACCACGGTACTCGGTCAGCAAGTGTTTGGTGGCCACGGCTACATTCGCGAGTGGGGCCAGGAGCAATTGGTGCGTGATGTGCGCATCACCCAGATCTACGAAGGCACCAATGGTATCCAGGCGCTGGACCTGATGGGGCGCAAGATCGTCGGCAGCGGCGGCGCGTTCTACACCTTGTTCGCCGACGAGATCCGCCAGTTCATCGCCAGTGCAGGTTCGGAACTGGGCGAATTCACCCGTCCGCTCGCCGCAGCGGTGGACAACCTGGATGAATTGACCGCCTGGGTACTGGACCGTGCCAAGACCAACCCGAATGAAATTGGTGCGGCCTCGGTGGAGTACCTGCATGCGTTTGGTTACATGGCGTATGCCTACATGTGGGCGCGCATGGCCAAGGCCGCGTGGGGCAAAGAGGCTGAAGATGATTTCTATGCCAGCAAACTGGGCACCGCGCGCTTCTACTTTGCACGCTTGTTGCCGCGTATTCATTCGTTGAGCGCGTCGGTAAAAGCCGGTAGCGAGTCGCTGTTTTTGCTGGATGAGGCATTGTTCTAAGGGCGTGGCGTGCGTGTAAGCATTCTCTTACACGACGTGCTGCTAATCGTCCTCTATCGCCACATTGGATCCACGGATAATCTACTTCACATGGACGTCGCGCAGGAAGCGCAAAAGCAACAACACGGACACGTAGGATTCTGCCAGGACGGCGGAGTGAAATGGATGTCAGGGAAACAGTCTGCAAAGCCCCGCTTCGGCGGGGTTTTCTTTTGCCCGCGAAAAAGTCAGGCGCCTGCCTGCGGGGCATTCATCACGTCTTCGAGCAACGTGCGCAGCAACGCCACCGTCGCTTGCTGACGCTGCACGTCACGGCATACCAAGCCCACTTTCAACGGCACCCTGGGCTCGCTCAAGGGCTTCCACAGCAGCGACTGGCTGTTGTGCTCGTCCTGGGAGCGCCCCGGCAACACCGTGGCCAACTGGGTGTGGGGCAGGCTGTCGAGAATTCCCACCATGGTGTTGAGCTCCGCCTGCACCTGCGGACGCCGCCCCAGGTTGGCCAACTGACCCTGCCAGATCTGGCGCACTTGAAACTCCTCGCCCAGCAGCAACATCGGCAACTCGGCTGCCTGTTTCAGCGAGACCTTCTTGAATTCCCGCAACGGGTGTTGCTCTGGGATGACCACCTTCAACTCATCTTCATACAACAGCACGCCATGCAGACCCGGCTGGCGCGGTGGCAGGTAGCTGATACCGATGTCCAGCGAACCGTTGAGCAGGCGCCGCTCGATTTCAATTCCGGTCAATTCGTAGATCTGCACCACCAAGTGGGGTTGGGCCTTGCGCACCCGTTCCAGCATCTGCGGCACCAGGCTGGTGTGCACGGTTTGCAGCACGCCGATGGCCAGCGTGCGCATCGCCTGGCCCTTGAAATTGCGCAACGCCTCCACGGCTTGCTGCATGCCGTCGATCAGGGGCAAGGCATGGTTGTATAGGGTGTGGGCGGCCAGCGTGGGGAGCAGGCGCTTGCTGCTGCGTTCGAACAGGCTCACGTCCAGGTTCTGCTCCAGTTGGCGAACCTGCTGCGACAGGGCCGGCTGCGAGATTGACAGACGCTCCGCGGCACGGCCGACGTGGCCTTCTTCATACACCGCGACGAAATAACGCAGTTGCTTGAAATCCATAAGTTTGGCTTATCGAAAAAGCTGGAAAATCGAAATGGCCGTTGGCCCCCGAGACGCCTAGTCTAGCGCCTATTCGCAGGGCTTACAGGGCCGGATCGGGCAATGAATAACGTTTTGGGTAATGGCGTTTACATAGGCAAGGCAAAAAACCTCAGCACACTACCAGTACCCGTTGTCGACCAAGGTCCGGTTGCTCTCGGGGGCCAATTGTGAACCTGTTCCGGCGTCATGCGCCGAGTCTTGATGACCTTGTGCTGGATGCCCCACGTCATGATATTTCCAGCGAAAGCCTGATGCCCACTGCCGCACGGCCCGCTGAGGTTTTCGTGCAGGGCCAAGGCTCCTGGCTTTCAGACAATGACAACCGTGCCTACCTGGATTTCAGCCAGGGCGGCGGCGCCAATAGCCTCGGCCACAGTCCACAAGCCGTGCGCGACGCCATTGCCGAACAGATGCAGACCGTGATCAACCCTGGGATGGGCTTGCACAATCGCGCTCAGCTCGATTTGGTTGATCGCCTGTGCCATCACACTGGCAGCGACCAGGCCTACCTGCTCAACAGCGGGGCAGAGGCCTGTGAAGCCGCCATCAGACTGGCGCGCAAATGGGGCCAGCTGCATCGCGGCGGCGCCCATCACATCATTACGGTGAGCAACGGCTGTCATGGCCGTAGTCTGGCAACGTTGCCGGCTTCGGCCGTTGCCTGCGAGAACCGTTTTGAACCGCAATTGCCGGGCTTCAGTCATGTGCCATTCAACGACCTGCCGGCGCTGCACGCCGCTGTCGATGCACACACCGTGGCCATCATGCTGGAGCCCATCCAGAGCGCCGCGGGTGTGATCCCCGCGACCGAACACTACCTCAAAGGCGTGGAACGCCTGTGCCGTGAACTGGGGATCCTGCTGATCCTTGACGAAGTGCAAACCGGGATCGGCCGGTGCGGCAGCTTGCTTGCCGAACAGCAATACGGCGTGCGCGCTGACATCATTACCCTCGGCAAAGGCCTGGGCGGTGGCGTGCCCTTGGCGGGGTTGCTGGCGCGCGGCACGGCCTGTTGCTTCGAAGCGGGCGAGCTGGACGGTACGCATCACGGCAATGCGCTGATGGCGTGCGCGGGTAATGCGGTACTCGATGCCGTGCTGGCAAACGGCTTTCTCGAACAGGTACGAGAATCCGGCCTGTACCTGGCAGAAGGCCTCGCCCGCCTGGCTTACCGTTACGAACACGGGCAACTGCGCGGCAATGGACTGATATGGGGTTTGACCCTGTCGGACGATTCCGCAGCTGCCGTGGTAAAAGCCTCGCTGCACGAAGGCTTGATCCTTACCGCCGCGCAGCCTGATTGCCTGCGCTTCACGCCCGCCCTGAACGTCAGCAAAAACCACATCGACGAAATGCTCCTGCGCCTCGCCCGCGCCTTCTCTCGGGTGCGTACCGCCCAATTGCAATGCCGCAAGGGCATCGCGGTCTGATACGAATTTCTGAACCGTCTCGCGGAGTACGCGGCGCCTCCAGCCTGATTCTTTTGGCTGGGGGCGTTTTTTTGCGTGCGTAATTTTTGGACTGAAAAGGATGCTTGTGCGTCATTGGAAACGATGGCTTTTTAGCGAGCTCGGCAAGGATTGTCGATGGGTGCTTAGTGCGCCTCTTCTAAGCTGTACCACTGGGTGGTATGTTTATCGGAAAGGATCTCTATGAAGCTTAGGTTGTTCAAAACCCGGATTTTTGCGAAGGCTGCCAGCAAGGCGTGGATAAGCGATGTGGAGTTAAAAGAAGCATTCAGCGATTTGCTTAATGGGCAGGCGGACAATTTGGGAGGCGGCGTATGGAAGAAACGGCTGAACCACAATCGCCATCGTTCGATTGTCCTGGCTAAAGGAGGTCACTACTGGGTGTATCAATTACTTTTCTCCAAGCAGAGTCAAAGCAATATCAGTCAGAGTGAACTGGATGGGTTTCGGTCGCTGGCGAAGATCTATGAAAATTTAAACGATGCACAGATTCAGCAATTGCTTGATTTAACAGAGCTTGTGGAGATACATCATGACCAGAAATTATAAAAGTGAGGCGTTCGAGTCCATTCACCAATCTGCTGAAGCGCTTCATACAATTGGCGCCATCAGCAAAACCACGCTTCGTGAGTTCGACGAAGCGTGTCTGGCAGCGGTTCCTGCTCGAATGCTAGCCGAACAGATCAAATACCTACGTGAAAGCAGCCACGTCAGCCAACCTGTGTTCGCTCGCTACCTGAACACGAGTGCCTCGACTGTAAAACAGTGGGAATCCGGCGAAAAACAACCCAGCGGCATGGCGCTTAAGTTATTGAGCATTGTGCAAAAACATGGCCTGCAGATTCTGGCCTGAGATGGCCCAATGCCAGAAACCACTGAACCCTAGCGAAGCGCCAATGTCGATTAGCTACACGGCTCACACGAGCCGATTTTCTGGAGCTGACCCATGGACATCATTCGTATCATCATCGCCATTCTGCTGCCGCCACTGGGTGTGTTCCTGCAAGTAGGATTCGGCGGCGCGTTCTGGCTGAACATTCTGCTGACCCTGTGCGGTTACTTCCCCGGCATCATCCATGCCGTGTACATCATCGCCAAGCGCTGAGGGTGTCAGCCTTTGGCGATGAGGCGTGAATTGCGCTCATTGCGAAAGGCTAGTTGCTCGATGGTCTGGGTGGCCTGTTCGGCTTCTTCCCGCGCTTGAAGGATGATGCCGTGCTGCTCGGACTTGCTGCACACCGGGTCGGCATTGCTCGCGTCTCCCGTGAGCATGAAGGCCTGGCAACGGCAGCCGCCGAAGTCCTTTTCCTTCTCATCGCATGAACGGCACGGCTCGGGCATCCAGTCGTAGCCGCGAAAACGGTTGAAACCGAACGAGTCGTACCAGATGTGCTGCATGCTGTGATCGCGCACATTGGGAAACTGCACCGGCATCTGCCGGGCACCATGACAGGGCAGGGCGGTACCGTCCGGTGTGACTGTCAGGAAAATACTGCCCCAGCCATTCATGCAGGCTTTCGGACGCTCTTCGTAGTAATCGGGCGTCACGAAAATCAACTTGCACGGGTGGCCCTCGGCTTCGAGCTTGGCGCGGTACTCGTTGGTGATGCGTTCGGCGCGTACCAGTTGTTCCTTGGTCGGCAATAGCCCCACACGATTGAGCTGTGCCCAGCCGTAGAACTGGCAGGTGGCAAGCTCGACAAAGTCCGCCTCGAGCGCAATGCACAGCTCGATAATGCGGTCTATCTTGTCGATGTTATGCCGATGGGTGACGAAGTTCAGCACCATCGGGTAACCGTGGGCTTTCACCGCTCGGGCCATTTCCAGCTTTTGCGCGAAGGCTTTCTTCGAGCCGGCCAGCAGGTTGTTCACCTGTTCGTCGCTGGCCTGGAAGCTGATCTGGATATGGTCCAGGCCGGCTTTTTTGAAGTCACTGATCTTCTGTTCGGTCAGGCCAATGCCTGAGGTGATCAGGTTGGTGTAGAAGCCCAGTTTGCGCGCCTCGCCGATCAGCTCGGCGAGGTCCTGGCGCACCAGCGGTTCACCGCCGGAAAACCCGAGTTGCGCCGCACCCATCTCGCGGGCTTCGCGAAATACCTTGATCCATTGCTCGGTGCTCAGCTCCTTGCCCTGCTCGGCAAAATCCAGCGGGTTGGAGCAGTACGGGCACTGCAACGGGCAGCGGTAAGTCAGCTCGGCCAATAGCCACAAGGGCAGGCCAATTGGCGGCTTTTCAGGCAAGGGTAATCCAGTGCTCAGCACGGGCGACCTCCATAAATTGCTCGATGTCATCACCCAGCTCCGGCACGCCGGGAAATTGCTTGTCCAGCTCGGCGATGATTGCGGCGACGTCACGCTCGCCGTCGATCAAGCCACCGATCAACGCAGCGCTGTCGTTGAGCTTGATCATGCCTTCAGGGTAGAGCAACACATGGCCTTTTTGCGCGGGTTCGTATTGGTAGCGATAGCCCTGGCGCCAGGTCGGTTTTCTGCTGCGATCAAAGCTCATAGGGTGATCCCTTTATGCCAGACCCGCTGCTCGGTCACGCTGTGATACGGCGGGCGTTTCAGTTCGTAGGCCATGCTCATGGCGTCGAGCATGCTCCACAGGATATCCAGTTTGAATTGCAGGATTTCCAGCATGCGCTCCTGGCCTTCGCGGGTGGTGTAGTGCTGCAGGGTGATCGCCAACCCGTGCTCCACATCACGCCGGGCCTGGCCCAGACGGGTGCGGAAGTACTCGTAGCCGGCCGGGTCGATCCATGGGTAATGCTGCGGCCAGCTGTCGAGGCGCGACTGGTGGATCTGCGGCGCGAACAGCTCGGTCAGGGAGCTGCTGGCGGCTTCCTGCCAGCTGGCGCGGCGGGCGAAGTTGACGTAGGCGTCTACCGCAAAGCGGACGCCGGGCAGCACCAGTTCCTGGGAGCGCAGCTGGTCCGGGTCGAGGCCGACGGCTTGGCCCAGCCGCAGCCAGGCTTCGATGCCGCCGTCTTCGCCGGGTGCACCGTCGTGGTCGAGCAGGCGCTGGATCCATTCGCGACGGATCTCGCGGTCCGGGCAGTTGGCCAGGATCGCGGCGTCCTTGAGGGGAATGTTCACCTGATAGTAGAAGCGGTTGGCGACCCACCCCTGGATCTGCTCGCGGGTGGCGCGGCCTTCGTACATCGCCACGTGGTACGGGTGATGGATGTGGTAGAAGGCGCCTTTGGCGCGCAAGGCGGCTTCGAATTCGGTGGTGGTCAACGGTGTGTCAGTCATTTCGCCTGCTCCTACAATTCGATACTCATGCCGTCGTAGGCTACTTCGACATTACGCCGCACCAGTTCCGCTCGCTCTGGAGAGTCTTCGTCGAGGATCGGGTTAGTGTTGTTGATGTGGATAAGCACTTTGCGCTGCTTTGGCAACTGCTCGAGCACCTCGAGCATGCCGCCGGGGCCGTTCTGCGCCAGGTGACCCATTTCACGGCCGGTGCGGGTGCCGACGCCCCGGCGCTGCATTTCGTCGTCGTCCCACATCGTGCCGTCCACCAGCAGGCAGTCGCTGCCGGCCATGATGTCCAGCAACGGCGCATCAACCTTGCCCAGGCCCGGGGCATAGAACAGTTTGCCGCCGGTGCGCAGGTCTTCGACAATCAGGCCGATGTTGTCGCCGGGATGCGGGTCGAAGCGATGCGGCGAGTAGGGCGGTGCGGCGCTGCGCAGCGGCAGTGGCGTGAAACGCAGGTTGGGGCAGGCCGGGACGGTGAAGCTGGCGTCCAGCTCGATACGGTTCCAGGCCAGGCCACCGTTCCAATGGGTGAGCATGGTGAACAGCGGAAAGCCGGTGCTCAGGTCTTCATGGACCATGTCGGTGCACCAGACCTGGTGCGGGCAGCCCTCGCGCAGGCTCAGCAGGCCAGTGGTGTGGTCGATCTGGCTGTCCATCAGGATGATTGCGCTGATACCGGTGTCCCGCAGGGCGCGGCCGGGTTGCATTGGCGCGAAGCCCTGCAGTTGCGCGCGGATGTCCGGCGAGGCATTGCACAGCACCCAGTTCACGCCATCGTCGGAAATCGCGATGGACGACTGGGTGCGCGCCTGGGCCCGCAGGCTGCCATCACGAAAACCTGCGCAGTTCACGCAGTTGCAGTTCCACTGCGGGAAGCCGCCGCCGGCGGCGGAACCTAGAATCTGGACAAACATGGTCGCTCCATCAGCAAAGCTCAAAACAAAAACGCCCCGGGCGAACCGAGGCGTTGTATTACCCAGCGGATTAGCGGCTGGCGAAGTACATGGTGACTTCGAAACCGATGCGCAGATCGGTGTAAGCAGGTTTGGACCAGGTCATATTCATACTCCTATCAAGGGACGGGATGTTCACTACCAAGTAGTACATATAGTCCACCTCCCATGGGAGATGTTCAGATATTGCGTGTGAATATTACGCAATTCTTTTCGAGTTAGCGCTGTCTTGAACGAAAAAGGCTGTTGCACGGTTGGCAACGATCAACCCGCCGACTGCCAGTGCCCACCGATGCATGGGCCGTTGGCGATGCAATGCCAGCCGCCTGTGGCGTCGTTCAGTTGCTGGGCGGCGCGCTGCATATCGGCAGGCGAGCAGATTTGTATCAAGTGTTGTAATTGCTCCAGGTAATCCGCTGCGTGGCCCGCCAAGTGGACGTGCCACACAAGATCAGCGGCTTGGCCGATAGGCAGCGACTGGGCCGCGAATTGCTGCGCCAGGGCCGTGTTGCCCATGTCTGCGCTGCGCTCGATCAACGACGGCAGTTGCGCCAGAAAGGCCTTCGCTTGCTCGACGATCTCACTCAGGGACGCGCTGGGGGATTGCACGCCGAACAGCAGGCCGGTTTGCCCATCGACCTGTCGGATGCCGCTGAACACGGCGTAGCCGATTTGTAGCTCGACGCGCAGGCGCTGGTAGAACGGTCCCTGAAGCAGATGACCGAGCAAGCGCCAGGCCGCTTCATCGGCCAGGGTTTGTGTCGGTGTCGGGCAGAACAACAGCACTGCCGCTTCGCTGGACTCGGTACTTACGTCGTGCCAGAGATGCTGTTCGTTGAACGCTTGAGGCTGGCATTGGAAATGTGCGGGCTGGCCAGGCAATCGTGCAGCGGCGGTCTTGATCGCCGTTTCACAGGCGGCCGGTAACCCTGAGCCCATCCCTTGCCAGCGGGCGCTGGCCCATGAGGCCGGCGTCTCTTGGGGCATAGGCTGGACACCGGCACAGCAAGTGGGCAATGCCTTGAGCAATTCGCGGACGGCAATCATCGGCAGTGCGGGCGTTGGTGCCACGTGTTCATCGGCCGTGCCCAAGCAGCGCGTCAGCGCCTCGAGTACGGCGGGCATGGGCTCGTGGAGACCGAGCATTTTTACTTGCCAGTCATTGCCGATGGTTTCGGCACTCAATTCGACGCCCGCCTGGCCGGCACTTTCGCGCAACGGCAGCAGCACGCTGTCCAGGCCAGCAGGCACGGCGCAGTCAAAGCGCCAGCGCAGGTAAAGGGCGCCTTCTTCGTTGTCATTTGCCAAGGCCTGGTTGAATGTCAGTGCCGACATGTCCCGTCGGCCTCGTGAGCGGTCCTGGGCGAAGGTGCGCAAGCCACGGTGGGCGCTGGTCTGGCCGCGAATCAGGCCGGCACGTTCTTCTTTGGCGGCTGGACGAAGGAAGGGGTTGTTCGGTGGAAGCTGCCACGCGTGTTTGGCGGGCGGCAGATGCTGTGCGTCGAGCATGGCCTTGAGGGCTGCGACGCCTTGTTCCGATAAGTCTTCTTCGTCGTTGCGTGCCAGCGCCAGGGCGCTTTGCACCTGTTGCTGGCGAGCCTTGAGCAACGCGAATTCTTCGCGTAGCGGTGTCCAGTCGCTCTGTGCGAAAAAACTCAGCCAGTCGTGCAGCAACGCCTCGATCTCTGTCGCAGAGCCGCTTTGGGCGTCAAGGGTAAAGTCGATATCCAGCACGGCTTGCCCGGCAAAGTGATACAGCACCGAGGCGTGCAATGCAGTCGCCAGGCGCCGCGCCTTGAGTTCGGCGAGCAAGCCACCCGGCGCTGAGCTGTTGAGCCAGGTACAGAGAAACGCCAGCGCTTCGCGCGGTGCGTCACCGGTGATGACCTGATGCAGATGTTGGCCGGCAACCTGTTGATAGCCCCTGGCGTGCCCGGCCATCAGTGCCGGTGGTTCGGCCTGGGGATGCAGCGGCCCGCCGATCAATTGGGCACTGAATTGCTGTGCCAACGCTTCCAGATCTTCCTGCGACTGTGGGCCGGCCAGGCTGAGCGTCATCTGACCGCTCTGATAGAAACGCTGGTGAAATTCCCGCAACGCCTGCTGAAACGCCTCACGCTCCACGGGCAGACTGTCGCGGTTACCCGCATGAAAACCGCGCAGCGGATGGTCGGCGGCCAAACCCTGCAGCAAGGCCACTTGTTGCTGCGCCTTGGCATCCTGGGACCAGGCAATAAATTCGGCATGCAGCACTTCGCGTTCGCGCAGTTGATCGTCAATGGTCAGGCGAGGGTGGGTAAGCATGTCGGCCAATCGCACGAGCCCATCGGCGAAAGTTGAAACCGGCAGCTCAAAAAAGAACTCCGTGGTGCGCTCGCGGGTGCTGGCGTTCACTTGCCCGCCATGGCGCTGCACGTAGGCCATCAGCCCTTCGCCCGCGGGAAAGCGCTCGGTCCCCAGAAACAGCAGGTGCTCAAGGAAGTGCGCCAGCCCCGGCCACGCCAATGGCGCGTCATGACTGCCCGCCGCCACGCGTAAGACAGCCGCACAGCGCTTCAAGCGCGGCGCATGACGCAGGCAAAGGTGCAGGCCATTGGCCAGAGTCAGGTGCAGGGGGCGAGGATGAACCGGCGCAGGCATGGGCACTTCCGAAACGGGGGAAGCGCCTATGCTAGCAAACCCGGTGGATCAGGGCTTGTGCAGTGCGCCGTAAAGCTCGGGGCGGCGGTCTTGCAGGTAATGATTGGCGGCGCGGGCGTCGAGGATCGATTGCCGATCCAGCGTACCGACGATCAGCGCTTCATCCAGGCCCGCCTGGGCGATGCGCTGGCCATCGGGCGCGGCGATGCTGCTTTGGCCGCAGTAGTGAATATCGCCTTCGTGCCCGCAATAGTTGGCGTAAGCCACGAAGCATTGGTTCTCGAACGCCCGTGCCCGCACGGTGACGTCGGCGACAAAGTCGAACGGCACCATATTGGCGGTGGGCACCAGGATCAGTTCGGCGCCGGCCAGGGCCAGGCGCCGGGTGTTTTCCGGGAACTCCAGGTCGTAGCAAATCAGGAAACCCAGCTTCCAGCCGTTCAATTCCACCAGCGGGAAATCGTCTTCACCGGCGCTGAACATCGCGCGGTCCAGATCGCCAAACAGGTGAGTCTTGCGGTAGTTGCACAGGCGTTGGCCATGGGCGTCGATCAACTGCACGGCGTTGTAGATCTGGCCGTCCTCGGCGCGCTCCGGATAACCGTATAGAATCGCCAGCCCGGCACTTTGCGCGATGCCGGCAATGCTTTGCGCCGACTCGCCATCCCGAGCCTCGGCCAAGGCGCCAGTGGCTTCGGCGCCGATGTTGTAGCCGGTCAGGAACATCTCCGGCAGCACCAGCACATCGGCACCCGATGCTTCGTGCGCCAGCTGCTGCAGACGCTTGAGGTTACCGGCGACATCCAGCGGCAGTGGCGGGCATTGGTACAGGGCAACACGCATGTCTGGCTCCTTATTCGGGCAGGGCGATTGGCCCTATCTCGTCGAACACATCGCCGGGACCCGGGTTTTCCGGGTGGGTGCTGCCGCCGAAGTGGGTCATGATGCCCCATACCGCGTTCAGCGAGGTTTGTACCGCGCCCTCCACCCAGGCCGGAGTCCACGAAACGTCGTCGCCGGCGATGAAAATTCCACGCTGTTCGGCGGGCATGTCCTTCTGCATGAAGTGCGCATACATGCGCTGGTTATACCGGTAGTGGCCGGGCAACGCACCTTTGAAGGCCCCGAGGAAATGCGGGTCGGCTTCCCAGGAGATAGTGATCGGGTCGCCGATGATGCGCGCCTTGATGTCGACTTTCGGGTAGATTTTACTCAGTGCGTCGAGGGCCAGTTTGACCCGCTTGTCGATGGGCTGGGGCAGCATTTTCAACGCGTCGCTCATCCAAGAGTAGGACAGGCAGATCACCCCCGGCTTGTCGTCGCCGTTGTCGAACAGGTAGGTGCCGCGCGTCAGGCGATCAGTGAGGGTCATGCTCATCAGGTCGCGGCCGGTTTCCGGGTCTTTGTCTTTCCAGAAGGGGCGGTCGACCATGACGAAGGTCTTGGATGACTGCATGTAGCGCGTGCGGTCCAGGGCCATCCACATCTTTTGCGAGAACAGGGTTTCGTCGCATTCGATCTGGGTGGTCAGCAGCCAGCTTTGGCAGGTGGTCAGCACGGCGGCGTATTCGCGGGTGTCGCCGTAGTTGTCGGTGACGGCGAAGCGGCCGTCGGCGGCGTGGGCAATGCGCTTCACGCCCGCCCGTGGCGCGCCTCGGTGCAGTGAACTCAGGCTGGTGCCGGCGGGCCAATGGGCACAGCGCTCCGGCACGTGACGCCAGATTCCCATGGGCACCTGGGCCACGCCGCCGACGACCAGGTGCTGATGGTCGTCGCAGTTGGTCATCACCACGCGGAAGATTTCCAGCATGGAATTGGGGAAGTCCGAGTCCCAACCGCCCGTGCCGAAACCGACCTGGCCGAACACTTCGCGGTGCAGGAACGACAATTTGGCAAAGGACTTGGAGGTGGCGACAAAGTCGTAGAAGGTGCGGTCGTCCCACAGGGGGACCAGCTTGTTCCACAATTCCTTGAGACGCGGCACGTCGCGGTCGCGGATCGCTTGCTGAATATCGCCGTACTGCGAACCGGCTTCCAGCGCGTCGGCCCAGGCGTCAGCGACTTCCTGGAACAGCACCGGCAGGTCGGAGAGCTTTTGCGCGTAGTGCGTCTGACCTTCCAGATCAATAACGGTGCTGCCAGAAGCCGGCGTCAGCGGGTTGGGAAAGGGTTTGGTTTCCAGGCCCAGTTTGTCCACGTAGTGATAGAAAGCGGTGGACGACACCGGAAAGCGCATCCCGCCCAGCTCGGCGATGATGCCTTCGGCACCTTCGAAAGCCTGTGAACGCAGGCGACCGCCCATCTTCGAGGCTTCGTATACCACGGGTTTCAAGCCCAGCTTCATCAGTTCGTAGGCAGCTACCAGCCCGGCAATGCCAGCGCCCACGATCGCCACTTCGGCGCCGTGGTTGGCGGCAGGAATGCTGCCCAGGCCAGCGGGGTGTTCGATCCAGTCATCAAAGGCAAACGGGAAGTCCGGGCCGAAGATGGTGATGGGTTTTTTACCGTCGGCGGGGTGTCGATTGGTCTTGCTGATGGTGCTGGACGGAATGCTCATGGCTGACCTTACTGACGACTCGGCGGGATAGGGCCCGTTGAGTATAGAAAAAGATGGCAGCCAGTTTAGAGAGCGTTGCGCTCGTTAATAAGACGCAATGTGTCGTCGGATTGAATTCGTTTCAGTCAATATGACGATGTTTTTGGTCAGATAGGTTGCCCGCGGTCCAACTTGTTACTAAGGATGATGGATGTGGTGGTTTTTTCCACGCCATCGACGCTGCCAATCTGATCCAGCAACTGATCAAGCTGCTCCGGCGACTCAGTGCGCAGCCACGCCACGTAATCAAATTCGCCGCTCACCGCGCACAGCTGTTGTACCTGGGCCATCGCGCTCAACCTGCGCAGCACTTCTTTGCCCGATCGCGGCTGCACGGTAATGCCCACATACGCCTGCAAACCACCATCCGCCACGCGCTGGCCCAGGCGCACGCCATAACCGGTAATCACCTGGGTTTTCTCAAGGCGCGCCAGGCGCGAAGTGACCGTGGTGCGCGCGATCCCCAACTGCCGGGCAAGCATGGCCACGCTTTCGCGAGCATTGAGCTGCAAGGCGGCGATCAGTTGGCGGTCAATGTCGTCAAGGGCGGGCAAGGGTCAAGCTCCAGTGCGAGGGTGCGGTGGGCAGGTATGTTACAGGCTTGGTCGGGCTTACAGAACCGCTGCACCAGACACTGGCTTGAACCGTCGAGGGCGTCACCGCGCGAACATCGGCATGTAGCCCGTGGGGATTTGATAGCGCGTATTTAAAGGTTAATCTGCCGGCTACATCTGGCTGAGACCCACCTATGCCGTTTTCTGACAACCTTATTGCCTTTGCCTTCGCCGCGACCCTGCTCACGCTGACGCCTGGCCTCGACACTGCACTGATTTTGCGCACGGCCACGGTGGAAGGTAAGCGACAGGCACTGCGCGCGGCTTTGGGCATCAACGCAGGCTGCTTCCTGTGGGGCGCCGCCGTCGCTTTTGGACTTGGAGCCCTGATTGCTGTCTCAGAGCTGGCGTTCGATATTTTGAAATATTGCGGCGCGGCCTACCTGGCCTGGCTGGGGCTAAACATGCTGTTGCGGCCTCGCACGTCATTGTCATCTGTCGAGGGCGCTCAAAAGAAAGTGCCAAACTGGTTCTTCAAAGGCCTGATGGGTAACGTGCTGAACCCCAAGATCGGCGTCTTCTACGTGTCCTTTCTCCCCCAGTTCATTCCGCAAGGGCAGCCATTGATCGCCTGGACGTTTGGCTTGGTCAGTATTCACGTCGTTATTGGGTTTCTGTGGTCGATCATCCTGATTGCCGCGACCCAGCCCCTGGCAAAAGTATTGCGCAGCGAGAAAGTCATCACCTGGATGGACCGCACGACTGGCTTGATTTTCGTCCTTTTCGCGGCACGGCTTGCCTTCAGCAAACGATCAGTTTGAGGCAGCGCCCATACGTATTTCTTTCAGGGTTCCAGAAACGCGAAAGCCGCGCAATGCGCGGCTTTGGAGTTGGTGGGCCCACACGGACTTGAACCGTGGACCAAAGGATTATGAGTCCTCTGCTCTGACCAACTGAGCTATAGGCCCTCAGTAGGTCGCGGATTATAACGATGGTTTGTTCACTGTGCCATCCGAAAAATCCTCCAGTCTCGTGCGAAGGAAGGTCACGGCAAATTGCTCCGGTGGCAGGGGCAGGCTGACGATGTAGCCTTGCATCTGTTCACAGCCTTCTGCAGCGAGGAAGGCTTGCTGGGCGGGGTTCTCCACGCCTTCGGCGATGATGGTGAATTGCATGCTGTGGCCGAGGGCGATGATGGCGCGCACGATGGCGGCGTCGTGGGGGTCGTCGGGCAGGCCGCGCACAAAGGACTGATCAATCTTGAGGAAGTCCAGCGGCAGGCGCTTGAGGTAGCTGAGGGAAGAATAACCGGTGCCGAAATCGTCGATCGCCAGTTGTACGCCCAGCCCTTTGAGTTGGTGCAGCACCTCCAGCGCTTCTTCGGCCTGGCTCATGATGAAGTTTTCGGTGATCTCCAGTTGCAGGCAGCCGGGTTCCAGACGGTAATCGCGCAGCAGTTGTTCGATGCGTGACAGCAGGTTGGGGTGACGCAGCTGCGCGCCGGCGAGGTTGACGGACAGCGGGCCGAAATCATCGAAAGTGCCTCTCCAGGCCTGCATCTGTCGGCAGGCCTGTTCCAGTACCCAATCGCCAATTTGCAGAATCGTGCCGTTTTCTTCGGCCAAGGCGATGAAGTGTTCGGGTGGCACATCGCCAAAGGTTGGGTGGTGCCAGCGAATCAAGGCCTCGGCGCCGATCAGCTCCTGAGTGATCAAGCTGCGTTTGGGTTGGTAATACAGGCTCAACTCGTCACGTTCGATGGCGCGGCGCAGCTCATGCTCCAAGGCCACGCGTTCATTGGCCTGGGCCGTCAAGTCGCGGGTGTAGCTTTCAACACGGTTGCGGCCATTGGCTTTTGAGCGGTACATCGCGGCGTCGGCATTTTTGACCAGAGTGGCGACATCGGTGCCGTCCTGCGGGTACAGACTGGTGCCGATGCTCGCGCTGATAAAGAACTCGTGCTCGCCGGCCTGGAAGGGCGGAGTGAAACAGTCGAGCAGTTTATTTGCCAAGTACTGGGCGTCGCTGGCCTGTTGCAGACCGGGCAGCAGAATGATGAATTCGTCGCCGCCCAGGCGGGCGACGGTGTCGATGTCGCGCAGTTGTTCCTTAAGGCGCACGGCAATGTCTTTGAGCAGGAGGTCGCCGACCGGGTGGCCCAGGCTGTCGTTGATGTGTTTGAAACGGTCCAGGTCGAGAAACAACACAGCGCCTTGATTACCGCTTTCCTGCTGGCCGTTGAGGGCGGCCTGCAGTCGACTTTCAAACAACGTGCGATTGGGCAGGCCGGTCAGCGGGTCGTGATGGGCCTGATAGTCGAGGCGCGCCTGGGCGAGCTTGAGGCTGGAAATATCGGCGAATACCGCCACGAAGTGGGTGACCAACTGGTCGCGATTGCGCACAGCGCTGATGGTCAGCCAGCTGGGGTACAGCTCGCCGTCCTTTCGACGGTTGGAAATTTCGCCCTGCCAGTGGCCCTGGGTCGTCAACTGATGCCACATCGCCGCATAGAAGGCGCTGTCATGCAGGCCGGAGGCGAGCAGGCGCGGGGTATGGCCCAGCGCTTCGGCCTCACTGTAGCCGGTGATTTCGCTGAAGGCGCGGTTAACGGCACTGATGTTCTGCCGAGTGTCGGTGATCAATACGCCTTCGGCGGTGCTTTCGAACACCGTGGCGGCTTGCTGCAATTTTTCCTGCATCAGCTGGCGTTCAGTGATGTCGCGGGCGATGGTCAGCATGCAGTCTTCTTCGCCGATGGGCAGCGAGCGGCTGGACAGTTCGCAGAGGCGAACCTGGCCATCGACGCGGCGTATATGGCAGGTGAAATCGCGGACAAAGCCGTCGCGCTGCATCAACTCCAGCATGTGCTTGCGCTCATTGAGGTCAACCCAAATGCCGAGGTCCAAGGCAGACTGATCCAGCGATGTGGCGCTGGTGTAACCGGTCAGGTGGCTAAAGCCTTCGTTCACTTCTATCAGCAGGCCATCGCTTTTACGGCTTAGCAGCAAGCCATCGGGGGAGGCGTGAAAGGCCTTGGCAAACTTTTCTTCGGAGGTTTGCAACTGCTGTTGGGTTTCCTTGAGCTGGGTGATGTCTCGCACTACAACCACCAAGGCCTCGGTGGTATCGAGTTGGAACGGCTCGGCCGAAATAAGCCCGATAAATGCCTGGCCATTGCTGCGCAGGAAGGTCATTTCCAGGTTGCGGATACTGGTGGTCTGCACACGCTGCAACAAATCCGGGCCGACGCCCTGAACCCCCCAGATATTCAGCTCGGTGGCGGTTTTGCCCACCACGTCTGCGGCGCCAAGGCCTATCTGGTCTTCAAAGGCCTTGTTGACTTCAAGCAGGCATCCGTCAGACAGGCGTGCGATCACCAATATGTCCGGGCATTGCTGGAACACGGAGGCAAACTTCTGCTCCGACAGTTGCAGTGCCTCTTCTGTACGTTTGGCTTCGCTGATGTCGATCATCAGGCCGCGCAGCACCGGTTCATGGCCGTGCTCGATCAGGCTGACGATGTCGCGTACCCATAGGCAGCGGCCATCAGCGGTGATAACGCGGTAGTCGATGCTGTGATCACGGTTGGCGCGGGTTTCGCGCAGGCAATAGGTTTCGGTGCGGATCAGGTCGGCAGGGTGAATAATGTTGCGCCAGAAGCCAGGGATCAGCCAATGGGCGCGGGGGTAGCCAAGCAATTCTTCGGCATGGGGCGACACGTAGCTGTAGGTGAAGTCGCTGATGTTGGCTTCCCAGGCGATGGCGGAAAGACTCTCCACCAGGCCGCGATAGTGGTACTCGCTGCTACGCAGTTTTTGCTCAAGGGCCACTCGGCGGGAAATTTCCGAGCTGAGCCGGCGATTGATTCGAATCACAATGACCAGCACGGTGCTCAGCAGCAACACTGCGGGTAGGCCGTACAGCAACAAATCTGTCCAGAAGGTGCGGTGATCGCTGAAGCTGCCGACCCAATGCTGCTGGATCGCATCGGTTTCGGCCGGGCTGAGGTCGGCGAGGACTTTATCCAGGATCCCCACCAGTACTTTCTCATCGCGGGGCACGCCCATTGCCAACTGATAGCGGTAGGGCGTTTCGCCGCTGACGTACAAACCATCGAGTTTCAGCTGGCGCAGGCTCCAGACGCTGGAAGCCAGGTCGCTGACTACCGCATCCACTTCATCGGTGGCCAGGGCCTGCAGCATGGAGCTGACGTTAGGCATCGCGACGAGATTGAGGTCCGGATGATGGGTGCGCAGCAGTTCATGAGGCGCATAGTTTTCCACCACGGCGATTTTCAGTCCGTACAGGTCCTTGAGGTTGCGCGGCTTCGCACCGCCTTCATGGGCCAATATGACGATGGGGAAGTCGAGATAGGGGCGTGTGAAGGCCAGGAAGCTCTGGCGTTCCGGGGTGGACATGATGCCGGGGAGCAGGTCGAGCTGATTGTTGCGCGCTTGTTCGAGCACAGCGGTCCAATTTGCCGGTTCGATCAGATTGATCCTGACGCCCAGGCGATCCTGGATCAGGCGCACGTAGTCAGCGGCCAGGCCCTGGTAGCGGCCATTTTCATCGCGGTATTCGAAGGGTGGCCAAGACGCATCCACCCCAAGGCGCAGCTCCTGATGGTCCGTCAGCCAGCTACGCTCATCATCAGTGAGAGTCAACGCGCCAGCCGTTGCGGTCCAGGTCAGCAGCGACAGCAGTATCACGGTCGGCAATCTGGGCATAACGGTCTCGTTATGGCACGGGGAATGTCTCGAGTGTAGACGGGCATTGCGAGAGCGGGGCGTTGCGGGGCAGTTAATCTGTGCAAAGCAATGTGCACAAAGCAAAACCCCCGGCCTGGGCCGGGGGTTCTGGTATCACTCGTCGAGGAAGGAGCGCAGATGCTCGCTTCGCGTCGGGTGGCGCAGCTTGCGTAGCGCCTTGGCTTCGATCTGACGGATCCGCTCGCGGGTCACGTCAAACTGCTTACCGACTTCCTCAAGGGTGTGGTCGGTATTCATGTCGATGCCGAAACGCATGCGCAGTACCTTGGCTTCACGGGCAGTGAGGCCGGAGAGTACGTCGCGAGTCGCTTCTTTAAGGCTCTCAACAGTGGCGACATCGATTGGCGACTGCATGGTCGAGTCTTCGATGAAGTCACCCAGATGGGAGTCTTCGTCATCACCAATGGGTGTTTCCATGGAGATCGGCTCTTTAGCGATCTTCAATACCTTGCGGATTTTATCCTCAGGCATTTCCATGCGCTCACCCAGCTCTTCCGGGGTCGGTTCGCGACCCATTTCCTGCAACATCTGCCGGGAAATACGGTTGAGCTTGTTGATGGTCTCGATCATGTGCACCGGAATACGGATGGTGCGGGCCTGGTCGGCGATCGAGCGAGTGATCGCCTGACGGATCCACCAGGTGGCATAAGTCGAGAACTTGTAGCCGCGACGGTATTCGAACTTGTCCACAGCCTTCATCAAGCCGATGTTGCCTTCCTGGATCAGGTCGAGGAATTGCAGGCCACGGTTGGTGTACTTCTTGGCGATGGAGATCACCAGACGCAAGTTCGCTTCAACCATCTCTTTCTTCGCGCGGCGGGCCTTGGCCTCACCGATCGACATGCGACGGTTGATGTCCTTGATCTCGGCAATCGTGAGGCCTGTTTCAGCCTCCAGTGCGCTCAGTTTCTGCTGGCAACGGATGATGTCCGGCTGCAGGCGACCGATGGCTTCGGCGTATTTCGCCTTGCCTTTGGCCAGGGCATCGCTCCAGGCTTCGTCAACTTCGTGGCCTGGGAACTGGCGCAGGAAGTCGGTACGCGGCATGCGCGCATCACGGACACAGAGCTGCATGATCGCACGCTCTTGTGCACGCAGACGCTCAAGGGCGCTACGAACGCGTTCAACCAGGCCTTCGAATTGCTTCGGTACCAGCTTGATCGGCATGAACAGCTCGGCCAGGGCCAGCAGCTCGGCAATTGCCTGCTTGTTGGCACGACCATGCTTTTTCAACGCCTTGCGGGTGATTTCCATTTGATCGGAAACCGCACCGAAACGCTGGGCAGCGATGATCGGGTCTGGACCGCTTTCAACTTCTTCTTCGTCGTCGGAGCTGGCTTCAGCTTCTTCGTCGTCGGAGTCGTCGTCCGCTTTCGGTGCTTTCGGATCGACGGGCGGCGGCACTTCGGCGGCAGGCGGCGCAATGCCGTCGTCCGGGTCGATATAACCGCTCAGGACGTCAGACAGGCGGCCACCTTCGGTGGTGACGCGAGTGTACTCGGAGAGAATGTGGTCAACCGTGCCAGGGAAGTGCGCGATTGCGCCCATCACTTCACGGATGCCCTCTTCGATACGCTTGGCGATTTCGATTTCGCCTTCACGTGTCAGCAACTCGACGGTACCCATTTCACGCATATACATGCGCACAGGGTCAGTCGTGCGACCGATGTCGGTCTCCACCGCGGCCAACGCGGCAGCGGCTTCTTCAGCGGCTGCCTCGTCGGTATCGGCGTCGGCCAACATAAGGGCGTCCGCATCCGGAGCACTCTCGTGTACGGGGATCCCCATGTCATTAATCATGCGGATGATGTCTTCCACCTGCTCTGGATCTGAAATATCCTCAGGCAGGTGGTCGTTGACCTCTGCGTAAGTCAGATACTTCTGCTCACGACCAAGGGTGATCAACTCTTTGATACGAGACTGCTGTTGCGCTTTTCCGGACATAACACCCTATCCACTGAAGGTCTTGGCGGGCAAAAAACAAGCCGAGGATTATACCCGAGCTATGACCTCACACGCCAGCTGAGGTCGGGTTTGATGTGCAAACGTTCTGTTTTAAGAGGTCGCGCATCTGTTTTGCTATCTGAATTTGCTCTTCAGCCGACAATCCCGGCTGCCTTGCTCGTTTAATGAGCTCATCGAGGGTCTGTGTGTGCTGACCCGCGGATAACCTATTAATGGTGTCTAAAAACTGTTGTTCAAGGTTGTCGCCGTCAATTAGCCACTCCTTTTCCGCGAGTGCCTTCAACAGGCGGCCCTGCTCTGTGCCATGCCAGCGAGCCATCAGCTGAATTGAGTTTAGCTTAGGATTTTTCTGCACGGCCTCGATCAAGGCGATAAGCACCTGGGCATAGGTGTTGCTCTCGTTGGCGAAATGATCGGCGCTTTCAACCTTGCCCGCCAATTGCGGGTGATGGATGAGCGTGCGCAAGGCAATCAGCGTCGGCGCTTCTACGGCAACCGGCGTGCGTGGGGCGTAGGCCTCGTCGCGATCGCCGCGTTTGCCATTCTTGCTCCAGGGCTTCTTGTCCCATTTCTTGCCGCCTGCACCGGGCTTTTTCGGCGTCCACTCCTGCTGGGGCGTATACGCCTCCTGCGGTTGGTGGAAGTCGGCATAATCCGGCATGGCATCGTAATCCATGCCTGGGTCGTAGGCGGGCGGCGCACCCTGAGGGGCGCTATGCACCAGCTGGCTCACGGCTTCGCCGCTCAACCCGGTGATTTCCAGCAGGCGCTGGCGCATCAGGGTGCGCAAATTGGCGCCCGGGACCTTGTCGATCAGCGGCGCTGCGAGGGTGGCCATATGGGCCTTGCCCTCAAGCGAGCGCGGATCGGCTTCTTCGGTCAACTGCTGGAAGAAGTAGTCTGCCAGCGGCTGTGCGTGTTGATTGATGCGTGCTCGGAACGCGTCGGTGCCTTCGGCGCGCACCAGGGTGTCCGGGTCTTCGCCTTCGGGCAAGAACAGGAAGCGTGCACGGCGCCCATCCTGCAGGCTCGACAGTGTAGCTTCGAGTGCGCGCCAGGCGGCGTTGCGGCCGGCCTGGTCGCCGTCGAAACAGAACAACACGCTGGGCACGACGCGAAACAGGCGCTTCAAGTGCTCTTCGCTGGTGGCGGTGCCAAGCGTCGCCACCGCATTGCGCAGGCCCTGCTGGGCCAAGGCGATCACATCCATATAACCCTCAACCACGATAATCTCGTCGAGGTTGCGGTTGTTCTTGCGCGCTTCGAACAGGCCGTAGAGTTCCTGGCCTTTATGGAATACCGGGGTTTCCGGAGAGTTAAGGTACTTGGGCTTGTCGTCTCCCAGCACGCGGCCGCCGAACGCGATGATGCGGCCGCGGCTGTCGCGGATCGGAAACATCACGCGGTCACGGAAGCGGTCATAGCGTTTGCCGGTCTCGGCGTTTTCCACCAGCAGGCCGGCGTCAATCATGGCTTTCTGCTGGAGCGTATCGCTGCTCAGGTGCTTGTACAGGTTGTCCCAGCCGGGCGGCGCAAAGCCGAGGCCGAAGTCCCGGGCGATTTCACCGGTAAGGCCGCGGCCCTTGAGGTAATCGACAGCGGCTTTGCGCTGCGGATGGCTTTTAAGCGCCTGCCGGTAGAACTCGGCGGCGGCGGTCAGCAGCGGATACAGCGGTGAGTCGGTGGGTTGTCGCGGCTTGTGCGCGCGGCCACTTTCTTCGCGGGGGATTTCCATGCCGGCGGCTTTCGCCAGGTCCTCGATGGCCTGGGGGAAATCCAGGTTGTCGTGGTCCATCAGGAAGCCGAGGGCGTTGCCGCCAGCGCCGCATCCGAAGCAGTAATAGAACTGCTTGTCCGGGCTGACACTGAATGACGGGGTTTTTTCTTTATGGAACGGGCAGCAGGCCGTGTAGTTTTTGCCGGCTTTTTTCAATTGCACGCGTGAGCTGACGACATCGACGATGTCGGTGCGGTTCAGAAGGTCGTCAATAAAGCTCTGGGGAATCAGCCCGGCCATGGCGTTCTCGTCATCACTGCGTGTAAATGAGGGCCCGTGAAATGTTCAAGCGCACGTTGGGTGCTCGATCATTATCGTCTGCATGGGGTGTCAGGAAGTGTATCTGCCGAACATTCGCTGACGTTAGTCTCTATCAGTGTTCGACGAATAAAAGTTGCCCGTGAGTCCGGTCTTGACCTGTGGGCGGTCTCGGAGGCTCATCAATGGGCACAGTCGACACAGTTGATCGTCTGCTTGAAGAATAGGGTGTGCTCGTCAGTAGCCTTGTTAGGCTCGTCAGAAGAGACGTGCACCGCTGGCAAAAGAGCCAGTCCTGACGTTTGAAGCAGTGTCTCGGTCGCGTGTGCGGCGTCGACGATGAAGCATCAAGCGATATCCGCAAATGCCAACAGCCCGGCTGAGGGCCGGGCTTGGCAGAAGCTTGCTACGAACGTCTGTGTATTAGTACAGACGAACGGCGCGGCGCTGTTCGCGCTGAACTTTCTTGGCGTGACGCTTAACAGCGGCTGCTGCCTTACGCTTACGCTCAGAAGTTGGCTTCTCATAAAATTCGCGGCTACGAACTTCAGCCAGAACACCGGCTTTTTCGCAGGAGCGCTTGAAACGACGCAGAGCTACGTCGAAGGGTTCGTTCTCTTTTACTTTGACGGCTGGCATCCAGAGCTACCTTCTTTCATTACCGGGATCAACGTTCTCGTCGCAAAAAATTCGCGGCTGAGGTCGTCGGTTTTTAAGGGTTGCGGATGTTAACCCCTCATTGGCAGGAATGCAAAGCCTCTAATCGAAAACCGCTAGTCGGGAGGGGGAGTGGCGACTATTATGCGCGCCTTCGAATTCAGCCTCTACAAGGCGCAAACCCATGCTAGTACTGGGACTTGAAACCTCCTGCGACGAAACCGGTGTCGCACTTTACGACAGTGAACGCGGGCTTTTGGCCGATGCGCTGTTCAGTCAGATCGACCTGCATCGCGCCTATGGCGGCGTGGTGCCGGAGCTTGCCAGCCGTGATCACGTCAAACGTATGCTGCCATTGATTCGCCAGGTGTTGAATGAGGCCGGTTGCGTACCGACCGAGATCGATGCGATTGCCTATACCGCAGGCCCTGGATTGGTCGGAGCCCTGCTGGTTGGGGCTTCCTGTGCCCAGGCGCTGGCGTTCGCCTGGGGCATTCCGGCCCTCGGTGTGCATCACATGGAAGGTCATTTGCTGGCGCCGATGCTGGAAAAAACACCGCCGGCGTTCCCGTTCGTCGCTTTGTTGGTTTCGGGGGGGCATACGCAGCTGGTTCAGGTCGATGGCATCGGCCAATACACGCTGTTGGGCGAGTCCCTGGACGACGCCGCCGGCGAAGCATTCGACAAGACCGCGAAGATGATGGGGCTCAATTACCCCGGCGGTCCGGAAATCGCCCGCCTCGCCGAAAAAGGCGTGGCCGGCCGTTACACGTTCCCTCGGCCGATGTGCGATCGCCCTGGTTTGATGTTCAGCTTCAGCGGCTTGAAAACCTCCGCGTTGAATACCTGGCAGCAGAGCGTCAGCGCCGGGGACGACGGTGAGCAAGCCCGTTGCGACATCGCGCTGGCGTTCCAGCAGGCCGTGGTAGAGACTTTGACCATCAAGTGCAAGCGCGCCCTGAAGCAGGCCGGCATGCAGCGGCTGGTGATTGCTGGCGGCGTCAGCGCCAACAAGGCCTTGCGCAGCTCGTTGGAGAAGATGCTTGGCGAGATGAAGGGGGAGGTGTTCTACGCGCGCCCAGAGTTCTGCACCGACAATGGCGCGATGATCGCCTATGCCGGCTGTCAGCGTCTGATGGCCGGGCAACACGAAAGCCTGGCGATCAGCGTGCAGGCGCGCTGGCCCATGGAGCAGTTGTCGCCGTTGTAAGGGTTAGCGTGGACGCTATTTAAAAATGCCGTTCGCGCCCGGCAAACAGGTCGCGTAGATTGCCGCGGTGGCGCCACACGATCAGCAGGGTCAGCACGCTCATGGGCAGCAATGCTGCCGGAGCCTGCCAGGCCAGCAATGGCAGGGTGAGCGGCGTGGCGATCAGCGCAGCCAGGGAGCTGGTGCGGGTCAGGTAGAACGTCAACAGCCAGGCGAGCACCGCCAGCAAGGCTGCCGGAGGGTAAATCCCCAACAGCATGCCGGCCGCCGTGGCGACGCCTTTGCCGCCGCGAAAGCGGAAGTACAAGGGGAACAGATGGCCCAGGACGGCGCAGACGCCCACCCAGGCCTGCTGTTGCAGGGTAAGGCCGGCGAGGCTGGCGATCAGTACGGGCAGCAAGCCCTTGCACAGGTCGCCCAGCAGCGTCAGCACGGCAAGTTTCTTGCCGGCCAGGCGCAGCATATTGGTGGCGCCGGCATTGCCTGAGCCACTCATTCGCGGATCGGGGTTTCCGGTCAGGCGGCTGAGCAAAATGGCAAAGGACAGCGAGCCGAGCAGGTAGGCGAGAATCGCCAGTGACCAAAACATGCTAACTATTCCGGGCGAGGACGCCCTGATTCTAACGGGGCATTGCGCCCTTGTCGTGCTGCGGAGAAGAGTGCTTGGACAGAGTGTTTATCGAAGGCCTGGAAGTCGACACCGTGATCGGCGCCTACGACTGGGAGCGCGGAATCCGTCAATGCCTGCGCCTTGACCTGAGCTTTGCCTGGGATAACCGTCCGGCCGCCGCCGGTGACGACCTGACCCTGGCGCTGGATTACGCCAGCGTGTCCGCGCGTATCCAGGCCTTTGCCGAGCAGTCCCAATACCAGTTGGTGGAAACTTTCGCTGAACGCCTGGCCCAAGTGCTGATGAGCGAATTCCAGATTCCCTGGCTGTACCTCAAGTTGACCAAGCCGGGTGCCGTGCCGGCGGCCAAGGGCGTGGGCGTGGAGATCGAGCGCGGATGTCGCTGACTCAGGTTTACCTTGGCCTTGGCAGTAATATCGAGCGTGAGCTCAATTTATGTGCGGGGCTCGATGCGCTGGCGAGCTTTTTGACGGACATGCGCTGTTCGGCGGTGTTCGAAAGCCAGCCGGTGGGCATCAAGAGCGGGCCGTTCTTCAATCTGGTGGTGTCGGCCTTTACCGACCTGTCGTTGATGGAGTTGGACCGCCGGTTGAAATTTATCGAGGCCGACAACGGCCGCTATGCGCCGGATCGTAAAGGGCTGCCGTTGGATATCGACGTGCTGCTCTATGGCGAACTGGTGGGTAATTTCGACGGCTTGGTCCTGCCGCGCGCGGAAATCCTGAAAAACGCGTTCGTGTTGTGGCCGCTGTCGATGATGGCGCCGGATCGTGTGCATCCTGAAACGGGCAAGACCATGGCGGCGCTGTGGCGTGATGCCCGGATCGACCAGGTGCTTGCGCCCGTGGCGTTTGAGTGGCGGGGCCGGCAACTCACGCCAGACGTGCTTCTGTAGGAGCCGAGCTTGCTCGCGAAGAGCGTGAACGATAACGCAGCGCTCTCAGGTTTTTCGCGAGCAAGCTCGCTCCTACAATGAACTTTGTCGTTCCTTGTAGGCTTTCAGTGCGTTAAGCCGTTCACGTTTCAGGGCTTCGCCCAACTCCGGGCCTTTGAAGCCTTTCTCCAGCAGTGGCGCCACTGCCACTTCGCGCGCAGTCTTCGCCGCGCCGCGCAAATAGTCCGCCTGTGGATAACTGCGTTGTTCAAGGCCTTTTCGGCCCCGCGCATCCATCTCGCAGGCGACCACAAACTCCTCGAAGCGTTGCGGTCGACGATAGACGTCAAAACTGTGCAGCAGCTCCAACAACGTCGAAGCCTTCAGCTCCAGGGCTCGATGCCCGTGGGTGTGGTACTGGCCCACCAGCAGCGCCAGTTCCTGGCAATCCTTTGGCACCTTGAAGCGTTCATTCACCGCTTTGATCAGCTTCAAACCCCGGTGCTCGTGGGCAATATGCTGCGGTAACTTATCCACAGGTGTCAGGCCCTTGCCCAAATCGTGCAGCAGGCAGGCCCAGCGTACGGTCAACGGCTGCTTATGTGCGGCTGCCTGCTCCAGCACGCTTAACGTGTGTATGCCGGTATCTATCTCGGGGTGATGGGCTTCGGGTTGCGGTACGCCGAACAGCGCGTCCACTTCCGGCATCAGGGTTTTCAGCGCATGGCAGTCGCGCAGCACCTGGATAAACACTTGGGGCTGGTTTTCCATCAGGGCCCGGGAAATTTCTTTCCAGCTGCGCTCTGGTGTCAGCGCTTCCAGTTCACCGGACTCGCTGAGTTGATGCATCAGCTCAAGAGTCTCCGACGCGACAGTGAATCCCAGGTGCGCATACCGTGCGGCAAACCGAGCAACGCGCAGCACTCGTAGGGGATCTTCGGCGAACGCGGGCGAAACGTGACGTAAAATACGGGCTTCCAAGTCACGTTGGCCGTGGTAGGGGTCGGTCAGGTTACCTTCGTCGTCTTCGGCCATGGCATTGATGGTCAGGTCGCGGCGTATCAGGTCTTCTTCCAGCGTGACGTCGGGACTGGCGTGAAACACGAAGCCGCCATAGCCCCTGCCACTTTTGCGCTCGGTGCGGGCGAGGGCGTATTCATCGCCGTTTTTTGGGTCCAGGAACACCGGGAAGTCAGCGCCGACCGGCTTGAAGCCTTTGGCCTGCATTTCTTCGAGGGTGGCGCCGACGACGACGCGGTCAATATCGGTGACCTCGATGCCCAACAGGCGATCACGCACGGCACCGCCGACTTTGTAGATTTTCATGAAAAAGCCTCCATTAGCGGCACAGGATAACGCCTGTGCCTGGCCAATGGAGGCTTTGCTGTTTCAGAGATGCACGACGGCCAGGTCCAGGCGGCCGTAGTCGTTGTCGTTATGGTCGCTACGCGGTGGCACATGGTGGGTTTTCATCACTTGGTCGCCCTGCAGGGTTTCCAGGTGAATATCGAAGCCCCATAGCCGGTGCAGGTGCTTGAGCACTTCCTCGGTGGATTCGCCCAGGGGTTTGCGGTCGTGCTGTTGATGGCGCAAGGTCAGTGAGCGGTCACCGCGCACGTCGATGCTGTAGATCTGTACGTTGGGCTCGCGGTTACCCAAGTTGTATTGCGCTGCCAGGGTCTCGCGGATAGTCCGGTAGCCAGGCTCGTCATGGATGGCCGGCACAACCAGGTCGTCCTTGAGGTCGTCATCCAGGATGCTGAACAGCTTGAGGTCGCGAATAACCTGAGGCGACAGGTACTGCAGGATGAAGCTTTCGTCCTTGAAGCTGCTCATGGCGAACTTGATCGTGGAGAGCCAGTCGCTGCCGGCGATTTCCGGGAACCAGCGACGGTCCTCCTCGGTGGGGTGCTCGCACATGCGCCGAATGTCACGGTACATCGCAAAGCCCAGTGCGTAGGGGTTGATACCGTTGTAGTACGGGCTGTCGAAACCGGGCTGGAACACCACGCTGGTGTGGGATGTGAGGAATTCCATCATGAAGCCGTCGGTGACCAGGCCTTCGTCGTACAGGTCATTCATCAGGGTGTAGTGCCAGAACGTCGCCCAACCCTCGTTCATCACCTGAGTCTGGCGCTGTGGATAAAAATACTGCGCGATCTTGCGCACGATACGCACGATTTCCCGCTGCCATGGCTCCAGCAGTGGCGCGTGTTTTTCCAGAAAATAGAGGATGTTTTCCTGCGGTTCGGCGGGGAAGCGTGCATTGTCTTTATCGTTGTTTTTGCCGGCGCGTTTTGGAATGGTACGCCACAAATCGTTGATCTGTTTCTGCAGGTGTTCCTCACGCTCCGCCTGGCGCAGCCGTTCTTCTTCGGCCGAAATCGGATAAGGCCGTTTGTAGCGGTCGACGCCGTAGTTCATCAAGGCGTGGCAGGAGTCGAGCAAGTCCTCTACCGCGTCGATGCCGTGGCGCTCCTCGCATTGCATGATGTACTGCTTGGCGAACACCAGGTAATCGATGATCGAACTGGCGTCGGTCCAGGTGCGGAACAGGTAGTTACCCTTGAAAAAGCTGTTATGCCCGTAGCACGCGTGGGCCACCACCAGCGCCTGCATGCAGATGGTGTTTTCTTCCATCAGGTAGGCGATGCACGGGTCGGAGTTGATCACGATCTCATAGGCCAGCCCCATCTGGCCGCGGGTGTAGGATTTCTCCGTGCTGAGGAAGTGTTTGCCGTATGACCAATGGTGATAACCCAGCGGCATGCCAACGGAGGCGTAGGCATCCATCATCTGTTCGGCGGTGATCACTTCGATCTGATTGGGGTAGGTGTCCAGCGCATAACCGGCCGCGATGCGGCTGATCTCCCGGTCATAGGCCTGGATCAGTTCAAAGGTCCACTCGGACCCGGTGGAGATAGGTTGACGCTTATGCTCTTTTTTGGCGGTCATGTCACTAACCTGCGCTGGAAGAGTTCACGGAAGACCGGGTAGATATCGCCGGCCGAGACCAATTGCTGTTGGGCGAACGTATCGGCGAAGGCTTCGCCGATGCGTTCGTATTCGAACCACAGTGCCTGGTGCTCACGGGGGGTAATTTCAACGTAGGTGTAGTACTGCACGAAAGGCATGATCTGGTTGATCAGGATGTCGCGGCAAATCGGCGAGTCATCATTCCAGTTGTCACCGTCGGACGCTTGGGCGGCATAGATATTCCACTCATTGGCCGGGTAGCGCTCGGCCATGATTTCCTGCATCAGCTTGAGCGCGCTGGAAACGATGGTGCCGCCGGTTTCGCGCGAGTAGAAGAATTCCTCTTCGTCCACTTCCCGGGCGCTGGTGTGATGACGGATGAACACCACTTCGATCTTGTCGTAGTTCCGCTTCAGGAACAGGTACAGCAAGATGAAGAAGCGCTTGGCAATGTCCTTGGTAGCCTGGGTCATGGAGCCGGACACGTCCATCAGGCAGAACATCACGGCCTTGGAGCTGGGGTTGGGCTGTTTGATCAACAGGTTGTATTTGAGGTCGAAGGTATCGAGAAAGGGCACACGGTGAATGCGCGCGCTGAGCTTCTCGATTTCTGCCTCGATTTCCTGAATATCGCCAAAGTTATCCGGCTCCTCGCGCTTCAACCGCGCCAACTCTTCCTTGGCCTGCTTCAATTTTGCACGGCTGCTGCCCGACAGGGCGATACGTCGAGCGTGGGCCGAGCGCAGGGTGCGGATGATGTTGATGCGGGACGGGTTGCCTTCGTTGCTGATACCCGCGCGCACGGTTTTGAAGGTGTCGGTGCCGGTCAGGTTGCGTTTGACCAGGTTGGGCAGCTCCAGATCCTCGAACATGAATTCGAGAAACTCCTCCTGGGTGATCTGGAACACGAACTCATCCATGCCTTCGCCGGAATTACCGGCCTTGCCCGCACCCTTGCCGCCGCCGCCCCCCTGCGGGCGCTGAATGTGTTCGCCTGTGGTGAATTCCTTGTTGCCCGGATGGACGACAGTCTGTTTGCCGCCCCGGCCGTGGTGCAGCACTGGTTCGTCGATGTCCCGTCCGGGAATGCTGATTTGTTCGCCGTGCTCCATGTCGGTGATGGAACGGCGGCTGACGGCCTCTTCAACGGCCTTTTTGATGTGGTCGCGGTAACGCCGCAGGAAACGCTGGCGGTTTACCGTGCTCTTGTTCTTACCATTGAGGCGTCGGTCGATCACATAGCTCATGGGGAGCCCTCCGGGCAGCTTCACGTTACAAGCTTCAAGCCGCGAGCTGGAAGCTTAGGGACAAGCGGTCGCCTGCCGGGCCGGATGCCTGGCAGTCGCCGCCTGTCGCTGCCTTACTGCGATTTGCGAACCCGCAGGTACCACTCGGAGAGCAGTCGTACCTGTTTGTCGGTGTAGCCGCGCTCGACCATTCGTGTGACGAAGTCGTTGTGTTTTTGCTGATCCTCCTTGCTGGCCTTGGCGTTGAAGCTGATAACCGGCAGCAGATCTTCGGTGTTGGAGAACATTTTCTTCTCGATCACCACGCGCAGCTTCTCGTAGCTGAGCCATGTTGGGTTCTTGCCGTTGTTGTTGGCGCGGGCGCGCAGCACGAAGTTGACGATTTCGTTGCGGAAATCCTTCGGATTGCTGATGCCGGCGGGTTTCTCGATCTTCTCCAGTTCCTCGTTGAGCGCCACGCGGTTGAGGATTTCGCCGGTTTCCGGGTCGCGGTATTCCTGGTCTTGAATCCAGAAGTCGGCGTACAGCACGTAGCGGTCGAAGATGTTCTGGCCGTATTCGCTGTAGGACTCAAGGTACGCGGTCTGGATTTCCTTGCCGATGAACTCGATATAGCGTGGCGCCAGATATTCTTTGAGGAAGCGCAGATAGCGCTCGCGGGTTTCGGCCTGGAATTGTTCCTGTTCGATCTGCTGTTCCAGCACATACAGCAAGTGCACCGGGTTGGCGGCGATTTCGTGAGGGTCGAAGTTGAAGACCTTGGAGAGGATCTTGAACGCGAAGCGCGTCGACAGGCCGTTCATGCCTTCATCGACGCCCGCCGTGTCGCGGTATTCCTGGATCGATTTGGCCTTGGGATCGGTGTCCTTGAGGTTTTCGCCGTCGTACACGCGCATTTTCGAGTAGATGTTCGAGTTCTCCGGCTCCTTGAGGCGCGACAGCACGGTGAACTGGGCGAGCATCTTCAGGGTGTCGGGTGCGCAATGAGCCTTAGCCAGGGAGCTGTTGAACAGCAGTTTGTCGTAGATCTTGATCTCATCGCTGACCCGCAGGCAGTACGGCACCTTGACGATGTAGATACGGTCGATGAAGGCTTCGTTGTTCTTGTTGTTGCGGAAGGTATGCCACTCCGATTCGTTGGAGTGCGCCAGCAGGATCCCGGTGAACGGAATCGCGCCCAGGCCTTCGGTGCTGTTGTAGTTGCCTTCCTGGGTGGCCGTGAGCAGAGGGTGCAGCACCTTGATCGGCGCCTTGAACATCTCCACGAACTCCATCAGGCCCTGGTTGGCCCGGCACAGCGCGCCCGAGTAGCTGTAGGCGTCGGCGTCGTTCTGTGGGAATTCTTCCAGTTTGCGGATATCGACCTTACCCACCAGCGCGGAAATGTCCTGGTTGTTCTCGTCGCCCGGCTCGGTCTTGGCGACACCGATCTGGTTGAGGATCGAAGGGTAGAGTTTGACCACGCGGAACTGGCTGATATCTCCGCCAAACTCGGACAGGCGCTTGGTGGCCCAGGGCGACATGATGGTATTGAGGTAGCGCCGTGGGATGCCGAAGTCTTCTTCGAGGATCGCGCCATCTTCGGTGGCGTTGAACAGGCCCAGGGGCGACTCGAACACTGGCGAGCCCTTGATCGCGTAGAAGGGCACTTTCTCGATGAGTTGCTTGAGTTTTTCAGCCAGGGACGACTTGCCGCCGCCAACCGGGCCGAGCAGGTAGAGAATCTGTTTCTTTTCCTCCAGGCCTTGGGCGGCATGGCGGAAGTACGAGACGATCTGGTCGATGCATTCTTCCATGCCGTGGAAGTCTTCAAAGGCCGGATAACGGCGGATCACCTTGTTGGAGAATATCCGCGACAGGCGCGAATTGTTCGAGGTGTCTACCAGCTCCGGCTCGCCAATCGCCAGCAGGAGGCGCTCGGCGGCAGACGCATAGGTACTGCGGTCCCGTTTGCACAACTCGAGATACTCTTGAAGCGTGAGTTCTTCCTGTTGTGTGGACTCGAAACGTTGTTGGAAGTGGCTAAAGATACTCATGACGTCGTCACCTCGCTCGATACGTGGAGCCGACGCCGGATCAATCAGTCGATGCTGGCAGCCCTTGACGTTCGCCAATGGCTGTTTCCCCCCAGAACACCCTGAAACGCTACCGATGACCCGCGCGCCGGTGTACCGGCTCTCCCCTGATTTGGATGGCCTGCGCTTAAGGATAGTTCGGAATCGGGGAGGTCAAGGCGCGATGCGTAATTAGTTTGGCTGCGCCGTTCGTCAGAAACGGCGCAAGCCCAAGCGTCACGCGGGGTAGCGGGGTGTGAAAAAAATTATTGCGAATCGCCTGAGGAAATTTCTGCAGGATAGGTCGCACGCCACAGCTCAAAGCCGCCATCCAGGCTATAGACGTCGGAGAAACCTTGGCCGACCAGATAGGCCGCTGCGCTTTGGCTCGAATTGCCGTGGTAGCACGCGACGATCAGGGGGGCGTCGAGGTCGGCGGCGCGGATGAAGTCGGCGATGTTGACGTTGTCCAGATGCTGGGCGCCGCTGATATGGGCAGCGGCGTAGGTTGGCTGGTCACGGATATCAACGACCACAGCGCCTTGCTCGCGCAGGGCCTGGGCTTGTTCGGGTGGGATACGTTTGAATTCTGACATGGCAGGCTCCTAGGGCTTGGCGACGGCCGTCTGTGTAGGGGGTTCGGGGGATTCACACTGGCAACTGATGCGCTCGCCGGTGTCGATGTTCATCAAGGTCATGGCGCCACCCCACACGCAACCGGTGTCGAGGGCGAACACGCCGGGTTCTTCGCACTTGCCTTCAAGGGCGGCCCAATGGCCGAAAACGATTCTGGTGTCGCGGGTTTTACGTTCCTTGTGAGCAAACCAGGGCTTATAGCCAGGCAGCGCAGTGTCGGCGCCTTCCTTGCTCTTGAGGTCCAGTTTGCCCTCCGCCGTGCAGAAGCGCATGCGCGTGAAGTAGTTGGTGATCACTCGCAGGCGAGCGACGCCGGTAAGGTCGTTGTCCCACTTCACCGGCTCGTTGCCGTACATGCCATCAAGGTAGGCACTGTAGAGGTTGTCATCGGCCAGCGCGCTTTCGACTTCGGCGGCGCATTTGAGAGCTTTTTTCACTGTCCATTGCGGAGGGATGCCGGCATGGACCAGGGCGATGTCGCGGGCCTCGTCGTAATGCAGGAGCTTCTGTCGGCGCAACCATTCCAGCAACTCGGCGCGGTCCGGTGCTTCGAGGATTTCCCGCAGGGTGTCGCCTTTTTTCAGGCGCTCGATGTTACGACCGGCGGCGAGCAGGTGCAGATCATGATTGCCCAGCACACAGACCAGTGAGTCGCGCAGGTTATAGAGGTAGCGCAAGGTTTCCAGAGACTGCGGGCCACGGTTGACCAGGTCACCGACTAGCCACAGGCGATCGTTTGCCGGGTCGAAAGCCACGCGTTCGAGCAGGCACTTGAGGGGCTCCAGGCAGCCTTGCAGGTCACCGACGGCATACGTTGCCATATCAGTGCAATGCTCCGGGTACGGCGAGGCGGAATGGCTTGATGATCGCGTCGAACAGTTTGCCGTCGGTCGCCTTCATTTGATACGAGCCTTGCATGGTGCCGACTTTGGAAGTCATTACCGTACCGCTGCTGTAGGTGTGGCTGGCGCCGATGTCGATCAACGGTTGCTGGCCAACCACACCCGCGCCGCGCACTTCCTCGACCTGACCGTCACCATCAGTGATCACCCAATGGCGTGACAGCAGCTTGGCCGGCACCAGCCCGTTGTTTTTCACCGTGATGGTGTAGGCAAAGGCAAAGCGGTTGTGTTCAGGTTGCGATTGGTCCGCCAGGAAGCGGGTGACGACGCTGACGTCGATCTGGTAGCGAGGATCGGACATGCAAGAGGCCTTAAAAGCAAATGCGGAGGACAGCAGATGCGGGCCAGTCTAGGCCAAGAGGTGGGCACTAGGCCAGACATGCTGTGTGGTATGAAGCAGTTCAAACAGGGGAGGGGCAAACCCCCTCCCACATTTTTCCTGATGCCTTATTCCACTGCGGGCGCTGGCTGGATGGCAAGCTGGTCGGCCAGGCGCACGAACGCGGCCAGGTCCAGTTGCTCGGGGCGCAGGCTGCCGTCGACGCCGGCGGCTTCGATTTCGGCATTGCTCAGCAGTGCCTTGAGCGTATTGCGCAGGGTTTTGCGGCGTTGGTTGAAGGCTTCGCGCACGACGCGCTCCAACAGTTTGTGGTCCTTGGCCGGGTGCGGCAGCACGGCATGCGGTACCAGGCGCACGATGGCCGAGTCGACCTTCGGCGGCGGGTTGAATGCGCCTGGGCCCACGTTGAACAGATGTTCCACGCGGCAATGGTACTGAACCATGATCGACAGACGGCCCCAATCACCACCACCCGGCCCGGCGGCCAAGCGCTCCACTACTTCCTTTTGCAGCATGAAGTGCATGTCGCGGATGATTCCGGCGTTGTTCAGCAGGTGGAAAATCAGCGGTGTGGAGATGTTGTACGGCAGGTTACCCACCACCCGCAGGCTGTTAGGCGCGGCATTGAGGCTGTTGAAGTCGAACTTCAGCGCGTCGCCCTGGTGCAGGTTGAAATTGGATTTGTCGGCAAACTGTTGGTTGAGGATCGGGATCAGGTCCTTGTCCAATTCAACCACGTCCAATTGACCGCCGCTGGCCAGCAGGCCTTGGGTCAATGCGCCCTGGCCCGGGCCGATTTCCAGCAGGCGGTCTTCGGGCTTGGCATGGATGGAGCGCAGGATGCGGTCGATCACCCCAGCGTCGTGCAGGAAGTTTTGCCCGAAACGCTTACGCGCCCGGTGTTGGTAATGCTCAGTCATATATGGGTCTCGGCCATCTGATAGGCGGTTTCCAGGGCCACGTGCAGGCTGCCGGTGTCGATCTTGCCGCTGCCTGCCAGGTCCAGGGCGGTGCCATGGTCGACGGAGGTACGGATGATCGGCAGGCCCAGCGTCACGTTGACTGCGGCGCCGAAGCCTTTGTATTTCAGCACGGGCAGCCCCTGGTCGTGGTACATCGCCAGCACTGCGTCGCAGTGCTCCAGATATTTGGGGGTAAACAGAGTGTCTGCAGGCAACGGGCCGCGCAGGTCCATGCCTTCTCGGCGCAGACGCTCTAATGTCGGTTCAATGATGTCGATTTCTTCATGGCCCAAATGACCGCCTTCACCGGCGTGCGGGTTGAGCCCACAGACCAGGATGCGCGGTTGGGCAATGCCGAATTTTTGTTGCAGGTCGGCGTGCAGGATGCGCGTAACGCGTTCTATGCGCTCGGCGGTGATGGCGTCGGCGACAGCGCGCAGCGGCAGGTGCGTAGTGACCAGCGCGACGCGAAGGCCGCGGGTGGCCAGCATCATCACGACCTGTTCGGTGTGTGTGAGCTCGGCAAGGAACTCGGTATGGCCGGAAAAGGCTATACCGGACTCATTGATCACGCCTTTATGGACGGGCGCGGTAATCATGCCGGCGAAATCGCCGTTGATGCAGCCTTGGCCGGCGCGGGTCAGGGTCTCCAGCACGAAGGCCGCATTGGCCTTGTCCAGTTGCCCGGCGACGACCTTGGCTTGCAGCGGGGTATCCCACACATACAGGTTGCCTGCCGGGGCCGGCAGGTCGGGCCAGTTGCCCGGTGCGACGCTCAGCAGGTTGACAGCCACACCCAACTGCGCGGCCCGCTCAAGGAGCAGGTCGCGGCTGGTAATGGCGATCAGGGGATGTGGCTGGGGTTGCGAGGCGAGCAGCAGGCACAGGTCTGGACCAATGCCGGCCGGCTCGCCGGGTGTCACGGCGAAACGCTGGGGTTTCACTGGGCTGCCTGGTCGGTGCCTGTTTGCTCGGCGCCTGGCAGCTTGTTTTCAACGTAGGCTTCGTCACGGATCTGACGCAACCAGGTTTGCAGCTCTTCATCGTATTTGCGGTTACGCAGTACGGTCAGGGCTTGCTGTTCGCGGGCCTGGTTGGTGTTGTCGGTGGCGCGACGGCCAAGAACTTCCAGCACATGCCAGCCGTATTGAGTCTTGAACGGTTTGGACAGCACGCCTTGCGGCGTATCGGCCATCACCTGCTGGAACTCGGGCACCAGTGCTTTTGGATCGATCCAGTTCAGGTCGCCGCCGTTGAGGGCAGAACCTGGGTCTTCCGAGAAGCTCTTGGCCAGGGTGGCGAAGTCTTCACCGCTTTCGATGCGGTCATAGATCTTCTGGGCCAGTTCCTTGGTTTGTGCCTCGGTACGGATTTCGCTTGGTTTGACCAGGATGTGACGAACGTGCACTTCGTCTTTCAGCGAGGTCTCGCCGCCGCGCTTGCCCAGCAGCTTGAGGATGATGAACCCGCCTGGCGTACGGGCCGGCTGGGTGATGTCACCCACGTTCATCGCGCTCAGCTCACGGTCGAATGGAGGGGGCAGTTGAGCGGCTTTACGCCAGCCCATGTCACCACCGTCGAGCGCGTTGTCGCTACCGGACTGGGCAATTGCCATCTGGGCGAAATCAGCGCCGGCCTTGAGGCGATCATAGATAGCCTGGGTTTTGGCGGCAGCAGCATTGAGCTGCTCGGCGTTGGCGCTGTCTGGCGTCGGGATCAGGATATTGGCCAGGTGCAGTTCTTCGGAAAGCTGCATCTTGCCCAGGTCCGAGGCCAGGAAGTTCTTCACTTCCTGCTCCGACACCTGAACCCGCTCCGCTACGCGACGCTGGCGTACACGGCTGATGATCATTTCGCGCTTGATCTGGTCACGCGCGTCCTCATAGGACAGACCATCGTGGGCCAGGGCCGCGCGGAACTGATCGATGCTCATGTTGTTACGTTGAGCGATGGTGCCGACCGCCTGGTTCAGCTCTTCGTCAGAAATCCGGATACCGGAGCGTTCGCCGATCTGCAGCTGCAGGTTTTCGACGATCAGGCGCTCCAGCACCTGGGGTTCCAGGACGCTGGTCGGCGGCACACCGCCGCCACGCTTGGCGATGGTTTGCTGAACTTCCTTGACCCGTTGGTCCAGTTGGCTCTGCATGATCACGTCGTTATCGACGATGGCTGCGACTTTATCCAGCTGTTGCACCGCGGCATGCGCCGAGGCGGCACCCAGGAACAGCGCGCCCAGCACGAGCGGGCGCAAGCACTCAGAAAGCTTTGTCTTCACGTTCACGATAACCTTCAATGCCTTTGTCGAGGAAGCTCTCTACCTTGGCGCCGGTCAGGCCGCCGAGTCCTTTGAGGACGATCTGGAAGAAGAGCCCGTGGTCACCCTTTTCGTTAAGCGGGGCGATCTGGCTGTATTCGTCGTTGGAAACCCAGTAACGGTTGATGACGCGCAGTTTCCAGCAGCAGTTGTCGTACTCGAAACCACCGAAGGCTTCCAGGGTACGGTTGCGTGCATAGTCATACTGCCAGCGGGTAATCAGGTTCCACTGTGGAATGATCGGCCACATCATCGAGAAATCGTGTTGTTGGATTTTGTAGTAATCCTTAATGAAGTTCGGGTTGCCTTCACTGCCATAGTCACCACCGAATTGCCATTTGCCGGTTAACTGGTTGTAGACGACCTGGTCATTACGGTAGCGATAGCCAACGTTGATGACTTTATTTGGGTTGTCTTCCGGCTGGTAGTGGAACATTGCACTGCCGGAGCGTGGAGCGTGGCTGGTAGGGTCCCAGTTATAGTCGGCCGTTGCACGCCAGTCGCGGTTGAAGCGGAAGGAGTAGTCCAAGGCGATCGGCGATACGTCTTCATGGGCGTCATCACGCGTTGTAGCGTCTACACCTGGCAGCTGTACTTCGCGGTCCTTGAAGTACACAGCTTGGCCAATACTGATGCGTTGACGCTCGAGGCCATCGTCTTGTATCCAGCGGCTGGTCAAGCCCAGCGACAGTTTGTTTTCGTCGCCGATACGGTCGCCACCGGTGAAACGGTTGTCACGGAACAGCGAGTCGAAGCTGAATGGAGTTTCGCTAGTGTCAAACACTGGAATATTTTTCTGATCTTTCTCTGGTACATAGAGATAGAACATGCGTGGTTCCAGGGTTTGCTGGTAATTACGACCAAACCATTGGGTATTACGGTCAAAGAAGAGGCCGCTGTCGATACTGGCAATGGGGACGGAGCGATTTTGAGAGCTATTGAAGGTCTCGCCCAGAGCTGAAGCGCCCAGTCTATTGACTAGGAGATCATTCTTGCCGGTGTTATCCAAGTCAAGGTCGTACTTGGTATAGACATATTTGAGTTTCGGTGTAATGAAACCGTAGGTCCAATTCAGCGGCAGGGAGACGCTTGGTGCTGCGGTCAGGCGAGTGCCGTTGGCACGGCTCAACCCGAGGACATTGTTGTCGAGGCGAGAGGAAACTACTCCGTCCTTGTCAGTGTAGAAGCCGTTCTGAAGATCTCGGTCGAACCTCACTGCTTCTGTTTCGTAAGCGAGGTCCAGTCCGCCAGGATGGTAAGGCAGCGCACCGTTGAAAGTAATCTGTGGTAAACGGTCGTATGGGGTGAACTCCGATACCGTCGCCAGTTGGTAGGCCTGAACGTTTAAACGGGCCTGGTACGTATCACCGCGGTAAGTCAGGGAGCCCTGCTGGTTGACGAAGTCGCGACTTTCCACCCCTTCTTCATAAGACTTCAGGTCTTGGAAGTAGTAAGGGTCACTGATCTTGGTGTAGTCAACCAGCGTCGTCAGGCGTGAATCCAAGCCACCTTTATGCTGCCAATTGAGCATATAGCGAGTTTTTTCGGAGTCGGTCTGTTTGCTCCGCTCATCGTTATCATCATTCAGATACGCCCCACCAAACTGCCCTTCACTCGACTTGGTGAGGTAGCGGAATTCGCCTTCCATCAACAAGCCGCGCTTGGTCATGTATTGCGGGTACAACGTGGCGTCGTAGTTCGGCGCCAGGTTGAAGTAGTACGGCGTCACCAGCGTAAAGCCAGTCTCGCTGCCGGTGCTGAAGCTTGGCGGCAGGAAGCCGGACTGACGACGGTCGTCAATCGGGAAATAGATGTAAGGGGTGTACAGGATCGGAATGTTCTTGACCCGCAACGTCGCGTTGGTGGCCGTACCGAAACCGGTGGCCGGGTTCAACGTGATGTTGTTGCCCTTGAGCTGCCAGGCGTTGCTGTCTGGCTCGCAGGTGGTGTACGTACCGTCCTTGAGACGGATGATCGCGTTCTCGGCACGCTTGGCGTACAGCGCGTTACCGCGGATGCGCGACTTGTGCATCACGTATTCGGCGTTGTCGATCTGGGCGGCGCCGGTGTCGAGCTGGACCTGGGCATGGTCGCCCACGATCAGTGCGCCGTTGTCACGCAGACGCACGTTGCCGTTCAGCTCGCCACGGTTCTCGGCCTGGTACAGGCTGGCTTCCTCGGACTCCAGCTGCATGCTGCCCTGGCGCATGACGACGTCACCGGCCAGTGTGGCGACCTGCTGTTCCTGCTCGTAACGAGAGGCCTTGGCACCGATGAAGGTCGGCGCATCGCTCTTGTTCGTCTTGTCGTTCATGCCAGGACGAGTCGGCTCGATGTAGGCGCCGCCGCAGTAAGGGCCGGTTTCGGCCAGCTGTGCTGCGGTGAGCTTCTCGCGAGGCACCCAGTCCAGGTGGCTGTAGTCTTTGCTGCGCGAACGCAGGCCTCGGCCCTTGGCTTCGGTGACCAGCATGGTCTTGGGCTCGGCGTCGACGCTGCCGCCAGCTTCGCCTTGCGGCGTGCTGTTGGCCGAGCTGACGGCAGAGCCGTCATGCACCGGGCGCGGTGGCAATGGGGCGGCGGCGGTCTTCGGCGCGCAGTCCCAGGCACCCGAAGCAGAGACTGAGCAGTCATACTGTTCCGCGGCGACCACGAATGAGGTGGCGAAAGGTTGCAAGGCCAGCAGACTGCCGGTTACCAGCAACGGAAATTTTCTACGAAACGCGGGGGATTTCAATGCCATCTTATTAGTCCGGGCTTCCTGCGTGCCATCTGCCCGCGGTTTGGGCCGCACGCCTCTCGATGGTCTGAAAAAGATGCGTGATAATAAAGCATGCCCCGCTTGACGGCTAGCGCCGTCGGAGACCCTTGTAATGCCCGAGCACGATCTACGTTTACAACAGCTGGAAGTCTGGCTGGATGAGCAGTTGCCGATCCTCTTCAACGCTCAGGACTGGGGCGCTGTACCCCCGGCCACATTGACCGCGGCCAGCAGCGACGCGAGTTTCAGGCGTTACTTCCGATGGGAGGGCGGGGCGCATACATTCGTGGTGATGGACGCGCCACCCCCCCAGGAAAACTGCAAACCTTTCGTCGATATCGCGCATTTGCTCGCGAAATCAGGAATCAATGTGCCGAAAATTTATGCAGAAGATTTGCCGCGTGGCTTTCTTTTGCTCAATGACCTGGGTCGAAAAACCTACCTGGACGTGATTGACGAGCAAAACGCCGACCAGTTGTTTGCCGATGCCATCGACGCGTTGCTGGCCTTTCAGCAGTTGCCGATGGATGCGCCGCTGCCCAGTTATGACACCGCGTTATTGCGCCGCGAACTCGAATTGTTCCCGGAATGGTACGTGCGCCGTCATTTGGGTATCGAGTTGGATACTCAGCAGCAGGCCCTCTGGCAACGCGCGAGCGAATTGTTGATCGACAGCGCCCTCGCCCAACCGAAAGTGCTGGTGCACCGTGACTATATGCCGCGCAACTTGATGATCAGCGAGCCCAACCCCGGCGTGCTGGATTTTCAGGATGCGGTCTACGGCCCGGTGACCTACGACATCACCTGCCTGTTCAAGGACGCCTTCCTCAGTTGGCCCCAGGCTCGCGTGCGCCAGTGGCAGCGCGGCTACTGGGAGCGCGCCGGGGGGTTGGGGATCCCCGTGCAGGACGATTTTGAAGACTTCCTGCGCGCCAGCGACCTGATGGGCGTGCAGCGCCACCTCAAGGTCATCGGTATCTTCGCGCGAATTTGCCACCGCGATGGCAAGCCTCGCTACCTGGCCGATGTGCCGCGCTTCTTTGCCTATATAGAAGCGGTGCTCGCCGACCGTCCTGAGTTGAGCGACCTGGGCGAACTGCTTGCCAGCCTGCGCCAACCGGCCCGAGGCCTGCGTATGAAGGCGATGATCCTGGCAGCGGGCAAGGGCGAGCGCATGCGCCCGCTGACGCTGCACACGCCCAAGCCGCTGGTGCAGGCCGGCGGCAAACGGCTGATCGAATATCACCTGGAAGCGCTGGCCAAGGCCGGCTTCAGCGAGATTGTGATCAACCATGCCTGGCTCGGCGAACAGATCGAAAGCTACTTGGGCGACGGTGCCCAGTTCGGCTTGCGCATCCGCTATTCAGCCGAAGGCGAGCCGTTGGAAACCGGCGGCGGGATTTTCCAGGCGTTGCCGTTGCTGGGTGACGAGCCGTTTCTGGTGGTCAACGGGGATATCTGGACCGACTACGACTTCAGCCAATTGAAGCGGCCGCTCCAGGGCCTGGCCCATCTGGTGATGGTCGACAACCCGGCGCATCACCCCTGCGGTGGCGACTTCTATCTGAGCGACGGGTTGCTTCATGATGCGGCGCCCGGTGCCGATAACCTGACCTTCAGTGGCATTTCCGTGCTCGACCCCCAGTTGTTTGCGGGTTGCAGTGCGGGTGCCTTCAAGCTGGCGCCGCTGTTGCGGGCGGCGATGGCCAAAGGTCTGGTAACGGGTGAGCACATGAAAGGACGCTGGGTTGATGTCGGAACGCTTGAGCGTCTGGCGCAGGTCGAAACCTTGCTGACAGCGAGGCCGTAGGATGTTGTGGCCAGGGACGCTGATTGGCGCCGGAGCTGGCTTTGCGATTGCCAGTATTCCGGGGGCTTTGTTGGGTGCATTGCTGGGGCAGGCGCTGGACCGGCGCCTGCAATTGCACAGTTGGGCACAGTTGCGTGAACGCCTCGGCGGGCGCCCGGCGTTGCGCAACGATGAATTGTTGTTCGTGCTGCTGGGGCGCCTGGCCAAAAGCAATGGCCGGATTGTGGATGGGCATATCCAGCAGGCGCGCCAGGAAATGCGCGCGCTGGAGATGACCGAACCGGCCCAGCGCCGGGCCATCCTGGCGTTTAATCGAGGCAAGTCCGGTACCGACCGGGTACGCACTTATTTGCGCGCGCTCAAGGCGCAGCCCCATGCCGCCGAGGGTGTTTTACGTGCCTGCTGGCGCATGGCCTGGGCGGACGGTCGGGCGGATGATGCCGAGCGTGACCTGATCGAGTTGTGGGGCAAATGGCTGGGCTGGACGCCGCAACAAATCCGCGCCCTGGCCGCCGATTACACGCCGGCGCGCAAGCCATTGGTCAATCGAAGTGGTGGTTATCAGGAAGCGTTGCGGCTTCTGGGGGTGACGGCGACCGCTGAGCCCTCGGTGATCAAACGTGCCTATCGCCGCCTGCTCAGCCGCCACCACCCGGACAAGATCGCTGGCAGTGGCGCCAGCCCGGCTCAGGTGCGCGAGGCCACCGAACGAACCCGTGAATTGCACAACGCCTATGCGTTGATTCGCGAGCGACGGGATTTTCGCTGAGGGGACTGCCCTGGGACCGATCCGATGTGGGAGGGGGCTTGCCCCCCGATAGCGGTCTGTCAGTTTAAAATGTACCGACTGGCACACCGCCATCGGGAGCAAGCCCCCTCCCACAGTGGTTTTGTGGCATTGGCGGACACTGTGTTCAGCCTTTTTCGGCCTGCGGGCTCAACCACCCGCGAACTCGCCGGTATAGCTGCTCCTGCTCGGCGGCGTCGTTGCCGGGCAACGCCTTGAGTTGCACCTGCTTGTAGCCGTCATTCTTGCCGCGTTTGGCCGCCTGGCTACGCGCCAATGCGTTTTTGCCGTCCTGGGCGTCGTCTTGATAGAACACATCTGCCGTAGGGACTTTCAACGCCGGTGCCAATTGCTGCAGGTCCGGTTGGCGAGCGGCGGGTGTCTTGCCGGCCACCATCACCAGCTTTTGCACCTGGGCAGGTTGTTTCTCGCTCAGATAACGCGCCGCCCACCATGCGCCGGTGCCATGCCCGAGCAGCGCTACGCTGCGCGCGCCTTGGGTCTGGGCGAAGGCGACGGCCGCGTCGATCCGATCGAAGATGCGCTTGGCGTCGGTCTTGTCCTGTTCATCCGCGCCCGGTACCACCGCCGGGTCAGTGCCTTCGGCTTCCGCGCTGGCGGCCTGTTCGACGGGTTTGGCCACCGTGCTGCCGTCTTTGCTGCTGGTATCGACCGCCGCCTTGGGCGGTTCGATCACGCGTGGCGGCAAAGTGTCCACATTGACGTCCGGCAATGACAGGCTGAGGGTGCCCCAGGCCGCATCCGGCAATTTACGGCGCAACGGGCCGATGGCTTGCGGCCAGTCAGCATTTTCGCCAGCACCTGGCACGATAATCACCACGCCCTGGGGTTCGGCGCTGTTGGCGGGCTTCCACAGGGCCAGAAACGAATCGCTGCCGGCCTGTAGTTGTTGTTGCTCCTGCTGCGCCACCTGGCGTTCGAGCGCGCTGGCTTCGGCCTGGCTGCGCTCGAGCAATGGCTGGCGCTCGGCGGGTTTTTCGGCCGCTGGCGCAGGCGCGTCATCGGCTTGAACAGAAAAGGCGCTGGTAAATAGCAGCGACAGGCACAATGCTGGCAGTGCCGAACGGTTTCGAGGTGGCATCGTTAAATCCCGGCCAGAAGTGATTCCAGCAGCCTAATGGGTTGATCAGTATTTGTCAGTGATGTGAGACGTGGATCATGGCTTTTCGCTTCCTGCTGGTTATCGGCTGCCTGTGCGTGGCCTTGATGGCGAACGCCGCGCCTGCGCCCGCCACTCCCCAGGCACAACTGAATGCGCAGCAGCGCGAGTGGCTGGCGCTGCACCCGGAGTTGCGCGTGGGCGTGGTACTGCAGGCACCCTACGCTCAATACGACCGACGGCTACAGCGATTGTCCGGGGCCAATGTCGAGTTGATGCAGTGGCTGGCCAAGGCGCTGGGCATCGAACTGACCTGGCGTAACTTTCCCGATCAGGAGCAGCTTGAGGCCGCCGTGCGTGACGGCGAGGTAGATATGGCTCCCGGGCTGCAGCAAACCCCGGCTGGCTTGCGCCTGTGGTTGTTCAGCGACCCGTATATGCGTGTGCCTCAGCGTATCGTCGGCGTTCGCGAAGGCGGCGGCGCCGTGGAGCTGGAAAAACTCGACGCACAGTCGCGCATCGCAGTGCGCATGCCCAGCGCGGTGGCCGACTACCTGCGCAGTACGTATCCCAAACTCAACCTGCAAGGCGTGCCCATGGAGCGCCAGGCCCTGCAGTTACTGGTGAGCCAGCAGGCACGCTATGCGGTGGTGGATGAGGCTCAATTGAGCCGGTTGTCTGGCGAGGCGGAGTTCGCCGGGCTGGCGGTGGTCGGCGATATCGGCCTGCCGCAGCTGTTGCGGGTGGCCACGCGGCGCGAATGGCCGGAACTGGCGAGCATCCTGCAAAGTGCCCTGCGGGCGATACCCGCGCGTGACCTCGACCAGTTGCACAGCCGCTGGCTGCAACCTAAATACCCGCGCTTGTCGGAATCAATGAGCGTGTGGAAAAACCTCAGCCTGCTGCTGGGGCTGATGCTGTGTGCCAGCCTGGCGGGGTTGTTCTGGCAGCGTCGCCAGCAGCGCAGCCTGGAACACGATCTGCTGGCGGCGCGGGAAGAGAGCGCCGCGCGCGCCGCCGGCGCCGAAGCCCTGCGGTTGACGCAGTTTTCCATCGATCAAAGTACGGTCGGCATCTTGTGGGTGAACTGGGACAGTCACGTGCGTTATGCCAACCGCGCTGCCGAAAGCATGCTCGGCTATGGTCCTGGCGCGTTGATCGAGCGACCGCTGATCGACTTCGACCCGGCCCTGAGCATGGACCGCTGGCTCAACCTGTGGAAACGCGCCCGTGCCAGTGAAGAGGGCGCGCAGACTTTCGCCACCGATTGCCTGCGCGCCGACGGCAGCATCCTGCCCGCCGACGTGTCCTTGAGCTTTCTGCGCTTTGCCGAGGCCGAGTACCTGGTGGTCTACCTGACTGACGTCACCGAGCGTCGTCGCTACGTGGCCGCCTTGCTGCAAAGCGAGACCCAGTTGCGCGAGTTGTCGGCCCACCTGGAAACGGTGCGCGAAGAAGAAAAGGCGCGTATCGCTCGCGAAGTGCACGACGAACTCGGCCAGATGCTCACCGTGCTCAAACTGGAAACGTCCATGTGCGAACTGGCCTATGCGCAACTCGACCCAGGCCTGAACGAACGCTTGAACAGCATGAAGCGCCTGATCGCCCAGCTCTTTCAACTGGTGCGGGATGTCGCCACCGCGCTGCGCCCGCCGATTCTCGACGCCGGCATTGCCTCGGCTATCGAATGGCAGGCGCGGCGCTTCGAAGCGCGCACGCAGATTCCTTGCCTGGTCAAAGTCCCGGAAAATTCGCCGGTGCTCAGCGATGCCAAGGCCATCGGCCTGTTCCGCATTCTGCAGGAGGCACTGACCAATGTGATGCGCCATGCCCAGGCGCATACTGTTGAGCTGACGCTGGAGGTGGACGGCCCGGACCTGCGGCTGACCATCAGCGATGACGGCATCGGTTTCGTGCAGGCGCAAGGGCGACCGGTATCCTTTGGCCTGGTCGGCATGCGCGAGCGGGTGTTGATCATGGGCGGGCAGTTATCCCTGGTCAGCGAGTTGGGGGAGGGCACCACCCTGAGCGTTTCGGTGCCGTTGAATGCATAACAATAAAAGGAAATCCCCGTGATCCGCGTACTGGTAGCCGAAGACCACACCATTGTCCGAGAAGGCATCAAGCAATTGATCGGCCTGGCCAAAGACCTGCTGGTGGTGGGTGAGGCGAGCAATGGCGAGCAGTTGCTGGAGACGTTGCGTCATGTGCCCTGCGAGGTGGTGTTGCTGGATATCTCAATGCCGGGCGTGAATGGCCTGGAGGCCATTGCACGCATTCGTGCGCTGAGTCATCCGCCAGCCATCCTGGTGCTGTCCATGCACGATGAAGCGCAAATGGCCGCCCGTGCCCTGAAGGTTGGCGCCGCCGGATATGCCACCAAGGACAGCGACCCGGCATTGCTGTTGATGGCGATTCGCAAGGTGGCAGCGGGTGGGCGCTATATCGACCCGGACCTGGCAGACCGCATGGTCTTCGAAGTCGGCCTGACGGACTCGCGACCGCTGCATTCACTGCTGTCGGAACGCGAATTCTCGGTATTCGAGCGTCTGGCGCAAGGTGCCAACGTCAACGACATCGCTCTGCAACTGGCGCTGAGCAGCAAAACCATCAGCACCCACAAGGCGCGGCTGATGCAAAAGCTCAATATCACCTCCCTGGCCGAGCTGGTGAAGTACGCCATGGAACACAAGCTGCTGTAGCGGCATATCCATTAGCGACACTTCATAAGGGCCGTCAAACCCAGGCTTGGCGCCTGCAGCTCGCCCTTTGCCGCTGCACAGTCCAATGCCCGCCATCCGTGTAGGGCGATCCCTACCCCGAACCTTCCATCCGGCTGATGCGATTCTCTCCTGGCCCCCGATTTCCGGGGCCTCGCGGCTGGACTACGCTTGTGACACAGCAGTCCAAAAACACAAAGGTGCGGGTATGAGCGAGGTGGATTCAAATGATGTGCTGGTCAGCTTTCGTGGCGTGCAGAAAAGCTACGATGGCGAGAACCTGATCGTCAAAGACCTCAACCTGGAGATTCGCAAGGGCGAGTTCCTCACCCTGCTCGGGCCGTCCGGTTCGGGCAAGACCACCAGCCTGATGATGCTGGCCGGCTTTGAAACGCCCACCGCCGGTGAAATCCAGCTGGCCGGGCGCTCGATCAACAATGTGCCGCCGCACAAGCGTGATATCGGCATGGTGTTCCAGAACTATGCACTGTTCCCGCACATGACCGTGGCCGAGAACCTCGCATTTCCCTTGTCTGTACGGGGCTTGAGCAAGACCGATATCAGCGAGCGGGTCAAGCGCGTGCTGAGCATGGTCCAGCTCGACGCCTTCGCCCAGCGCTACCCGGCGCAACTGTCCGGCGGCCAGCAACAGCGGGTGGCATTGGCCCGGGCGCTGGTGTTCGAGCCGCAACTGGTGCTGATGGACGAACCCCTCGGCGCACTCGATAAGCAACTGCGCGAACACATGCAGATGGAAATCAAGCACCTGCACCAGCGCCTCGGCGTCACCGTGGTGTACGTAACCCACGATCAGGGCGAAGCCTTGACCATGTCCGACCGCGTGGCGGTGTTCCATCAGGGCGAAATCCAGCAGATCGCTGCGCCGCGTACCCTCTATGAAGAACCGAAAAACACCTTCGTGGCCAACTTCATCGGCGAAAACAACCGCCTCAACGGCCGCCTGCACAGCCACACCGGCGAGCGCTGTGTGGTGGAGCTGGCGCGGGGCGAGAAGGTCGAGGCGCTGGCGGTGAACGTCGGCCAGGTCGGCGGCCCGGTCACCCTGTCGGTTCGTCCGGAACGCGTCAGCCTCAACGGCGCGAGTGACCGCTGCATCAACCGCTTTTCCGGGCGGGTGGCGGAGTTCATCTACCTGGGCGACCACGTGCGCGTGCGCCTGGAAGTCTGCGGCAAGAGCGATTTTTTCGTGAAACAACCGATTGCCGAGCTGGACCCGGCCCTGGCGGTCGGCGACGTAGTACCGATTGGCTGGCAAGTCGAGCACGTTCGCGCACTCGACCCACTTCTAGAGGCGAATTGATCGCCCCCTGGCTTCACCAACCCTGCACGTGGAGAGCACAACAATGTTGAGATCCCTTAAGTTTTCGGCCCTGGCTATCGGCTTGATCGGCGCGACACAGGCCATGGCAGGCCCGGACCTGACCGTCGTCTCCTTTGGCGGCGCGAACAAGGCGGCGCAGGTCAAGGCCTTCTATGCACCGTGGGAAAGCGCGGGCAACGGCAAGATCATCGCTGGCGAATACAACGGTGAGATGGCCAAGGTCAAAGCCATGGTCGACACCAAGAGCGTGTCCTGGGACCTGGTGGAAGTGGAGTCGCCTGAGCTCTCCCGTGGCTGCGACGAGGACATGTTCGAGCCTCTGGACCCGAAACTGTTCGGCAACACCGCAGACTACGTCAAAGGTGCGATCCAGCCGTGCGGCGTAGGCTTCTTCGTATGGTCGACGGTATTGGCCTATAACGCCGACAAGCTGGCCTCCGCACCCACCAGTTGGGCGGATTTCTGGGACACCAAGAAATTCCCGGGCAAGCGTGGCCTGCGCAAAGGCGCCAAGTACACCTTGGAGTTCGCCTTGATGGCCGACGGCGTAGCGCCCAAGGACGTTTACACAGTGCTGGCCGGCAAAGATGGCCAGGACCGCGCGTTCAAGAAGCTTGATGAACTCAAAGCCTCGATCCAATGGTGGGAGGCCGGCGCACAACCACCGCAGTACCTCGCTTCGGGCGACGTGGTGATGAGTTCGGCCTATAACGGCCGCATTGCCGCCGTGCAGAAAGAAAGCAACCTCAAAGTGGTGTGGAACGGCGGCATCTACGACTTCGACGCCTGGGCCATTCCAAAGGGCCTGGCTAAGGATCGCGCCGAAGCGGCGAAGAAATTCATCGCCTTCTCGGTGCAGCCGCAGCAGCAGAAGACCTACTCCGAAAACATCGCCTACGGCCCGGCCAACACCCAGGCCGTCCCGTTGCTGGCCAAAGACGTGCTCAAGGACATGCCGACCACCCCGGAAAACATCGCCAACCAGGTGCAGATCGATGTGAGCTTCTGGGCCGATAACGGCGAGCAACTTGAGCAGCGCTTCAATTCATGGGCGGCTAAATAACCCATGTGGGAGGGGGCTTGCCCCCGATGGCGGTCTGTCAGCTGACACATGTACTGGCTGAACCACCGCCATCGGGAGCAAGCCCCCTCCCACAAGGGATCTGCATTTATTTCCAAGATTCGGAGTTCAGCCATGGCCCTCGCCATTCCCACCCTCAAGCAGCGCCTGGCCCGTGCCGAGCGGCTCAACCGCTGGAAGGCCCAGGCCTTGATTGCGCCATTGGTGCTGTTTTTGCTGCTGGTGTTCCTGGTGCCAATTATCGCGCTGCTCTACAAAAGCGTCGGCAACCCGGAGGTGGTGGGCGGCTTGCCGCGTACGGTGGTGGCGGTGACCGCCTGGGATGGCCGTGGCCTGCCCGGCGAGTCGGTGTACCAGGCGCTTACTGAAGACTTGGGCGAAGCGCGCAAAAACCAGACGTTGGGCGATCTGTCCAAACGCTTGAACATGGAACTGGCCGGTTATCGCAGCCTGCTGACCAAAACCGCGCGGGCGCTGCCGTTTACCGAAGCGCCGGCCTCTTATAAAGCTGCGTTGGAAAGCCTCGACGAGCGTTGGGGCGACCCGGCGTACTGGCAGGCGATCCGGCGCAATACCAGCAACCTGACGCCTTACTACCTGCTGGCGGCCGTCGATCACCGTATCGACGACCTCGGCGAAATCGCGCCGGCCACGCCCGACCAGGCGATCTATCTGGATATCTTCGCCCGCACCTTCTGGATGGGCCTGGTCATTACGGTCATCTGCCTGCTGCTGGCCTATCCCCTGGCTTACCTGCTGGCCAACCTGCCGGCGCGCCAAAGCAACCTGCTGATGATCCTGGTACTGCTGCCATTCTGGACGTCGATTCTGGTACGGGTGGCGGCGTGGATCGTATTGCTGCAATCCGGTGGCTTGATCAACAGTGCGCTGATGGGCATGGGCCTGATCGATGCGCCGCTGGAGTTGGTGTTCAACCGTACCGGCGTGTATATCTCGATGGTGCATATCCTGCTGCCGTTCATGATTCTGCCGATCTACAGCGTGATGAAAGGCATCTCGCCGACGTACATGCGTGCAGCGATTTCCCTGGGCTGCCATCCGTTCGCCAGCTTCTGGCGCGTGTATTTCCCGCAAACCTACGCCGGCGTCGGCGCCGGTTGCCTGTTGGTGTTCATCTTGGCGATTGGTTACTACATCACCCCGGCCTTGCTGGGCAGCCCGAACGACCAGATGGTCAGCTACTTCGTGGCCTTCTACACCAACACCAGCATCAACTGGGGCATGGCCACGGCGTTGGGCGGCTTGCTGCTGCTGGCGACGGTGCTGCTGTACCTGATCTACAACCGGCTGGTGGGCGCCAGCCGCCTGCGCCTGAGCTGAGGAGACCTTGCGATGCTGAGCCCTTATATGTCCCCGGTGGAGCGGCTGTGGTTCTACAGCCTGCGGATTCTGTGTGGCCTGATCCTGCTGTTCCTGATCCTGCCCGTGCTGGTGATCATCCCGCTGTCGTTCAACAGCGGCAGTTTTCTGGTGTACCCGTTGCAGGGCTTTTCGCTGCAGTGGTATCAGGACTTCTTCGCGTCCGCCGAATGGATGCGCGCCCTGAAGAACAGCATTATCGTCGCCCCGGCGGCCACGCTGCTGGCCATGGTGTTCGGAACGCTGGCGGCGATTGGCCTGACCCGTGGCAACTTCCCCGGCAAGGCCTTGGTAATGGCTCTGGTGATTTCGCCGATGGTGGTGCCGGTGGTGATCATCGGCGTGGCCAGCTACCTGTTCTTTGCCCCGCTGGGCCTGGGCAACAGCTTTTTCTCGCTGATCGTGGTGCATGCGGTGCTGGGCGTGCCGTTTGTGATCATCACGGTGTCGGCGACCTTGCAGGGTTTCAATCACAACTTGGTGCGGGCGGCGGCCAGCTTGGGCGCATCGCCGTTGACTGCGTTTCGTCGGGTGACCTTGCCGCTGATCGCGCCGGGGGTGATTTCCGGCGCGCTGTTTGCCTTCGCCACTTCGTTCGATGAAGTCGTGGTGACGCTGTTCCTGGCCGGGCCAGAGCAAGCCACGTTGCCCAGGCAGATGTTCAGCGGCATCCGTGAAAACCTCAGCCCGACGATTGCGGCGGCGGCGACCTTGCTGATCGGGTTTTCGGTGGTGCTGTTACTGACCCTGGAATGGCTGCGCGGCCGCAGCGAAAAGCTGCGCACTGCCCAAATCTAAATCTAAAGCCTGTTGAAGATCAAAATGTGGGAGGGGGCTTGCTCCCGATAGCAGTCTGTCAGTCGATTTATTCATCAACTGACTCACCGCTATCGGGAGCAAGCCCCCTCCCACATTGGATTTGTATTGGTGCGCAAATCACTATTCGGATCCTGAATGCTAGGCAACCCAAAATCCCGAGCTACTCTTGTGCCAGCCCATTTCTCAATAAGAGGCCGCGCACATGAGTACTTCCTCATTCAAGATCGCCCACAAACTGCTGACCGGCGCTGGCGCCATTGAGCAACTCGGCGCCGAGTTGACGCGCCTGGATGTGGACAACCCGCTGATCGTCACCGATGCCGTGCTGGTCAAGTCCGGCACGGTCGCACTGGCGCTTGAGCATCTGGGCGGGCGCGCGTACGAAATCTTCGACCGCGTGCTGCCCGACCCGGAAATCGCCATTGTCGAAGATTGCATGCAAGCCTACCGCGAGGGCGGGCATGACGGCCTGATTGGCTTGGGCGGCGGCAGTGCCATCGACATCGCCAAGAGCGTGGCCGCTTACGCTGGTTACCACGGCGAACTGGCGGATTTGTTCGGCGTCGACCAGGTACCGCGCAAGGGCCCGCCGCTGATTGCAATCCCCACCACCGCCGGCACCGGCTCGGAGGTGACCAATGTGGCGATTCTTTCGGACAAGGTCGCCCAGCTGAAAAAAGGCATTGTCAGTGACTACCTGCTGCCGGATGTCGCGCTGATCAGCCCGCAAATGACCCTGACCTGCCCACGCAGCGTCACCGCCGCCAGTGGCGTCGACGCGCTGGTGCATGCCATTGAGTCCTACCTGTCGCTGAACGCCTCGCCGATCACCGATGCCTTGGCGATTGGCGCGATCAAGCTGATTGCCGGGGCATTGCCCAAGGCTTACGCCAACCCGGCCAACCTGCAGGCCCGTGACGATATGGCCACCGCCAGCCTGATGGCCGGCATGGCCTTCGGGAACGCCGGCGTCGGCGCGGTGCATGCGCTGGCCTACCCATTGGGCGGCCGTTTCAACATCGCCCACGGCGTGAGCAACGCACTGTTGCTGCCCTATGTGATGCACTGGAACAAGCTGGCCTGTGTCGAGCGTATGCGCGACATTGCCCAGGCCATGGGTGTGAATGTCAGCGCGCTGAGCGTCAACGATGCCGCCGACCAGGCCGTTGAGGCGATGACGCGCCTGTGCGCCGCGGTGGAGATCCCTTCGGGCCTGCGCAGTTTCGGCGTGCCTGAGGCGGCTATCCCGGCGATGGCCGCCGAGGCCGCGGGTATCGAGCGCCTGATGCGCAACAACCCGCGCCAGCTCAGCGCGGCTGATATCGAGAAAATCTACCGCGCTGCGTACTAGCCGTTGAGTTAGGTCACGGTGCGCAGGGCAAAGCATGAGGTATACAATGCGCGCCATCGTGATTTAGCTCAAAAAGGTGCGTCATGCAGCCCTTCGTCATTGCTCCATCGATTCTCTCCGCCGACTTCGCCCGCCTGGGCGAAGAAGTGGACAAGGTACTGGCCGCCGGTGCCGACTTCGTGCACTTCGACGTCATGGACAACCACTACGTGCCCAACCTGACCATCGGCCCGATGGTGTGTGCGGCGCTGCGCAAGTACGGAATTACCGCGCCCATCGACGCACACCTGATGGTCAGCCCGGTGGACCGCATCGTCGGCGACTTCATTGACGCCGGCGCGACATACATCACCTTTCACCCGGAAGCCACGTTGCACGTCGACCGTACCCTGCAGTTGATCCGCGAGGGCGGCTGCAAGGCGGGCCTGGTGTTCAACCCGGCCACGCCCTTGAGCGTGCTGGAGTACGTGATGGACAAGGTCGACATGGTCTTGCTGATGAGCGTCAACCCAGGCTTTGGCGGGCAGAAGTTCATCCCCGGCACCCTGAACAAGCTGCGCGAAGCGCGGGCGCTGATCGATGCGTCGGGCCGGGACATCCGCCTGGAGATCGACGGCGGGGTCAATGTGAACAATATCCGTGAAATCGCAGCGGCGGGCGCCGATACTTTTGTGGCCGGCTCGGCGATCTTCAACGCCCCTGACTACCAGGAAGTGATCGCCAAGATGCATGCCGAACTGGCGCTGGCGCGTCCATGAGCGGCTTTGAGCAGTTGTTCCCCGGCAAATTGCCACGGCTGGTGATGTTCGATCTGGACGGTACCTTGATCGACTCGGTGCCCGACCTGGCGGCGGCGGTGGACCAGATGCTGCTCAAACTGGGGCGCAAGCCTGCGGGGATCGAGGCGGTGCGTGAATGGGTCGGCAACGGCGCACCGATGTTGGTGCGGCGGGCGTTGGCAGGCAACATCGACGCCACCGGCGTGGATGAAGTGGAAGCCGAGCACGCCCTGGAGTTGTTCAACGCCGCCTATGAAAGCAGCCACGAACTGACGGTGGTGTATCCCGGCGTGCGTGACACCCTTAAGTGGTTGAGCAAGCAGGGCGTGGAAATGGCCTTGATCACCAACAAGCCGGAGCGCTTCGTCGCGCCGCTGTTGGACCAGATGAAGATCGGCCGGTATTTTCGCTGGATCATCGGCGGCGACACCCTGCCGCAGAAGAAGCCCGACCCGGCGGCACTGTTCTTCGTGATGAAAATGGCGAATATTCCGGCGTCCCAATCGCTGTTCGTCGGCGATTCGCGCAGCGATGTGCTGGCGGCAAAAGCCGCGGGGGTGCAGTGCGTGGCCTTGAGCTACGGCTACAACCACGGCCGGCCGATTGCAGAAGAATCGCCAGCGCTGGTCATCGATGACCTGCGCCTGTTAATCCCCGGTTGCTTGGGCGCGGGCGCTGAGATAACGTTGCCCGACATCGACCCGTCCCCTACTGGAAATGCCATCGTGGTGGTCACTCGCAAACTCTGGATGAAAGTCATCAAGTCCCTGGCCCGCTGGCGTTGGCGCGCCTGACTGATCCTCGCCGCGCTGCGGCACGTTTGCCTACCTGACCGATTGACCCTCACACCACGAGGCACCTGATGATCCGCGAAGAATTCCTGCGTTTGGCCGCTGCCGGCTATAACCGTATCCCCATGGCCCGTGAAACCCTGGCCGACTTCGACACACCGCTGTCGATCTACCTGAAACTGGCCGACGAGCCGAACTCCTATCTGCTGGAGTCGGTGCAGGGCGGCGAGAAGTGGGGCCGCTATTCGATTATCGGCCTGCCGTGCCGCACGGTACTGCGGGTGCACGACCATCATGTCAGCATCACTCATGACGGTATCGAGATTGAAAGCCACGACGTAGAAGACCCACTGGCCTTCGTCGAAGCCTTCAAGGCTCGCTACAACGTGCCGACCATCCCTGGCCTGCCGCGTTTCAACGGTGGTCTGGTGGGGTATTTCGGTTATGACTGCGTGCGCTACGTGGAGCAGCGATTGGGCAAATGCCCGAATCCGGACCCGCTGGGCGTGCCGGACATTCTGCTGATGGTTTCCGACGCCGTGGTGGTGTTCGACAACCTGGCCGGCAAGATGCATGCGATTGTGCTGGCCGACCCTTCCCAGGCGGACGCCTTCGAGCAAGGCCATGCCAGCCTCGAAGCGCTGCTGGAAAAACTGCGCCAGCCGATCACGCCGCGCCGTGGCTTGGACCTCAGCCGTCCACCCGCCGCCGACCCGGTGTTTCGCTCCAGTTTCACCCAGGCGGACTATGAGCGCGCAGTCGATACCATCAAGGAATACATTCTTGCGGGGGACTGCATGCAGGTCGTGCCGTCGCAACGGATGTCCATCGACTTCAAGGCGGCGCCGATTGACCTGTACCGCGCGCTGCGCTGCTTCAACCCGACGCCGTATATGTACTTCTTCAATTTCGGTGACTTCCACGTGGTGGGCAGTTCGCCGGAAGTGCTGGTGCGTGTCGAAGACAACCTGATCACCGTGCGCCCGATCGCCGGTACGCGCCCACGTGGCGCCACCGAAGAAGCGGACCTGGCGCTGGAAGAAGACCTGTTGAGCGACGACAAGGAAATCGCCGAGCACCTGATGCTGATTGATCTGGGGCGTAACGACACGGGGCGTGTCTCGGAGGTCGGTTCGGTGAAGTTGACCGAAAAGATGGTCATCGAGCGGTATTCCAACGTGATGCACATCGTGTCCAACGTCACCGGTGAGCTGAAGGCCGGTTTGACCGCGATGGACGCGCTGCGCGCCATCCTGCCAGCCGGTACCTTGTCGGGCGCGCCGAAAATTCGCGCGATGGAGATCATCGACGAGCTGGAACCGGTCAAGCGTGGCGTCTACGGTGGGGCGGTCGGGTATTTCGCCTGGAATGGCAACATGGACACCGCCATTGCCATCCGTACGGCGGTGATCAAGGACGGCGAGCTGCACGTGCAGGCCGGTGGCGGAATTGTGGCTGACTCGGTGCCTGCGCTGGAGTGGGAGGAAACCTTGAACAAGCGCCGGGCAATGTTCCGTGCGGTGGCGTTGGCTGAGCAAACGCCGCAGGATTAACGGCTGGCGCCGATAAAAAATGTGGGAGGGGGCTTACCCCGATAGCGGTGGTTCAGTTTGAGATACTGAGACTGACACACTGCAATCGGGGGCAAGCCCCCTCCCACATGGGTTTTGTGTTGGTTGTAAGGTTCCGTTAGAAATCCAGGCTTACACCGACACTGACCCCTTGCTGGGTCAGATTGTCATCCTTCCTCACGTTGTACGCCGCCCTTAGCGCCAGTTCCTGCGTCAGTTTGTGACTCACCCCAAGACTCAACCGGTCCGAATTGCTGCGCGGCGTGTACCCGTCCAGCTTGAAGTCGAGCCCTGGCACGCTGTTGAGCGAGAGCTTGACCTTCTGAGTGTCGTTCTCGAACTCATGCTCATGGGCCACTTCACCGAACACCTGGGTTTGCGGGGTGATGCGGTAGCTGCCTTGCAAGCCGACGCCCAGGCGCTTGGAGTCGCGCTGCTGGTCATCGAAGGTCAGGGCGGTGGAGCGGCTGTCTTTTTCCGAGTAGCCGTTCACTTCGACCCGCGCGTAATCAGCGCTGATGAACGGCGACAGGTGCCAGTCGCTGCCCGGCGCGGCGATGTCATAACCCACGCGACCGCTCAAGGCCCAGAGCCAGCCATCGGTGTCACCTTTTTCCGAACCCTCGCTGACGCCCAGGGCGAATTTGCGCTTGAGGTTGTCAAAGTCCAGCTTGCCGCCGGTCAAGGCGGCATCGGCCCACCAGTGATTCTGCTGGTATTGGGCGAACGCCGTACCCATGTAGCTGTTGAGCTTGTAGTCCGAATCGCTGGCGCCGGCTTCCAGTGTCTGGCGATACAGGCCTGCGGCAACACCCACGCGCCAGGCCTCGTTGAGTCGGTAGCTGCCGCCGACGTTGAGGTTATAGCCACTGCCATCACCGCTGGCCGAGCTGTTCTGGTCATCGAAATCAAGACGCTGGCCACCTGCTGCCACGATCGCTCGCCATTGTCCTACGGCTTGCCAGTTGCCGTTGTCTGCCTGCCATTGGTTGCGTAACTCATCCTGATGGGCGCGCAACGTGCCTTGGGCCATTTCCGGCAGCAGGGTGATTTCCCACGGGGCGGCGAGCAGCGAATAGGCGTAGTCGGCGATCAGTCGCTGGCCAGCTTCGGTGGGGTGAACGGTATCGTTGTAAATCAGCTTGGTAGGGTCTGGATTGGTACCGCCGACGCCATACACAGGGTTCCTGCACGCGGCAGCGCTGAAGCACGTCTGGTTCAGGTTCTGGTCTGTGGCGAAGCCGAAGCGCCCGGGGTCGGCGAAGGCTTCATTGAGCAGCAGCGGAATGTTCAGCGGGATGATCTGTGCATCGATCTGCGACAGGCGCTGCACCAGGGTTTGATTGAACACATTGCTCAACGCCGTGGTGGGCCCCTGGAGCGGGGTGCCATTGACGGCGGGCGTGAGGCCCAGGTTTGGCAGCATCCACACCATCACATAGCGGGCGCCTGCCTGTTGCAGGGCCTGGGCGCTGTCAGCCAGGCGACCGGCAGCGGCAGCCGAGCTCGGCGCGTCGAGCACCAGGCCATCGAGAAAGTCGTTGCCGCCACCGGAGAGGAAATACAGCGCGCGTGGGGTCGGCCCGCCCTCCCGTCGCTGCCAGATAACCGGGGCGGGTACGCAGCACGTCGCCGTTGTCGGAGTTGGTGACGGTCGAGTTTCCGGTGATGGAGTCAAGGACCTGCGCGGTGGTGTACCCACCCACCGCCCAGTTGCTGCCGTCAGCCTGACCTTGCGCCGCGCGCGCCGGCGAGGTGGACGCATTCAGGTCGCCAGGAGCGACACCCAGTTTGTTGCCCAGCAAAGTCGAGGAAATCAGCGAAGTGCTTTCGCCACTGCCGTCGAAATACCGTGGGCCGGTGCGGTTGGTGAAGCGATAGGTCGAGCCGGGTGCGCCGGGGTCGGCGAATGTTCCTGCATCTGCCAAGCTGTCACCGAATACGATCATGGTCGAATAGGGCGAGGGGGCTGCAAGGGCCTGGGAGCAGGCCAGTGTCAACAAGCAACCGGCGAGAGGGGTGAAATACGAAGTCTTGAGCATGAGTCCATCCATGATTTTGTTTTTGTCTGCACAAGAGACTGTAGCGCTGCCTAAAGTGTTCTGAAAGTTTTGACGCCAATTATCAGTCAGGCAGTCTTCCCCGTATTTGCGGCGCCATATTGCACCGCTGGCGAGGCTACGTTACTGTGCCTGAACGTATGAATGAGACCCTCCCCGTGTTGATCATCAGCAAACTCTTGATGCGAGTAGTCAAGGCACACGCCCGTTGGCGTTGGCGCGCCTGACATTTTTCTCTGCCGGCCTGGCCGGACCTGTACCGATTTGCCTTCTTCACCCTTGCCTGACGCCCCTTGCCGGCTTAGCCCGGCAACCGGAACGTGCGTCTGGCGGCGGGCCACACGTTTGGAAGGCGGTCATCCGAAATCAGTGAATTCAAGAGGTTTGAACCCACATGTTGCTGATGATTGATAACTACGATTCCTTTACCTACAACGTTGTGCAGTACCTGGGCGAGCTGGGTGCCGAGGTCAAGGTCGTGCGCAACGACGAACTGACCGTCGCCCAGATCGCCGCGCTGAACCCGGAACGCATCGTGGTTTCGCCTGGCCCGTGCACGCCGACCGAAGCGGGTATCTCGCTGGAAGCCATTCAGTATTTTGCCGGCAAGCTGCCGATTCTGGGCGTATGCCTTGGTCATCAGTCCATTGGCCAGGCATTTGGCGGTGACGTGGTGCGCGCGCGCCAGGTGATGCACGGCAAGACCAGCCCGGTATTCCATAAGGACATGGGTGTCTTCCACGGCTTGAACCTGCCCGTGACCGTGACCCGTTATCACTCGCTGGTGGTCAAGCGCGACACTCTGCCCGAGTGCCTGGAACTGACGGCCTGGACCCAACTGGAAGACGGCTCGGTCGATGAGATCATGGGCCTGCGCCACAAAACACTGAACATCGAAGGGGTGCAGTTTCACCCTGAATCAATCTTGACCGAGCAGGGCTACGAGCTGTTCGCCAACTTTCTCAAGCAGAGCGGCGGCACGCGCTAAGGACTTTCCATGGATATCAAGACTGCCCTGGGTCGTATCGTCGGCCACCTGGACCTCAGCACCGCTGAAATGAGCGATGTGATGCGCGAGATCATGACCGGTCAATGCTCGGACGCGCAGATCGGCGCCTTTATGATGGCCATGCGCATGAAGAGCGAAAGCATCGATGAAATCGTCGGCGCCGTGTCGGTGATGCGCGAGCTGGCGGACAAGGTCGAACTCAAGACCCTCGACGGCGTGGTCGATGTGGTCGGCACTGGCGGCGACGGTGCGAACATCTTCAACGTGTCGACAGCATCCTCGTTTGTGGTTGCAGCGGCGGGTTGCACCGTGGCCAAGCACGGCAACCGCGCGGTTTCGGGCAAAAGCGGCAGCGCCGACCTGCTGGAAGCCGCCGGGATCTACCTGAACCTGACGCCGGTACAGGTGGCACGCTGCATTGACAGTGTCGGTATTGGCTTCATGTTTGCCCAGTCCCACCACGGCGCGATGAAACACGCGGCCGGCCCGCGCAAGGACCTTGGCCTGCGTACCCTGTTCAATATGCTCGGCCCGCTTACGAATCCGGCCGGTGTGAAGCATCAGGTCGTCGGCGTATTCAGCCAGGCGCTGTGCCGGCCGTTGGCCGAAGTGCTGCAGCGCTTGGGCAGCAAGCATGTGCTGGTGGTACATTCCAAAGATGGCTTGGACGAATTCAGCCTGGCGGCACCGACCTTCGTGGCGGAGTTGAAGAATGACCAGGTCACCGAGTACTGGGTCGAGCCCGAAGACCTGGGCATGAAGAGCCAGAGCCTGCACGGCCTGGCGGTGGAAAGCCCGGCGGCCTCGCTGGAATTGATTCGCGATGCGTTGGGGCGGCGCAAGACCGAGAACGGTCAAAAAGCCGCAGAGATGATTGTGCTGAATGCTGGCGCGGCACTTTACGCAGCCGACCACGCCTATAGTCTTAAAGAAGGTGTCGCCTTGGCCCACGATGCGCTGCACACCGGTCTGGCTCGCGAGAAACTTGAAGAACTCGGAGCATTCACCGCCGTATTCAAGATGGAGAATGAAGCATGAGTGTTCCGACCGTTCTGGAGAAAATCCTGGCGCGCAAGGCCGAAGAAGTCGCCGAGCGCCGCGCCCGTGTGAGCCTGGCCGAGCTGGAAGCCCAAGCGAAAGCAGCTGATGCCCCGCGAGGATTTGCCAAGGCCTTGCTCGATCAGGCCAGGAAGAAGCAGCCGGCGGTGATCGCCGAGATCAAGAAGGCCTCACCGAGCAAAGGCGTGATCCGCGAGCACTTCGTGCCGCAGGAAATCGCCGTCAGCTATGAGAAGGGTGGGGCGACATGCCTGTCCGTACTGACCGATATCGATTACTTCCAGGGTTCCGACCTGTTCCTGCAGCAGGCACGCGCCGCGTGCAAGTTGCCGGTGATTCGCAAGGACTTCATGGTTGATCCCTACCAGATCGTCGAAGCGCGCGCCCTGGGCGCCGATTGCGTGCTGCTGATCGTTTCGGCACTGGACGACGTGAAGCTGGCCGAGCTGGCAGCCGTTGCCAAAAGTGTCGGTCTGGATGTATTGGTCGAAGTGCATGACGGCGACGAGCTGGAACGTGCGCTGAAAACCCTCGATACACCGCTGGTAGGCGTCAACAACCGTAACCTGCACACCTTCGACGTCAGCCTGGAAACCACCCTCGACCTGCTGCCACGCATTCCGCGTGATCGCCTGGTGATCACTGAGAGTGGCATCGTCAACCGCGCCGATGTGGAACTGATGGAAATCAGCGAAGTGTATTCCTTTCTGGTCGGCGAAACGTTCATGCGCGCCGAGAACCCAGGGGCGGAACTGCAGCGTCTGTTCTTCCCGGAGCGTGGTGTGGCGGTCAGCGGTTCGACTCTCGACTGAACTGATTTGAAATGTGATCAATATGTGGGAGGGGGCTTGCCCCCGATTGCGGTGTATCAGTTGTCGATGTACTGACAGGCACTCCGCTATCGGGAGCAAGCCCCCTCCCACATTTGGTTTTGTGTTTATTCAGCTAGGTGGGTGCACAGTGATCCAGCCAATGTCGTTGACCGTCGAAGCAGGCCTTGCCGCCGAGCAGGATTTGCTGGCCGCCGTCTGCGCGGGCGAGCGGGAATTCGGGCTGTTGTTCTGGCAGCCCAACGATCAAGCCCTGGTCATGCCGCGCCGTTTGAGCCGATTGCCGGCCTTTGAAGCGGCCAGCCAAGTTTCGGCAGAGGCCGGCTGGCCGGTGTTGTTGCGCGAAACCGGCGGCGAGCCGGTGCCGCAGTCCGCCGCGACGGTCAATATCGCCCTGGTCTACGCGCCGCCGCGCAGTGAGGGTGATCAAGGGCGTATCGAAACCGGCTATCAGCGCTTGTGCCAGCCTATCTGCGACTTGCTGATTGAATTGGGCGGAGAGGCATCTGTCGGTGAAATCGACGGTGCGTTCTGCGACGGTCGTTACAACGTCAATCTTAACGGCCGCAAAATGGTCGGCACGGCCCAGCGCTGGCGGCAGAGCGGTGGTCGCCCGGTAGGGTTGGTGCACGGTGCTTTACTGCTGGATAACGATCGCGACGCGTTGATTACGGCGGTCAATCGTTTCAATCAAGCCTGTGGCCTGGAACAGCGCGTGCGCGCCGAGAGCCATATCGCGCTGCACGAAGCCTTTGCCGTGCCGGACGCGATGGGCCGGCTCGACACCCTGTACCGTCAGATGTTGGCAGGCTTCCTGCCAGGCTAACGGGTGCCGAACACCACCATCGTCTTGCCTTTGACGTGCACCAGGTTGCGCTCTTCCAGATCCTTGAGCACACGACCGACCATTTCCCGCGAACAGCCTACGATGCGTCCGATTTCCTGGCGCGTGACCTTGATCTGCATCCCATCGGGGTGAGTCATGGCGTCGGGCTGCTTGCACAGCTCCAGCAGGCAGCGAGCGACACGCCCGGTCACATCGAAGAACGCCAGATCACCGACCTTGCGCGTGGTATCGCGCAGGCGCTGGGCGATCTGCCCGCTCAAGGCGTACAGAATGTCCGGATCATGTTGGGCCAGTTCGCGAAATTTTGTGTAGCTGATCTCGGCCACTTCGCATTCCACCTTGGTACGCACCCAGGCGCTGCGCTGTTGCTCCTTGCCGGCCTGTTCGAACAGCCCCAGCTCGCCAAAAAAATCCCCGGTGTTGAGGTAGGCAATGATCATTTCGCGACCGTCTTCGTCCTCGATCAGAATGGTGACCGAGCCCTTGATGATGAAGAACAGTGTTTCGGAGCGCTCGCCCGCGCAAATGATGTTGTGCTTGGCCGGATGACGCCGGCGCTGGCAATGCATCAGCAGCTTGTCGAGGTTCTTGATCTTGGGCGTGGGAGTAAGAGCAACCATGGTTGTATCCCGAAAGACTGCACGATGTGGTTGGATTTGTTTTTATCAGCGACGCCGGCATTGAGGCACGCTGTACGAACGATGGCAATGCGCCATTGATTTGGCGCCAGCTTACCAGACACATTCTGACTCGATTAGCGTATTTCACCGGCAAACGCTGTTATTGATCGTTTTCATGCCGTGCGCTGCTGCTGCGGGGCCTTGTGCTAAGCTGGCGACCCTTTTTTAGCAGTGGAGTCTGGGCGATGAAGGCACGCATCCAATGGGCGGGCGAAGCCATGTTCCTCGGTGAATCGGGCAGTGGCCATGTAGTGGTCATGGACGGCCCGCCGGAAGCCGGTGGCCGCAACCTGGGTGTACGCCCGATGGAAATGCTGCTGCTGGGTGTTGGCGGTTGCAGCAATTTCGATGTGGTCAGTATCCTGAAAAAGTCCCGCCAGGCTGTGGAAAGCTGCGAAGCCTTTCTTGAGGCCGAGCGCGCGACTGAAGATCCCAAGGTATTTACCAAGATCCATATGCATTTTGTGGTCAAGGGTCGGGCGCTGAAGGAAGCGCAGGTCAAGCGGGCTATCGAGCTGTCGGCCGAGAAGTATTGCTCGGCGTCGATCATGCTGGGCGCGGCCGGTGTGGCCATTACCCATGATTACGAGATCATCGAGCTCGACTGATCGACGAAAACCCTGTAGGAGCGAGCTTGCTCGCGAAGAGCGTTAACGAAAACGCAGCGTGTCTGATTTTACGCGACGTTCTCAGGTTTTTCGCGAGCAAGCTCGCTCCTACAGAGGGTGAAGCTTCAGATGCGGTAAGTACTCTTGGTCATGACCTTGGCCAGCATGCTCATACCGAATCTTACCGGCGCAGGAAAACGGAAGCCGCCGGCATCCAGTGCGCTTTCAGCGTGGTGTTCTTCGTCACTGCGCATCTGCTCAAGAATGGCCCGGGACTTTTCGTCCTCGGCCGGCAGCTGTTCAAGGTGTTCGTCCAGGTGCTTGCAGACCTGACGCTCGGTCGCTGCGACAAATCCAAGGCTGACCTTGTCGCTGATCAGGCCGGCAGCGGCGCCAATACCGAACGACAAACCATAAAACAGCGGGTTCAGCACGCTGGGATGACTGCCGAGCTGGCGAATGCGTTGTTCACACCAGGCCAGGTGGTCAATCTCTTCCTCGGCCGCATGCTCCATGGCCGCGCGTACCTGCGGTAACTTGGCGGTCAGGGCCTGGCCTTGGTACAACGCCTGGGCGCAGACTTCACCGGTATGGTTGATGCGCATCAGGCCGGCGACATGGCGGGTCTCGGTCTCGCTCATCTGTGCCTCTGGCTGCACGATGGCGGGTGACGGACGGTACGGTTGGCCACTGAACGGCAGCAGCGTACGCATGGCCGTATCGGCTTGCAGTAACAGACGGTCAATCGGCGAGTAGTGACGTTGGGTAGTCATGCTGACCTCCGGGAAGAATCTCGGTGGTCAGTTTACCGCAAGAGAGGACGTCGCGTTTGCGCTGAGTCAATTTGCCCCGGTGCACTCAGCCCGGCGGCCAGTTCATCTGGCGCTGACCCAGCACATGCATGTGAATGTGGTAAACGGTCTGCCCGCCGTCTTCGTTGCAGTTCATCACCACGCGGAAGCCTTTTTCGCAGCCTTGCTCCACTGCCAGGCGCTGGGCCGTGAACAGAATATGCCCGGCCAGGGCTTTGTCGTCTTCGGTCAGGTCATTGAGGGTGCGAATGGGTTTTTTCGGGATAACCAGAAAATGCACCGGCGCCTGCGGGGCGATATCGTGGAAAGCGAGTACCTGGTCATCTTCATAGATGATGTTCGCGGGTATTTCCCGGTTGATGATCTTGGTGAACAGAGTATCCACAGCTGTTTCTCCATTGTGAAAGTGAGGGTGAGTGTACTCAGGCGCTCAACGCGGGCAATAGGCCTTGTTGATGGCGCCGGCAATTTTGCGGGTCAGCCAGCGCGGGCTCAGGCGTGGGCTGAAGGTCAGCCAGCGGTTGCGGCGCCCGGGAATGATGATCGCCTTGTTCTTTTCCAGCGCCCGCACCGTGTAGAGCGCGACTTCTTCGGGGCTCATCAACTGTTGGCTGCGGTCGAGTTTCGCCGTGTCCATCTGCGCGGTACCGAAGAAGGCGGTGCGCGTGGGGCCTGGGCACAGTACCGAGACCTTGATGCCGCAGGTTTTCAGTTCCTCGCGCAAGCCTTCGGAGAAGTGCAGTACATAGGCTTTGCTCGCGTAATAGCTACTCATCCACGGGCCTGGCTGGAAAGCTGCGACCGAAGCCACATTGAGGATCTGCCCGCCGCCCTGCAGCGCCATGGCGTTGCCCAGCGCATGGCACATGCGGGTCAGGGCGAGGATGTTGACTTCGATCAGGTCCTGCTCGGTCATCCAGTCCTGAGCCAGGAACGGCCCACTGGTGCCAATACCGGCGCAGTTGACCAGCAGGTCGATCTGCCGTTCACCTTCCTCAAGTTCCAGCAAAAAGCCTGACAACCGCAGCGGCTCGCCCAGATCACAGGCACGAAACAGCACCTCGACGCCGAAACGCTGAGTCAATTCGATCGCAATGCTTTCCAACTGATCACGCTGGCGGGCCACCAGAATCAAGCTGCGGCCACGGCGAGCCAGGGCTTCGGCCAGAGCCAGGCCGATACCGCTGGAGGCACCGGTGATCAGAGCGTAACGGGTCATGCCTTTCTCCATCGCAACGCCGCCGGGCCTGTGACAGAGGCGTCACAGGCGGCGGGCGTTTCTTCACTGTTCTGGAGAGTCTACAGGTTCGGCCGCATCGTCAGCACTTTGCGCGGCTTCTTCATCGACGATGACGCTTTGGTCGCCATCTTCATCGGTGGTGATGGAGCTGCTTTCATAGCCGCTGTCCATGTTGGCTTCGAGCTGGTCCAGGTAGCCGTTCATGCCCAGGGTTACCACGATGATGAGCATCAATGGGATGAACGCCAGCCACAACGACGCGAGGATTTTAACGGCGGTGGAGTTGCGCGGAGGCGGGGCACCGTATTGGTTGGCGCCGGTGTTACCCGGCAATACCAGCAGCAGAAGAGGAAAAACGCTGTTTACCAGTGGAACCAGGTTCAGCAGGTACAGCCAGCCAGACCAGCCCAGGTCATGCAGCCGCTGCACACCGATTTGCACGCTCACGACGACGAGCGCAACAAACAGCGCGAAACCCAGCAGCGAGCCGAGAATGATCGCAATCGTCGGGGAGGCCGTGGCCACCGCGAACCCCACGGTACTGATGATGCCCGCAGCTACAAGCATCGCGACGGTCAGTGCCAGTGTCCAGGCGAGATAGCGCAGGCGGCCGATACGCCCGTGGATGGTGAAGACCTTGAGCGTGGAGTGCTCTGGCAAGTCCTCACCGACGGCGGCGCGTGGCGGTGCATAAGGCGATGCGGCGTCGCGCGAGAAGTCCGAGGCAGACGAGCCGGTTTCGTGGGTTTCGGCCAGGCTGAAAGCTACGGGTTGTTCGGCTTCGATACGTGCCTCGATACCAGCGTTCTGCAAGGCGGTGAGATAGGTTTCGGCGTCCGGGCGGGACAGATCGCGCTTGAGCGCGACCGGGCGGCCGGTGAAAAGTTTTTCGATCGCGTCGACATCGCTCTTGAACAGCTCGGCGAGGTTCAGTTTGGCAGTGGTGCTTTCGACACCCGGGCGCAAGGCTCCATCAAACACAATCTTGAAACGGCTGTCGCTCATGCGGGCATCCTTGTCACTAATCAGGGAGGGGGTATACAGGCCTTCCAATCAGAAGGCCTGGCATTCGGGTCAACGTGGCCAGCGCAATTGCGCCGCGGTTTCGCGTGCCTTGCGGTATTCCGCATCCAGGCGCGCAACGAGTTCATCCACGCCGGGCAAATCATGGATCTCACCGACGCCTTGGCCGGCAGACCATACAGTCTTCCATGCTTTGGCCTCATCACTCAACGGTTTGAGCTTGGAGCCGAAATTGACCTCACCTTTTCCTTGAAGGGCAGCAAGATCAAAACCGGCATTTTCCAGGCTCTGACGCATGAAGCTTGCAGGTACGCCGGAAACAGCCGGAGTGTGCACGATGTCGGCGGCGCGCGATGTGAGCAGCATCTCTTTATACGCATCCGGTGCGTGGCTTTCGGTAGTGCCGATAAAGCGCGTACCGAAATACGCCAGGTCCGCGCCGAGCAGTTGGGCGGCGAGAATTTCCCGGCCGTGGTTGAGACAGCCGGCCAGCAGCAAGGTTTTGTCGAAGAACTGGCGTATCTCGGCAACCAGCGCGAAGGGGCTCCAGGTGCCGGCATGACCACCGGCGCCGGCAGCGACTGCAATCAAGCCATCGACGCCCGCTTCAGCGGCTTTTTCCGCATGGCGACGCGTGGTGACGTCATGAAATACCAGGCCCCCATAGCTGTGCACGGCATCGACCAGTTCCTTCACCGCGCCGAGGCTGGTGATGACGATGGGCACTTTGTGTTCCACGCAGATAGCCAGGTCGGCTTCCAACCGTGGGTTGCTGTTGTGCACGATCAGGTTCACGGCATAAGGTGCGGGGTTATCCAGCAGCGCCAGGCCCGCTTCGATTTCCTCCAGCCAGGCCTTGAAGCCGCTGCTTTCACGTTGGTTGAGCGCCGGGAAACTGCCGACCACTCCGTTACGGCAGCAGGCCAATACCAGTTGCGGGTTGGAAATCAGAAACATCGGCGCAGCCACCACCGGCAGGCGCAGACGTTGTTCAAGCAGGGCAGGCAGCGACATTGGAAGTTCCCCGAGTAAGTGACGTTAAAACGGTTTGACCACGACCAAAATTACGATAGCCAGCAATATCAGAACGGGCACTTCATTGAACCAGCGATAAAAGACATGGCTGCGGGTGTTTTCGCCACGGGCGAAGCGTTTCACCTGGGCACCGCACATGTGGTGGTAACCGATCAGCAGGACGACCAGGGTGAGCTTGGCGTGGATCCACGCGCCCGATTGGAAAATGCCGGGGTTGAGCGCCAGCATCCAGATGCCGAAGACCAGTGTGGCAACCATCGCCGGGCCCATGATGCCGCGGTACAGCTTGCGCTCCATGACGCTGAAACGCTCCTTGCTGACGGTGTCTTCGCTCTGCGCGTGATAGACAAACAGGCGTGGTAAGTAGAACAGCCCGGCAAACCAGCAGACGATGCTGACGATATGAAAGGCTTTGACCCATAGATAAAGCATTTTTAGTTATTCCCAGGTTCACGGTAGCGAAGATAGTAGTAGTTCATGCGCCCATACGTCACGTTGGCGGTTGTCGCAGGACGATGCGGCCCCTATTATCGACGGCTTTCCAGTGGGTTCGTTGAGGGCAGGTTTATGGTCAAGGTCGGTATCGTCGGCGGCACGGGTTACACCGGTGTCGAATTGCTGCGTCTGTTGGCTCAGCATCCGCAGGCTGAGGTGGTGGTCATCACTTCACGCTCCGAGGCTGGCCTGGCCGTGGCCGATATGTACCCGAACCTGCGGGGCCACTACGACGGCTTGGCGTTCAGTGTGCCTGACATCAACACCTTGGGCGCCTGTGATGTGGTGTTCTTCGCCACGCCGCACGGGGTTGCGCACGCGTTGGCCGGTGAGCTGCTGGCGGCGGGCACCAAGGTTATCGATCTGTCCGCGGACTTCCGCCTGCAGGATGCCGATGAGTGGGCCAAGTGGTACGGCCAGCCGCACGGCGCGCCGGAGTTGCTGGGGGAGGCTGTGTACGGCTTGCCGGAAGTCAACCGTGAGCAGATCAAGCAGGCGCGCCTGATTGCGGTGCCGGGTTGCTATCCGACTGCGACCCAGTTGGGTTTCCTGCCGCTGCTGGAAGCCGGCTTGGCGGATGCCTCGCGTTTGATCGCGGACTGCAAGTCGGGCGTCAGCGGCGCCGGTCGCGGTGCTGCGGTGGGCTCGCTGTACTCCGAGACGTCGGAAAGCATGAAAGCTTATGCCGTCAAAGGGCATCGCCACCTGCCTGAAATTCGTCAGGGGCTGCGCCGTGCTGCGGGTAAGGACGTGGGTCTGACCTTCGTACCGCACCTGACGCCGATGATCCGCGGGATTCACTCCACTTTGTACGCGACCATTGTCGACCGCTCGGTAGACCTGCAGGCATTGTTCGAAAAGCGTTACGCCAACGAGCCGTTCGTCGACGTGATGCCAGCAGGCAGCCATCCTGAAACCCGCAGCGTGCGCGGTGCCAACGTATGCCGGATTGCGGTACATCGTCCGCAGGATGGCGACCTGGTGGTGGTGCTGTCGGTGATCGATAACCTGGTCAAGGGCGCATCGGGCCAGGCGGTGCAGAACATGAACATCCTGTTTGGTCTGGATGAGAAGTTGGGCTTGTCCCACGCGGGTATGTTGCCTTAAGGGCAGCGGCAAGCTTCAAGTCGTCAGCGCCAAGCTTGAAGCTAAAAGCTTGAAGCTTGCCACTGTCCCCCATAATAGTTGACCGCTTTTCTAGGAGAAGCGGATAATACCGGCCATTACGCATATGGCGGCGTTACGCCGGGAGATTATCAGCATGAGCGTTGAATCCTTCACCCCCACGGCTTTGCAATTTACCCACGGTGCTGCGCACAAGGTGAAGAGCCTGGTCGATGAAGAGGGTAATGATCGCTTGAAGCTGCGCGTATTCGTTACGGGCGGCGGTTGTTCAGGGTTTCAGTACGGTTTTACCTTCGATGAAGATGTGGCCGATGACGACACCATCGTTGAGCGCGAGGGCGTGAGCCTGGTTGTGGATCCGATGAGCTTCCAGTACTTGGCTGGCGCTGAGGTGGATTATCAGGAAGGGCTTGAGGGGTCGCGTTTCGTGATCAAGAACCCTAACGCCACGACGACCTGTGGTTGCGGGTCTTCGTTCTCGATCTGATCGAAAGCCTGGTCAGTACGCAGACAAAAACGCCGCTTGGCTTTGATAGGCCAAGCGGCGTTTTGCTGTCTGGGATCAAGCGGGGTAGATCGCGCCCAGCACGCGCAGCCCGCGAGCACCTGTGACGCTGGGGCGGTTCGCGGCGATGCCTTCGAGGCAGCAATGGGCCAGCCAGGCGAAGGCCATCGCTTCCACCCAGTCCGGGTCTACGCCATAAACCGCAGTGCTGCTCACCCGTGTGGACGGTAGCAGCGCGGCCAATCGTTTCATCAGCGTACCGTTATGGGCGCCACCGCCGCAGATCAACAGGGTTTCGGTGTGGGGTTGAGCGCTTTGCAACGATTCGACGATGGTCAGGCAGGTCAGCTCCAGCAATGTGGCTTGCACATCCTGAGGAAGAAACGCCGGCAGCGCGCCGAGGTGTTGCTGCAGCCAGCGCAGGTTGAAAACTTCCCGTCCGGTGCTCTTCGGGCCTTTGGTCGCGAAAAAAGGGTCGCTGAGCAGCGCGTTGAGTAACTGCGGCTGAACCTTGCCAGTGGCCGCCCATTGCCCGTCACGATCAAAGTGCTCACCGCGCTGGTCATGAATCCACGCGTCCAGTAACACATTGCCAGGGCCGCAGTCGAAGCCCGATACAGGCTTGCCGGTTTCTATCAGGCTCAGGTTGCTGAACCCTCCGACATTCAACACGGCGCGGTGGCCGGTACTTTCACCGAACAGTGCCTCGTGGAAGGCTGGCACCAAGGGCGCGCCCTGACCGCCTGCGGCGACGTCGCGGCTGCGGAAATCGCTGACCACGGTGATGCCGGTCAGCTCGGTGAGCAACGCCGGGTTGCCGATCTGCACCGTAAAGCCCCGTGCAGGTTCATGGCGGATGGTCTGCCCATGGCTGCCAATCGCGCGGATGTTCTCGGGCTTGAGGTTTTGCTGTTCCAGCAAGGCATGGATGCCCTGAGCGGCGAGTGCCACCCACGACTGCTGGGCGATTGCCGAACGGGCGATTTCATCCGGGCCGCTGGCGCACAGACTCAGCAGCTCGGCGCGCAGGGCGACAGGCATCGGGATGTAGTGAGTGGCGATCAGGCTGATCGCCGCATTCTGCTCGATGAGGGCGATATCCAGGCCATCGAGGCTGGTCCCGGACATCACACCGATATAGCGCGGCATGCCTTAACGCTTCGCCGAAGCCAGCAGGGTGGTGCGTTCCTGATCCATGCGGGCCATCAGCGGTTGGCTTTGTTGCATGAAGCGCGCCCGCTCTGCCTTGGCGATCGGGTCGGCCATTGGCAGTTTCTGACCCAGAGGATCAACGTGTACACCGTTGACCTGGAATTCATAGTGCAAGTGCGGCCCGGTGGAGAGGCCGGTCGTGCCGATATAGCCGATCACTTGACCCTGCTTCACGTTACCACCGGTTTTCACGCCCTTGGCAAATCCTTGCATGTGGCCATACAGGGTGCGGTAGGTGTTGCCGTGCTGGATGATCACCGTATTGCCATAACCGCCGCGACGCCCGGCCAACAGGACCTTGCCGTCGCCCGCTGCCTTGATTGGCGTGCCACGCGGTGCGGCATAGTCGACACCTTTGTGGGCGCGAATTTTGTTCAGAATTGGATGCTTGCGACCCATGGAGAAACGCGAGCTAATACGAGCAAAGTCCACTGGCGTACGGATGAACGCCTTGCGCATGCTATTGCCATCAGCGGTGTAGTAGCTGGTGTTGCCCTGTTTGTTGGTGTAACGCACTGCGGTGTAGGTCTTGCCGCGGTTGGTGAAGCGCGCGGAGAGAATGTTGCCTGTGCCAACGACTTTGCCATTGGCGACTTTCTGTTCGTAGATCACATCGAATTCATCACCCTGGCGAATGTCCTGGGCGAAGTCGATGTCGTAGCCAAAGACGCTGGCCATGTCCATGGTCATGCTGTGGGACAGACCTGCACGGGCGGCGGACTGCGACAGTGAGCTATTGATCACGCCATGTACGTAGGCGGAGCGCATGACCGGCTTGGTGGTGATGCGATTGAAGGCAAAACCCTTGGCGCTCTTGCTCAGGCTGATGCTTTCAAGGTCGCTGACATTGGTGTGCAGGTTGTTCAGCTGGCCGTCGGGCGTCAGCTCGAACTCAAGCTTCTGGCCATGCTTGAGCTGGGTGAATTGCTTGGCTTGCTTATCGGTGGCCAGGACGTCATTGACGGTGGCCGCGGGCAATCCGACCTTTTCAAACAGCGTTGAGAGTGTGTCACCTTTGCTAACGATGACTTCGCGATGCTGAGGGTTCTTGCTAGCGACTTCTGCGGGCTTTTCCTGGATGGCTTCCTGAGTTGCCTCGGGCGTGTTTTCGATCTGCGCGAACGGAGACTCGCTAGGAGTATTTGTGGCTTGTTGCGCGTCTGAAGCGTCTTGATCTTGTGTCAGTTGCTCAACAGGGCTTTCCAAGTCGAGGCTTAGGGATGTTCGTTTGGCTTCTACGTCACTGGAAGGGAATACCAGGAGTGCCAGGCTGAGTAGGGCGGCGATACCACTTGCGGCGAGCAGGTGGGTCTTCGGGTAAAGCGGCGGCGCTTTAGACGGTTCAGTGGTCATAGGTATTTTGACTTTGAAGATGAAATGGAAAAGATGAATGACATGATGAAGATGAAATAACTGTATAAAATATAACCAAATCATCTGTGGTGCAAGCTCGCGAACGCTGGGCTTGCGCAATGGTGTCCGTGCGCAGGGCAAAACTTGTAATTAGTCCCTGATCTTGTATGGTTGGTTCCCTTTTGAATCTGAGCCTTGCGGGTCTGTTATGAAGTCGGTTGAAGAGCAGCTAGCGCTGATAAAACGTGGTGCGGAAGAACTGTTGGTCGAGGCTGAGCTGGTCGAAAAGCTCAAGCGTGGCCAGCCCCTGCGTATTAAGGCTGGCTTCGACCCAACCGCGCCGGATCTGCACCTTGGCCATACCGTGCTTATTAATAAGCTGCGTCAGTTCCAGGAGTTGGGTCATCAGGTCATCTTTCTTATCGGTGACTTTACCGGGATGATCGGCGACCCGAGCGGCAAGAGCGCAACCCGTCCGCCGCTGACTCGCGAGCAGGTCCTCGATAACGCCGAGACCTACAAGACCCAGGTATTCAAAATTCTTGATCCGGCCAAGACCGAGGTAGCATTCAACTCCACCTGGATGGACCAGATGGGGCCAGCGGATTTCATTCGCCTGACGTCGCAGTACACCGTCGCGCGCATGCTTGAGCGCGATGACTTCGACAAGCGCTACTCCACCAACCAGCCGATCGCGATCCATGAGTTTCTGTACCCGTTGGTCCAGGGGTATGACTCGGTGGCGTTACGTGCGGACGTTGAGCTCGGTGGCACGGATCAGAAGTTCAACCTGCTGATGGGGCGTGAGCTGCAGCGTGCATACGGTCAGGAGGCTCAGTGCATTTTGACCATGCCGTTGCTGGAGGGGTTGGATGGCGTCAAGAAGATGTCCAAGTCCCTGGGTAACTATGTAGGTATTCAGGAAGCGCCTGGCGTGATGTACGGCAAGCTGGTTTCCATTCCGGATTCGTTGATGTGGCGTTACTTCGAATTGCTGAGCTTTCGCTCGATGGATGAGATCAATGCGTTGCGTGCTGATGTCGAGGCGGGTGCCAATCCGCGTGATGTGAAGATCAAGCTGGCCGAAGAGATCGTGGCGCGCTTTCATGGTGAAGAGGCTGCGGCCAATGCTCACCGTGCGGCGGGTAATCGGATGAAGGATGGCGAGTTGCCGGACGACCTCCCGGAGATCGAGCTGACTGCGGCTGAAGCAATGCCGATCGCTGCCGTCCTTAATAAGGCGGGCCTCGTGAAGAACTCAGCGGTTGCGCGTGATCTTCTCGGTTCGGGCGGTGTGCGTATAGATGGTGAGGTGGTTGATCGCACCTTTATATACGAGCTAGGCGCGACTCACGTTTGCCAGGCGGGGAAGAAGGCATTTGCGCGTATTACGCTCAAATCCGAATAAGTCTTCAATTAGTGCTTGACGGCGAATTATATCTCTCTATAATTCGCCCCACTTCCGGCGCAGTCGAAACGGAAAACTCCTTGGTAAACAATGAGTTAAGTAGGTTTCGGCAGCAGGTTGCTTCAGTTCATCGAAGCCAAAAGGAAGTTGAAAAAAAGGTGTTGACAGCAGCGTGTAACGCTGTAGAATTCGCCTCCCGCTTACGAGAGATCGCAAGCGCAAGTGGTTGAAGTTGTTGAAGAATTCTTCGAAAACTTCTGAAAATAACCACTTGACAGCAAATGAGGCTGCTGTAGAATGCGCGCCTCGGTTGAGACGAAAGGTCTTAACCAACCGCTCTTTAACAACTGAATCAAGCAATTCGTGTGGGTGCTTGTGGAGTCAGACTGATAGTCAACAAGATTATCAGCATCACAAGTTACTCCGCGAGAAATCAAAGATGTAACCAACGATTGCTGAGCCAAGTTTAGGGTTTCTTAAAAACCCAAAGATGTTTGAACTGAAGAGTTTGATCATGGCTCAGATTGAACGCTGGCGGCAGGCCTAACACATGCAAGTCGGGCGGTAGAGAGAAGCTTGCTTCTCTTGAGAGCGGCGGACGGGTGAGTAATGCCTAGGAATCTGCCTGGTAGTGGGGGATAACGTTCGGAAACGGACGCTAATACCGCATACGTCCTACGGGAGAAAGCAGGGGACCTTCGGGCCTTGCGCTATCAGATGAGCCTAGGTCGGATTAGCTAGTTGGTGAGGTAATGGCTCACCAAGGCGACGATCCGTAACTGGTCTGAGAGGATGATCAGTCACACTGGAACTGAGACACGGTCCAGACTCCTACGGGAGGCAGCAGTGGGGAATATTGGACAATGGGCGAAAGCCTGATCCAGCCATGCCGCGTGTGTGAAGAAGGTCTTCGGATTGTAAAGCACTTTAAGTTGGGAGGAAGGGCAGTTACCTAATACGTGATTGTTTTGACGTTACCGACAGAATAAGCACCGGCTAACTCTGTGCCAGCAGCCGCGGTAATACAGAGGGTGCAAGCGTTAATCGGAATTACTGGGCGTAAAGCGCGCGTAGGTGGTTTGTTAAGTTGGATGTGAAATCCCCGGGCTCAACCTGGGAACTGCATTCAAAACTGACTGACTAGAGTGTGGTAGAGGGTGGTGGAATTTCCTGTGTAGCGGTGAAATGCGTAGATATAGGAAGGAACACCAGTGGCGAAGGCGACCACCTGGACCAACACTGACACTGAGGTGCGAAAGCGTGGGGAGCAAACAGGATTAGATACCCTGGTAGTCCACGCCGTAAACGATGTCAACTAGCCGTTGGGAGCCTTGAGCTCTTAGTGGCGCAGCTAACGCATTAAGTTGACCGCCTGGGGAGTACGGCCGCAAGGTTAAAACTCAAATGAATTGACGGGGGCCCGCACAAGCGGTGGAGCATGTGGTTTAATTCGAAGCAACGCGAAGAACCTTACCAGGCCTTGACATCCAATGAACTTTCTAGAGATAGATTGGTGCCTTCGGGAACATTGAGACAGGTGCTGCATGGCTGTCGTCAGCTCGTGTCGTGAGATGTTGGGTTAAGTCCCGTAACGAGCGCAACCCTTGTCCTTAGTTACCAGCACGTAATGGTGGGCACTCTAAGGAGACTGCCGGTGACAAACCGGAGGAAGGTGGGGATGACGTCAAGTCATCATGGCCCTTACGGCCTGGGCTACACACGTGCTACAATGGTCGGTACAGAGGGTTGCCAAGCCGCGAGGTGGAGCTAATCCCACAAAACCGATCGTAGTCCGGATCGCAGTCTGCAACTCGACTGCGTGAAGTCGGAATCGCTAGTAATCGCGAATCAGAATGTCGCGGTGAATACGTTCCCGGGCCTTGTACACACCGCCCGTCACACCATGGGAGTGGGTTGCACCAGAAGTAGCTAGTCTAACCTTCGGGAGGACGGTTACCACGGTGTGATTCATGACTGGGGTGAAGTCGTAACAAGGTAGCCGTAGGGGAACCTGCGGCTGGATCACCTCCTTAATCGACGACATCAGCTGCTCCATAAGTTCCCACACGAATTGCTTGATTCATTGAAGAAGACGAAAGAAGCAGCCCGAAATTGGGTCTGTAGCTCAGTTGGTTAGAGCGCACCCCTGATAAGGGTGAGGTCGGCAGTTCGAATCTGCCCAGACCCACCAATTTTGTGTGGGAAACGCCTGTAGAAATACGGGGCCATAGCTCAGCTGGGAGAGCGCCTGCCTTGCACGCAGGAGGTCAACGGTTCGATCCCGTTTGGCTCCACCACTACTGCTTCTGTCGGTATAAAGCTTAGAAATGAGCATTCCATCGTTGTGATGGTGAATGTTGATTTCTAGTCTTTGACTAGTTCGTTCTTTAAAAATTTGGGTATGTGATAGAAAGATAGACTGAACGTTACTTTCACTGGTAACGGATCAGGCTAAGGTAAAATTTGTGAGTTCTCTTAACTGAGAAATTCGAATTTTCGGCGAATGTTGTCTTCACAGTATAACCAGATTGCTTGGGGTTATATGGTCAAGTGAAGAAGCGCATACGGTGGATGCCTTGGCAGTCAGAGGCGATGAAAGACGTGGTAGCCTGCGAAAAGCTTCGGGGAGTCGGCAAACAGACTTTGATCCGGAGATGTCTGAATGGGGGAACCCAGCCATCATAAGATGGTTACCTTACACTGAATACATAGGTGTATGGAGCGAACCAGGGGAACTGAAACATCTAAGTACCCTGAGGAAAAGAAATCAACCGAGATTCCCTTAGTAGTGGCGAGCGAACGGGGACTAGCCCTTAAGTGGCTTTGAGATTAGCGGAACGCTCTGGAAAGTGCGGCCATAGTGGGTGATAGCCCTGTACGCGAAAATCTCTTAGTCATGAAATCGAGTAGGACGGAGCACGAGAAACTTTGTCTGAATATGGGGGGACCATCCTCCAAGGCTAAATACTACTGACTGACCGATAGTGAACTAGTACCGTGAGGGAAAGGCGAAAAGAACCCCGGAGAGGGGAGTGAAATAGATCCTGAAACCGTATGCGTACAAGCAGTGGGAGCCCACTTTGTTGGGTGACTGCGTACCTTTTGTATAATGGGTCAGCGACTTATTTTCAGTGGCGAGCTTAACCGAATAGGGGAGGCGTAGCGAAAGCGAGTCTTAATAGGGCGTCTAGTCGCTGGGAATAGACCCGAAACCGGGCGATCTATCCATGGGCAGGTTGAAGGTTGGGTAACACTAACTGGAGGACCGAACCGACTACCGTTGAAAAGTTAGCGGATGACCTGTGGATCGGAGTGAAAGGCTAATCAAGCTCGGAGATAGCTGGTTCTCCTCGAAAGCTATTTAGGTAGCGCCTCATGTATCACTGTAGGGGGTAGAGCACTGTTTCGGCTAGGGGGTCATCCCGACTTACCAAACCGATGCAAACTCCGAATACCTACAAGTGCCGAGCATGGGAGACACACGGCGGGTGCTAACGTCCGTCGTGAAAAGGGAAACAACCCAGACCGTCAGCTAAGGTCCCAAAGTTATGGTTAAGTGGGAAACGATGTGGGAAGGCTTAGACAGCTAGGAGGTTGGCTTAGAAGCAGCCACCCTTTAAAGAAAGCGTAATAGCTCACTAGTCGAGTCGGCCTGCGCGGAAGATGTAACGGGGCTCAAACCATACACCGAAGCTACGGGTATCACGTAAGTGATGCGGTAGAGGAGCGTTCTGTAAGCCTGTGAAGGTGAGTTGAGAAGCTTGCTGGAGGTATCAGAAGTGCGAATGCTGACATGAGTAACGACAATGGGTGTGAAAAACACCCACGCCGAAAGACCAAGGTTTCCTGCGCAACGTTAATCGACGCAGGGTTAGTCGGTCCCTAAGGCGAGGCTGAAAAGCGTAGTCGATGGAAAACAGGTTAATATTCCTGTACTTCTGGTTATTGCGATGGAGGGACGGAGAAGGCTAGGCCAGCTTGGCGTTGGTTGTCCAAGTTTAAGGTGGTAGGCTGGAATCTTAGGTAAATCCGGGATTCTAAGGCCGAGAGCTGATGACGAGTCGTCTTTTAGACGACGAAGTGGTTGATGCCATGCTTCCAAGAAAAGCTTCTAAGCTTCAGGTAACCAGGAACCGTACCCCAAACCGACACAGGTGGTTGGGTAGAGAATACCAAGGCGCTTGAGAGAACTCGGGTGAAGGAACTAGGCAAAATGGCACCGTAACTTCGGGAGAAGGTGCGCCGGTGAGGGTGAAGGACTTGCTCCGTAAGCTCATGCCGGTCGAAGATACCAGGCCGCTGCGACTGTTTATTAAAAACACAGCACTCTGCAAACACGAAAGTGGACGTATAGGGTGTGACGCCTGCCCGGTGCCGGAAGGTTAATTGATGGGGTTAGCTAACGCGAAGCTCTTGATCGAAGCCCCGGTAAACGGCGGCCGTAACTATAACGGTCCTAAGGTAGCGAAATTCCTTGTCGGGTAAGTTCCGACCTGCACGAATGGCGTAACGATGGCGGCGCTGTCTCCACCCGAGACTCAGTGAAATTGAAATCGCTGTGAAGATGCAGTGTATCCGCGGCTAGACGGAAAGACCCCGTGAACCTTTACTATAGCTTTGCACTGGACTTTGAATTTGCTTGTGTAGGATAGGTGGGAGGCTTTGAAGCGTGGACGCCAGTCTGCGTGGAGCCAACCTTGAAATACCACCCTGGCAACTTTGAGGTTCTAACTCAGGTCCGTTATCCGGATCGAGGACAGTGTATGGTGGGTAGTTTGACTGGGGCGGTCTCCTCCTAAAGAGTAACGGAGGAGTACGAAGGTGCGCTCAGACCGGTCGGAAATCGGTCGTAGAGTATAAAGGCAAAAGCGCGCTTGACTGCGAGACAGACACGTCGAGCAGGTACGAAAGTAGGTCTTAGTGATCCGGTGGTTCTGTATGGAAGGGCCATCGCTCAACGGATAAAAGGTACTCCGGGGATAACAGGCTGATACCGCCCAAGAGTTCATATCGACGGCGGTGTTTGGCACCTCGATGTCGGCTCATCACATCCTGGGGCTGAAGCCGGTCCCAAGGGTATGGCTGTTCGCCATTTAAAGTGGTACGCGAGCTGGGTTTAGAACGTCGTGAGACAGTTCGGTCCCTATCTGCCGTGGACGTTTGAGATTTGAGAGGGGCTGCTCCTAGTACGAGAGGACCGGAGTGGACGAACCTCTGGTGTTCCGGTTGTCACGCCAGTGGCATTGCCGGGTAGCTATGTTCGGAATAGATAACCGCTGAAAGCATCTAAGCGGGAAACTAGCCTCAAGATGAGATCTCACTGGAACCTTGAGTTCCCTGAAGGGCCGTCGAAGACTACGACGTTGATAGGTTGGGTGTGTAAGCGCTGTGAGGCGTTGAGCTAACCAATACTAATTGCCCGTGAGGCTTGACCATATAACACCCAAGCAATTTGCGACTCGAGAGAGACCAGATTGCGGTGTGTGAAGACGAGATGAACCGAAAGTTCGACGCTTACAAACACCAAATTCTATTACATACCCAATTTGCTGAAGCGAGGCCGTCTGGCCACGACTCAGTACCCGAATTTCTTGACGACCATAGAGCATTGGAACCACCTGATCCCATCCCGAACTCAGCAGTGAAACGATGCATCGCCGATGGTAGTGTGGGGTTTCCCCATGTGAGAGTAGGTCATCGTCAAGATTAAATTCCAGAACCCCTGTTTGCTAACGCAGACAGGGGTTTTGTTTTGGGTGGTCGAAAAATA